>JAPPHA010000108.1 GCA_028874915.1 Paracoccaceae bacterium
TGACTACGGCGCCAAACTGAGAATTGCGCCGGCGGGACTTCCACCCGCTAGTTCAGCAGCCAGTCTCGCTGCACCCACTCCCGCAGGCATTCATCCTTCCCGCGTCTCTCCACACATGAGGCCCCTTCCCTCCGCCGGCATTACCCGGCTTCCGCGGCACTACTGGTCTCTCCGCCACCCTGCTGGCCCGAACCCGTCTGGAAAAGGAGATCCGATCGGCCGTCGCCACCTGGCCGCTGCGTCCGGTGGTGGAGGCGATGATCAGCCTGCGCGGCGTCAATGTCTTGACGGCGTTCACGGTTCTGGCCGAACTCCGGATGGCCGAGGTCAGCGCGTCATTCCGAAGGTGTCACCGCCCAGAGATCATCGCTCGGAAGGTTCAAGACTGGATTGGCGCCGTCGGTGCAAAGACGGCCAACATCGAGCCAGGCTCACCCTGAGAAAACGACTACTGCGCAAGCTTCAACGCCTGCTCCCCGGACGAACTCCTCAATGGCGAGATCTTCTACTCCCTGAAGGAGGCCCAGATCATCATCGAAGAATGGCGGCGCCACTACAACACCGTCAGGCCACATAGCGACCTGGGATACCGACCGCCCGCTCCAGAAAGCTTCGCCGATGGATCACAGGCCGCTCTTCCACCAACAATCAAACTGGACCACCTGCAGGAGCCAGATCAAAAGGCAACCCTGCTCTTCATCCTAGTCTTGGCCCGGGTTGCCGAAAGCGTATCAGCCCGGACGCGAGCTGTGGTTGCCTGCCAAGCACAAACAGGCGCGGAAGCGGCGTGGTTACTTCTCCCAATCCTCTACAATCGAATTGGCAAGCTGCAGGAAATCCTGGATCAATGGCCGGTTGCGGCGCGATTTCAGGCAGATGATATAGGCGTGAGTAAACATCTCTGAATCCGTGACCAATAGCGGTCGCAGTTCTGGATGCGGCGCGAACTCCGTCTCAGAAATGACGCCGATGCCCAGCCCGCGGATGATCGCTTCACGGAGACCCTCTCGGCTCTCGATCTCAAAGACCGGTTCCAGCGTCACGCCTCGCGTGGTCGCTGCGCTGTTGAAGGCCTCCTGAGTGGTGGAACTGGCGGTGCGGACGATCATGTCCTCGCCCTCCAGTTCCTTCAGGCGAACATTGCGTCGCCGCGCCAGCCTGTGTCGCCGGTTGACGACCACGAAAATCCTGTGCCGGTTGTAGAACACCGAATGAATGGTGTCGCTGGTGCAGTCGCGTCCGACAAATCCGATGTCGGCCTTGAACTCCTGCAAATCGTAAATGACATCCTCGATAAGTCCAAGGCGAACGGAGCACTTGATGCTGGGACGTTGCTCGCGAAAGGCTACGAGAAGTTCCATGACATCATAGGGACCGACCGCACTAAATCTGAGTTCGCCAATCTCGAGATTCTTGGCCGCATCGAGAAAGGCGATGGCTTCCTGTGTGTGGCCGTGGAGGTCGTGGGTGATGCGATGCAGGGTCCGACCCGCCGAAGTCAGCCTGATGGATCGACCCTTGCGGTGAAACAGTTCGACGCCGAACCGCGCTTCCAGGTTGCCCACGTGCGATGAAATGGTCGGCTGCCCTACGTTCAGTTTCTGCGCCGCACGGGTGAAGCTGCCCTCGGCCGCGACATGATGGAACGCTTCGAGCCACTTTTGATACATTGATCAGAACGATGGAATGCTCACGTTTTCCAATTTTACCAGATACCACGCCGAATGCTAGCCTGTATTGAATTCGAGCCCTGCGAGGACATGGAACTGGCGGCGTGAAGATGGCTAGCAACCAAGCCGAACTGAACGATATCATCTTGCTGCACAAAGCAATGCGCCGGACAGACCCTGACGATCCGAATTTTCCGATTGTCAGATTCTCCGGGATCGTTCACTGATAACTCCAGGTCCGTTTGTTACCATGCCACTGACAAGTATGAAGCAGATCCTGCCGCATGCCGTCGCAGGTGCCTATGGTGTGGCAGCGTTCAATCCGGTTGACTACAATTCCGCAAGGGCCATGGTTGACGCCGCAGTGGCGCTGGACGCACCGGTGATTCTGCAAACCTCTGTGAAGACCATTAAGTACTGGGGACATGCGGCCTGCGCCGGATGGGTCAAGGAACTGGCTGCCGACACGTGCGTGCCGATTTCGTTGCACCTCGACCACTGTCAGGATCTCGACGTAATTCGCGGCTGCATCGATTATGGCTGGACCGACGTGATGATTGATGCCTCGGCCCTGCCATTCGAAGAGAATCTGGCCATGTCCCGGGAAGTCGTAACCATGGCGGCGGCAGCCGGGATGGGCGTGGAGGCGGAATTGGGCCGGATCGTCGGCGTTGAGGACGGTATTTTTGTGGATGCGCGCGACGCCCATCTCACGGAAGTCGATGAGGCAGTGCAATTCTGCCGCGATCTGGACCTAGCGGTGTTCGCGCCCGCCATCGGCACGGCGCACGGCTACTACTCGGGTGAACCGAACGTTGCATTTGACCGGATCGAGGAAATTCATCGGCGTACGGGCAAGCCGTTGGCCTTGCATGGAGGCACCGGGCTGACCGCAAACGTTTTCGCGAAATCAATCGCTCGCGGCTGTGCCAAGGTCAACATCTCTACACAGCTCAAACACGCCTTCATCGACGGGTTCGCCGCGTACCACCGGGACAACCCGGACGACTACGAACCGCTTCGGGTAATCGATGCGCAGTACGAGGCACTCCTGGCTGTTTTCGCCGACCGGATCGAGCAGTTCGGCGGCGGCGGGCAGGGCTCGATGATACTGGCTGAGTGATGCCGGCGGCCAAGCGGTTTTTTTAGGGAGCACTTCAAAATCAAGGCACTTCTATTCGACTGCGACGGCGTTCTCGTCGACACCGAACGTGACGGCCACCGTGTGGCGTTCAATCGCGCGTTTGCAGCAAGAAACCTGGGGATCGAGTGGCGGATCGAGTCGTACGGTGAGCTTTTGAAAGTCGCGGGTGGCAAGGAACGCATGCGCCACTACTTCGACAATACGGATTGGCCCGTCGGCATCGACAACCGCGATGCATACATCAGGGATCTGCACAGGTCCAAGACCGATATCTTCATGCAGATTATCGAGGACGGTCAGTTGCCGCTGCGGTCCGGAATTGCGCGGCTGGTCGATGAAGCGATTGCGGCTGGTCTAACGCTGGCGGTCTGCTCCACTTCGAATGAACGCGCGGTAACGCTGATCGTCGAGCGCTTGCTCGGTGATGCGCGTCACAGAAGGTTCGCAGCAATCTTCGCCGGTGACATCGTGTCGCGGAAGAAGCCGGACCCCGCAATTTACGAACTCGCGGCGCAGCGACTGGGACTGGCCGCCGCAGAATGCGTGGTGCTCGAAGACAGTCGCAACGGGCTCCTTGCAGCGAAGGGGGCCGGGATGCGCTGCGTCATCACGATCAGCAGTTATACCGGCGACGAAGATTTTTCCGAGGCGGACGCCGTTTACCCAAAGCTGGGCGATCCGCCGGCCGTACACGTGACGCTGGAAGATGTACTGCGGTCGAGACACGCGGTACCAAGTAGACTTGGCGAGTCAGTGCGAGTTCCATGAATTCCCCAAAAACAACTTGTGCCAACAGCTACAAGGCCATTGGGCAGTCGCGGCGTCCGCCCGCCACCCGGCACTGGGTGCCTTTGGGGGCGGGTTCGCCACTCAGTGCATCACTCCAACTCGTGCGCAGAACGGAGACGTGAATTATACGAAGTCGGGGATTCGCCCCAAAAAAGGCAGTGCCGCTCTAGCGCGACGAGCCGGCGTCGAAAACGAGTTGATCCAATCGGAGGCAGTATGTCATCTCAAACAGGCAAGGTTGTGCTCTTTAAGGGCGTTGGCAAACCACTGGAGGCAGCAGAGTTCCCATTACCGGAAGAGCTGGAGCCGGGTGCGATTCTTGTCCGCACGAGCATCGCTACCGTGTGCGGCTCGGACATGCACAGCTGGCGCGGGCGCAGACCTTTCCCGACCCCATCTGTGCTCGGTCATGAAGGGCTCGGCATCATCGAGCGGCTAGGGCGCGATATTACGAGAGATACCGCCGGCAACCCGCTGTCCACTGGGGACAGAATCACTTGGTCGATCATGGCCAACTGCGGCAACTGCTATTACTGCAGGATGACGGATCTGCCACAGAAGTGCCAGAATCTCTTCAAATACGGACACGACAAGAGCGACGTGCCCCCGTACTTCATTGGCACATTTGGCGAGTACGTCTATCTCAAGCCGGGCACTGGCGTGTTCAAGGTCCCGAACGACATGGCGGATGAGGAAGCCTCGCCTCTGATGTGCGCAGCAGCGACGGTAACTGGCGGGCTTGACGGAATCGAAATGCAAACCGGCGACACCGTTGTCATCCAGGGGGCTGGGATGCTCGGCCTTTACGCCGCCGCATTTGCCAAGGAACAGGGCGCCGGACAGGTAATAATGATCGACATCCTGAACAAGCGCCTCGAGCTGGCAAAGGAATTCGGCGCGGATCTCTGTATCAACGCCGACGGGTGCACAGATGAGACGTTGATTGAAAATGTCTATGACCTCACGCGCGGCATCGGTGCCGACCTTGTGGTCGAGGTCAGTGGCTTTGCAAAGGTGGTACCGTCAGGCGCAAAAATGCTGCGCATCGGTGGCAAGTATCTGTTGCAAGGGGCAGTCTATCCGAACGACAGCTTCACCCTTGATTCATGTGACGTGATCATCAAGTGTCTGACCATCAAGGGGCTTCACAACTATGATTCAAAATACCTCGGACGTGCGATGGACCTGGTTCACAAGAGCCGATCGAAGTACCCCTATGAGAAACTTGCAGGACCCAGTTTTCCGCTGACGGCCGAGGGCGTCACTTCCGCGCTCGAAGCGTTAGAAAACCGTACTGCAATCAGGCCAATAGTAAGACCTCAAGCTGCAAAAGGAGACTCCTGATGGGCAAAGTAAGCATGGTGATGTTCGATCTTTCTGGTACGACCGTCCACGACGATACCGGTGTACGGGATTGCCTGTACAAGGCAGCAGTGGAGTTCAACCTGGACACCACACCCGACGAGATACTGCTCAATATGGGCACCAATAAGATTCATCTCTATCAGTTCCTAATTTCCAGGGCGCAGGGCAAGGACCTCAAAATAGAGGATTTCGAAAAGGTCAAAGATCCCGAAACGCTTGAAGAAGCCAAGACGATTTTCGACCGGTATACGGAAATCATGATCAATCACTACCGCAACGAGGTCAGAGAGGTGCCCGGGGCTGTCGATACGTTCAAGTGGTGTCACGACCACGGCATCAAGGTCGCCACCGACACCGGCTTTCATCGTGACGTCACGACTGCCATCATGGACGGGTTGGGCTGGGTGAAGGACGGACTCGTTGATGTCGCTGTCGATGTCGAACATGTGCCCGGCGAACGAGGCCGGCCGGCACCCTTCATGATCTACTACGCCATGAGCGTGTTGGATGTACAGAATGTGCACGAAGTGATCAAGATTGGGGACACGCCGGCAGATATGCTGGAAGGCTATAACGCAGGATGCCGCGGCATCATTGGCGTGCTCAGCGGGCCCAGACCTGTCGAGGCTTGGGGGCGGTATCGGCATACACACGTAATCTCCAGTGTAGCAGAGCTGCCGGAGCTCATTGAGAGCGAGTTTCTCTAACGTGCCACTGACGGGTATGAAGCGGATCCTAACCCATGCCGTCGCCGGCGGCTACGGTGTGGCAGCGTTCAATTCGGTTGACTGCAATTCCGCAAGAACCATGACCCGGATCATCAGGACTTCGCGGGTAGACTCATCGAGGATGTTGAACATACGGTAGGCACTGCCATCGCAGGTTCGGTTCTGCGCGAAGTCATAGGTCCAGACCGGATTGGGCCGTTCGTTCCTGGTGAGCCTCATGCCCAACTCCTGGAGTGGCTCCAGGATGTGGTCGGCCAGTCCCGGCTGGCAATCGGTCGTGGCGAAGGGCGCGTGATGGGCTGGCAGAGTTTCCTGAAAAAGATCGGCAAGCCGCCTGCCACGTTCGTTTCCCGCTTTAGGTTGGAGCGTTGTGGAATCGACAAGAATGGTGCGACCGTTACGATCCTCCGAGGTGCAGGTCGGCGAGGCTGTCGACTTCGAAGTCCGCCGCTTCGCCGAAATCCGGGTGGTTGAGGACCCCGGTTTTGACGAGGACCGTCGTGAGGCCGGCATTTCGGCCAGCCGCAACATCGGTCTCGAGCTGATCACCGATCATGATCGTGCGCTCAGCGTCTGTGCCCAGCTTCCAGCGCGCAATCTCGACTAGTGTTGGCTCGGGCTTCCCTACAACGACGTGCGGCGCATCGAGACCCGCGGCCGCGGCGACCGCGGCGAGGATACTACCGGCGCCCGGGATGTAGCCACCGGGGATCGGATACATGCGGTCGGGATTGGTGCCGATCAGAAACGCACCAGCACGGATCGCGTCGGCCGCTTTTGACAGCTTGTCGTAGTGGAAGTCCCGGTCCAGGCCGACAACGACGGCGTCCGCTTCACCAGTCGTCACTTCGCAGCCGACCCCACGCAGCGTATCGCGCAGGGCGTCTGACCCCACCACGTGCACCGTGGCACCGTTCGGCCAGCGACCACGCACAAAATCGGCCGCGGCCTCACCACTCGTCACCACATCTTCAGCCGTGGTGGGAATGCCCATGCGGCCCAGTTTAGCGGCGAAGTGCGCGCTCGTACCGGTGGAGTTGTTGGTAACATAGGCCACCCGCACGCCGTGCTCCATCCAGTCTAGAATCGCGGTGACCGCGTCGTCGATTGGCGTGTCCCCGCGATAAACGACGCCGTCGAGGTCGGAGATGACACCGTGAATTTCGGGCAAGGTTACAGCTTCAGTTCCCACTGGCGGTAGACCCGGGAGATTGCTGTGACCAAAGAGGATTGCTCCACGCTCTATGGCCGGTCGCACACACGACGATCGCTCTGCCACATCCGACTTCATACTGGTCCAGTGGCAGCACAGCTTCGGTCTGTTCATGCCCATGGTTAGCCTGATTGCGAGATGTATTTGCCAAAAGCATGATCGAGCGCACCGCCGAACAATTTATGCCAAGGCTGAGCTCGTCACGCTCAATGTCGCAAATCCCAAGATCTAGCGAGGAACATAATATTCCAGATAGCATCATGAAGTAAAAGGTGTTGATTGTTTCGAGGTGGCCGTTCGTCTGCAAAATGCCCCAAAAGGGTGCCGCTGTCGAGCCTCCGGCTCGGCAAATCGTACAAAGGGACTTTTCCCCCGGGGTGTTGTGAATATTTTCACCGGCACTGGCGCCACTGGCTCAGCCTTGGTGCGCTGCAGATTCCGACGGCACTTGTGCTACAAGTACAATACCCGTATTGGGTTCGTCGGTTCAGTGGAAACAGAACGCATCATCGCACGACAAGGGTGACGACCGACGAGACCGCGGATGACGTAAAACCAATTCCAGAAAATTTGATTCCTGCGGTCTGTTTTCAGCGTGAACCACAAAACCATGCGTACGATCGGCCCGATCCTGCCCTATGATGTGTTTATGCCAATATACACACAGGAGGAATGGAATACCCCCACTGATCAGGATTGTCCAAGCGTGAGCGTCTTCACGCTGATTGATGTTGCTGTAATCGCGTAATTTGGGGGTCTTCGGCCCCGGGCTTTCGCGACACAGCCGCTGCCGCGCGGGGGTGGGGGCTACCTGGAAAGGAAGGCTGTCCTGCGGGCCTTGAGGCTGTCGTTCCAGTCCTCGCCGTCGATTGGGGGCCGCATCCGTCGGGCTCTTGGATCGTTCCGGATGAGCCGTTCGGCGGCGCGGTCTCCGGCGGGATCGGCATCGAAGGCGACGAGGATCCGTTTCGGCTTCCAGGCCTCGACCCATTCGGGGACGCGGCGGGTGACGCCTGTGGTGGACAGGATGACGGTTCCGGGTTGTCGGCATTCGGCGAGTCCGAAGGCGGAGAGCGCATCGATGCCGCTCTCGGTGAGCATGACGGTGTGAGGCGGGGATCGATCGACGGGCAGCCAGAAGCTTCCGCCGTCTTTGCGCGACCCGCGCGCCATGGCGCGATATCGTCCACCGGAGGCGGTTCGGACGGTTCCGGTGATTTCGGCGCCGGTGACGGTGCGTCCGGCATTGGTGGCGATGAAGACGGCGTTTTTCCGGGCATCGGCGGCCACGAGGCCCCGCCGCCTGCAGGCGGCGATCCATCGGGCGTCGAGACCCCGGTTTTCGACGAGATGGCGGCGGACCGCGGCCCAGGCCGCCTCGCAATGGCGCGGGATCCGCGGCCCGGGCGTGTCGGCGTTGCCGGCGAGGAGCGTGACGGCGTCGGCGAGGGTGCAGCCACGGACCTGCATGACGAGATTGATGGCGCCGCCGCCACCGGTTTGTGTGATCTGGTCGTAGAAGCGCACGCCGTTGATGCTGAGGACGGTTCCGGTGCGTTTCCAGCGCTGCGTGCGGGTCGCCTGGGTCCCTGCGAGTGCCCAGCCTCTCGGCCTTACCGTATGCAACGGGAGTTGGCGCGGGGATCATTTAGACATGGCGTGCAGGCGAAAGATCTTTGAACACAGCCACAATTTGCTCGGATATTTGGCTCCGGCCTCAAGCGCTCTGGTGATCCTTTTTGAGCTTTATTCCGCCAACGTGCCCATTTGGATATGGGGCGCAATTATACTTTGGTGAGTGGTTTTGCTGGGCGTCGCGTTCATTTTGCAAGTCACGCTGGGCGCGATTGACACCTACCAGGCCATTTGGGGTGCCGACCCGGAATTGCCGGGTAACCGGATCGAACCGATTGGCTTCGGGATCAAACGACTGCCTCTTGGCGGAAAGATATGAAGAAGATCCAAACTGCCGGTGTGCAACCCGCTGAACCCACCGTGACCATTCCTTGCATGCGCAAGGCAAAACCCGAGGGTCGAAAGTTTGTTGCAGGTGGCGGCGAACGCCCCGAAAGAACTGGGCGCAACCGAAAAACCCGGAATCGACAAGATGGTTAGCGACGCCGCCAACGCCTGCATCATCCGGAAGCACAATAAAACGACCTAAATTTAGCTGGAATCAAGCTGACCGGGCATGCGACGACCGATGATATCATGCGCTTGGCGTTCCGCGCGCTGCAAGCGGGCGCAGATGCAATCATCACGCCGCGCAGTTTTCCCGGGTCAAAACGCTGGCCCGGAAAGGCATTCCGGTGATTGGCACCTGGGCTTGGTGCCGCGAAAGTCGGTCACGATTGGTGGGATGCGCGCGGCCGGCAAGACGGCTGAAGAGGCATTGGAGTTGTTCCGTGACTACAAGGGCCTATAATGCGCAGGAGCTTTCACTGTAGAATCCGAGGTGATTACGGCGCAAACCATGGCCAAAATTGCAAACCGTACGCCACTGATCTGCGTCTCGCTTGGTTCTGGCAACGGCAGGGATGTGAGCCTTCAATTCGAAACCAATCTGACTGCTGAAACACCAAATCCGCCAAGGTACTCAACCTGTTGTCCCTGCACCAAAAGGATTGCGACGCACGCATCGCAGCCTTGACTGCGCTTCGCGAAGCCGCCACATCAGGCACCTTTCCGCCAGTTCACATCACACCGACCATGTCCGGGTCGAACACGCAAAGCTGTTGACAGCAGCGACAACATCTAGGGAATGCAACAAATGGCCAAAAAAGTTCGCGTCTGCTCGGTAGACGACATAGAAAAAGAAGACGTCGTTCGGTTTGATCACGGCGATAAGAGCCTGATCATCATCCACGGACCGGACGGAAAATTCTATGCCGCCGACGGGTATTGTACCCATGAGAAACAGCACTTGTCCGAAGGGATTGTCGACGAATTTGAAATCGAGTGTCCGCTGCATTTCGGCGCATATGATTATCGAACTGGCGATCCGACGGTTCCGCCGGTGTGCGAAGCCTTGAAAACCTATTCTGTTTCCGTAGACGGTGATGACGTCTTTGTGGAACTATGAATCAGTTTAAGGTTAGCGACACTCTCCGAGCGTCACTAACCTCAAACTTTTGGTTGTATTGTTAATCAATGCCAGATTTCGGGGTTCCATGTCCTTCCACCTCGAAGCCATCCCGAACCGGATCAGCCCGGGCGTTGTCGCCGCAGACCGCCCCGACGAGCCTCGGTGTTGTGCTCGAACTCGGCCCCTTCGCCGGCAACGAGATGCTGGCCATGCTCGACTGGCTTCTGAAGCGCCAGCCCTAGATCGAGAGGATCTTCGCCAACCGGCACTTCCGGGGGGGCGCGACGCTGATCTTGTACGAAGGGGCGACCAACCAATACACTCGAGGGCGTTTCCCGCGTCCGCCGTCGGACATGGTTTTTCAAGCGATTCAGGCGTCCTTACGATACCCAGGAACTGAACGTCCGCAATAGAGCGGTGCCGCCTGAAGGGTTGCCCGCGTTTCAGCCACAGCCTGCACAGCGCGACCTATCCCCGCAAGCCACACGCGCTGGCACCGTGTCTGCGCGAGGATGTCGGCCCATCAGCTTCTGCTGTGCCGACTGGCGGCGGCGGGTGACTCCACGATCGGTGCGTTTCTTCGGTCGGCGGTTCCGGGCGGCGCCGGATTTTCTAGCGGTGAGCGTTCTGGTGCTGAGCGCGGCGTTCCTCTGGAGACGGCCAGCCGCATGTGGGGCGTTCCGGCGATGTCGCTTCACCGCTGGCGTCGGTGGTGGGAGGGAGCGAGGCCGCCCGGGCACTGACAAACCGGATCGGCGAACTGACGATTGTCACATGTGAGGAACACGATTGGGAACGCTACGGGCGGATGGTCGCCGTTTCCCGGGTCGGGAGTTAGGAACATCAATGCATGGATTGAAGCGCGACAGTTTGGATGAGGCAACGCGACTCTCATCCTGACTGAAGCGCTATAGGCAAGCTCCAGCCCAATGAAGCCGCCGCCGACAATTGCAGCGGACTCTGCCGTTTGGGCACGGGCAGTAATGGCTTCTGCATCAGCCTTGCTGCGCAGCGTTGCAATTGGCCCCACACCGTCGAGCGCAAATGGCCGCACATGCGTACCGGTGGCAATCAGGAGTTTATCATAGGACAACTCCGCACTGTCACCTAGCGCCAACTGGGGGCGGTCGGATCAATACGGGCGACCGTTTGATGCAAGACTGTCAGGTTAGCTTGCCCGATTCAGGATTCCGGCAGAATGGGAACGGTCGCAACTTCGTCTTCCTTCCACTTCGAGAGGGGAGGACGCACGTAGGGCGGAAAAGTTTGATCGCGATCGATCATGGTGATCGCACCGGCAGACCGCTGCACCCGGGCAGCAAGGGCCGTGCGTAGACCGGTGTGGCCGCTGCCGATCACGACCAGCCCGGTCATTGTGTTTGCGGTGTGCTGGCCTCTTTTGCCCGTTCGGTGTGCCGTTTCCGGAAGTACTCGTCCGCCTCAGGTGTGCCATCGTGCAGGCTGCCGAACCACTTGTCCAACGGCACGTTGCTCTCGCCAAAATTCACGTTGTGATAGCGGTGGTGCAGGTAGTGCAGGTAGCGATCGGTCCTGAGGGCAATTTCGTCGCCGAAGACGATTTCGTCAAACCCGGAATGGCTGATTGCCGGGCCAAGGCCTGAATGGAATCCATTGAACATCATGTGCAAGGGATGGGAGGGGACGACGACGTGGATCAGTATGCTAGAGAAGTACACAATGTGTTCGACCGGGTGCATTGCAATGCCGGACCAGGGCCCGACGTTAACGTTCTTGTGGTGGATGTAGTGCACGTAATCATAGAGTGGTTTCCAATGGATCAGGCGGTGAATCCAGTAAAAATGGAAATTTCGCCAGAAAGGTATTGCCATCATCACGAGGCAGAACAGAATCGGGTATTCGGCCGGATCAAGATAAGGCATCCAACCGTTGGCATAGCCCCACCACAAGCCACATTCGTAAAGCGTCCAGATCAGGGTGCCGATTTGGGCCCAGAAGACATTGTCCAAAACCTGATCGCTAAAAAGGAAGGTCGGATTGTTCTTTGACAGCCAGTTGGCGTTATACTTCTTCAGACGCCCCTGCATTTTTTTTCCGCAGAACCACATGTGGAACGCGCCTGTCCAAACCCAAACAAGCACAAGGTTTCGCAGAAGAATTTCGCTCATCCAACCTATCTGGAAGGTTTCCATCCGCGCAAGTTCCGGCGTGAACCAGACATATGATACGCCGATCAGTACCATGTAGATGGCGAACCATGGAAAGAAGAAACCGGGGAAACCAAAAAACGATTTGAAGATCTTCGGGAAATTCAGGGGATCATCAAGCAGGGGTTCCAGATGAACCGGGCGGCCTGACCACCATTCGCCGCGACGGTTCCGTTCCTGACCGTGTTCGTCGATCGTGACATTCGGTTTTCTGGCCACTATTTGTCTTTCCTACCGCCCCCTCGGACTGTGCGGTTTTCCCGGATTTGGCCTGTGCCATTTGCTGCTGTTCATTCAATGATCGTTAGCATCGCTAACAGTTCAATGTCAACAAAGTTTCAGTAATTTTCTTAGGGCCTTGCACCAAAATGTTTTGGCATTCTGGAGTGATCGGAGCCCCTTGCGGAGTTCCATTCCGTTCCCTGCGCGCCCGGTTCGGACGTCTTCGGCTACGGATAACATCCTCCCGGCCTGAAGGGTACCTTAAGCGGAACTTCATGACGAGTTCTGACAGGAATTCTTCGTGAAGTTAATGGGTTACGG
>JAPPHA010000018.1 GCA_028874915.1 Paracoccaceae bacterium
CTCGCAAGGCGTGTCGTCGTCATCCACATACCGCAACATACGTAACAAACCGGGTCGAATCAAACACTCAATGTTCCGTTCGTTGCTTAACCATGAGGCAGGTGCTCGTACCAGAACCGGGTTCAAAGGGGCCGAGCAGGTGAAATTCTGGACTTGTCCTTCCACGTCAGCCACATTCCACCTCGTACGCCCCGGACCCGCCTCTGCCTCTTGTATGCGCCCGGGGCTCAGCTCTTGGAGGCTCCCGTTCCCTCCCTCCCCGCTCGTCGGGGCCTCGAAACCACCCGGCGAGCCTCCCGGGCTTCCTCTTTCATCTTTCGGAACCCTGGCTCGAGTTCCTTCAACCGATTCACCAATCCGTCCAGAACGTAAGTGTTCGAACTCTTCCCTTCGTGAGCCGACCTGCGTTCAATTCGTTGCTCAAAACCGGTGGCTTCGAGCTCGGCAAATTGACGCTGGACATGACGGGGGCTCATCCCCCGGTGGTCCGAAAGGTTTTTCTTGCTCGGGAAAGGCTTTCGCTCGCTGGCCCTCCAGAAATCGCAAAGCTGAACCAGCTCCGCGAGCTTTGTTGGGCTGAGTTCCAGCCGATGTTGAGCGCGAAGCAGCTAAGAGCGGACGATGGAGTGACCGAGAGCGATGACCTTTCGACCCCATTTCCGCTCCGATTCGCGTACCGATTTCTTCTTGGGGCGGAACTGCACCACGTTGTCTGCAGACCCTCCGCACAACCGGATTGTCTCCAACATTCGTCCTGACCCGGGGTCGGCCAGGAAGGAAAAGGCCCACGCTTCCCCGATCACGGGCCGGCGACACTTTTTTGCCAAATGAAACCACGCGTGGTAAGGTATGGTCATGTTGCGGATTCCTGCCCTATTGCTGGTTGCCATGAGCCTGGCGACCCAAGCCATCGGTGGCGACAAGACCATCCGTTACCCGGACTGCTACTGCACGGACCGGAACGGGCAACGCGTCGAACTGGGGACCAGTCTTTGCATGGTGGTTGACGGTAGCGACTTTGTCGCTCGTTGCGAAATGTCTCTGAACAACCCGATCTGGCGGAAGATTCGAGACGGTTGTCTCAATGCGGGCGCCACGTCTATTCCAGTCACAGGCTCACAGCCAGCCCCCAAACCGAGTGTCAATCCGCCTTCAGCGTCTTGACGGCCATCGTCCAGCCCAAAGTGCTGGAACCTGGCAGCTGGCGTCGAATCGGAGGTGGGCTGACGGTCATTTCCGAGGCACCGGACGCGCATCGCACATCCGTCCGCCTCTGAGCTGATCGCCGTCAGGCGGCAACCTGCGGTCGGGTCGGTTTCTGTGCGTTCCGGCCCGCGTCAGCCTGCAGGGCTTCGTGTTCGCGCGCCTTTTCCTCGACCAGGGAAACAATGCGATCAATCATGTCTTCATTCGCAAGTTTGCCGGTCTGAAGTCCCGAAAGATACAGCATTCCGGATCCGGCACCCCCGCCGGTAAAGCCGATGTCGGTCATCCGGGCCTCTCCCGGACCATTCACGACGCAGCCAATGATCGACAGGGTCAACGGGGTCCGGATGTGGGACAGACGCTCCTCGAGCCGGCCCACGGTGCGGATCACGTCGAATCCCTGGCGCGCACAGGACGGGCAGGAAATGATCGTAACACCCCTGTGGCGCAGGTTCAGTGACTTCAGGATTTCGAATCCGACCCTGACCTCCTCGACCGGATCCGCTGACAGTGAGACCCGAAGCGTATCGCCAATTCCGGCCCACAGCAGGCTGCCGAGACCAATGGCCGACTTGACCGTTCCGGTGTTGAGTCCTCCCGACTCCGTGATGCCAAGATGGATCGGTGCGTCGGTGGCTTCGGCAAGCCCATGATAGGCAGCCGCGGCCATGAACACGTCCGACGCCTTTGCCGAGATTTTGTATTCCGTGAATCCAGCGTCCTCGAGAATGCGAATATGGCTCAAACCGCTCTCGATCATCGCCTCGGGACAGGGTTCGGCATATTTCTCAAGCAGATGCCGTTCGAGAGAACCGGCATTGACTCCAATTCGAATTGAACATCCGTTGTCCCGTGCGGCGCGGATGACTTCACTCACCCGTTCCTTGGACCCGATGTTCCCGGGGTTGATCCGCAGGCAAGCCGCCCCGGCATCTGCTGCCTCGAGAGCCCGCCGATAATGGAAGTGAATATCTGCAACCAGCGGCACCGGGCTGGACCGAACGATGTCCCGGAAGGCCGACGTGGACGCGGCATCGGGACATGAGACCCGGACGAAATCGGCGCCCGCCTCGGTACAGGCCTCGATCTGCGCCACGGTCGCGGCGACGTCCGTTGTTGGCGTGTTGGTCATCGTCTGGACGGAGATCGGCGCATCGCCCCCCACCTGGACATCGCCTACCATGATCTTGCGGCTGCGTCGTCGATCGACGCGCCGCCAGGGTCGGATGTGGTCAATGTCCTGGGCCATTTTCGCACTCCACCGGTTCCGCCGGGATGAACATCACGAGGAGCAGTATGTCTGCCCCTTTCTATCCTCTATCGATGTCCACCGTGACAATCCAGCGGGAACCTGCCGCACCTGCGCGCGTCCGGAGCCTGTAGCGCCGACAACGCAGGCTTCAGTCACCTCAAGAACACGGGCCCGCTTCGAAATCACTCGCCATTGGCGGTCGAAACCACCGACGTGCGGCGGGCGATGGCCCGTTCGTCCCGTTCAAGAACGACCGGTGCCGCATCGAATGCCTCGACAATGCTGGACCCAAGGAGGGACACGCGTTTCGCTACGCTGGTTCCGGTTCCGACCGGCCCATACGCGGTCCCATCCACAACAAGATAGACCGAACCCGAGTTTCCTGAACGCAGCAATGGATCCAGCACGTCAGGCGGAACACTGTATCGCTGGCCGGCGTCGAGTATCTGCTCGAAGAGGATATCGCCCCCGTCCACGAAAACGCGAATCCACGCCGGATTGGCGGCAAAGACCTCAATCGTCTGCGGGGTGTCCTCGATCACCTGCGGGACTTCGGCGACAACCGTTGGTCCGGCATCGCGGTTGTCCACGAGCGTCCCGAATTCATCAGGATCAATGGCCGCGATGGGTTCGTCCCGAGGCTGAATGATCGGCATCTCGAGAACCTGGGGTCGGTGCAGCCGGTCGAGCCCGCCCGAAGACCCCGACGGCCCTGACGGATCTGCGGACGGACCCTCGGCCGCAGCGAATTCGGTTACGATCCTCGCCTCTCCCAGGTCCGCATCCGGCGGGTCACCGGATGATGGCAGCCACAAAGAGGCAATGAAGTCGCCTTCATTGGCTTCGACCGGGTTGTCAGCAACGATGCGAACCTGCTGAATCTCGTGGAGGAATTTCCAGCCTCCGTAAATCAGGCCGGAAACCAGAACGACGAGAACGCTCATGTTGAAAACAGCCGACAACATGACACTCCGGGCGAAAGGTCGCCGTGGGCTGAAACCAAGAGGCTGGGCGGTTCGCCTTTCGAGCGAGTCAAATGAACCCGGAGCACGCCTTTTGTCCGGCCCCGCTGAAATGCCCCGCCCGGCCGCCGGGTCGGTTCCGGGACTGCCGACTCCACTGCTGCCAAAGGCATCAACACTCAAACTTGAGTACCCGGTTTCCTCACAGAATTTCTGGAAGGTCGCCTCAGGGTCCATGCCGAGATAACGGGCGTAGGACCGCACGTAGCCACCGACAATAATGGGCAGTTCGAACGCGTCGAGATTGCCGTTTTCGATCGCACGAATGTGGGTAGGCCTCATGCTCAGATCGGCGGCGGCTTCTTCGATTGACTTTCCAAGGGTCGCGCGCTCGCCGCGCATGAGATCGCCCAATGTCACGACATAAGAATCAAATCCCCGAAGTGACTCACCGTCCTTGATCGGGTTCATTCGCAATCCCCGGCCGTCAATTGCCTTCCCCCACGTGGCTTCTGTCTATCACGGCTCGTTCCCGATGTGTAGTCTCGGTTTCGTACGAATGGGCGGTTTTCGGCCTCCCAACACTTCTGTCCCTACAACCGCGATCAGGGTCGAAAACCCGATTCGTCACGAAATCTACATCCAATTTCTGTCTTTTTACATTGTTTTATGTTCACAAATTCAAGTTTCGTGACGCTGACCGTGGTACCTTGGAATCTGTGAGCCCTTGGCTGTGATTCCTCCGAATCGTTCAAACTTGCGTGCGATCGTAGCTATAGACGAATTCGGCAGCGCGGATTCGGGAATTCCGGGCGGCCGGATTCCATTTGCCTCCGTGCCGGATCCTCTGCTCCGCTCTTCCGCCCGGCGCGAACCTGGAATGGTGTCCGGCTGAATTGGGACTGCTGCCGATTTTCCGCTCAATCCGCCTCGGAAGGTCGGGAAACAGACGCGCCTGCCCGGTTAGAGACCCGACCCCAGGCCCACTCCCGGATGTCCCGGATCAAGAATCCGTACGGGGGCGGGGGGTCGGCGCCATGGAGGACCCATTGCAGCAGATCGACATCGTTATTGCCAAGGAACGACTCGAATCTTTCCATGTCCTCGTCCGACATCGCGGACAACCGCTGATCGGCATAGTCGCCGAGGAGAATATCCAATTCCCTCATCCCCCGTCGCCGCGACCGTAGCCAGATTCGCCGGAACCGGGCCTCCCGGGACAGATTCGCCTTGTCCGCATTGTCCGACATCATTTGCCCTCCCCGTTCCGCCCCTTGGGAAAACGCTGCCACCGAAGGGGCGGGCAGAGGTGGGAGTGGTGGTCGTGAACCCTCCGGGCCAGGATTTCGGACATCCACCGGCGATTGACCGACCGCTCCCCTGACTCTACGTACTGCGACAGCCCGTGTCCCGTTTATCATGTCTCGCTGGAGAACTTTCGCAATGGGCATCTTCGCCGATCGACTTTCCCGCGCCAGACCCTCTGCCACGATGACAATGACAGCCCGCGCGGCGGCGCTGAAGGCCGGAGGACGTGATGTCATCTCCCTGAGCGCCGGTGAGCCCGACTTCGAAACGCCAACCAATGTCCGGGCTGCCGCGGAAGCAGCAATCGCTGCGGGAAAGACCCGATATACGGCGGTCGACGGGATTGCCGAATTGAAGTCCGCGATCGCCCGCAAATTTCAGCAAGACAACGGTCTGCGCTATGAACCTTCGGAGATCTCCGTCGCCAACGGCGGAAAGCAGATACTCTTCAACGCTCTTCTCGCTACGTTGAACGATGGAGACGAAGTCGTTATCGCGGCACCCTACTGGGTATCCTACCCCGACATGGTCCACCTCGCCGGGGGAACTCCTGTTTTTGTTTCCGGACGATTCGACGATGGATTTCGAATCAGTCCCGAGGCCCTGAATTCGGCGATCACGTCCAGAACCCGGTGGTTCATCCTCAACTCGCCGTCCAATCCGACCGGCGCCGGCTACGGCAAGGACGATCTCGCGCGACTGGCCTCCGTTCTGTTGCGTCATCCCCATGTCCGGGTTCTTTCCGACGACATCTATGAACATCTTTCCTACGGGAATTTCCGGTTCAACACCCTGGCCGCGGTCGAACCGGGTCTCTTCGACCGAACCCTGACCATGAACGGAGTATCCAAGGCCTATGCGATGACCGGTTGGCGGATCGGTTATGCGGGTGGCCCGGCGGACCTGATTGCCGCCATGGCCAAGATCCAGTCGCAGAGTACCTCCAATCCCTGCTCGGTCAGCCAGTGGGCGGCCGTTGAGGCACTCTCCGGCCCTCAGGATCACATTCATGCGAGTCGGCCCATTTTTCAAAACCGACGCGACCTAGTGGTGGAGAGGCTGAACCGAATCCCTGGCATCTCCTGTCCAGTTCCCGATGGTGCCTTCTACGTCTTTCCGTCAATCGCGGGCTGTATCGGAAAGACGACGCCTGCCGGCCGCGTCATCGATACCGATGAGGACTTCGCGATGGGCCTGCTCGAGGAACAGAATGTTGCCGTCGTCTTTGGGGCCGCCTTCGGCCTGAGCCCACACATTCGGATCAGTTACGCCGCCTCGGAGGAGGACCTGATTCAGGGATGCAGGCGAATCAAGGAATTCTGCGAATTGCTTCGCTGAGCATCGGGTTCTTGGGCTAGCACGTCCACCATGGCCGCGTCGTTTCTCGACTGCCTGGCACCTGCCGCCGTCCTGCCCATGCCGGTGCCAAGACCTCTTGGTTGGGGATGGCGACGGCCACTTCCGTCCCGCCAGCGACGGCCACACACTGTCATGTGGACTGGATGGGCAGCATGGTCGTCGACTTGATCTCTTCCATGGATAGGAGCGCTGTTACGTTGAAGATCTTCACCCTTGAGATCAGCGACTGATAGAATTCGTCATAGGCCTTGGCGTTCCGGACCCTGACCTTAAGGATATAATCGATGTCGCCAGCAAGGCGGTGGGCCTCCAGAACCTCCGGCCGATCCATCACCGATTTAAGGAACGTTTCCTGCCACTCCCTTTCATGTTCCGAGGTCCGGATCAGAACGAAGAAACAGGCCTCGAACCCAAGTCTTTCGGCATCAAGAAGCACCGTCGTTTGACCGATGACTCCGGCTTCACGCAGTTTTCGGACCCGGTTCCAGACCGGCGTCCGTGATTTTCCGACCTTCGCGGCGACATCATCAAGTGACTGCCCGGCGTCACGCTGAAGTTCCGCAAGGATTTTCCTGTCCGTGGCATCGAGTTGGAAAGCCATTTCGTGGACTCCTGTCTGCATAGCATTATCTTAGGTGGATTCTCATCCTTTGTAGATTATTTTTCTTATATTTTGAATGTACCAGCAATCATATGGAAAATCATCCCCAAATGCCTATATGCTTGCAGCACGCTTCAACGGCGGGAACGGCATGAAACACTTCCCGATCTATCTTGACCTTTCGGACCGAACCGTCATCGTCTCGGGAGCCGGCAGCACGGCCGTCCCCAAGTTGCGCCTGCTCCTCAAGACACCTGCACGGATTCATGTTTTCGGCCAGGATGCGCACCGGGACGTCGAACTCTGGGCGGCGGAGGGGCGTCTTCGCCATTTCCGGCGTCCGGTTGCAACATCGGATGTCGAGGGCGCCGGGCTCCTGTACTGCGCCGCCAATGACGCCGATGAAGACGCGAGAGTCGCGAAGATCGGCCGCTGCCTCGGCGTTGGCGTCAACGTGGTCGACAACCTCGAAGCCAGCGATTTCATCACGCCGGCCATCGTCGACCGGAGCCCGGTAACCATAGCCATCGGTACCGAGGGTGCGGCACCCGTTCTTGCGCGGAAACTGAAGGCCGAAATCGAACGGAGGCTTCCGCAGTCAATCGGGACTCTGGCCCGGATCGGAAAGACATTGCGGCCGCGAATCCGGGATCTGCCATCCGGCCGTGCCCGGCGAAAGTTCTGGGAGGCGTTCTATTCCGAATCCAACCTCTGGGCGTTGGCCGGAAGCCGCCAGTCGGGTATCCGCGAGATCCTGAAGCGCGTCGGCGACAGGCAGGTCTTGGGACGTGGGCGGGTTTCCATCGTTGGCGCCGGCCCCGGCGACCCGGACCTGCTGACGCTCCGAGCCCGAAGTCTCCTGTCGGGTGCCGATGTCGTCATCCATGACCGACTGGTCCCCGAACCGGTCCTGGAGGTCGCCCGACGAGAAGCCGAGGTTATTGATGCCGGCAAGGCCGGATTTGGCCGTTCCTGGAAACAGGACGACATCAACGCCCTGATGATTCGGCGAGCCCTGCAGGGGAATCACGTTGTCCGGCTGAAGTCCGGAGACCCTGTCGTCTTCTCGAGGCTGGACGAGGAAACGGAAGCCCTGACGGCCGCCGGGATCGAATGGCAGATCATTCCAGGTATCACGGCGGCATCTGCGGCAGCTGCTGTCCTCGGATCGTCCCTAACCCGGCGACTGCGCAACTCGGAAGTCCGGTTGATGACCGGGCATGATGTCGACGGATTCACCGAACAGGACTGGAGCAGCCTTTCGAGACCCGGAACCGTTGGTGCCCTCTACATGTCTCGGCAGGCGGCGCGGTTTTTTTGCGGGCGCATGCTCATGCATGGCGCCCGCGGGTCGACACCTGTCTCAATCGTTTCCAACGCCAGCCGACCGGATCAGAGGGTTGTCAGCACGACTCTTCTCGGCTTGCCGGCGGCGATGACCAAGGAGAGAATCGACGGTCCGACGATTCTTCTTCTCGGCCTCCCTGAGGCCGGGACCGCTCGGGCCGAACGGGGCGCAACCGCGTGCGACGCTACGTCGGCGGTGTCGACATCGTACTCCCCCAGCCGGTCCAGCCTGGACCGTGTTTTCGGAAACGCCGGTTTAGGGGAGACGTCAGCGTTGGCAGCCCGGCGGCCCGGGCTCTAACGAGGCCAAATTGATGGCCCGTCCCTTCACACCCAAGGTCCTCACCGCCAATCATCTCCTTGACGGTGACGTTGTCTATCTGGCGCCGGGCTCCCGCCTGACCCGGAAGCTGTCGGAAGCGATGTTGATCGAGGATGAATCGACGGCGAAAGCACTGCTCGAAGCGGCCGAGGCGAGATCTAGCGTGCTTGTCGGTCCCTATCTCGCTGATGCCATTCGGGATTCGGACGGCCGACCAAGATCGACCCATATCCGCGAGACCCTGAGGGCCGACGGACCGTCGATCGATATCCTGTAGTCACAGACCGGGAGCCAGGACATGTATCTGTATTCGGAATTCGACAGGACCTACGTGCGGAATCGAGTGCGTATGTTTCGTGACCAGGTCGATCGCCGAATCGACGGCTCGCTTTCCGAGGAAGAGTTCAAACCGTTCCGGTTGATGAACGGCCTGTATCTTCAGTTGCACGCCTACATGCTGCGGGTCGCGATTCCCTATGGAACACTTGACAGCCGAAGGCTCCGTCAGCTGGCCTTCATTGCCGACCGCTGGGACCGAGGGTACGGCCATTTCACCACCCGCCAAAACATCCAATTCAACTGGCCAAGACTCAAAGACGTTCCGGATATCCTCGACGCGCTTGCGGACGTCGACATGCATGCCATCCAGACGTCGGGAAACTGCATCCGGAACGTCACTGCGGACCACTTCGCCGGGGCAGCGGCAGACGAGCTCAGCGACCCCCGCCCTGTTGCGGAGTTGATCCGGCAATGGTCGACAGACCATCCCGAATTCACCTTCCTGCCACGAAAGTTCAAGATTGCGGTGACCGGTTCACCGAATGACCGGGCCGTCACGCGAGCCCATGACATCGGTCTTCGCATGGTGCATTCGAAGGAAGGTCAAAACGGATTTGAAGTCATTGTCGGGGGCGGGCTGGGCCGGACGCCAGTCATCGGAAAGGTGATCCGGGAACATCTGCCCGAGGCGGATCTTCTTCCCTATCTTGAGGCCATCCTTCACGTCTACAATGCCATTGGCCGACGCGACAACAAGTACAAGGCGAGGATCAAGATCACTGTCCGCGAGACCGGTATCGACGCTTTCCGCTCGCGGGTCGAAGAACGCTTCCGGATCATACGGAAGGAGTTTCTCGGAGCCGATCAACAGGTGATCCGACGAATCCGGGACACGTTCGCCGAACCGGACTACGTCCAAGCACCGACCGCGGCGTTCGATGACGCGTTGCGTCGCGATCCGGCCTTTCGCGATTTCGCAAACGGCAACGTCCATCGCCACAAAAATCCGGACTATGGAATCGTATCGGTTTCACTGAAGGCGCATGGACGAACGCCGGGCGATGCATCGTCGAAGCAGATGCGCATTCTGGCAGATCTCGCCGAAGCCTACGGGCATGACGAACTCCGCATCAGTCATGAACAGAACGTGATCCTTCCCCATGTCCACAGGAAGGACATTCCGGCAGTCTTCGCCGAATTGAGCCGCGGCGGTCTCGGGACTCCAAACGTAGGTCTGGCGTCGGATATCATCGCCTGCCCTGGCATGGATTACTGCGCGCTGGCGACAGCTCGATCGATTCCGGTTGCGCGGGACATTGCTGTCCGTCTCCGGGAAATCGAGCGCGACGTCGGATCGCTGAAGATCAAGATTTCCGGCTGCATCAATGCCTGTGGGCACCATCATGTCGGGCACATCGGGATCCTCGGACTCGATCGGGCCGGTGTCGAGAATTACCAGATTACACTGGGTGGAGACGCGACCGAAACGGCTGCACTCGGCGACCGGGCAGGGCCCGGATTTCCGGCGGACGAGCTGGTTCCGGCCATCGAACGCCTGGCCCTGACCTATCTCGACATCCGCGAGGACCAGGACGAGTCGTTTCTTGAGACCTATCGCCGTACAGGCCTGGCACCGTTCCAGGCGGCGCTCTATCCCGATGCTGTTCCCAAGGGACGCGGCGGCCATCCGGAACGCTCGAACGACGCGGTGTCATGACGGAAGGCCCGGTCCGGGTCGCGGTCATGATTGCCGAAAGGGACACGTGACTCTGGAGTGAGGAAGGCAAGTTCATGGCTACAATCGTGACCGATGACGGTTTTATCGCCGACGACCGAGCCAATGAATTCCTGGACTGGACGGAGGCGGCGCAAGACCCTGCCGACCTGCCGTACGGCGCGGCGGTCGAGATTCCGAACTCGCTTTCGGGAGAGGAACTGGTTCCCGGATTTGACCGGATCGCGCACCTCAGGATTTGCTTCCCTTCCCATGTCGACGGGCGGGGATTCACCCTGGCGCGACATCTGCGCCGGCTTGGCTATGCGGGTCGGCTGCGCGCTTCCGGGCATCTGTTGGCCGACCAGTACGTCATGGCCAGGCGATGTGGCTTCGACGAGGTCGAGATTGACGACGAACTGGCGAGACGACAACCGGAGTCCGTCTGGCAACAGTCCTGGCAGCAGCAAACTGCCAGTTATCAGTTCCTCCTCCAGCGAGAAGCGTAGGGGCATATTGCGTAGAAGCTGATATCATCCCGGCCGCTCCGCCTGTCGGCAGCGGCAAGGCTCCGCCGCCCGAGTTCACGGTGAGGCGCATTCCCGGCCTGCGAACGGCCTACCGGTGAAGTTTGGACTGGAATTCCCGCCATTCTCCAGGTGACATCCCCGAAGTCTCTTGCGTCACCCGCTCACCTGACAGCATTCGCCGGATGCAATCCATTGCCGGACGGGACAAGAGCGCCGCATGTCTGCGGTAGTCCTCAAAAGCAGCGAAAGCGATCGGCACCCAGTTGGCAAGGATGTCGCAAAGCACCTCGGCGTAGGCACGGATTTCATACTGGGCATGGGAATCGGCGCGCAGGTGAACGAAATGCATCAGATTGTGGAGGTCGATTTTCCAGTACCACTGAGTGTAGACGCTCGCCGGCAAGTTCATCCGGGCCAGTTCCCGAGCCAGACCGCGTTTTCCTCCGCCGGACTCCAGCATTTCCTCGTAATGACAATATGCCGTCGCACTGTCCGACTTGAGGATGTCGAGAACCCGGGCCGCCTCTTTGCCCTCCAGCGTATCGCCCCGGCCCTGACTGTTGATGGAGGACTGGGCGGCCAAGTGTTCGGAAGCAGGGACATAGAATTCTCGATCGAGGATTGAGTAGCGCGCCGAGTATTCATTGACGTTGGCTGTTCGATGCCGGATCCACTGCCGGGCCACAAAGATCGGCAACTTGACGTGGAACTTGACCTCGCACATTTCGAAGGGCGTCGTGTGCTCGTGTCGCATCAGGTATCGGATCAGCCCCGTATCATTCTTCACGCTCCGGGTACCGGTTCCGTAGCTGACCCGCGCTGCCTGGACGATGGAGCTGTCATTGCCCATGTAGTCAATGACCCGAACGAACCCGTGATCCAGGACGTCATGGACCGAATAGAGCCGGGCTTCCATTCCAGGTGATATCACCCTGCGGGTCGTTTGCGACTCCTCACGGAGGCGTTCGATTTCGGCAAGACGCTCGGGTTCCAGCGGCATGTGTCGGCCTCGTATCCCCTGCCCGTTCCGCCGCCGGTCGCCCGGCTGGTGCTTGCGGCCTCGGTGACGCCTGGCGCGTACCGTCTGAGCCACCCCTGCCCCGAACGACCGTTGACCCGTTTGGGCCTTGGCTGCCGTACCGGGCACGATCGCCAAGGCCCGGCAGGGGCGTCTTTGGCATCCTGATGCTGCCCTTGGCTTGCGCATCCGGGCACACTTTGTCAGGATACCAGCACTCCCCCGGATTGGATAGCACGATACAGATGCGCCATCACCGGGACGGCGGTGAAAGGATCGACTCCATGGGCGCGAAGTACTTGCACACGATGATCCGGGTGAAGGATCTTGATCGGGCAATCGGCTTTTTCAGATTGCTCGGGCTCGATGAAACGCGACGCCACGACAGTGACGCCGGCCGGTTCACACTCGTGTTCATGGCGCCGCCGGACCAGTCCGAATGTCCTGTGGAACTGACATTCAACTGGGACGGCGACGACGGTCTGCCGTCCGACAGCCGACACTTTGGGCATCTTGCCTATGAAGTCGACGACATCTACGCGCTGTGTCACAAACTCCAGGAGAATGGCGTCGTCATCAATCGGCCGCCACGAGACGGGCACATGGCGTTCGTTCGAACACCTGACAATCAGTCCATTGAATTGCTGCAGAAAGGCAAGGCCCTGCCTCCGCAGGAACCCTGGGCCAGCATGGAGAACACCGGTCACTGGTAACGCCGGCCGTCCGTTCCGAAAACAGTTCGGGGAAACGGGGCAAGTGCGCGCGCCCTCCGGAATTCTACGCAGATTTTCAAACCTGTACGCACGGGTCCTCCAGGTGGCTGGGCACCACACCCGACCCCATCCCTGTCGCCCGCACGCGGTGCCGTGCCCGGTGACCGATCGGCTGGCTACGATCCTCTTGGCCGCCGTCGTCGCGTGGCAGGGAGACGCCGCCTTCTCCTGCCGCCAGGCACTGACGCTGGGGTTGGACGTGTCCGGCTCTGTCGATGCGACTGAATACCGTCTTCAACTGAACGGACTGGCCGACGCGCTGGATTCCGAGAGCGTTCGCAGACTCCTTCTCCGGTCACCCGAAACGCCCGTCCTGATTTCCATCTTCGAGTGGAGCGGTATCCGGCATCAAGAACTGGTCCTCGGCTGGACGGCCATCAACGGGAGCGACACCCTTGACGCCATTATCGGGCGGCTCCGGGGACGGGAACGACCACGTGGGCCCTTCACCACCGCAATCGGTGCCGCGATCCGGTTCGGAAGCGAACTGCTTGACCAGGTTCCCCACTGCTGGCGTCATACACTGGACCTGTCGGGAGACGGCAAGAACAACATTGGCATTCCGCCGTCGGAAGCACGCCGTCACGCCGGCCGGGTCCCCTTCACGGTGAACGGTCTCGTCATTGGTGGCCATGATGAACGACTCCGGAAATCTCCCGCGACCCTTCTCCTGGAATTGAACGACTATTATCTCAGGAACGTGATCACTGGGCCCGGAGCCTTTGTGGAAGTGGCCAGCGGCTACAACGACTTCGAACGGGCCATGACGAAAAAACTGCTGCGGGAACTTGCCGGGGTCGCTGTCAGCGCCCGGCCCTCCCGCATGACGAATGGCTGAGTCCGGCGATTCATTCTGCCCAAGGAACCGAGGCCCGATTTCGGCCTGCAGCTCACCCGGACGTGGCCGGAACCGACGGTCGGTGGCAGATTTCACACAGCGAAGATGGAATTAGCATCGGAAGCACTTTTTCTTTCGGCGTTTCGGACCTATATTGCATCCGTTCCTCGTGGAACTATGGCGATAAACGCGCATGAAATAAGCGGACCGGACCCGGGGGCGGTACCCGGCGGCTCCACCAGCCCCCCGAGAGCACGGGATCATGGGGCCGAAACAGGATCGACGGACGTGTAAAGATGGCCGCTTTCGCTCGGCGGACTGCCACCGTTATCGGCGTAAACAGTACAATTGCAAACGACAATCGTGCTCCGGTTCGACTGGCTGCCTAGCGCGGTCCGAAAAACCGAAATCTCAAGTCCGGGATCCTAAGCCGGTCCCGGCGGGGTCGGCAGGCACCTGGCAACAGAAGCCTGCCACACTCATCGTTTGCGGCAGGAGAACCGCCCGGACGAACAGGCATTCAGCATGGCCCATTTCGGCCCGGCTTTTCAGTCCGCTTCTGCCTTCCCGTTCCAGAGCCCCATACCCGAACCGGATGATCGATTCACCTCACCCGAATTGCCCGATCCGGACATCCCGCAGACCGTGAGCCGCCAATCATGAACGACAGGATCAACTACGCTGACCATATGTATCGGGCAATGCATCGCCTGATTGCAGGTGTCCTGTCCGAGGTTGCGGAATCCGGTTTGCCGGGGGACCATCATTTCTATGTGACTTTCGATACGCGCCATCCCAATACGGTCGTCCCGTCGCATCTCCTCGATTCCCATCCCGAGGACATGACCATTGTCCTGCAGAACTGGTTCCGTGACCTGAATGTCGATGATTCTGGATTCTCTGTCGTTCTCAGCTTCAATGATGTTCCGGAACGAATCGAAATTCCGTTCGATGCGGTCACGACATTCGTCGACCCGGCCGCCGAGTTCGGTCTCAGTTTCGAGTATGTCCACACTCCCAAACCCGATTCGGAAGGTGCCACTGCAGCACCGATGGTGGAAATCGAAACCCCGGCGGGCGATCCGTCATCCAATGAGACCGGGAAGGTGGTCAGTCTGGATGCTTTCCGAAAACCATCGTCGACCTGAGGCGCTGATCGTCCACCTTGGCCGTGTCACTTCAGCGCCGGCCGCCACGATCCGATGACCAAACAGCCAACCACGAAGGACACGATGTGACGACACCATCGACACGAACCGGAACAGGCACCCGGACGGAATCCGACAGTTTCGGCCCAATCGAGGTCCCGTTGGACAAGTACTGGGGCGCCCAGACCCAGCGCAGCCTTGGCAATTTTCCGATTGGGTGGGAACGTCAGCCGGAGGCCATCATTCGTGCCCTGGGGATCATCAAGTGTGCCTGTGCCGAGATCAACATGGGTCTGGGTCAACTGGACCCGGACATCGGAGCCGCCATCATCCAGGCTGCGAACGAGATCATCAACGGCGAGCTTGACGATCATTTTCCCCTTGTCGTCTGGCAGACCGGTTCCGGCACCCAGTCGAACATGAACGCCAATGAGGTCATCTCGAACCGGGCCATCGAAATCCTCGGCGGAACACCGGGATCAAAGAC
Source organism: Paracoccaceae bacterium (assembly GCA_028874915.1). Taxonomy (GTDB): domain Bacteria; phylum Pseudomonadota; class Alphaproteobacteria; order Rhodobacterales; family Rhodobacteraceae; genus JAPPHA01. The sequence goes on from JAPPHA010000018.1 coordinate 15,145, forward strand.
ACCTGTCCATCCGAATGACCATTGCAACATGGGCCAGTCTTCAAATGATACCTATCCGACGGCGATGCACATCGCGGTCGCAACGACCGCCCGGGAAACGCTCATTCCCGCCCTCGAGAAACTTCACGCAGCCGTAGACGCCAAGTCGCGTCAGTTTTCCGGAATCATCAAGATTGGACGAACTCACACCCAGGATGCCACACCCCTGACGCTTGGTCAGGAGTTCGGGGGGTATGCCCATCAGGTCCGTGCGGGAATCAATCGTATTGCCGCCGCCCTGGGCGGGATCTATCCCCTCGCGCAAGGCGGCACGGCCGTAGGAACCGGCCTGAACGCACCGGCGGGGTTCGATGTCGCGGTCGCCGAACGAATCGCCAGGCTGACAGGACTCCCGTTCGTCACCGCACCGAACAAGTTCGAGGCGCTTGCCGCCCATGATGCGATCGTCGAAATGTCCGGAGCGTTGAGAGTGGTCGCCGCGAGCCTGTTCAAGATTGCCAACGACATCCGGTTTCTCGGTTCAGGGCCCCGCTGCGGTCTGGGTGAACTTGTTCTTCCGGCCAATGAACCCGGCAGTTCGATCATGCCGGGCAAGGTCAACCCGACGCAATGCGAGGCGCTGACACAGGTCGCGGTTCACGTCATGGGCAACGATGCCGCCGTCGGTTTTGCAGGCTCGCAGGGACATTTCGAACTGAACGTCTACAAGCCGATGATGGCGTACAATGTGTTGCAATCCCAACAACTTCTGGCCGACGCCGCCGCCACCTTCGCCGACAAATGCGTGGTGGAGATCGAAGCCAACGAGCCTCGGATTGATGCCCTTCTCAAGGACAGCCTTATGCTCGTGACGGCCCTCGCCCCGGAGATCGGCTATGACAATGCGGCAACCGTGGCCAAGACAGCCCATGCCAATGGAACGACATTGAAGCACGAAGCCATCCGGCTCGGATTCGTCGATTCCGAGACATTTGACCGGGTGGTCCGTCCGGAACGAATGCTGGGTCACCGCGGGACTGGTTCCGGCGCCCCGGAGTCGGACCCGGAAGCACAATCTTAATGACCGGTTCAAACGCCACCGGAGTGGTACCCGTCGGCCCCGGCCTCTCGCCAGGAACCCGGCCTCGATGATGTGCCATCCCGACTATGCGCGCCCGCTCAAGCAGTCAGTGACGATTCGTGGTCATCGGACGAGCGTTTCACTCGAACCGGCCTTTTGGGAAGCGCTCAAACATATCGCCCGCAAGCGAACCCTCACACGCAACGCGCTCGTCGCCGAAATCGACACCGCCAGGAATACCCGAACCGGGCTTGCGTCTGCCATCCGGCTCTATGTTCTGGACTGGCACCGACCGAACGACCACGTTGACGACAGCGGGGGGGACCGGATCGACGGGGACGATCGAGGGTAGTGAATTGCGACCGTCACACTGGCGATGATGGCCCGAATCCGACGGGCGTGCCCTCCGGGATTTCGATCTGGCGTGATGCAAGTCGCCCGGTTGCGACGCGGCTGTCGTTTCAGCCGATTGTCCCGAGAATCGGAAACGCTTCCAGAAGCCAGAATGACAGGTCGCTGAAGCCACCTGTCAGGAGGAGCACGCCAACCAGAACCAGTAGACCTCCGACTGCCATTTCGACATGCCGAACATGCTTTCGGAGACGGGTCATCAGGCTGAGTGAACCCTGGATGAACCCGGCGACCAGGATGAAAGGCAGTCCGAGTCCGACGGCGTAGGCGGCCATCAAGGTCATGCCATAGCCGCCCGAACCATCCTGAGCAGCCAGAGCCAGGATGGCTCCGAGGATCGGTCCGATGCAGGGTGTCCAGCCGAATGCAAAGGCAAGTCCCAGAACGAAGGCGCCGACGGCGCTGCCGCCCCTGTCTCCGGCGTCGATTCGGGCTTCACGCTGGATCAGCGGAATCCGGATGACGCCGAGAAAATGGAGTCCGAACAGCAGGACAATGATCCCGGCGACGATGTTGAAGCCTGTCTGAACGGAAAGGACGATTCGGCCGAGTGCGGACGCAGCCAGCCCGAGCATGACAAACACGACCGACAGTCCGGCGACGAAACTGCAAGCCGCGGTCAGCGCCTTTCGCCTGGGGCTTCCGGTTCCGTTGAGGTCACCGACCGAAATTCCGCCCATGTAGGCCAGGTAGGGTGGAACGATTGGGAGCACGCATGGGCTGAGAAAACTGAGGACGCCGGCTATTCCGGCGACGCCAACGGCCACCCAAGGCGTGGCGTCGAGGATTTCCTGCCCGAACATGCCTCCGCTTAACTCCGAAAGGCCAAGGCGTCATCACCGGAGTTTTCACAATATCGTGGACATCGAAGGGCCGGCAGCCTATCGGACGCCCATGAAAAAGGAATGGGATGCGGAACTCGATGCGACCGGATTGCTCTGTCCCCTGCCCGTCCTGAAAGCGCGGAGCCGGATGCGGCAACTGAAACCCGGACAAGTACTGAGGATTCTTGCTGATGATCCGGCCGCGATCATCGATTTCCCGCATTTTTGCGCCGACCAGGGGCATGAGTTGAAGGATTCGCGGACGACCCGGATGCCCTTCGTCTTTCACATCGCCAAAGGATAGCCCACGAATGACGGTGCAACGACCGCGGGATTCGTGACGCCGCCTGAGGCCGCAACGGCCGCGTTGAGGTCAAAGGTCACAAATCTTCTGGACCCGGACAGATCCGTGAACGACATCGGGTTCACAAAAACGGGCTGGGGTACCGGTCCGTGACGGATTTTCGCGGATCATTGGCACGATGACCCTCTGATCGCAACGATCACAACCAATGTGGATACGGTTGTAATGTCAGCCGATCCCGGGAGCTGAAACATGGACTGGGACAAGCTTCGCGTATTTCGAACCGTCGCCGATGCCGGCAGCCTGACTCGTGCGGGTGAAATCCTGCACCTGTCCCAATCTGCCGTCAGCCGTCAGATTCGGTCCCTGGAGGAGAGCCTGGACACACTCCTGTTTCACCGGCACGCCCGCGGCCTCATTCTCACCGAACAGGGCGAATTGCTGTTCAAGACGGCTGACCGGATCCGAGCCGAAATCGACCGGACGCAGGTCAGAATTCGCGAAGCGATGGACTCCGTGAGTGGCGAACTCACGGTGACCACGACCACCGGATTCGGAACGTTGTGGTTGGCTCCCCGAATCGGACGCCTGTTCAGTCACCATCCCGAACTCAAGATCGACCTCCGGCTGGCGGAGAGGGTCCTGAACCTGCCGATGCGGGAAGCCGATGTCGCCATCCGCATGAAAGAGCCTAGCCAGGCAGAACTCGTGCGACGCCGGCTGATGACGGTCAACATGCGACTTTACGCCACCCGTGAATACCTGGACAGCCGCGGTGCTCCGGGCGCCATCGACGGTCTACGCGGGCACCGCCTCGTTTCCCAGAGTCTGGCTACCGAACAGCCGGGTGCCGCCTATGCCTGGGTGTCCCCAATGCTTCTGGCCGATCATGATTCGCACATGACCGTGAACAACTACTTCGGCGTCCTCCAGGCGGTGCTCCACGGCGTCGGAATCGGCGTCCTCCCGGATTACGTTGCGGAGGAATTTCCTCAGTTGATTCATGTCCTTCCCGGGGAACAGAGTCAGGATGTTCCCGTCTATCTGGCGTATCCGGAAGAACTGCGTCACTCACGCCGCGTCGCAGCCTTCCGCGAATTCGTCATCGAGGAAATCACGGCTTACAGAAGGCGGCACGCCGCTCGCGAAACTGCCGATGCTGCCGTCAAGGGCGGACCATGAATCTTCTGCTGCATTCGACTTGCGTTCCCCGGTCCCCCGGAATTGCCAGGATTTCCGGGTACAGCCCGTCTCAGCAGAACGGTCACCGATCGGAACAGGCACCCAGGACCTTCACGCCATTGGGGCAGCAACTCATCTCAAGGGCCCGACAAGTCTCGTCCACTTGCCACATTCGCCGCAGCGCAGCGCGAAATGCGGATGGACCTGCGTCAATGGGACGAACCCACTCTTGGGCAAACTGCCTGTGACCGCATCCGAAACGATCGACCGACCCCGGATGGCAGCGTTCCGGAGCGAACCGCGATCACTTCATGACAAACAACCGCCCGATGTCCTGAAGGATATCCGCCAGCGGGCTTGCATCTGCGATAGGCCGATTCCATTTGCGCTGTGACCTCCGCATCATCAAACCCGCATAGATGGCGGCCAGAACATTCCCGAGGGCCAGTGCGCCGAGGAGCCACCAAAGGCCCAGAAACGACCCGATTGTCAGTAGCGGAAAAACGATGGCAAAGGTTCGAACGAGCATGATTTGCAAGGCGGTGCCCGGCATCTGCAACCCGTTGAAGATCGCGACCGTAACGTTGACGATTCCCTGGAACCCGTACGATAGCGCAACGATCTTGAAATAGAGTCCGACAAACCGGACAACCTCGGTGTCGTCAGAAAAAATCCGTCCGATCATTGGACCCAACAGCGCCAAGATTCCGAAAAGAAGGATTCCGAGGTAAATCGACGCCTTCCCGGCGAAGACCACGGCTTCGTCAATGCGGTCGTGTTGCCTGGCCCCGAAATTCTGGGCAATGAAAGGCGTGATCGAGATCGAGACAGCAAAGATGCCGATCAATGCGAGCGCCTCAATCCTGCTGGCGACGCCGAATGCCGCAACGGCCTCGGCTCCGTGACCTGCCAACAGGAACGTGACAAACATGCCGGTCGAGGGAACAAGGATTTGCATCGAAATCGTCGGGACCGAGAAACGCAAAATGTCTCCGAGTCCGGAGAGCCCGGCACTGAACTGGCTGAATGCCAACAGGCCGGACCGCTTCATGATCACAGCGACGCCGACAAAGACAAAGATGAATGACAAAGCGGTCGCATAGGCCGCACCGGCCAGTTCCAACTCGGGGAACGGGCCTTTCCCGAAAATGAGGAGCCAGTCGAAAACAAGATTGATGGCGCCGGCAATCGCGAAGACGATCTCGGATTTCCCGGCAATTCCGATCGCACGTACGGTGCCGCTGCCGACGATTCCAAGCATTAGGAACGGAAAACTCAGGTAGAGGATTCCCATGTAGTCGCCGATCAAGGGCAGGACTTCATCCGAAGCACCCAAAGCCGTGAACATCGGCCCGATCGCTGCACGCGCGAGAATGCTCAGGCCAAGTGATAGCACCAGGACAGTTCCAAGCGAGACAACTGCAAGGCCTCGGGCCCGATCCATGTCCCCTGCCCCGGCCGCCTTGGCGACAACCGAGGACACGCCGACAGAAAGCCCCATGAAAATCGAGACAAAGACCAAGTAGGCGGTCGAGGAAAACGCCAGCGCAGCCAGTTCGGGTGAACCCAAGTGACCGACGAAATAGGTGTCGACAATCTGAAAGAGGAAGGTTGACAACATACCCAGGCTGATCGGCGCGGCCATGCGCAGAAGCATGGGAGTAACTGAGGTCGAAGTCATAGGGTTTTGTATTTCGGTCATCTCGTCATTCGTGTTTGCGGATTGGATAGGTCATTGCTTTCCTGTCCGGAGTTCTCACAGATCTCTTTGAAAAACAGAACCTTTCCGGAAAGATTCAGGGGTGTGCATCAGTCGCAACCTGCCTTTTCTCGAGACACGGGACGGGTCGCCGATTGCTGCCCTTCCCGCGTCTCAAGTACATGTCGTGGCTTCGATGTCCGTTCCCGACTACGCCGCGAGCTTGACCTTGGGTTCCGTGCCCTGCGCCCTGTGGACCCTTTGCACGGCCGGGTCAGCAGCGAGTTGGCGAACCACACGATCGATATTTGGGTAGGTCGAGGTCGACTTTTCGAATCCATAGGCCCAATTGGCCATTGGATAGAGGAATGCGTCGACGACAGATTTCTTGTCGCCCAGCATCCAGGTCTTGCCTTCAAGATGGGCTTCGATGATGGCGAACGCCGAATCCACACGAATCTGCGCCGCATCCTTGACAGCGCCGAACTGCTCTTTGTCTGCGTGATAGCGCTGAGGCATGAAATACGGAAAAAAGAACGGATGAAGCGTTGCCGAGAGGAAGGAGAGCCAACGATAAAGTTGCTCGCGCCTGTCCTCTCCGATCGCAGGCCCGATCCCGGCGTCAGGGTAATCGTCCACGAGCTTCAGAATAATGGCAACACCTTCCGAAAGCGGCCCGTCGTCAACAAGTGTTGGCACTACGCCGGCCGGGTTCAGTTTCAGGTAATCCGGCGATTTCATGCTCGCAAAGTTGAGATGCTCGACGTCAAAGGGCCTTCCGATCCATTCAAGTATGACATGCACGGCTGTGCCGCATGTGCCAGGGGCAGAATAGAGTTTCATCTTGGGGTTCCTTTCCTTCCTTCTGTGTCGACGTTCCTGGTGATCAGGTCGGCGACCGACGGTCCTGGACCGACAAGCTCAAGGACATTTCGATCGGGATCGCGGATGAAAATTGTCTTGGTGCCGCGAAATTCGCGGTGGCCGGTTTTGTTGATGCCTTTCCGGGCGATAAACGCTTCAGTCGCCTCGGCATTCGTCACCTTGACAGCCAGGTGGGTGATCCCTGGATACTTGGACTCATCATCCATGAGGATGTTCTCACCCGCACGTTCCGTCGCCGGACCGAGAAGGTTGATGTTGATGCCGGACGGGTGAATCATCACCAACGGATGGCCGTTTTCGTACCCACCGTCCGCAACCAGCTTGAATCCGAGAAGTTCGTAGAATTCGACCGACTTTTCCCGATCGCTGATGCGGATGCCAATGTGATCGAAGTTCGAGATTTCGAGCATGTCCTTTCCCTTTCTTGTCGGTTGGACACGAGATATGCTTGGCGCATGAACGTCACTAGATCAGAAAAAATCACATCTCCTGTCCATGGAGATCACAGCCCAAGTGTGGACCGCATGCGGGAGTTTCTTGAGATCACTCGGACTGGCAGTATTTCCGAGGCGGCCCGCCAGCTCGGGCTGCCTCGGGCGACACTGAGTCGCCGTATGTCCTCGCTTGAGGCGTCACTCGGTGTCAGGCTCATTATCCGCCGCACGACACGTCTTGCTCTGACAAAGGCCGGGGAAGAGCTACACCGCCGCGCACAGCGGATCGTTTCCGATGCCGACGCTGCATGGGACGCCGTCCGCCGGCTCGACGATGTTCCACGGGGACTGCTGCGGGTTTCCGTCGCGGGTCCCTTCTTTCTCAGGCTTTTCGTCGACTTTTTGTGCGAGTTTCCCGAGGTACGGATCGAGGTGCAGTCGACGCCGCGTCACGTCGATCTCCTGAGCGAAGGCGTGGATGTCGCGATGCGGATCGGAGCCGTCAAGGATCAGGACCTGATCGCCCGCTACCTGCATTCCGACCGGCTGGTCGTCGTGGCTTCGCCGTCCTATCTGGCGGAAGTCGGTGAACCCAAGCGCCCGAAGGACTTGACTCGCCGCAACTGCATCGTCGGCGTATTCGGTGACTGGACGCCGAATGCGAAGTGGCCTCTTTGGTCAGGTGGAACGGTCTCGGTCAGCGGTCGGCTCCACACCAATGAAATCGATCTTGTCCGCGAAGCCGCAATTGAGGGCCTTGGCTTTGCGCTGATCGCGTCTGCCGTTGTCGCAGATGACGTGAAGGAAGGCCGACTCGTGCCGGTTCTTCTTGACAGGGTCGGGGCGGAATTGCCGATAAGCCTCGTTTACGCAGATCGCGAATTCATCGAACCAAAAGTGCGAAAATTTGTAGACCGTGCGGCAGAAGTCATCACTCGCGACATGCCCAGGCCTCTTGACCTGAGCTTGTAGGCAATTGCGAACTTTGCAGACGTCTGCAGAGGACAAGCCGTCCCGCGGGCTCAGTGCCCAAAACAATGTGCAAACGGATCCCCGAGATCCGCCCAGGATTTTCGAACGCGCAACGGCCCGATACTCGTTGCCGTGGCAAGCTCAAAATTCACTACCGCAAGCCATGGCGCAGAAACCCATGCGATGCCGCTGCGGAAGCTTCGGGTACGGGCGGAAGGCAGTATTGCCCTGCGCATCTTCGTAAAGGCAGTGGTCCGGAGGTGAGTATTGGCGCACGTCTTCGCGAAGAATTCGCTCCAGCCGCCGAGCCTTGTGCTCGCAACCGCCAGAGAGCCGATGACGCCGGTGACCGCGCGACGAAGCCGAACGTCCTTTCAGTGCGCTTCATGAAGAGTCCCGAGTTTCGGGAAGCATACGCGCCCCTTCGACGCGGCCATGCCGGCGCGGCGCCGCCTGACAGGCAGCGCGGTATGAAATGCAATCCACCGTCACAAGGCTGTAAGGGAGCAGCGTTCCGTCCTTCGCAATCCTTCACCGTTACGCCCAAGCAACCGATGCGGTTGACAATGGGCCTTGCGTCGGCGGGCTGCTGACGTAAGCCGCTGAATCGAGTGGGGCCAGGCACCTGGAAGGCAAAGCGAAGATTGCCGAGGCACTGAACGAACGTACGACCGCCCACCCCAAGGAACGCCTGATTTCGCCAAGGCCGAAGCGTATTTCTTCGCCGCGGAACGCCAATTGCGGACTCGCTGACCAACACTCATTGCGCGGCCACAGTGACCAATGAACCGCCGGTCGATCGTGACAGACGTTGATCCGATCACGTTTACTCCATAAAATAATATCTTAATTCCAGCATTTTACAACGTGCAATTCAATCCCTGAAACCAGCTGATTTCGGGGCGGAGCCGCGCCACATTCGAGCCGCTTGATCAAGTCCCCAATCTTCGGCAGGTTCTATGCTGCCTTGGCCATGGCTGCCCGCGTCAGTGCCTGTCTGCTTGTCTGCAGACGGCCGGCCCCAGGTCGTCTCTCAGTGTGAACCGCTCAACCGATCCCCATCGAGGCCTGCGACATTACGCAGGTGCGCCCAGCGGAACGTGCAGACGTCCTTGGCACGGGTCGGGAACAACTCACCTTGAATTCGATGACAAACGTCCGTTATTCAAGAGATCAAGGATTTGGGGTCAATTCCTCTATATGCTGTGGATTCGATACCGACAGCATACTACAGAAACGGTCACAGGATCGGGCTACTTCCCCCGAACTCACAGAAATCCGGGCAAGGGTCTCGCTTGCCAGACAGGTTTTGCATGAGGCTCCAATGAAAGCGATTGCGCCAAGTTTCCTGGGCGTCGGTAACAACCGCCAAGAAATCTCGTTTCGTGAAACATCAATCACCTGCTGTTTTCTTTACAGCCCGTCAACCCGGGGAGTGTCTCGATTGCGCTGGTCCGGCCTCCTCGTGAACCGGCGAAATCAGTCTGCCGGAGATGCCAGAGCGCACGGTTCGCTCCCGCCGATTTTTCATGCAGCCGTGCTCGGAATCCCGTCATGAGAGCCGAGCCCGACGTCACCGAACGACTGGCCAAGGACCACGGTCTCTCCGCCGACGAGTATGCCCGAATACTAGAGCTTCTCGGTCGGGCGCCGAATCTAACAGAGCTCGGAATCTTCTCGGCCATGTGGAACGAGCACTGTTCGTACAAGTCTTCCCGAAAATGGCTTCGAATCTTGCCAACCGAAGGCCCCCAGGTCATCTGTGGCCCTGGCGAGAATGCTGGTGTCGTCGACATCGGCGACGGCGATGCCGTGGTCTTCAAGATGGAGAGCCACAACCATCCATCCTACATCGAACCCTTTCAGGGGGCGGCTACCGGAGTTGGCGGGATACTGCGGGACGTTTTTACCATGGGGGCACGGCCCATTGCCGCTCTCAATGCGCTCTCGTTCGGGGCACCCGATCACTCAAAAACCCGGGCGCTCCTGTCCGGTGTCGTCGAGGGAATTGGGGCCTACGGCAATTGTTTCGGCGTTCCCACCGTTGGCGGCGAACTCCGCTTTCACCCGGCTTACAACGGCAACTGCTTGGTCAATGCGTTCGCCATCGGTCTCGCCAGGGCCGAACGGATCTTCTACTCGGCCGCATCCGGAGTCGGAATGCCAGTTGTCTATCTTGGAGCGAAAACCGGACGCGACGGTGTCGGGGGTGCGTCCATGGCATCGGCCGAATTCGACGGCGAGCCTACCCAGGACCGAACGACCGTGCAGGTGGGCGATCCGTTCACGGAAAAGCGTCTCCTGGAGGCCTGTCTCGAACTCATGGCTTGCGATGCCATTGTCGCCATCCAGGACATGGGGGCCGCCGGGCTAACCTGTTCGGCCGTCGAAATGGGCAACAAGGGGGGGCTTGGCGTGCATCTGCGTCTGGAGGCGGTTCCAGTACGTGAGGACCAGATGTCTGCCTACGAACTCATGCTCAGCGAGTCCCAGGAACGCATGCTCATGGTCATACGGCCAGACCAGGAAGGCACCGCGCGCAAGATCTTCGAGAAATGGGATCTGGAGTTTGCAGTCGTCGGCGAGACTCTCGCAGACGATCGATTCATCGTGACACAAGACGGTCGAACCCAGGCGGATCTGCCCCTCGGAGCTCTGTCAGGCGAAGCCCCGGAATACGACCGGCCGACATACGACACGCCGCCGCCGCCGCCCCTCGACTTCCGGCCCATGATCGACCCTGTGACGGGCCTCCGCCAATTGCTCGCCTCCCCCAACTACGCGTCCCGGGAGTGGATTTATCGCCAATACGACCACTCCGTGATGGCCGATACGATTCGCCCGCCCGGATTCGGTGCAGCGGTAGTCCGGATCCATGGCAGCAACAAGGCGATCGCGATCACGACCGACGTCACGCCGCGTTACTGTGCCGCCAACCCACTAGAGGGCGGACGTCAGGCCGTCGCGGAAGCCTATCGGAACCTTTCGGCAACCGGTGCGACACCGCTTGCCTGCACGGACTGCCTCAACTTTGGGAATCCTGAGAATTCGGAAATCATGGGCCAGTTGGCCAGTTGCGCCCGCGGCATTGCGCAAGCATGCCTGGCTCTCGACATGCCAGTCGTGTCCGGCAATGTTTCCTTGTACAATGAAACCGCCGGCAAAGCGGTTCTTCCCACGCCGACCATCGGCGCGGTCGGCCTGATCGCCAACATCGACTCCATGATCGGCCGACTGGCGAAACCCGGCGACCGGGCAATCCTGATTGGTGAGACAAGAGGACATCTCGGACAGTCGGCTCTGCTGGCCGAGGTCTTTGGCCGGGAGGCTGGCCCGCCACCGCCGGTCGACCTCGACGCCGAACGCCGTCACGGTTCATTCGTCAGAACGTCGGTCGCGTGGGTCCATGCGGCGACCGACCTCTCGGATGGGGGGCTGGCACTTGCCGGATTTGAACTCGCCGAGGCTGCCGGTGTCGGCTTGTCTCTCGAGACCGGCGACGCCGGCTGGTTTTTCGGCGAAGACCAGGGCCGGTATCTTCTTGCCGCTTCGCCCGAAAACGCGGCCTTGCTCGTTCGCCATGCGACGCGAGAGGGAATTCCTGCGCAGGTCGTTGGTGTCTTCGGCGGGGACCACTTGCAAATGGGACACGCCACCGCCCCGATGCAGGAAATCTCCCAACTGTTTCGACAATCACTCGGAGAATTCGCGGAGGGCTATCCCGGAACGTGACGGCCGGCCTTGCAGTGAACCTCTGGCAAACCTACATTCGTCGAGACGAGAGGAGACCATCATGGCTATGGAAGCCGAGGACATCCGTAAACTGATCCTGGAGTCCTTCCCCGCAGCAGAGGTGACGATCACCGACCTGGCCGGGGATGGCAATCACTATGCGGCTCTGGTGATTGCGCCGGAGTTCACAGGCAAGAACCGGGTCGAACAACAACGGATGGTCTACAAGGCGCTCAAGGGCCGCATGGACGGGCCCGCAGGCGAACTTCACGCTCTCGCCTTGACCACCCGACCGCCCGAACAGGAGGCTTGACGCCGCCTCCGACGGCGTTGAATTTCCGGGAAACACACCCTTCGATCGGCTGGCCAGCCGGTGCGGATTCGTTCCAAGGATTCTTGACCGCTGGTTCAGACCCATGGAGATGAATTCAGGAACGGACCGGACAGCGATTCGGAACACAGGAAAGGGCCAGACATGGCAGATGCTAAAGAAACCATTGGTGCCGAAATCGGCGAAAACGACGTTGTACTCTTCATGAAAGGCACGAGCGCCATGCCGCAATGCGGGTTCTCATCCCGTGTGGCGGGCGTTCTCAACTACCTGAATGTTGACTTCAAGGACGTCAATGTTCTCGCCGACGAGGCCATTCGACAGGGAATCAAGGAGTATTCCGACTGGCCAACCATTCCCCAGCTCTATGTCAAAGGGGAATTCGTCGGCGGCTGCGACATCATCACCGAAATGACGCTTTCCGGTGAACTCGACCAGCTCTTCGACGAAAAAGGCGTTGCCTACGACAAGGCCGCCGCCAACAAGATTCGGGAATCCAATCGCGCATCGTGACCAGCGGCGAAACCGCCACTCCTGCGAGAATCCGGAGTCGTCCAACCTGTTGATCAAGCATGATCAGCACCGAACGGCCTCGGCCGCCGCCTCAAGCCTTTTCACCATGCGTTCGACAATGGCGGCAAGTTCGGTTTCACTGCCACCTTGCTGACGAGCCCGCTGATCTGCGGCATCGAATTTGGCTTGAAGATCGGCCAACCGTACTTTGGCACGGGTCAATTCGCCATTGGCTTCCCGCAAGTTCTCGATGGCTTCATCGGCCCGCTTGCGAGCGTCGCCTGCGGCCTCGGAAATCCGACGTTCGACATCGTCTCCCAGGGTCAGGGCCTTGTCGGCAACCATCAGACCTGCAAGCAGAAGAAGTCGGGATTCCGGGATTCGCCCAAGAGCATCGCTCAACGTGTCAGCTTCCGCTCCAAGGCACGCTGCAGCGCGACGCAAGGCCTCTTCCTCGCCGTCCTGGCATTTGAGTTCAAACTCGCGGCCGGCGATCTGAACCACTATCTCAGGCACGAGTCTCTCCTTCCACTAGCGGCGCCAATTGTTCCAGGATCGCATCAATCCGTTCAAGGTCTGACGGCCCATTCCTTTGGCGGTCACTGCCGACGCCCGGCTCCACCGTCGCCTCTTCGGCGATGACGTCACCTCCGTCCGTGTCATCACTGCCAGCGCCGACACCCGTCGCGTTACGGCTCGACAGGGTCCCAATCGCCTCGTGAATGGTCGCCAGTTGGTCCCGGCTTTCCTGAAACTGGGTCTTGAGATCCAGGACACTGGTCTCTAGGGATCGGACGACGGGGAGCCACTCATCGGCGGGTGTGAGTTGATCATCGGGCGTCCCGGCCGGGTCCGGCGATCGGTTCCGTTCAGCATCCGCGAGGCGGTTCTCAGCATCCGCCAAAGCCGCCTGAAGCGTCTCGACTTCCGAACGCCGTTCGGCCAGTTCGGACTCGGTGGCTCTCTGGCTCTCACGCAATTGGACATTCTCCTGTCGAATCCGAGCCAATGCTTCAGAAGCATTGCCGGAGGCGAGTGCCTCATCGATGACGGCCATCGCTGCATCGAATCGTTTCTCGAGTTGCTCGATCTTTTTCATTTCCCTGCCTGAAATGCTAAAACCCTGCATCGAGAGCAAATGATTCCCTCAATGCAACCGTACCACAGCCACATTGAATCGCGTCCACGAAAAGATCAACGCCTGTCCCACCCGCAATCTGAATCCCTGACTGGATTCCGGCAACATTCGCCATGCACGACAGGTCAAGGCATCGTGGCTCGGATATTCCTGACCCTAAGCCTCGCTGCCGGGCAACGGTACAGGCTTCGAATCGGCCACGATGAAACATCCGATCCGGTCGACGTCGGTATGCTGATACGCGCGCCATCAAGCCGGCGACAGCAGGTCCGGTATCCCGGTGTCACGCGGCACAATGTCAGGTTGCCATCTGCCGGACAATCTCCCATGAAAGTGGCTGGGCAATGGGACGACGCGAAAGGAGCGTATCGTGGAACTCAATGACCTGCGGAAACGGCACCCGATCCATTGGGATTTGGCCGCAGCCCTCAGATTCCTTTCGGCAGATGCCGTACACGCGGCGGCTTCAGGGCACCAGGGCATGCCGATCGGCATGGCCGATGTTGCCACGGTTCTGTTCAGGAATCATCTCAAGTTCGATGCGGCCGCGCCGGATTGGCCGGATCGTGACCGCTTTGTCCTTTCTGCCGGCCACGGGTCCATGCTGCTGTATTCACTCCTGCATCTGACCGGCCACGCCGACATGCCGATCGAACAGATTCGCGCTTTCCGCCAGCTTGGCTCCCGAACGGCCGGCCATCCGGAATACGGACATGCCGCCGGCATCGAGACGACCACGGGACCGCTCGGACAGGGTCTCGCCAATGCTGTCGGTTTCGCGATTGCCGAAGAAGCGTTGCGGGCTCGCTTCGGTGCGACGCTCGTCGATCACCAAACCTATGTCATTGTCGGGGACGGCTGCCTGATGGAAGGCGTCAGTCACGAGGCGATCGGTCTGGCAGGCCGGCAGCGGCTCGGGAAACTGGTTGTCCTTTGGGACGAAAACGGAATCACGATTGATGGAGCCGTCGACCTTGCCGACGTCACGGATCAGACCGAGCGGTTCCGGGCGGCAGGCTGGTCGGTGTTGACCTGTAACGGCCACGACCCGGAAGCCGTCGATCGCAGCCTCGCGGCAGCCCGAAACAGTCCGCTCCCGACCCTAATTGCGTGCAAGACACATATCGCCTGGGGGGTGACCGGTATCGAGGGGACGGCGGCCGGCCACGGATACGCGATTAAGGATCCTCAATTGCAGCAAATGCGGGAAGCCTACGGTTGGAGCCTTCCCGCATTTGACATTCCGGATTCGGCCCGGAATGCCTGGCAGACAATTGGCAGCCGTGGCGGCGCAGCGCGCCGTGAATGGGAGCAGCGTCTCCATCGACAGCCGAAGCCAGTGCGTCGGGAGTTTGAACGGGTTCACGCGTTCGTACCCCCGAGGCGCCTCGCGGCCCGAATCCGGCAAGTGAAAACGGATGTCGCACAGGAACGCCCCGCAATCGCGACCCGCCAGGCTTCGCAACGGGTCCTGGAGGCAATTACTCCGCTGGTCCCGGAGGCAATGGGCGGATCGGCTGATCTTACCGGATCGAACAACACCCGGACATCCGGCATGGCCGCTTTCGATTCCCGAAATCGGAACGGGCGCCACATCCACTTCGGTGTTCGCGAACACGGTATGGCTGCCGCCCTGAACGGAATGGCGCTTCACGGCGGAGTTCGGCCCTATGGCGGGACGTTTCTGTGCTTTGCCGACTATGCAAGGCCAGCGATGCGCCTGTCCGCACTGATGGGAATTCCGGTCACCTTTGTGATGACCCATGATTCCATCGGCCTTGGCGAAGACGGGCCCACTCACCAACCCGTCGAACATCTGGCCATGCTGCGGGCGACTCCCAACATGAATGTCATTCGGCCAGCCGACTCGGCAGAAACCGCGGAGGCCTGGGAAATTGCCATGACCGCATCGCGGACACCGACAGTCCTGGCCCTCACTCGCCAAAAGGTCCGGACACTTCGCACTACTGCGACCAGGATCAACCAGACCGGTCGCGGTGCCTATGTTCTCGCACGATCGACCGGTCCCTGCCGCGTCATTCTGATCGCAACGGGATCGGAAGTCGAGATCTCAATGTCCGCCCGCGAAATGCTGGAAGCTGACGGAATCGGAACCCGGGTCGTCTCAATGCCGTGCTGGGAGCTTTTCCGGGCGCAGTCCGATCGCTATCGGCGGTCTGTTCTGCCCAAGGGTCCTGTGCGAATCGGCATTGAAGCCGGGAGTCGGCTCGGTTGGGACGAATGGCTCGCGGGAGAGCGTGGTTCCTCCAGAAAGATGGCCTTTGTCGGCATGGATTCCTTCGGTGGTTCAGCCCCTTCAGAAACGCTTTTCGAGCACTTTGGCATCACGGCCAGGAACGTGTTCGAGACCGCCAGGAGTCTGTTGTGACCGGATCACGACTGTTTCATCTCTCGATCCTGCGAGCCGGAACGTGCGTGATGTCCCCGGTTTCCATCGGGAACTTCTCTCGATCCTGATCAACATTCCGTTTGGTCAATCGGGTCGTAGTGACGGTCGTAACGCCCGGACCCGAAAGAAGGTCATCCAGAATGACATGGCAAACGCTTGACGACCTTCAGATTCGGGGCCGGCGCGTACTCACCCGGGTCGACATCAATGTTCCCCTTGACCGGGGGCGGATCGCCGACTCAACCCGGATTCAGCGTGTCGCCCCGACCATCCGGCGGATCCTCGAACGCGGCGGACGACCAATTCTGATGTCGCATCTCGGGCGTCCGGGAGGACGCATCGTGCCGGACCTGTCTCTGGTTGCCGTCGTCGACACCCTATCGGACGCCGTGAATCACCCGGTGACCTTCGTACAGGAACTTCCGGGCCGGGCGGCGGCGCCAGCCGTCGACGGCATGGGAGAGGATACGATCCTGCTACTCGAAAACCTCCGCTTCATGCCCGGAGAAGAAAAAAACGACCCCAACTTTGCCGCCGAACTGGCGGCGCTCGGTGACTGTTTTTGCAATGACGCGTTCTCCACTGCTCACAGAGCTCATGCGTCGACCGTAGGCGTTCCCCGTCTCGTGCCGAGTTGCGCAGGCCTGCTGATGCAGACCGAACTGGCGGCGCTCGAGATTGCACTCACCGCGCCGGAACGGCCACTGGTCGCGGTCGTCGGCGGTGCCAAGATCTCAAGCAAGCTGGATTTGCTCGACGCCCTCGTTCGCAAGACGGACGCGATGATCATCGGCGGAGGCATGGCCAACACATTCCTTGCGGCCCAGGGTGTCAACGTCGGCCGATCGCTCTACGAGCCCGATCTCGGAAAGACTGCACTCGCCATCCTGGCCCTGGCCGGGGCCGAAGGGTGTACCGTGTTGCTGCCGTCGGACGTTGTTGTTGCCTCCGAACCCCGGGAAGGGGTTGCCTCCCGTACCGTGCGCGCGGGACAATCGGTTCCGGGCGAGATGATTCTGGATTATGGCAGTGACAGTCTCAACCAGGCTCGCAGGGTGATCGGCCAGGCCCGAACTGTGGTCTGGAATGGACCGTTGGGCGTTTTCGAGATCCCTCCCTTCGATCACGCGACTATCGCTCTGGCGCGCTTTGCAGCGAAACGGACGATGGCCGGCGACCTGTTTTCCGTGGCCGGGGGCGGAGACACGGTCGCTGCACTGAACGCGGCCCAAGTCGCCGAATCCTTTTCCTATCTGTCCACAGCCGGTGGGGCTTTTTTGCAATGGCTGGAAGGCCGAACGCTGCCAGCAGTCCAAGCCCTGAAAACCCAACCCGCAAAGGGATGATGCCATGACGACAACTGAACCCGTCCAACGCATTCTTGCGAATTTCGAAAGCGACAACCCAGGCGTGAAAGCAAATCTCTGCCGCATGCTCATGCATGGCCGCCTCGGCGGAACCGGAAGAATGCTCATCCTGCCGGTAGACCAAGGGTTCGAACACGGCCCGGCCCGTTCCTTCCAACCCAATCCTCCGGCGTATGATCCCCAGTATCACTTCCGTTTGGCTGTCGACGCCGGACTGAACGCCCTCGCCGCACCGCTCGGGTTTCTTGAAGCCGGCGCTGACAGTTTCGCCGGCCAGATCCCTATGATTCTCAAGGCGAACTCGGCCAATGCCCTGGTTCCGAAATCATCGCCAAAGAATCAGGCCGTGACGGCTTCCGTCGCAGACGCTCTGCGAATCGGCGCGTCCGCAGTCGGGTTTTCGGTCTATCCGGGGTCAAGCCTGGCCCTCGACATGTTCGAGGAGATCACCGAAATGCGCCGTGAAGCCGCCGCCCACGGCCTTGCAACCGTCATCTGGTCCTATCCCCGCGGCGAAGCTCTGGAAAAACGCCACGAAGCGGCATTCGACGTCGTGGCCAACGCCGTCCAGTTTGCGGCGCTTCTCGGCGCCCATGTCATCAAGGTCAAACTTCCGGCAGGGGAAATCGGGCTTGCCGAATCCGAGACCGCCTACAAGACCGTCGTCCCCAATGGTCTCTCCGGACCCGAGAGCCTGGCCGCGCGCGTTGCCCACTGCATGCAAGCAGCCCTCGACAGCCGCAGAATTGTGGTGTTTTCCGGCGGATCGAAACAGGATGACGAGGATATCTATCGCCAGATTCGTGCCATCCGGGACGGCGGTGGCAATGGCTCGATCATCGGACGGAACACTTTTCAACGCAGTCGCCACGATGCACTCGAGATGCTCGACAGGATTATCCGAATCTACAATGACGAGGCCTGACGCCCGTTCCGCGGCAGGATTGGCAAGACAGGAGCCCGTCCCGAGACTGTGGGCACGCGCAAATGACTGTCGCGACGGCGTTCGCAAGTGGCCAAGTCCGGCCGGTACGGAAATTTGGGATCTGTGACGTAGGGCACGTGTCCCGGCCGACCTGGATTCATCGAAACCTGCCGTCAGAGCGATCGGCCAATCCGGTCCCCTGAATGTGGATGTCCAGTGATCCGAGAGTTCGTGTCAAGGCCTGCTCAATACCGCCGTTGAAATCGCCGCGCGTTCGTGAGAGAAACGGATAAACGGCGAAGACCGGACCCGAGGCAGCAGTGACAAGCCGCGAAGGCATCGCATCATTTCTGGGGACAGCTGCGTTCTGTATCGCCGCACTATTGACGGCGAGCTATTTTGCATGGGCGGCCGTCAAGGGTGACTACGGGCGGATCAAGCGGGTCCAGGTCGACGCGTCCACAGTGGAGGCCGGACGAAAACTCGCCGAACTCATCGAGGAACGCCAGGCCCTGGAAAACAAGGTCCGTCGGCTGTCGGACGACTACCTGGATCTGGATCTACTGGATGAACGGTCTCGGGCCATTCTCGGTTACGCCCGAAGCGACGAGATTATCATCCGGTAAGCTCCCTTGACCGGCGCTTCGCGGACGGCAATCCATCGCCGAATTCTGTGATGTCTTTCGACAGCTCTCCTGCATCGATGGCCACTCGGGCATCATGTGTTCCCGTTTGGCCGGTCGAAAGCCCGCTCCGACTGAGGGTTCCACTTCACGCATACGACCGCAATGCGCAAAGGACCCGGGTCCCGACCGTAGAAATACCCCGTGCAAGGGTTCGTGAAGTCAGTTAGAATCTTGTCCGGTCCCGCACCAGACTGGGAAATCCAATGTCCGCAGCCACGAGATCCCGACGAAAAGGCAGTGTCTCAGGCGAAGAACTGCTGGACTACTACAATCAGATGCTTCTGATCCGCCGCTTCGAGGAAAAGACGGGGCAATTGTACGGGATGGGCGAGATCGGCGGGTTCTGTCATCTCTATATCGGACAGGAAGCGGTTGTTGTCGGCCTTGAGGCCGTCGCCGAAGACGGTGACCAACGCATAACGTCCTATCGAGACCATGGTCACATGCTGGCCTGCGGCATGGACCCCAAGGGTGTCATGGCAGAACTGACCGGACGGGTGGACGGCTACTCCCGTGGGAAAGGCGGTTCGATGCACATGTTTTCCGTCGAGCGGAACTTTTTCGGCGGACACGGGATCGTTGCCGCCCAAGTTCCCATCGGCGCCGGTCTCGCTTTCGCAAACCGCTACCGCGAAAACGGAAAGGTGTGTTTCACCTATTTCGGGGAAGGCGCCGCGAACCAGGGGCAGGTTTACGAAACATTCAACATGGCCAGTCTCTGGAAGCTGCCCTGCATTTTCGTAATCGAAAACAATCAGTATGCCATGGGCACGGCACAAAAGCGGGCATCCTCGACACCGGAGTTGCATACGCGGGGCCAGGCGTTCGGCATATCTGGAGAGGCTGTGAACGGGATGGATGTCCTGTCTGTTAAGGCCGCTGGAGAGCGTGCCGCCGGACACTGCAGATCCGGGAAGGGGCCCTATATCCTGGAAATGAAGACCTATCGCTATCGCGGACACTCGATGTCGGATCCGGCCAAGTACCGAACCCGCGACGAAGTGAAGAAGGTCCGGGAGGAAAGCGATCCCATCGATCGAATTCGTGAGCGCATCATCAACGAGGGGCACAGCGACGAAGCGGCCTTGAAGGCCGTGGATCGGGACATTCGGGCAATCGTCAATGAAGCCGCCAAGTTTGCCACAAACAGCCCGGAACCGCCGGTCGAAGACCTGTACACAGACGTATACACCTAAAGGAAGAATCTGATGTCCGTCCGGATTCTAATGCCCGCGTTGTCGCCGACGATGACCGAAGGTGTCGTCGCCCGATGGCTTGTGGCGGAAGGGGACGCCGTGACCGCAGGCCAGGTCATTGCCGAAATCGAGACGGACAAGGCCATCATGGAACTCGAGGCCGTAGACGACGGCACCGTCGGAAAGTTGCTGGTCCCCGCCAGCGGCAGCGCGATCGCGATCAATACACCAATCGCGGTGATCGTCGAGGAGGGCGAGAACCGGGACGAAGCGCTGGCGAACGCCCTTGCCGAGACGTCCAGTTCCGCCGGTGACAATACCGAGGCCCGGGGCGACGGCGAAACGGATGCCCGCACTGGAAATGGCGCCGGCCCTGTGGCCCGACCCGGCACCATGAACAACACTGTTGAGGCACGGGCGGACAACCAGCCTCCAACGAATTCGCGACCTGCGGAACGCGATGACACGGATACCGAAGCCGGCGATCGGGTGACAATGACCGTCCGCGATGCGCTCCGCCAGGCAATGGCCGAGGAAATGCGATCCACTCCGGAGGTGTTTCTGATGGGCGAGGAGGTCGCCGAGTATCAGGGCGCCTACAAGGTATCCCAGGGGCTGCTTGAGGAATTCGGCCCCATGCGGGTCATTGACACGCCGATTACCGAACATGGGTTCGCCGGACTTGCCGTTGGCGCTGCATTCGCGGGTCTCCGACCGATCGTCGAGTTCATGACCTTCAATTTCGCGATGCAGGCGATCGACCAAATCGTCAATTCCGCAGCCAAGACGCTATACATGTCGGGCGGTCAGATGGGATGCCCGATCGTGTTTCGGGGCCCAAACGGCGCAGCAGCACGTGTCGCCGCGCAGCACAGCCAGGATTACGCGGCCTGGTATTCGCATATTCCGGGCCTCAAAGTCATCCAGCCTTATTCCGCAGCTGATGCCAAAGGCCTGTTGAAGTCGGCCATCCGGGACCCCAATCCTGTCATTTTTCTCGAAAACGAGATCCTTTACGGCCGCAGCTTTGATGTCCCGGACTCCGAAGACTTGCAAGTTCCTATCGGCAAGGCCCGGGTCTGGCGGTCCGGCAGTGATGTTACGATCGTCAGTTTCGGAATCGGCATGCAATATGCCCTCGAGGCGGCCGACAAGCTGGCGAAAGACGGAATCGAGGCCGAAGTCCTCGATCTTCGCACCCTGCGTCCAATGGATTCGGATTCGATCATCCGTTCGGTTCGGAAGACCAATCGCTGCGTAACGGTAGAAGAAGGGTTTCCGGTTGGATCGATCGGAAACCATATCTCCGCTCTGCTGATGGAAAGGGCGTTCGACGACCTCGACGCACCGGTGATCAACTGCTCCGGGAAGGACGTGCCGATGCCTTACGCGGCCAACCTTGAACGCCTCGCCCTGGTCACCACAGAAGAGGTGATCGCAGCAGTCAAGGCAGTCACGTACAGTCAGGACGGTTCGTAGTGGCAGTCAATCTCCTGATGCCAGCGCTGTCTCCTACTATGGAGACAGGAACGCTGGCCAAATGGTTGGTCAAAGAAGGCGACTCGGTCGAAGCGGGTGACCTGTTGGCCGAAATTGAAACTGACAAGGCCGTGATGGAGTTCGAGGCTGTAGATGACGGGACGATTGCCCAGATCCTGGTCGCCGAAGGAACCGAAAACGTCGCCGTCAACACCCCCATCGCCCTCCTGGCAATCGACGGTGACGACCTGTCCTCGGTACCGGAATCGGCCGACGACACGGCATCGCGGGAACTACCCGAGCCACCTCCTGCGACCGGAACGCCACCGCCGTCGAGTTCTGTCAGCGAGACACTCCCGGGCCTGGTTGCACCAGGACTAGGTCAGCCGACGTTCGCGCGAACCAACGGAGGTCGCCTTGGGTCCGGGACCGGACGAATCTTGGCGTCGCCGTTGGCCCGGCGAATGGCGGCCAATCTCGGATTCGACCTCTCTTCGATTGCCGGCACTGGGCCCCGTGGCCGTATCGTCAAGCGCGATATCGAGGGTCATCAGGCCGCATCCGCTGGCAAACCGGCTGCCCCGGCCCCGGCACCCATCAGTCTCGCGTCCAGGCCGGACATTGTCGCCGTCTACGCCGACCGACCTCATCGGGAAGTCGCCCTCGATGGCATGCGGAAAGTCGTCGCTGCCCGACTGACCGAAGCCAAGCAAACAATCCCGCACTTCTACCTCAGAAAATCGGTTCGGATCGACCGTCTTCTTGAGGTCCGCTCGGACGCGAATGCCAGCCTCGAATCCCGGGGGGTCCGGCTTTCGGTCAACGACTTCATTATCAGGGCCGCCGCGCTCGCGCTCCAGGACGTCCCGGCTTGCAACGCCATCTGGGCCGGCGACCGGATTGTCCAGTTCGACGCATCCGACGTCGCCGTTGCCGTCGCTATCGAAGGCGGACTGTTCACTCCCGTCATTCGTGATTGCGAGACCCGGGATCTCCCCGACATTTCCGCTGCCATGAAGGATCTTGCAGCCCGAGCCCGGAAACGCAGACTGTTACCTGACGAATATCAAGGGGGTAGTTTTGCGATATCCAATCTCGGAATGTACGGAATCGAGAGTTTCGACGCCGTGATCAATCCGCCCCATGCGTCAATCCTGGCGGTCGGCGCCGGCCGCAGGACTCCGGTCGCGCAAGATGGCGGTGGCCTGACCACGGCATCCGTCATGGACATGACATTGTCTGTCGACCACAGAGTCATCGACGGTGCCTTGGGAGCCGAATTCCTGGGGGCAATTTCCGAACGACTTGAGCGACCGGCTGGTCTGCTCCTTTGATACGCCCTCCGACCCGCGCCGCGGATTCCACGTAATAGTCTCACAGAAGCGCGTGCGGAACCGCAGGTTCCACGCTCATCGAGACCTTGAAACCCCTGCTTGGCCGACGCGTTGCTCATGCTTCGATAGCTGAGACCGTTTCCGAGATTTGGACTCTGTTTCGTGCGTCCCGTCGCTGATCCGGCATCAGGGCCGCCGCTCTTCACGGCCGCTTCCCCTGAGCCCTGGCGCGGGCAATTCCCGCCTGCGAACGTTCAAAAGGCCAATCCTGTTCGAACTGTGCGACTGAGCCTTCGGGCAGATCATCCAGTCGCTGTTCATCCTGCGCTACGTCGACGACCTCGAACTGCGCAAGGCAATCAAATGCCAGCTCAACAAGGTCGAACTGGCGAACCGGTTCACCCGCGCCGTTGCCGTTGGCAGCCCGTGCGAGATCAGCCGGATCGTAAAGGACGGGTCGAGTCCGGCTAAGGGCGAAATCGTATCATAACGCATTCCCGACCTTCGCTGCACTCATCATGAACAAGTAAGATGCGGGACGAAACTGCCGTTTTCCACAGCAGTCCCAATGACTGCTTCAGGCAACACCTAAAGCCGACTTGCGTTCTTCGAATGCGTCACGAATCATCGAAACGAGCCTTGGATTGTCGCACTCCTCAATCGAGCGGACCTTAATGTGTCTCATCTTAGCCCCCGTCCCTTCAAGCAGCTTGTCGGGATCCGAAATATCAACTCCTCGATAAAACCCGAGATTGACCCAATTTGTGTAAGGCAAAATATAGCAGCAGCCTTCGCTCATCTTTTTTGGTCCTGTACCAAAGGTCGCCGCCCGGTCGCCTAGCCGAACGACAATGCAAGCATCAGGGTCTACAGAAAGCAGGAGTTCCTTCAATCGGATCGTGACAGGCCGAAGCGGCTCCGGCGTCATTTCAATAATGTCATCGAACTCGCCAAATTTCCGATCCGACATAGGTCCATCCTGAAATTGATCACTCCGTCCTGATTCCAGGTTACCATTGGAAGTCCAGTACACAATCACAGAAAAACCGTCATTCATGCACGGTGCAGAATTTGTAGATTTTGGCTCTCTACCCGAATTCGCCGCGCCATGAGCAAATTGCGGCTTTTGCTGAGGGGTATGTGGATCAATGTGTCTGCCGGTGTCGTTTCATGATGTCGAGTAAGGAGTTTGGTTTATCGGAACAAGGGAACATGAAGTCCCAAAAAGATCAGCCCTGATCTAAACCGCGATCTCTCACGCGCATGATGGTTTGTCGGACACGCAGAACGCCGAGCCATCCGTTCGCTGTCGGACCGGGAGAGTTACAGCGCAACATTCGAGTGTCTGAAAACCGATCTGGATGCTGCCGGGAAGGATCAGTGCTGGCATGAGCTTCTGGAAAAGAGGTCCCAGTATCCGCAATACCGGCTCAACCCGATCCTGCGAACCGTTTCATTCGAGCACATTGACCGTGCCACTCGCCTGGGCGCGGACATCGATCATTGCAAGGCTGCCGACGGGATTTTTGGTGCGGATGCGCCGACAGGAATTCTCAGCGTTGATGAGCGATCGGTGTTGAACGACGCTGACGGAAAATTCCGGATCTCGCTCTACAAGGTGTTTCTGTTCCTGCATATCACCACCGCGATCAAATCCGGCGATCTGAACTTTGCCCGGTCCTACAGATACCGCCCGATGGACGCCTATTTGATCAGCCCTGAACGCCGGAACGGGGAGAAGTCCCGCCTGCTTGAACGGGCGGACTGACCGAATTCGCTGATTCTGAAGCGGTTCTGCCGGCACTCAATGATGCGCTGACCAGGCAACATCTGCGCACCAATGCCAATGCGTCGGCCAATCCACACCTGAAGACCCGCGCTAATGGCAGCTTTCATATCGCAGCCCCCGGTGTCGGCTCCGAGGCGAAAAATCCGTTTGAAGATCTGTTCCCAAGCCAGCACGATGTGCCGCTGGCTCAGATTTTGGAGACGGTCAACAACTGGTGCGGCATGCTCGGCGCTTTTGAGCACTGGCAGCAAACCCGCGCCCAACTCACCGCATCCCGCCCCGTGCCCCTGGCTGGCATCATGGCGCGGGCCCGTTGCATCGGCGTGCGCAGGTTGGCCCGCATTTCGTCACGGGTCTGAAAGCGAACTGGAACACGCCGTCAACTGGCGTTTCTCCCTTGAGAACATCCGCACGGCGAATGACATCGTGATCAAGGCGACGGACGGGAAGAAACTGCCTGACCTTTACCGCCGCGACCCTGGAGAACTCCACACCGCCGGCGACGGACAGACCGCGGCGAAAACCAGCTGGCCAGCCTCATTCCCTGTGGGACTTCATATGCCTTTGTGCAGAGGAACCCAATCTTGGAACATGCCGCAACCCTCCCGGATGCAATGCCGTGCTCGTCTCGCCGACTGCGTCTGGGTTCAGACTGTGTGTACTGGACTCACATTGCGTTCGGGAGTGACTTGCACAACCGTCTCGGCATTGCCGGGGCTCCCGACGTGCCTGGGCTTGCCGAACTCATCAGACAGCGCGCCCACGCCTGACGTCGGGGCGGGGGCCGTGACCAGCCGTCCCCTCCCATCCACGAATTCGACGTCCTGTCACCGGACGCAATGACAGGCATTACTGATGCCGACTATGGGGTGCCGCTGATCAAAACCGGGCATTCACCATCGTAATTCTTCCGGCTTACTGCCCCAACAACGAAAAGTCCGCAGATTCCGGACTCACGGCCAAAGTTCGTGTCGGCGCCGAACGGCATTTCACAGGCTTCGAGCTACTGTTGGCAGAGACCGGTATTGTGCACACAGATGTTGCGATCGAGATCGGCGCCCGTTGGACCGGTGAATTCCACTGTATCCGACCGGTCGTTCGCGACTCGAAAGAATTACCTGCGCTCAGCACTGTTCCCGCAGGAGTTGATCCATGGTTTTCGACGGCTGATCGCAGTCGGTATCTCCTACGATTCTCGCCGGGACACCAGCCACGGTTTTCCGGGGCGGGACGTCCCGGAGCACGACCGACCCGGCGGCGATGCGGCTGCAGAAATGGACGCGGATGTTTCCCAAGACCTTGGCGCCAGCGCCGATGAGTACGCCATTTTCGATCTTCGGATGGCGATCACCGTCGGTCTTTCCGGTTCCTCCGAGGGTGACCGAATGCAGCATGGACACGTTGTCGCCCACAGCCGCTGTTTCTCCAATGACGATCGAGTGGGCATGATCGATCATGATTCCCTGGCCCATCTTCGCGCCGGGATGAATGTCTACGCCGAACACTTCCGAGATCCGCATCTGAAAGTAGTAGGCCAGTTCCCTTCGGCCGTTCTCCCAGAGCCAGCGACCGATCCGATATCCCTGAAGCGCCTGGTATCCCTTGAAGAACAGAATCGGCTGAACAAAAAAGTTGCATGCCGGATCCCGATCAAACACCGCAACCAAGTCGGCCCGTGCCGCCTGACCGATCGCCGGGTTCGCCGCATAAGCTTCCTTGGCGAGTCCGTAAAGGATCTGGGCCGGCATGTCGTTCGACGCGAGTTTCAGCGAGATCCGATAGCTCAGGCTCTCCTCCAATGAATCGTGGTGAAGAACACTCGCGTGCACGGTGCCTCCAAGGATTGGCTCGCGTTGGACGATGTCCTCGGCTTCGTTCCGGACCCGGTCCCAGACCGGATCGAGATTGGTTATGCTGGTTTTCCGTTTCGCCACTGTCCTGCTCCACCCGTCGATCTGGCCGCAATCTCCAGGCCCGCACATGGGCCCGTGTCTGTTTTGATTTCAGGATAACACGCCTGACAAACCGATGTCGAATGTTCTCAATTGAATTCGGTCGGACCGGCAGAAAGCGTCAAGGAAATGTGTGGGCGGTGTGACCGCCCTGCATGGATCAAGAACGAAAAACGCCCCGGGGAACTTGCAGGTCAATCACTGGCCATTCCTCGCAAGGCAGTGGGAGCGGAATGGCCGGGGCCCGGCAGCCAATGGTGAAACCACCTATTGGTCTTGGCGTTCTCTTTCCATCCTTCGCCAACGAGCCACGTTGCGGTTGTGCTCGGCCAGTGTCGCGGAAAAGACATGTCCGCCGGTGCCGTCGGCGACAAAGAACATGTTGTCGGAGTCGGCTGGACGAAGTGTTGCCTCAATGGATGCCCGCCCCGGGTTGGCAATCGGCGTCGGCGGCAGCCCGGAGATGATGTAGGTATTGTAAGGCGTGTCACTCGCCAGTTCGCTCTCGCGCAGACCGCGTCCGAGGCTGGACTGACCGCCGGTCAGTCCATAGATGACCGTCGGGTCGCTTTGCAGTTTCCAGCCGCGACGAAGGCGATTGACGAAGACAGCCGCGACCTCCGACCGTTCGGATTCGACCCCGGTCTCCCGCTCGACGATCGACGCGAGAATCAGTGCCTCCTCTGGAGAATCCAGTGGGAGGTTCGCCGCCCGCCCCTCCCATGCATCTTCCAGAATTGCGGACTGCGCCATCCGCATGCGATCGATCACCGACTGCCGAGAATCTCCCTTCGACACGGCATAGGTGTCCGGCGCAAGAGACCCTTCGGCCGGGGACTCGGTGACCTCCCCTGTCAACTCATCCACGTCGGCAATTCGGGCGAGAACCTGATGAACCGTGAAGCCCTCCGGAACAGTCACCCAGTAAAACACGCCCCGGCCGGACGTCAGCCGTTCGAGAACCGCCTTCATCGTTGAACGGGCCGCCAGAGGGTATTCGCCGTATTTCAGCGCCTCCTCCAGGCGCAGGAAACGGGCACCGATTCGGAAG
The DNA here is from genome assembly GCA_028874915.1 of Paracoccaceae bacterium. Lineage (GTDB taxonomy): Bacteria > Pseudomonadota > Alphaproteobacteria > Rhodobacterales > Rhodobacteraceae > JAPPHA01. The sequence continues at coordinate 42,819 of JAPPHA010000018.1, forward strand.
ACGGCAGCGTTGGAAATGATTCCGTCCGATTCCAGGCGATCGGCGACGGCATACAGGGATTCGCCCTTTTCGATGATGAAGACGCTATCGGCTGCCAGCGGGCCGGATCGATGAAATTCGTGGCGACCCCATGCGAGAACGCCAGCAACAAGTACCAGCGCCAGTATGACGAGATTGAAAGCATTCGAGGCCACATGACGCATGGTCGCGGTCAGTCTTCGTCGGCTCCGGCAATCAGCGAGACATTGGTTCCGCCGAAGCCGAATGAATTCGACAGGACGATCCGAATGTCCCTTTCAACCGCGTGGTTCGGAGCGAGGTCGATCTCGGAATCTATCTCGGGCGTGTCCAGATTGAGGGTCGGTGGCGCAGTCTGGTCACGAATTGCGAGCACGCAAAAAATAAACTCGACGGCACCTGCGGCACCAAGAAGGTGCCCGATCGACGACTTGGTCGAGGACATCGTGACGTTTCGTGCAGACGGCCCCAGCAGATGGGCCACCGTGTCCAATTCGATCGTATCCGCCATCGTCGATGTCCCATGGGCGTTTATGTAGTCGACGTCCGACGGATCCAATGCAGCCCGCCTGAGTGCCGCCGACATCGAACGAAAGCCGCCGTTGCCGTCTTCGGGCGGCGCGGTGACGTGATGGGCATCACCCGAGAGTCCGAACCCGAGGACCTCGGCCAGGATTGGCGCCCCCCTTGCCCGGGCATGGTCCCGTTCCTCGAGAACAACCACACCGGATCCTTCGCCCATGACAAATCCGTCACGATCAACATCCCAGGGCCGAGAAGCCCGCGCCGGGTCATGCGCCCAAGCCGTCGACAATGCCCGGCAAGCATTGAATCCTGCAATTCCGAGTTCGGTGATCGGACTCTCCGCCCCCCCGGCGACCATGACGTCCGCATCGTCCATCATGATCAGGCGGGCAGCATCGGCGATGGCATGGGCTCCGGTCGAACAGGCCGTCACCACAGAATGGTTGGGTCCCCGGAATCCGTAACGGATGGAGACCTGGCCCGATGCCAGGTTGATCAGCGCGCCCGGGATGAAGAACGGTGATATCCGCCGTGCCCCACGGTCGCGAAGCACGGCCGCAGAATTGGCAATCGATTCCAGCCCGCCGATACCGGAGCCGATCATTACGCCGGTGCGATCCCGACTTTCCTGATCTTCCGGCGTCCAACCCGCTTCCGCGATCGCCTGGTCTGCCGCTGCCATCGCATAGAGGATGAACCGATCCACCTTGCGGCTCTCTTTGGGCGCCATCCAGTCGTCGGCATTGAAACTCCCGTCCGACCCGTCGCCACAAGGGACTTCACAGGCGTATCCGGTTGTCAGTTTCGACGCGTCAAAACGGGAAATGGCTGCAGCCCCGGACTCACCGGCCAGCATTCGATTCCAGGTCGTGTCCACGCCACAACCCAAGGGCGACACCATCCCCAATCCTGTCACAACGACCCGTCGCATGCGCGCTCCCGAATGCCCCGAATTCAACCTGCAGTTTCTACCGGCATGCCCCCTTTGGAACAAGCACCGGTTACTGGAGGGGTGATTCCCGAAACTGAAAACGGAGTGAAAAGAGGGGGCCGTTCACCGGTTTCTCGTACGCCCATTACCGGATTGAAAGGTCAGGTCTTGCCGGCCAATGTTGCCGGTTACCGGTCACAGGAAATCGGCGACCTTTTCCGGTCTCGGAGTCGCCACGTCCAGCGCTTCGGCCAGGTCGACCTGTCTGTTGAACAGTGCCCGGCCGACGATGGCACCGTGGATGGTCCCGATATACTTGAGCGTTGATATGTCGTCGAGGCTGCGGACAAGGCCACTGGCAATCACCGGGGTCTTTGTGGCTGCCGCGACCGACGCGACGTCCGACATGGCGAGGTCCGTTTCCTCGGCCTCGACACCCACATCGGTAAACAGGATGGCCGAAAGCGGTGTCCTGTCAAATGCCCGAACAAAATCCAGAACATCGAACATGCTGGTCTTGCGCCAGCCGTCCGTCAAAACCTTGCCCTTGTAGGCATCGACCGCCAGCACGATCTGGTCGGGATAGAGCCGGCCGGCCCGTTTGACCAAATCCGGCGTCCTGACCGCTGCGGTCCCGATGACAATTCTCCCAGCCCCGATTTCGACGCCTTCGTACACCGCTTCCGCGCTGCGAAAACCGCCGGCAAGCTGGACAGGTATCCCGGCCTGACGAATAATCTCGATCACGAGTTCCCGGTTGCGGTCGTCGCCGTCGACGGCGTCGAGATCTGTGACATGCATCCATTCCGCCCCAGTACGGGCGAATTCGCGCGCCTTCTCGACCGGGTCGACGTGCCAGATCAGAGGATCGTCCATGCGCCCGCGCCTCAAACTGACACAAAGGCCGTTCTTGAGTTCGATCGCGGGAAAGATGACCATGGATTCGATCTCCGTCTTCTGATGGCGCATCCGGCGGCGTGGGAAACCTAGTCCTGAACCCAACCACGGTCCGTGAACCTGCCGGTGGCGGTACCGTCGGGGCCATTCAACCGCAAAGTCGGCAATCTGTCAAAATTTCTGCCGAACCGGGCGCCGTGCCGGGCCTGATCACGCATCGGCCCCAGACCTCAACGCATCCAGAGGAATGGAGCGGTCAGACACCGGCTGTTTCCGAATCAAACCTGCTAACCGGGGCGCGGTTTTGTGTGAAACGGTCGCCCGGCGGGTCTCGATCGAACCAGGGCTACCCGTCGTCGCGTGCTGCCGGGACCGGATCTATACAGTTGGTTAAGGCGAATTCAATAGCGACAACAACAGGACGATTCGTGAGACTCCGCGACATTAACTCACGGCATTCTCAATGAATTTCACCGCGTCATCGAATGTCTGGATGGTTTCCGCGGCGTCGTCAGGTATCTCAATCCCGAATTCTTCTTCGAAGGCCATCACCAGTTCGACGGTATCGAGGCTGTCGGCGCCCAAATCGTCGATGAAAGACGCCGCTTCAGTCACCTTGTCTTCATCCACGCTAAGTTGTTCGACGACAATCTTCTTCACGCGATCCGATACGTCGCTCATGGTGCATGTCCTCTCCGTAACTCGGGTAACACCCGGATTGACCCGTTGTCGGCGCATCGCCGGTGTCTGCCAGGCCTTTCCGGACCGGCATCCGATGGCCTATACCATACGGTGGCCCAATGGCAATCGGGTTTGCCGCCGGTTTCGCCGATCCCGGCGACCCGGAATCGGCAACGACTGACACCCATTGTTCAGACCATCAACATGCCACCATTTACATGAAGCGTCTGACCCGTCACATAGGCGGCTTCGTCGCTGGCCAGGTACCGAACCGCTGCCGCCACATCCTCTGTTGAGCCGAACCGGCCTGCTGGAATGGCCGCCCTGGATTTCTCGACCACGGTCTCGGGCAACCCTTCTGTCATGGCCGTATCAATGAAGCCCGGTGCCACGCAATTTGCCGTCACACCGCGGCTTGCCGTTTCCTGGGCGACCGACTTGGTCATGGCGATCATGCCGGCCTTCGACGCTGCATAATTCGCCTGTCCGGCGTTGCCGGTAATGCCAACAACTGACGCGATGTTGATGATTCGGCCCCATCTCTGTCTCATCATCGGTCGGATGGCCGCCTTCATCAAACGCATCGATGCGAGAAGGTTGACCTCGAGAATCCGGGTCCAATCGTCATCACCCATGCGCATGAAGAGGCCATCCCGCGTGATGGCGGCATTGTTGACAAGGATGTCAAGGGATCCGCCTGCGTCGATGGCCCGCTGCGGAAGTCGACCAGTTTCTTCCCGATTCCCAAGATCGCAGGGCAGCACGGCGTTCCGGTCCACCAACTCGTCGGACAACGCCGCGAGGGCGTCGGTCCGGGTTCCCGACAAGACCACCGTGGCCCCCCCGGCATGCAGTGCCCGAGCGATCCCACCTCCGATTCCCCCCGACGCTCCGGTCACCAGGGCTACCTTTCCGGCCAGGCCAAACATACCCATTTCCCACTCCGTTTTCAGTTGGGCCTGACCCTGGATCGACTGCGGTCCCAGGGGTTCCGTAACGGCCCTGCTCCGAGACTCCCGTCGCGGCTCCACCTGCCGTTGACGCCACCAGGACTCTGCGCCGACAGTATTAACGGCCTGGAATCCGGTCCAGGTCAAACCCGATCGAAGCCGCCTGCATCATCCGCCTTTCCTTGCGGTCGGTCCGGGAAATCAGGGGTTCATTGCTTCATTCCGTTCCGCTCCGACCGTGAACCGTCAGGACTTCGAGGGTTTCGGCCACATCCGTGACCGACTGTATCGCGCAGCTGGTCAGGTTCCTGTCGATCCGACGGATCATTCCCGACAGGGTGGCCCCGGGACCGAATTCGCAGACCCGACCGACACCCTCAGTGCGCATCCGCAGGATCGATTCCCGCCACCGAACCGGTGCCGTGACCTGATCGAGAAGCAATCGCCGGATGCACTCCGGATCGTCAACGGGCGCTGCCGTAACGTTGGCAACGACCGGGACCCGCGGGACCCGAATCGGAACGTCGCGTAGTGCGGCTTCCATCCGCTCCGCAGCCGGTTTCATGAGGGCACAGTGGAATGGCGCCGACACCGGCAGCATGACCGCCCGGCGGGCACCATGGTCCTGCGCCATCGCTGCCGCACGCTCCACGGCCGGTCGATGTCCAGAGACAACCACCTGTGTCGGATCATTGTCATTCGCCACCTGGCAGACGAGATCACCGGCCGCGGCCGCGGCCAGCCGCCGAACCGACCCCAAGTCCGCCCCAAGGATGGCAGCCATGGCGCCTTCACCCGGCGGAACGGCGTCCTGCATTGCCTGGCCGCGAATTCGCAGAAGACGGGCGGTATCGGCCAAGGTCAGCGCTCCCATCGCGCACAAGGCCGAATACTCTCCCAGCGAATGCCCGGCAACGAGATCAGGAAGCCAGTTCGGAAGGCCTTCGGCCTCCATGGCGGCCAAGGTTGCCATGGACGTCACCATGAGCGCCGGTTGAGCATTGGCGGTCAGCGTCAATGTTTCGATGTCCCCATCCCAGATCAACGCTGACAGCCGTTCGTCAAGCGCCTCGTCGACGGATTCGAAGACAGCCTTTGCCGCCGGCCACGCCTCGGCAATCGCCTTGCCCATTCCGACTTTCTGTGCGCCCTGCCCGGGAAACACGAATGCAGTTCTGCTCCCCTTGCCCGGCATGGCCGTCTCCCTGCTAGACCGGATTTCCGGGTACGGTGCCCGAAGTCCGCATCGCGATTATACCGGCCCCGGCAGCCCGTCCAGCCCTTGCATTCCGCGTGCCGCGTAGGTAAAGGGACGCGCTTTCCGCGAAAATGCGGCGGAACGGCCTTTCGAATACGGGCGCGGAGGGGCTCGTTTCGTATTGCAGGACGGACCGGAACAGACATCAGGAACCGAAAGTCGGAAAACGGAATGGCGCTCTACGAGCATGTATTCATTGCGCGTCAGGATCTGTCGCACGCGCAGGCCGAAGGGCTCATGGAGCACTTCGGGAATGTCCTGAAAGAGAACGGCGGGTCGCTGGTTCTTCGGGAGTATTGGGGTCTCAAGACTCTGGCCTACAAGATAAACAAGAACCGCAAGGGTCATTACGGGTTCTTTCGATCAGATGCCCCGGCCCCTGCGGTCAAGGAAATGGAACGCCAGATGCGTTTCCATGAAGATGTTCTGCGGGTGCTGACAACCCGGGTCGACGAGCACAGTGATGGCCCGTCGATCATGATGCAGTCCAAATCGTCCCACAAGGACCGTCACCGATCCCGCCGATAGCGCCGGGATTCAGGGAGCACCGTCATGGCAGCCAGACAATTCTTCCGCCGCCGCAAGTCCTGTCCGTTCTCCGGCGAAAACTCGCCGACGATCGACTACAAGGATGTCCGGCTTCTACAACGTTTCGTGTCCGAACGTGGCAAGATCGTACCGTCTCGGATCACGGCCGTCTCGGCAAAAAAGCAGCGTGAACTGTCACGGGCCATCAAGCGCGCCCGGTATCTCGCGCTCTTGCCTTATGCAATCAAATAGCCGAATCGGAACTGCGCAATGGACGTGATCCTGCTGCAACGGGTGCCCAAGCTCGGACAGATGGGCGATGTGGTCTCGGTCAAGAAGGGGTACGCTCGAAACTTCCTGCTTCCGAAAGGCCGGGCCCTGCGGGCGACCGATACCAATCTTCGCTATTTCGAAACAGAGAAAGCGCGAATTGAAGCCCAAAATCTCGAACAGAGCCAGGAGGCCGAAGCCGTTGCCAAGCGCCTTGAAGGGCAGCTGTTCGTTGTCATTCGGTCGGCATCGGATTCTGGATCCCTTTACGGTTCGGTCACCAGCCGAGACATCGCCCAGGCGGCACTAGAGGGCGGATTCGAAATCGATCGCAGCCAATGTGTCCTCGACCGGCCCATAAAGGAGTTGGGAATGCGCGATGTCACGATCAGCCTGCACCCCGAGGTTCAGTGTTCGGTCGTCGTGAATGTCGCCCGGTCCGAAGCCGAAGCCGAGCTGCAGGCCGCAGGCAGGGACGTCGGCGATGTCGTGGCCGAAGAAGAGCAGAAAGCGGACGCCGAGATGGCCGATCTTTTCGATGATCTCGGCGCGGCTGCTGTCGAAACCCTTGGCGAGGACATCGAATCCGACGACACCGCATCCTGAACGGAGCCCTTCGCGCGCAATCGTTCCGTCACGGCTTACGAAAACGCGGCAATCTCGATCCTGTCCACTTCGTTCCTGTCCACTTCGGCCAGGCCCGAATGCACATTTGATTGACACGGGACCGGAGTCGATTGCGCCAACCGGTGACTCGGGCCTGGCGCTTGTTCGCGACAGTGTGTAGCTCCTTGAGTGGCCGTTCATTGGTTTCAGTCCACTACTCCGCCTGGACCGGACCGTCCTAGCTGACTTCGAATCCGCTTGAATTGACGGCGGATGACCCCGAATATCGCCGTGTCGACGACCGTGGTCCGCCAAGGCGTCATGCCACGTTTAGAGCATGACACCTTAGGATCTCCCAAGAGGATAACGATCAGTTCGGGAGGATCTCGTGAAAATCAGTCTTCAACGCGCTGAAAGCACCAATGTCCTTGGCGAACCCCTGAAACCCTGTTCGTTCGATCCGATGACCGGATTCTACCGCGACGGGTGCTGCAACACCGGACGGGACGATCACGGGCGCCACACTGTCTGCTGCCAGGTCACCGACGCCTTTCTGGAGTTTTCCAAAAGTCGCGGAAATGACCTGAGCACGCCGAGACCGGAATTTGGCTTCCCGGGTCTCCGGGATGGCGACCGCTGGTGTCTCTGTGCCGACCGATGGATGGAGGCGGTGCTCCACGATTCGGCGCCAAAGGTGATTCTGGAAAGTACGCACAGGGATACGCTGTCGACGATCCCCTTCGGCGTCCTCAGGAAATACGCTCTGGACGTCAACTGATCCCGAAGCGTTGTACCGGTCGCTCTGGGAATATGCCGGCAGTAAGATCGCGGAATTCGTGTTGGGCCTGACGAGTCCCCCGTTTCCGGGCACCGGCGGAATCCACAAGTTGCTCTGGGCCGGATCCGGACACGGGACGCGGAAAGGTCATCGTGCTGTCGTGACCTGTGACGCCAACCCGGAAGCGATCACGTCCTGACGGCCCGTACGTTCCCGATCGGGCAATCCGCGTGTTTGTCGCCGACATCAATCAGGAGTCCGAGGCTGTGATCATGGCCCCCGGCGAGATTGGCGACGACGGACAGCAGCGTCATTTCTTGGCGCCGTGAGCGATCGCGACGACAGGTCCTGGACCGGGAAAAGGGATATGGGCGAACAACCAAACCTTCAGCCCGTGGAATCACCCTCACCCCGCAATCGAGGCCGAGGCATCGCTGGTGCAAAACCCTTGGTGGTTCTTTCGGGCAAGACTTCGGTGGGTTTCCGACGGCCCGCTGTACTTCATTGTGCCGCGGTATCCCTTCGTCACCGAGTGTGATTGGCAATCTCCAATTGCCAAAACCGTGCCAGACGTCAACTCAGGTTTCGGGCCGGGCGGACTTTGAACCCGATCGGAAGGCACACTGGTCCAGGGCTTACCGTCAAGTCCGGGCTAAGGAAGGCTGAGCTTGGCCAGACGACCGCCATCCACGACGTAAGTCTGCCCCGTGATGAATCCGCTCTCTTCGGCCGCCAGGAATGCCACGAGCGCCGCCACATCTTCGGGAGCACCGGTCCGACCCACAGGGTGGATGCGCGCCAGGTCACGGCGGAATGTCGCCGGGTCCGGCATGGATTCGATGAATTCATGGTTCAGATTGGTATCGATCCACCCCGGTGCTACGGAGTTGCAGTGGATACCCTCGGACGCGTGGTCCACGGCCACGGCACGGGTGAGCCCGTGCAATCCGGCCTTTGACGCGCAGTAGGCCGCATGTCCGGGATTGGCTCCGAGCCCTTCGAGGGATCCGATATTGACGATGCTTCCCCCTCTCTTCCGCAAATGCGGCAGTGCCGCCCGGATCATCAGGAATGGCGCGGTCAGGTTTACAGCAAGGCAACGCTGCCAGTCCCTGACGCCCAAGTCCTCAATTCGGGACTCCTGCATTGTCCCGGCGTTGTTGACGAGGACATCCAGCCGTTCGGCGCGGGAAACGACCTCTGCCACGACGCTGTCGGGCGACGTGACATCGGTAAAATCGGCCTTGATCCCTTCAGCCTCCGTATCCACGCCCCGCTGTGCGGTAAAGACTCGCGCACCTTCGTCACGCAACCGCCGGACGATGGCTTGCCCAATCCCGCTTCGACCGCCGGTAACCAACGCGACCTTGCCGTCAAACCGCTTCATGACACCGGCTTCCCGCCATTCACCTCGATTACGGCACCGCACACGTAGCGTGCCGCACCCGAGGCCAGGAAGAGCACCACATCGGCAATGTCCTCGGGCTCCGCGATACGGCCCAAGGGTACCGTTTTGCCCAACTCAACCACTGCTGAATCCGAGTCGAAACCGCGTTCCTCGAAACCGGAACGCAGCATGGGCGTGTTCACCTCGTTGGGGCAGACAGCGTTTACCCGGATTCCCTGGTGCGCGTGATCCATCCCCATGCACTGCGTCAATGATGCGATTGCCGCCTTGGTCATGCAATAAAGAGCGTGGTTCGGCCCTGGCGCCCTGGCTCCCCAGCAAGACGCAATGTTGACGATGGCTCCTCCGCCCGTGGCTGCCATGATCGGAATTGCGGCGCGGCAGATGCGGAATGGTGCCTCGACATTGACGCCCATCGACCGCTCCCAGTCCAAATCCGAGGTCTCGGTGATCGGTCCCCGCGTGATGACTCCGGCGTTGTTCGTGACGATGTCCAGCCCGCCGAGCGCGTCAAAAGCTGCCAAGGCCAGTCCGTCGGCATAGGATGCATCCAGCAGATCACCCTGCAGGTGCTTTTCGGCCGCGAAAGTGCAGACATCCTTGTCGGCCACGGCCACCCGGGCGCCCTCGGCACGCAGCCGCGCGACGATGGCCCTTCCGATACCGCCGGCCGCACCGGTCACCAGGGCCGCTTTCCCTTCAAACCTCACTGTATTCACTCCTCGGTCAGAAGCTCGCAACAAGTGTTCCGAACATGCCCTCGTCCGGCACGACGCCCAGTCCCGGCCCGGTCGGAGCGGCGATATGACCGCGTTCGATCCGGATGCCATTTCCGGAATCGTAGTGATCCTCAATGTAAGGTGCCGCTAGCCAGACACCGTCCAGAAGATCGGGGCGGACCGTCGCGCCGATCTGAACGCAGGCTGCGGCGATGATGTCGCCCCCCCAGCTGTCGTCACAGGTATGCGGCAGGTTTTGAGACTCGCAGATGTCACGAAACGTGCGCATGTTCTGCAATCCACCGATGCGCGTCACTTTCATGCTGAAACCGTCGACCAATCCGGTTCCTGCCGCCGAGATGACCGCGTTCAGATCGACGCTGCTCTCGTCCATGTAGACGGCGTGATTTACCTGCGGGCGGATTTTCTTCAATTCCTCCACGGTATCACAAGGCTGTTCCATGATGAACGGAATGTCCGGGCACTCGCGGCTGATGCGCAACGCATCCCGGGTGGTCAGACCGCGGTTTCCATCGATTGAGAGGCGAATTCCCGTGTTACCGATCACTTCCCAGACTTTCCGGATCGTCTCGATATCGGTTTCAACCGGGTGGCCGCCGACCTTGACTTGCAGGCGAGGATAACCCTCGGACATCTTTTCGCCTGCCAAACGGGCGACGTCATCGGGAACGCCGACGCCGATGGCGTAGTAGGAGGGAACGAGGTCGGTTGCCGCACCGCCCAGGAGTTCGGCTACGCTGATGCCGAGCGACTTTCCAAGAAGGTCATGCGCGGCAATGTCGATCGCCGCCTTGGCATAGTTGTGACCTGTGAGCAGGGTGTTCATACTGCGGTGCAGCATTGATGGCCAGATTTCCACCCCGTACAGCCCCTTGGCGAGCTCAATCAGTGCGGCCCGCGCCCCGCCGGAATGGGACTCGGCATAGGTCGGGCCGACCGGACAAGTCTCCCCCCAGCCGACGGTGCCATCTTCAGAAACCAGCTTGACCAAGGTGGTGTCCAGCACATGAACCTCCGCGTTGGCCATCGTGTAAGGACCGCTCTTGACCGGTAGATCGTGGGAATAGATGTGGATTTCCTTGATCTTCACTTGTGTCCCCCTTTGTACGCCGGGTCTTGGCAGGATCAACGATTAGCGTCCGAATCCAGTTCGTGGCGCGCCGCTACCGGCAGGACGCGGGTTGCTGTTTCGAGCCCGATGATGCGCTCAGCCTCAAGTGGCCCATGTCACGGAGAGTGTGCAACCCGGACATCGCGATGCCATCGAAACCCGGTCACGCTGGGCAGGCACCTGCAATCCCAGTTGCATACGCCGGATCGGTGCACATTGACCACGTCCCGGCAGGGTTGGCTTTGGAATCGGGCGGCTTGCGCTGTCCGGAACACGCAGCCGGTTCCTGAGACCTGGTGCAACCGGTCCTTCAATTGCAATGCTGGATCGGAACGTGGTCCGCACCGGAATCCCTCCGCGCATGGCTCGAACCGGACCTGCCGGAAAGACGGTGACGCTCCGTTTCGCGCCGCCTGCGCCCACCTCGTGCCGACGGTCAGCCTCATGTGACGTTCGTTATTCACGTCATCAATTGCCGGCTTACACAGTTTGCCCACCATCGTGTACGAACTGGATCCGGAAGACCTGCGCACCCCGTTTGGCCAATTCTCGTGGCCGACTCGCCGAACAGGGCACCCAACTGGCTGTAATCCCGTCGTGAAGTGTGAGTCGCCTTGGAGACCGGACCGGGATTCGATACCAAGATGGTGTTTGGTCGCGTCTGTGACCCGGACCGAAAACGGTTGCGCCGACATCCCGTCATGACTAGCTTCAGGCTGGCAACCTGGGCGGCACACGGATGGGGTTTGCCGTCACCTTCCCGGGAACCCTTCCATGCGTTGAACGAACCGGTTATCCGCCATCCAAAGACGCGCCTGACCCGATCTTCGGCCAAACTTGGAGCAGAGAGATGGACTCACTGATCTTCACCAACGACATCGACGAGGTGATCGAGAACGACCGTGCCCATATCTGGCATCATCTGACTCAGCACAAACCATTCGAGACCGTCGACCCTCGCATTATCGTCGGAGGCAAGGGCTTGCGGGTCTGGGACGCTCGCGGAAAGGAACATGTGGATGCGCTGTCCGGTGGCGTCTGGACAGTCAACGTGGGTTACGGGCGTGAACGGATCGCCAATGCAATCCGGGACCAACTGATCAAGCTCAATTACTTTGCCCACTCCGCTGGTTCCATACCGGGATCCGTCTTTGCACGGCAACTCATCGAACGGATGCCAGGCATGAGCCGGGTATATTTCCAGAATTCCGGTTCCGAAGCCAATGAAAAGGCCTTCAAGATGGTCCGCCAGATCGCGCACAAACGCCATGGCGGTCGGAAATACAAGATTCTCTTTCGGGAACGTGACTATCACGGGACGACGATCACGGCCCTCTCCGCCTGCGGGCAACCCCAACGGGCGGTGCAGTACGGCCCGTTCACCCCTGGGTTCGTCGAGGTCCCGCACTGTCTCGAATATCGCAGCCAATGGGGACCGTGCGAAGATTACGGTGTCCGCGCTGCCCGAGCGATCGAGGACGTCATCCTCCGCGAGGGCCCGGATACCATTGGCGCTATCTGCCTTGAGCCCATGACGGCCGGCGGTGGCGTGATTCCGCCGCCGGAAGGGTACTGGGAAACTGTGCAGGACATCTGCCGGAAACACGACATCCTGATCCACATCGATGAAGTGGTCTGCGGCCTCGGACGCATCGGCAGCTGGTTCGGCTACCAGCAATTCGGCGTCAAGCCGGACATGGTGACTATGGCCAAGGGCGTCGCCTCGGGCTACGCGGCCATCGCCTGTCTGGTCACGACAGAGGACGTCTTCCAGATGTTCAAGACCGACCCGGATGATCCACTGGACTATTTCCGTGATATTTCGACCTTTGGCGGCTGCACGGCGGGACCAGCTGCAGCCATCGAGAACATGGCAATCGTCGAGGACGAGGACCTCCTGGCGAATACACTTGCAATGGGTGACTATCTTGATGAACGGCTCCGTGCGCTTCAGGATTGTCATGTCGTCATCGGAGATGTTCGCGGGCGAGGACTGTTCTACGGCCTCGAGTTGGTGAGTGATCGGGAATCCCGGGAACCGGTACCGGAATCGCAGGCGCAGGCCGTGGTTGCCGACTGCATGAATCAAGGCGTCATCATTGGCGTGACCAATCGCAGTCTCCCAGGATTCAACAACACGCTATGCCTGAGTCCGGCTCTCATCGCGAACCGTGATGATCTCGATCAGATCGTCGATGCCATGGATGCGGCACTCGGCCGCGTCTTCCGTTGACGGGAACCGGCGTAACGCTGGCCACGGATTTCGGACCGGGTGCCGTTCGGCATTAGCAGCCGTATCCGGACTTGTCGTCGCACCTCCGAGGTCCCTGAAGGGACTGCATGTCCGTGAACAGGTTACGACCACGAACCGAATTCGGGGCCGCACGCTCATGTCCTGTCTCTGACCGACTCCACCGGTGACTGAATGGCCGATTCCACGGATCCCCTGGTCGTCTTCACCCCATCCGGGAAACGCGGCCGATTCCCGGTCTCAACGCCGGTTCTGTCGGCGGCTCGTCAGCTTGGCGTCGATCTCGACAGCGTCTGTGGGGGAAGGGGAATCTGCTCTCGCTGCCAGGTCACTCCGGCCTATGGCGCCTTTCCCAAACACGGTGTCACGGTTGGCGACGACGCGCTCTCGGCATGGAACCCGGTCGAGGAGAGATACAGGTCAAAGCGCGGGCTGACTCCCGGCCGGCGCCTCGGATGCCAGGCGCGAATCCATGGGGACGTTGTCATTGATGTCCCTCCGGAATCACAAGTTCACCGGCAAGTCGTCCGCAAGCGCGCCGAGGCCCGCGACATCGTCGTCAGCCCGGCCGTGAAACCGTTCTATGTCGAAGTCGATCCCCCTGACATGCACGAGCCTTCAGGCGACCTGGAGCGTTTGGCTCGGGCGTTCCGGATCCAGTGGCAGGTTAACGACGTCGCAATAGAGTCTCACCTGCTGCCGACACTGCAGACCGCCCTTCGCAAAGGCAACTGGACGATCACCTGTGCCCTTCGGCGCCGAACCGCCGACGCCGTTCCGTCGATCATCCATGTTTGGCCAGGCTACTTTGACGGAGACATTCACGGCCTCGCCATTGACCTCGGCTCGACGACGATCGCGGCCCATTTGTGCGATCTCAGGACTGGTGACGTACTCGCGTCCGCAGGGAGAATGAATCCGCAAATCAGATTTGGTGAAGACCTGATGAGCCGCGTTTCCTATGCGATGATGAATCCGGGAGGCGATCGGGAAATGACGGAGGCTGTCCGGGAGGGCATGAATGCCTTGATTGGCGATGTCGCTCTGGAAGCCGGGATAGACCGGTCATCAATTCTTGACATGGCTCTCGTCTGCAATCCCGTCATGCATCACCTTTTCCTGGGAATTGACCCTGTTCAGCTGGGCCAGGCACCCTTCGCTCTCGCGTTTTCCTCCGCCCGGTCGATCCTGACCTCAAGCGTCGGACTCGACGTCAACCCGGGTACTGAGGTTTATATCCTGCCGTGCATTGCCGGCCACGTCGGCGCAGACGCTGCCGGCGTTGCGTTGTCGGAATCGCCGCATGCCTCCAAGGATCTGGTGCTCATCGTCGATGTTGGCACCAACGCGGAGATCATACTCGGGAGGGAAGGACGGGTGCTCGCCTGTTCCTCACCGACTGGTCCGGCATTTGAGGGAGCGCAGATCTCTTGCGGCCAGCGGGCGGCCCCGGGGGCCATCGAGCGGGTCCGGATCGATGCTATCTCCGGCGAGCCCAGGTTCCGGGTTATCGGATCCGATCTGTGGTCGGACGAGGATGGATTTACCGACAGCATAGAAAAGACCGGCATAACCGGGATTTGCGGTTCCGGTATCATCGAACTGGTCGCCGAGATGCGTCGCGCCGGTCTCCTCGATCCAACTGGCCTGATCGGTTCTCCGGAACAGACAGGGTGTCAACGGTGTTTTCTTGATGGCCGGACCTATTCCTATCGACTCGTGGGAAGCGACGAACCGTCCCTGGTCCCGTCGAGTCACTCAGAATCCGACGCATCGGGGGCACCCGACCCTGCAGCCCCGGCGAATCGCCCCGAAATCACCGTTTCCAACCGCGATGTCCGCGAAATCCAGATGGCCAAGGCTGCGCTCTATTCCGGCGCCCGGCTTCTCATGGACAAGTTCGGCGTCGACAGCGTCGACAGGATTGTGCTTGCCGGCGCCTTCGGTTCGCATATCTCGCCACTGCACGCGATCATTCTTGGAATGATACCCGACTGCCCGCTTGAGAAGGTTTCATCGGCGGGCAACGCGGCCGGGACCGGTGCCAGAATTGCGCTGCTCAATGTCGGGTCGCGCCATGAAATCGAGGCGGCTGTCCAATCGATCCACAAGATCGAGACGGCGATCGAACCGCGTTTTCAAGAACACTTTGTCAATGCGACGAACATTCCGAACGCCGTCGAGCCATTTCCGATTCTCGAAACCGAGGTTTCGCTTCCCAATTGCCACTTCAATATTGGTGGTTCCCGAAGTCAGGACATTTCCTCTGGCGACGGTCGGTCCGGGCGAAACCGGCGGAGCGGGCGGAGGCGTGCAGGACACAAGGCCAGTGACGTCAGGGGTAAGACCTGACGGCTGGACTGTGGACTCTGTGAACCCCTTTTTCCGAGAACCGCCGGGCAACTCCACACAAGCAGGTTGAGAAACTCGGACTGCAACTGGATTGTCGAAGCGTTCCGGCGGGAGCGGGAATCGTTCATTCAGCGTGTGTCGGCCGAAATCCGGGACTGGATCATCCCCGCGCGACCATGCCACTGAGACCACCAGTCTTTGGTGAAATCCGGGACAGTCGTCTGAAGGACCGAAAAGAGCGAATATTCCGTTGACTGGGCGATTCACACGACTATCCTCGAGCACGGACGCGGGTATGGTGAAAGGGTATCACACGAGCTTCCCAAGCTCTCGTTACGGGTTCGATTCCCGTTACCCGCTCCACGTACCAACAGTGTGCTTGATCCCGAAATCCGACGAACGACGGCTATTGCCCGGCGATTTGCCATGACGTTTGCCGGGCATCGTGGCGATCCAGGATTTCGGTCGACCGGACTGGACCCATTCATTCGGACCGGAGTCGTGAAGGCACTCCGCCGTCCCGTTGACGGCGGGACTTCACAGGCCAGGGATCATGGCGACCAGTGGACCGTTGCTTCCGGGGACGCATTGAGCACGGCCCGGATTGGGGCGGCTTCGAGAGGTTCGGTCACCATCGCCTGACGATAGGCCTCGGCCTTCTCCTGGCCATGGATCAGGACATGGATCCGCCGGGCCGAACTCAGCGCCGAAAGGCAAAGCGAAACCCGCCGTTCACCGCTCGCCGGATCCGCCAGTTCCATCAACGGCGGCCCATCTGGGGCGAGGGCCTGCTCAAGACCTGCCGCGCCGGGGAACAGCGAAGCGGTGTGCATGTCCGCCCCCATTCCGAGGACGCAGACATCGATCGGCAGCCATTCCGCCGCTGGTCGAGAAACACGACCAACCGACGGTTTGGGCGAAGTCCGGTTCACGTCGATGACCATCGACAGGACAGCCGCCCCTGACGCTGGCGTTCCCTTAACGCAAAGTTCGCGCTTGACCAGCCCGATGTTCGAACGGGGAGAGTCCTCGCCAACCCATCGCTCATCCGTTGTCATCACATTGACTCTCGGCCATTCCAGCCGTGCCTGACGGAGATGCCTGAAAAACGGAACCGGGGTGGTCCCACCAGGGACCGCGAGCGTCGCCCGGTTGCGAATGGCCAGGGCTTCGCAGATTTCGTTTGCGACCGTCATTGCCAGCCCTGACATGAGCGCGTCCCGAGTGGCGTAGTTCTGGAAACCGGCCATTCGTCGAGACCTTCAGATTTCCCGCCAATAACGGCTGTCACGGTGCAGGAGAAACAGCGATTCGATCGGGCCCACGGTTCCGGGTTCGTATTCGTGAATGACGCTCCCGTCCTGACTCCAACGCAAGATGATCGGGTCCACCCAGGACCAGGCAGCCTCAACCTCATCACCACGCATGAACAATGTCTGGTTTCCGCGAACGACGTCCATGATCAGACGTTCATAGGCGTCCGGCATGGTCAGCGTCCCCTCGTCGAGGGCATCGGCAAAGCTCATGTCGAGCGGCACCTCCTTCAGCCGCATGCCCCCGGGCCCCGGGTCCTTGATCGTCATCCGCATGGTGATTCCCTCATTCGGCTGAAGACGGATGGCCAGATTTGTCCCCTTGCGATTGCCGTGTTCGTCAAAGATCCAGTGCCGCGGATCCTTGAACGCCACCGAAACCTCGGTCAGTGTTGAACGCAGGCGCTTGCCGGTTCGGAGATAAAACGGTGTTCCGGACCAGCGCCAGTTGTCGACCTGAACCTTCAGGGCGACAAAGGTCTCCGTGCGGCTCTTTGGATTCCCACACTCTTCCAGGTAACCCGACCCCCCGTTACCTTTCAGATACTGGCCACGAACGACGTCCTTCCGCATGACCGGACCCAGTGACTTGATGACCTTCAGTTTCTCGTCACGGATCGCATCCGGATCGAACTGTGCCGGCGGTTCCATCGCCGTCAGGCAAAGCAGTTGCATCAAATGGTTCTGAACCATGTCGCGCATGGCCCCGGCCTCGTCATAGTAGCCGCCCCGGTCGCCTATCCCGATACTTTCGGCGACGGTGATTTGCACATTGTCCACGAATTGGGAGTTCCACACCGGCTCAAACAGGGCATTGCCGAAACGGAGCGCCATCAAATTCTGCACCGTCTCCTTCCCGAGGTAGTGATCGATTCGGTAAATCTGGTGTTCGTCAAATGTCGCTGCCATCTCGGTATTCAGAGTCCGGGCGCTCGCAAAGTCGTGACCAAATGGCTTCTCCACAACTATGCGACAGTCCGGAGTCGCCAGGTCCTCGTCATGAGTCCGTTCGGAAAGAATGCTGAAGAGCGACGGCGCGACGGAAAAATAGAACACCCGGACATGATCGGTGCACATAAGCTCCCTCAATTCCGACCAGCCCTCCCGGCCACGGACATCGACATTCCGGTAGGTCAGGCAACGGAGGAAATCATCCAGAGACCCGGCATCCTGTTCCTCGCGACGAACAAACTCCCGAATCGCCGATGCGGCGATCTGCCGGTAGGCCTCCGTCGGCAACACTTTGCGACCGACCCCAACGACATGTGCGTTCTTCGGCATCTGACCCGCACGAAGCCGACGGTATAGCGCCGGAAGAATCTTTCGCCTGGCGAGGTCGCCGGTCCCGCCAAATATCACCAGATCGAACGGATCGACCGGAATGACTGTTGCGACCATTGAAATTTCCGATCCTGTCAACTGTCGCCGATGCTATTGCAACCCATCGTGGAGCATGCAAGCATTACGTCACGCGAGCGACGTGTTTCCGTGGTCAACATCAGAGTTCCGGGCAGACGGATCCGTCGGCATCATGTAATCCTGAAAATGCGCTGAAAGGGCCACCGTTCGTGACCAAACAGTCAACTGTTGCCTCTGGAGGCGATCCGGCGCAAACGAACGTTTCCGGTTCACACGAATATGGGAAGCCGGGGACCTCACATTGACGTCGTTCGGGGAGTGACTGACATCTGATCATGGACGACCTGTTTGATCATTCGGTCCTTCCGGACACCTGCCAGTTGGCCGGACCTTTCTCCGACGCACACCGCACGGCGACCGGCGAAAGACGAGCCCGCGTCGCGTTCCGGGAATTGAAGACACTCTGGTTCAACACGGGAACGCTCTGCAACATTGCTTGCGAGAATTGCTACATCGAAAGCTCGCCGTCGAATGATAGGCTTGTCTACATCTCGAAGAGCGAGGTCAGGAGATTTCTTGACGAGATCTCGCGACTGGACTGGCCAACGGAGGAAATCGCCTTCACCGGTGGCGAACCCTTCATGAATCCTGAAATGGTCGACATCGCGGAGATGAGCCTGTCGCGCGGCTACCGGGTGCTGATCCTGACCAACGCGATGCGGCCCATGATGCGAAAACACGTTCAGGCCGGACTCCGGTCGCTCGGAGCCGAACATGGCGATCGGCTGACGCTACGGGTTTCTCTCGATCACTTCACAGCTGAAAGGCACGACACCCTGCGAGGCGACGGCAGCTTTGCCATCAGTTTGGCAGGCATGCGATGGCTTGCGGATGTCGGAATCACGATGGCCGTCGCGGGTCGGACTCTCTGGGGCGAAACCGATTCCGAGTCACGAGCTGGGTTTCGAGACTTGTTTGCAAGGAACGGTTTTTCGATCGACGCCTCAAGTCCGTCCGAACTGGTGCTATTCCCGGAAATGGACGGAGCCACCGGCGTGCCGGAAATTTCCGAGTCCTGCTGGGGAGTCCTCGGCAAGTCTCCTGACCAGATCATGTGTGCCTGGTCCCGGATGGTGGTCAAACGAAAGGGAGCCGCAAGACCCTGCGTCGTTTCGTGCACGCTGCTTCCGTACATCCCGGGCTTCGAACTCGGATCAACGCTTGCGGAGTCGGTCGAACCGATTTCCCTCAATCACCCGCATTGTTCGAAATTCTGCGTGCTCGGGAACGCGTCCTGCTCTGCTGGTTGAGACGGGTTTCCGACACCCGATACACCCGATACACCCTACGACTGTCGATCATCCATTGTCGTAAAAAGGACTGCCCGAACGGCCGTCGGATCGACGTCGGAAACGACCACGGCCTGACCGATCCCACGGGCGAGGACAAACCGAATCTGGCCCTGCCTGACCTTTTTGTCCTGAAGCATCAGTTCCATGAGCCCGTCGGCGTCCGGAAGTCGGCCCGGAATGTCGGCAAGTGTGGACATCATTCCCATTGACCGAAAGTGCCGCCGAACGCGGGCCGGAACCTCCGGCGGGCACAGGCCGATCTTGGCCGACAGATCGAAAGCCAGTCCGCATCCGATCGCGACCGCTTCGCCATGCAAAAGGCGGTTGGAAAAGCCGGTCGCCGCCTCTAGGGCATGGCCGAAGGTGTGGCCAAGGTTCAGGAGCGACCGATCTCCAAATTCGGTTTCGTCTCGTTGAACAAGTTCGGCTTTCATTTCACATGACCGTCGTACGGCATGCATCAGATGTTGCGGACTTCCCTTCGACAGCGATGCGCCATTGGCCTCCAACCAGGCAAAAAACGCCGCACTTCCGAGCAGGCCATACTTGGCGACCTCGGCATATCCTGACAGGAAATCCCGACGACTCAGCGTTGCCAGAGTGGCCGTATCAGCGAGGACCCCGGCGGGTTGATGAAAGGCGCCGACCAGATTCTTGCCATGGCGTGAATTGATTCCGGTCTTGCCTCCCACAGAACTGTCAACCTGAGCGAGGAGCGTCGTGGGAATCTGAATGTGACGCACACCCCGCCGAAGAATGGCGGCGGCAAAACCTGCCAGATCGCCGACAACGCCGCCCCCCAGAGCCACCACCGCGTCGTCCCGCTCTATTCTCTCCTGAAGCAGCCACTCGACGACTTTGTGAACCGAGTCCCATGACTTCGATGCCTCGCCGGCGTTCAGCACAATGCCAACACAATCAACGCCAGCCGTCTTGAGAGATTCTGTCACCCTGTCTTGGTAGAGATCTCCAACGGCGGAATCGGTTACGATCGCGACCCGATTGCCGGCCAGCCACGGTGACAACAGGTCTCCCGCCGAATCTAGCAGTCCGGATCCGATCACGACGTCATAGGACCGCGGTCCGAGATCGACCCTAACCGTCTCTTGCATGGTTTCCATTCCTTCAATCCACCGACTGCAGGCCCTTGGCGGTCCCTTTCCAGCGTCTGCGACCGATCATTTCGACCGAGTCAGCCCGGCATTCCCGTCACCCTGTACGGTCCCGACCGGAATGATCCGAATCCTGTCGTGACTCGGCAGCTGGAACGACGCTCAGTCCGCTCCCGTCCATCCTGACAAGCATGGTGATCACAGCCTTCGCCATGGCGCTCACCGTGCGGTCATTGCTGGTATGAACCCGGATGTCGGCCTTCGCATAGACGGGATTGCGTTCGCGGAGCAAACGGCTGAGTTCGGCGCGCGGATCCTCTACCTGAATGAGCGGCCGTTTCCTGTTGTTGCGGACACGTTCCCAGACAGTCTCAAGGCTCGGCTTGAGCCAGACCGAAGTTCCATGCTGGCGGATGAGCCGTCGATTGACCTTTCGAATGAAGGCGCCCCCTCCGACAGACATGACCAACGGATCGCCGGAAAGAAATTTCGAAAGTGTCGCTGTCTCCATCTCCCGGAAATCGGGTTCCCCCAGTCGCGAAAAGATCTCGCTGATCGTCATTCCGGAAGATGTCTCGATTTCACCGTCCGAATCGACAAACGGAAGACCGAGACGGGACGCCATTTGCCGGCCGACCGCCGTTTTGCCCGCCCCCATCATCCCCACCAGGACGATCGAACGTTCCACACGATAGACGACCCGTGTCATCGCTGATTTCCGGGGAAGTCTGCCCGCCTTGCCAGCTGTCCACCTGGACCCAACGGATGGACGGCAGCGATCAGGCATCGCGCCACGACCTCTCGGTTCCGACTCCGGGAAGATCCGCTCGTGGTCACTTCACTTCGCTTTCCTCGATTTGAATGCACTCCAGGCACGCACCCGCGACCGAACGACTGATTTCGGAATATACTCCGGTCAAGCTCCGCGCCAAAAGTCCGATTTCGTGCTGGCGATCCGCATCGAAGGTTTCGAAATCCACATTTGCTGCCATTCGACGATTTGGACCCGCTCCGTGAAGCGCAACTGGGGAACGCGGCACGACGTCGCCAAAGGTCACGATCGGTCGTTCTGATCCGATACCCATGTCACCACCCAACCGTCCCGGTTCGTCGTGCAATGATACAAGAAAGACTGGATCCAGTCTGAAGTCACATTCGGGTCCGTGTTGTCGAGACACCATGCATCGAGGACTCCGACAACGCTGAAGTCTATTTCGATTTCGAAGCGCATATGGAGAAGGGTTACGGCCGGATCGAAACCCGCCGGGCCGCTGTCTGCCATTATATCGACTGGTTGGAGGACCGAAATCGGCCTGGGTTTGCTGCCGCTGGATTCTGTAACCGCCACCCGGGAAATTCGGGGATTGTCCAGAGCGGACGCCCGGCATTTCATTATGAGCGAACAGCGGGGCCCAGAGCGATTCTTCCAAGGGATGAGGGCACGTACAGAATCCTGGCGGTCACGTTTACGCGAAGAACGCGGCGACTTTTCCGCCCGACCGAAGTGGACAAATGTCCTTTATGGTCACGTGCTGCGGAGTTCGAGTTTCCGCTTATTGAATTCTCCGAGCGGCTGTTCGTCAAGCTCAAAGAAATGAACGTCGCCAATTTGATCGTGTTCATAGGACCAATTCTGCCGGAAGTTCGACCGAAGGAAACGGGCATTTGCAGTCCGTCCGTCCACCAGAATCATCGTTCCCGGTTCAAGGAAAAATTCGATTCTAATTATGTCTGCGGCCATCGGCATTCTGCACGATACGTCCAAAGAGAAACCGTGCACAGTCTCGGTTGACGCAAACTGGCTTGGACCGTCAAGGTAAATGAAGTCCGGAGACACATTGGGTATCCAATCATAGACCGTTGCGAACCTATGGTTCAATTCGATGATGCTCACGGAACTCCGAAAAACCTTCGCGTAGTCATCCAGTAAGGTGCCGAGTCGAGATCGCGTAATGATGGCAAACCTCTGATCCTCCTCTACGGAATAGACCATGAAGGGTTCCTGAACTCTCAAATGACTACTGGCCCATACGCCAAATTTACGCCTTAACAAAGTCATCGCGGAAGCCATGATCACCGTTGAGTAGCCGCTTCCGAACTCCAAGACGTTCAGGACTCTTCTGGTTAGGATCAAGTAATGGAGCCGCGCCAAGTCATCCAATCTCGGCGGAAATGGCTTGACCTCTAAGGGGTTCACGGTCCGCAACAAATCAGAGCTCACGGACATCGCCTGATCGCAATCGAGCGGTTGGATCAACTCATCGAGGCGAAAGTCACGGACATACCGTTCAACCAGGGTGGCATTGCGAAAGCTAAGAAGACAGTATTTCCGAAGCTTCTCATTTGCCGTTTCCCAATCCATTGGGAATCCTTGTTGCTCAGGCATCAAACCGATTCTCGCACACTCCGTCTTGGGCCACGACGGGTGGCGCCGGGCCGTTGCTACGTCTGCCAGATATGGAGATGTCCCGCCTGTTCGCCAGACTCAGGGAGCTACCCTTCGTCGGATCTGATGGGCTGTTGTATTCAGCGGGCGACCCGACAAAGCGGGTCTGACATGACGTAGCAAGCGGAACAGTAACAAGACCGAAAGAGCTTCACAAGCCCGGTAGCCCCAGGGCGGTATAAACAGAGGCTGATACTCTTTCTCTCCCGGGTCGGCCCACTGCCAACGCTCCGGCAGCAGGACACTCTGGGACCGCACCGTCTCCGGATATCATCAGACGTCGTGTGTGGTCATCGTTCATCCCGAGCCCGGGTCCATGATCCAGATCCTCGGGGCTACGCCGGGAGATGCAACCGTGCCCTTCAGAGGTGACGGTGACGGCGGTGATGCAGGCAGTCTGCCATCCATGCCATCAACCGCCAATGAAAACCCGAGGGCCGATTGAGGCGTTGGCGGGAATGGCTGGGGATCCAAAAACTTTGGATTCACGCGGGTCGAAAAAGCTGATAATATCGGTACCCAAAAAGACAAACCCGGGCAGACTCTCCCTGAATCAGATGGCATCTGAATGCTTCGGCTGATCCGATACCTGTTCTATCTTGCGCTCTTGATGATGCTGGGCCTTGTCGGCTACGCCTATCTTGGGGACATTTCTGTGCCGAAACGGCAGATCGAGCAAACCCTTGAAACTCCGACCTATTGACAGTGACCGGACCCGGTTGTCTCGAATACGGCTACACGTGAATCCGCCGCCACCTTTGACCGAATCCTTGTGGGCTGCGGCGCTGGCATTTGCCCTGTCGCTGTTCCTGCCTGTCGCTGCCCAGGCAGACGAACCGATTTCGGCAATCGACTGGCTCAACCTTGGTACTGATTCAACGGATTCCACAAACGAAGCAGATGCGGTTTCATCAGCTACCGAGGAATCGTTGAACGGCGTGCCGGATGGCGATGCGGCTGCCAGCGCCAAATCCGTATCTCCAGCCAACGGCTCCACGGTCACCGCTGAGCCGGCGTCGGACCGGATGCCGTACAGGCGTCCCGAACTCCCGGAAGGATTTCTGCCGTTCCTGACACCTGCATCCATTGACCGGTTGGTCACCGCGCAACCGACGACGGACATTCCTGCCGTCCGGTCCCTTTTGCGGCGTGTCCTTCTGGGGCAGATCCGGTTCGCCGACGTCGAATTGAACGCGGGACCGGTGCTGGCGGCCCGGATTGACGCACTGACTCGTATGGGTGACGTCTACCGAGCCGTCAGACTTGCAGAGTCTGTAGAGCCCATACCAGGTCCGGCATTTGGTGCGTGGTTCGGCGCCATGTTGCTTGGCGGCCATCCGGAGGCTGCCTGTGAGCGACTTGCGATGCGCCGCGACCTCGACAATTGGCCGGTCGCGCGCGTCGATTGCCTGGTTCGGGCCGACGCCAGCAACGATGCCATGATGGTCCTTGCTGTCGGCGAGGCTCTGGGGCAGATCACGCCGGAGGATTCCCGGCTCCTGCGAGCACGGCTGGATCCCGGTTCACCAACCCCGGCAGCGGCAGACTGGGCGACAAATCCTCTTTCGCTCGCGCTGCAGACCGACCTGGGCCTTGCAGTCGGGAACCCGGATCGGCCGGCCGCAATTCTGGCGCGAGACCTGGACGAATCTCCGGGGGCCGAAAGAAGATTGCACGCAGCCGAACGGCTGTTCCTGAACGGCGTGATCCCCTTTGGCCAACTTCGACAGATATATGTGGAGTCGTTGCAGGCTGGCCTTTCGTCGGAGCGCGCCACTGCGCTTCTGAGTGTCGAGAAGGCTGTCGAGGCAGACCTGGCGCAACGGATCTCCACCCGTCTTCGAATGGTGTTTCCGGCGTTTGCAGTTTCCGGGCGGGAACCGATCCTGGCCGAACTGCTGTCAACGCTCCCGCCCGGGCGGCTTGACGGGTATGGACCGTCAGGACAGTTCCTCCGGTACCTGTGCCTGTTTCGTGCATCTCCGCAGGTGGAAGCCTGCCTGGCCGGAGGTGCGAAAGCCCGAAATCCAGTCCTGGCACCGGTCTGGGAGTCCGAAGGTCCGGATCTGTCGACCCTGTCGGAGTTCGAAAGGGCTGTCCGTGACGCCTGGCAGTCTGACACCGCCGACCCGGAAGCACCTGATCGGGATAGGGCGGTATTCGGCCGCGGCGAAACCGTCCTTCGTGCCTTGCTCATCCTCGGAGACGGAACGAAGGCCAATCCAGACGCCGTTGAAACCGCACTCCAGGCGCTCCGGGAGACAGATCTCGAAAGCGAAGCCCGACAGATCGCCCATCAGATGATGGCGCGCTGGCAATGGTCGGACCGGTGACCAACAGGACGGTCACGACGTTTCTGGAGGCGATGCGCGCCGAACGCAACGCCTCCGACAACACCATTCTTGCCTACGCTCGTGATCTCGCCGACCTCGAATCCTACCTCGTTGCAGCCGGCAAGACCTTCGACCGGATGAGCCGTCGACAGATCCGGAGCTACATGCAGTCGCTGGAGGATCGGGGCATGACCCGGGCAACACGGGCACGCCGACTCTCGGCCATTCGGCAGTTCTGTCGATTCGCAGTCGACATGGGCTGGCGCGACGACGACCCGTCCCAAAGGATGACCGGTCCGCGGCCGGCGGAGGCCCTTCCGCGAACCCTGGACGAATCAGCCACCAACCGCCTTCTGGTGGCCGGAGGGGCCCTCGGTCGAGGACAATTGGAGAAGGCCCGAAACAACTGCCTTTTCCAGATTCTGTACGCAACGGGAATGCGGGTCACGGAACTGGTGTCCATGCAGGCCGCATCCGTTCGGGGCCAACCTGAGACAATCCTTGTCCGCGGCAAGGGCGGCAGGGAACGCCTGCTACCGCTCTCACGGCCAGCGCGCGAGGCTATCGAGCGCTATCTGCCGCTTCGAGACGAAAGCGAAACGTCGCGGCATCGCAAGGGACACCGGCCCTCACACTTTCTGTTCCCGTCCCTGAGCCGTCAGGGCCACATAACCCGAGAAGGGTTCTACCTGCTGACCAAGAAGGCGGCCCTGATGGCCGGGCTTGACCCGGACGTTGTCACGCCCCATGTGTTGAGACACGCCTTTGCGACGCACCTGCTGGCGCGGGGTGCGGATCTCAGGTCCATCCAGGAACTACTGGGACATCGCGACATCGCGACGACGGAAATCTACACACATGTTCTGGACGCCCAGATGAAGTCCCTTGTCCTGAAACACCATCCATTGGCGTCATCCGGAGCCGGCAGCGGTGGCGGAACGACGCGCTGAAGCCGGTCATCGATCGGCGATGTCCGACCCCGTTCGGTACCGGCCGGTCCCGAACCATGCCAAACGGTGACCGGTGGCACCGGTCGGTTGCGACCGATCACGCCCGCAGGACGGACGGACCCTGACCGAAAGAAACGGCCGGAGTTACGCTTCGCACACCAAAACCGAATCTGAGCATGACCATGACGACCGAATTCATTGCCATTCATCTCGACACAACATTCTGGATAGTCGCGGCCTCGATTGCCAGCTTGTTGATTCTCTCGGCTTTCTTTTCAGGTTCCGAGACGGCCCTCACCGCCGCGCGACGGGGCAAGCTCCACTCCTTGGCGGACCGGGGATCACGAGGCGCATCACGGGCACTGAAACTGACCGAACGGAGCGATCAGCTGATCGGTTCCGTACTTCTCGGAAACAACCTGGTCAACATTTTGGCTACGGCTCTCGCCACAAGTCTGTTCACAAGGCTCCTGGGAGACAGCGGCGTTGCGCTGGCAACGCTGGTGATGACGGTCCTTGTTCTCGTATTCGCCGAAGTCCTCCCAAAGACCTACGCGATCGCCAACGCGGAACGGGCAGCCCAATGGGTTTCGGGACCCATCAGCCTGTTTGTGTGGGTCTTTGCCCCGGCCGTGGCCGCAATTCAAATCCTGGTCGGTTGGATGATCCGGGTGGGTGGTGCACGCGCGACAGACGCCGCTGGTGAACAGGAAGTGCAGGACGAAATCGCCGGCACGATAGCCCTCGGCCATGAAGAGGGAAACGTACAGAAGGACGACCGAGACCGGTTGCTCGGCGCCCTCGACCTCAAGGACCGGAACGTCGAGGAAATCATGCTTCACAGGTCCGACATCGAGATGATCGATGCCAATGCCGATCCCCAGACCATCGTCCTCCAGTGCATCCGTTCACCCCATACCCGCCTGCCTGTCTTCAAGGACGATCCCGAGAATATCGTTGGCCTCGTTCACGCCAAGGACCTCCTCCCGGCGCTCGAGAAGATGACCCGGGCTCCGGACAACGATCCAGACCGGTTTTCCGGCTTTGATGTCATGGACGTGGCCATGCGGCCATATTTTGTCCCGGACAAGACTCCGCTCAGCGACCAGATGAGGGAGTTCCTTCGAAGCCACACCCACTTCGCATTGGTCGTCGACGAGTACGGCGCCCTTCAGGGACTGATTACCCTTGAAGATATCCTCGAAGAAATCGTCGGCGAGATCGTCGATGAACACGACGTTCGAACGGGAGTCGAGGCTGAGCCTGACGGCGACGGCAATTTCATCGTCGATGGCGTGACGGCAATCCGAGACCTCAATCGGACAAACGACTGGTCCCTTCCCGATGTCGAGGCGGTAACCATTGCCGGGCTCGTCATTCACGAAGCTCAGATGATCCCCACTCCTGGGCAAGTCTTCAGTTTCCACGGCTTTCGCTTCGAGATCCTGGATCGACAGCAAAACCGGATTACACGATTGAAGCTTCGGCCGCTCTGACGCCCATGTTCCGGCGACGCAGTCTCGCAAATCCAACCTGTGCCGGACCGCAAACGGCGTCCCTCGGCCCAATACCCGTTCAGACGGACCGGATCGCCAGAACGGCGTTCAATCCGCCGAAGGCGAAGGCGTTGCTGAGCGCCACCCTAACCGGGTGCTGACGCGCTGTATTGGGTACGACATCCAGATCGCATTCCGGATCCGGGGCCCTGTAACCCACCGTCGGCGCAATAATTCCGTCCCGAACGGCGGCGATACAGGCCAGGAGCTCGACCGCTCCGGCGCCTCCGATCAAATGGCCGTGCATCGACTTGGTCGACGACATCATCACCGTTTCGGCCGCAACTCCAAGGGCCAGACGGACGGCCACGCATTCGCTCCTGTCGTTGGCCGTGGTACCGGTTCCATGGGCATTGATGTAACCGACTGACCCGGAGTCCGTCCCGGCATCTCTCAGAGCACCGGCAATCGCCCGTGCCGCGCCCTTGGGATCGGGCAGAACAATGTCCGAGGCATCCGCAGTCATCCCGAATCCGACAACTTCGGCAAGGATCTCCGCGCCGCGACTCTCGGCATGTCCGAATTCCTCAAAAACGAAGACGGCGGCACCCTCTCCCTGAACCATCCCGTTCCGTGTCCGGCAGAAAGGCCGGCATCCGTCCCGTGACATCACCCGAAGCCCTTCCCATGCCTTGATTCCGCCGAAACAGAGCATGCTTTCGGCGCCCCCCGTCACCATCACCCTGGCCTGACCGGTTCGGACCAATTGGAAGGCCTGGCCCATGGCATGGTTGGACGATGCGCAGGCCGTCGAAACCGAATAGCACGGCCCCTGCAGGTTCCAGGCCATCGAGACATGCGATGAAGCCGCATTGGTCATCGAGCGGGGAATGACCAGGGGGTGTACCCGGTTCTTTCCCTGGCCATAGAGCGCCTCGTAACTCTGGTCCAGCGTCTGAATTCCCCCGCAGCCGGAACCCAGGACGACACCGACCTCGGGCGACAGTGCCTCGCTGATGTCGAGGCCCGACTGGTTCAATGCCTCGGTCGCAGCCACGATGGCGAACTGGACAGACCGGTCATAGAGGGAACGCTGCTGGCGTTCGAAATGGTCTGCCGGATCGAAATCCCGAACTTGCCCGCCGATACGAACGGAAAGCCGGTCGCGAAGCAAAATGTCCAGATCCCCGATACCGCAACGGCCTTCAGCCATGGCTGCAACCGTTTCAGGGACAGACCGTCCGAGACAGTTGATCGTGCCCTGGCCCGTAATGGCCACGCGATACATGCGGGACCTTACCTCTTGCCCTCGAAAACCAGGTTCTCCACGGCAGCCACAATGGATCCGATCGAACTGATGTCGAAGTCGCCGGAATCGGGGTTGTTGGCGTCGAAGGGAAGTTCGATATCGAATGCTTCCTCGATGGCAAATACCACCTCGATCAGGCTGAGAGAGTCCAGACTGAGATCCCGAAGCAGGGATTCGGCTCCCAGATCAGACGGATCCAGCGTTGCCTGATCAGCAACGATCGAAATGATTTCTTCCAGTATTGATTCTGCGGAAAATCTCATCCCGGTTACCAGCCGACTCCGTCAATCGCCCTCGCCACGGGGCCCGCCTCGCAACTGCGCCTCCAGTTGCTCGACCCTTCTAACCAATCGGGGCAGACGGCGCAAAGCCTTGTAGGCCTGGACGTTCGAATTCATCGTCATCGCAGGATTGCCCATCATGATCCGGCCCGAGGGAACATTGCTGGAGATCCCGGACTTCCCGGCAACTACGACGTCGGATCCGATCTTAACGTGATCGCCAACTCCCACCTGCCCGCCAAGCAGAACGCGGTCGCCCAGAACGGCGCTGCCCCCGAAACCGGTTTGACCGCATATGAGACAATTCCGCCCGATCCGGACGTTGTGGGCAATGTGGACGAGGTTGTCGATCTTGGAACCACTGCCGATAACTGTGCTCGAGACCGTCCCCCTGTCGATCGCGCAGTTTGCGCCGATCTCGACACCGTCGCCGATGACAACACTCCCGAGGGAGCGAATCGGAACGATACTGGCATCCGGCCGGGCCGTCTCCACCCGTCCTGCGGCCTTTGCCGTGTCCACCGACCCGGGCACCGGCGGGACGTAGGCGAATCCGTCCGAACCGATTACGGAATTGGCATGACTGATGAAACCGATGCCGATGCGGACGTCACGGCCGATCCGGACGCCTTCTTTCAGCAGCGCATTGGCGCCAATTTCAGTTCCGGCCCCGATGCTGCAGTGGCCGCAAATTCGACAACCATCTGCAATTCGCGCCCCAGCACCGATGAATACGAAGGGTCCAACCGCCACGCCATCGCCGACTTTCGCCGATTCATCAATGATCGCCGTTGGATGGATTCCCGGAGACAAATCCGGCGGGCGGGCAAACAAGCCGGTCACGCCCGCAAGCGCTAACCGGGGTTCGCCCACAAAGATGGCAGCCTTGAGGCCCAGGGCCCGCCAGTCGGCTTCCGGGCCAAGGACTGCGGCAACGGCATCGCCGCCTGAGAGGGCCTTCTCGAATTCTGGGGTCATCGCCAAAGCGAGATGCGACGGACCCGCGTCCGCCGGTTCTCGAGCCGACACCACCCTTATGGCGGAATCCCCCGCAGCAATGGCGTCGAGCGCATCCGCTATTTCGGCGATGGAATGGCTTTCCAGTTCTGAAACCATCCCGTCAGTCCCTACCTCAAGGCTCGGCCCAAGATTCCTCCATGAGCACTCCGATCCATCACGATTAAAACTCGAACCCTGCGACCCCTGGTCCGCGCCCGAATCCGACCGGGCTCCGGAACTTCAAAGCGACGCCTATGGACGAATCGACCCGTTGCCTTCGACGAGATACTTGAAACTCGTCAGCTGTTCAGCGCCGACAGGTCCCCGCGCATGCAGCTTGCCCGTTGCAATGCCAACCTCCGCGCCGAGGCCGAACTCGCCACCATCCGCGAACTGCGTGGAGGCGTTGCGCATGAGAATCGCGCTGTCGAGATTGGCGAAAAACCGATCCGCTGCGGCATCATCCTCCGTCACGATGCAGTCGGTGTGCCCGGAACCGTACTGCCGGATATGGCCTATCGCTTCCTCCAAGCCGTCAACGACCCGGGCAGCCATGATCATGTCCAGGTACTCGCGTCCCCAGTCGTCGTCGGCCGCGGCGACCACGCCGGGCACCGCCTGAACCAGCGTTTCGTCGCCGCGAACTTCGACACCCGCGGCGATCAGGTCGCTGACGATCCCGTCGCCCGATTCCTGCAGAAACCTCCGGTCAATGAGCAGGCATTCCGCGGCCCCGCAAATTCCGGTTCGCCGTGTCTTGGCATTCATCACCACCCGGCGGGCCTTGTTCAGATCGGCGGCCCGATCAACATAGACATGGCAAATCCCTTCCAGATGGGCGAAGACCGGAATTCGCGCTTCCGCTTGCACCCGCGCGACAAGACCTTTCCCGCCACGCGGAATGATGACGTCAATGCAGTCATTCATCACCAGCATCTCGCCGACCGCCGCTCGGTCGCGCGTCGGCACCAGTTGGATTGCCGTTTCCGGCAAACCAGCCGACCTCAGGCCGTCGAGAAGGCACTCATGGATTGCACTGGCAGAGTGCATGCATTCCGAGCCGCAGCGCAGGATGGCCGCGTTACCGGACTTGAGGCACAAGCCGCCAGCATCGGCGGTGACGTTGGGGCGGCTCTCATAGATGACGCCAATGACGCCGAGTGGCGTCCGAACCCGCCGTATCCTGAGCCCGGATGGCACTGTCCAATCTGCGATGACGGCTCCGACCGGATCCTGAAGGCCGGCGATACTCTCGAGGCCAGAGGCAATACTCTCAATTCGGTCCTCGTCGAGCGCAAGCCGGTCGATCATGGCCCCTGACAACGACTTCTCGCGCCCGAACTCCAGATCGTGAGCGTTTGCCGAAAGCAGGTTTTCTGTCCGTTCCCGGATACGGGCGGCGGCGGCGTCCAAAGCATGTTTGCGGTCAATTGAACGGGACCGTGCCAGCTCGACGGCCGCCGACCGAGCCCCGGCACCAATCGCCGTCATGACTTGGTGAATATCGGTTTGCGTGTCAGGCACGATTGTCTCTCCCTACTACAGGTATAGCACGAGCCCGCGGGAATCATGGAACAAAGGCTACCCTTGGATACGAGCCCAACCTCGGGGCGTGCCTGTGCCCGGCCGCGTCACCGGCTCATCATATCACGAGATCGTCCCGATGCACGAGCGCAGCCCGTGCCGGATAGCCAAGTCGGGACTTGATTTCCGAACTCTTCAATCCCAGCACAAGCCGGGCGTCGGCGCTCGAGTAACTCACAAGACCCCGGCCAACTTCGCGTCCGTCCCGATTCCGGACGCTCACCGCGTCACCCCGGCCAAACTCACCCGAAA
Source organism: Paracoccaceae bacterium (assembly GCA_028874915.1). Classification (GTDB taxonomy): domain Bacteria; phylum Pseudomonadota; class Alphaproteobacteria; order Rhodobacterales; family Rhodobacteraceae; genus JAPPHA01. The sequence goes on from JAPPHA010000018.1 coordinate 74,909, forward strand.
CGGCCACGACGCCGGCCGGCAGCAAGGAATTGCCGTTCCCAAGCGCCATTTCGGCGCCGGAATCGATGATCAACCGGCCCCGGATCTTCATCCCGGCAATCCACTTTTTTCTGGCCGTCGCCGGATCAGCGTCCGACAGGAACCAGGTGCAGGCAGCACCGTTGCGAAGCGCCGTCAATGGCCGGTTAACCGACCCATCCATAATGGCCATCGCGGACCCCGACCGCATGGCGGTGGCGGCAGCCATCAACTTGGTCCGCATGCCGCCCTTTGAGGCAACACTACCAGCTTCGCCCGCCATGGCTTCGATTTCTGGCGTGATCTCTCGAACGAAATCTACACGTCGTGCGTTGTGGTCACGTCTGGGGTCACCGGTGAAAAGGCCATCAAAGTCGGAAAGCATGACCAATAGATCGGCACCGGCCATGGAAGCCACCTGTGCCGACAGGCGATCGTTGTCACCAAATCGGATCTCATCGGTGGCAACCGTGTCGTTTTCGTTCACGATCGGAACGACTCCCCGCCCCAGGAGTGCATTCAGCGTCGCGCGGGAATTCAGGTAACGCCTCCGGTTGCTACTGTCTTCGAGAGTCAGAAGCACCTGAGCCGTGACGATGCCGTGCTCGGCCAATACCGCTTCCCAACCCCTCGAAAGCCGGATCTGGCCGACAGCGGCGGCGGCCTGGCTTTCCTCCAGAACCAGCGGCCGGTTGGTCGGGAACCCGAGCACCCGCCGACCAAGGGCAATGGCGCCGGAGGAGACCAGGATCACATCCCGGCCGGCGCCGCGTTCGTCGGCGACATCTGCCGCCATTCCGGCCAGCCAGTCCAGCCGCAACGTTCCCGTTGTCGGGTCGACAAGAAGGTTGGAGCCGATTTTTACGACAAGGCGTCCCGGCTCAACCGGCAAGGTTACGGCTGCCACGGAGGACCCTCCTCGACCACCGCTGGAACCATGTGAGTTCTTACAGCGCGGAGTACATCGGCGACGCCGGATCCGGCGACAGCGGAAACCGGGAGGGCCGGCCCGACTTCACCACCGACCAAAGAACCCGCGAGGACGGCGAGCTTCCGGGTCACGTCATCCGGTGTGAGAGCATCAACCTTGTTCAGCGCCACGATCCGCGGTTTGGATTCGATGCCCTGGCCGTAGGCAGCAAGCTCCCGGACGATAGTCCGGCAGTCCGACGCAATGTCATCGGACGTGCCATCGACGAGATGAAGAAGGACCGAACACCGTTCCACATGGCGCAGGAACCGATCTCCAATACCCCGACCCTGGTGCGCACCCTCGATCAGACCGGGGATATCGGCGATGACAAGCTCCTGTCCGTCGACTTCAGCCATTCCCAAATTCGGGTGCGTGGTCGTAAACGGAAAGTCGGCGATCCGGGGCCGGGCATTGGATGTTGCGGCAAGGAATGTCGACTTGCCGGCATTCGGAAGCCCGACAAGCCCAACATCGGCAATCACCTTCAGTCGAAGCCACACCGTCCGTTCGACGCCCGCCTGTCCGGGATTGGCGCGACGGGGCGCCTGATTTGTTGCAGACTTGAAATGGAGATTGCCGAATCCACCGTTGCCGCCAACAGCCAGCCGCACCCGGTCGTCACGGTGCCGGAGATCGGCAATGACTGTCCGTCCGTCTTCCTCAAGGATTTCCGTTCCCTGTGGCACCTTCAGTTCGATCGTCCGGCCATGCCGTCCGGAGCGAGAGCGGCCTGATCCCGGGCGCCCGTCACCGGCGGCGAAGTGGCGACGGTATCTGTAGTCGATGAGAGTGTTGAGATCCGTGTCCGCCACAGCCCAGACGTCACCACCCCGACCGCCGTCGCCACCGTCCGGACCTCCGAATTCGACATGAGCTTCCCGACGGAAACTGACACATCCCTTGCCACCGGCCCCGGATCGCAGATGCACCTTTGCTTCGTCGAGAAATTTCACCTGTACTGGTTCTCGTCTTGGCCCAACGTCCAGTTCCCGACATGGCCTAGCCGTCGAAAACGACGGTCTGCTCCACAACCGCGAACAGGAACCCGGCACCTCGAGGTTGCAACATAATTCTGAACGTCGGCGACGGTCCATGGAGCCGTCCCGTTTGATTCAGGCCCTGGACCTGCGGATTGCTGACAATGGGAGGCCGTGTGCCAAAGACCCGGCCGGACGTCACTCCTGGAGCGTTCCCAGCGGTCTGGCGCCGAGATCCCCTCAGGCGTTACCGTCAGCGGCCGGCAATACCGAAATGAAAGTCCTGCCTTTCAGGCCTTTATGGAACTTTACGGCACCCTCGGTTGTGGCGAAAATCGTGTGATCCCGTCCCATGCCAACGCCTTCGCCAGGCCACCAACGGGTACCGCGCTGGCGCGCGATGATGTTGCCGGGAATGACGGCTTCGCCCCCGTATTTCTTGACGCCGAGGCGCCGGCCCGCGGAATCCCGTCCATTGCGCGACGAACCGCCAGCTTTCTTGTGGGCCATGTCGGTCTCCCTATCCGTTGGACCCGCCACCTTCGGCGGCGGGCGGCCGAATCTCGGCAATTTCGACGATCGACACGGACTGCCGATGGCCCTTCTTTCGCCGAGAAGACGCCTTGCGACGACGATGCACGAAGTTGATGACCTTCTTGTCACGGGTCTGCTCAAGGATATCGCCACGAACGACCGCACCGGGGACAGTTGGAGTCCCGACGGTGACCTCGTCACCGCTGAGCAAAAGCACCTCGTCGAACTCGACGATGTCACCAGCGTCGCCAGGCAGCTTTTCAACTTTCACGACGTCACCGACGGCGACACGGTATTGTTTGCCGCCAGTCTTGATTACAGCAAACATCGGCTGCTTCCCTCTGAATCCGCGTCCTGCGGCCCCAGTCCCAAATCGGGCCCTGGCGTTACGCGAAGGTCACGCACGACCCCGCACCTCAGACAGCGCGCCCCGGATTGGGGCGTGTTTCTATAGTCCCTGCCGAAGTCGTGCCCGGCATTCGACAGGCTGCGGGATATCCGGGAGTTTGTTGACCAAGTCAAGGGGCAGCTGATCTCGTCTCCTATTTGCGCTCGGGCTGCGTTCCGAAACCGACGGCGTGCCGATTTCGGGTTGGATGGAATTTTGGGACATTTCCGACGTCTTGGCCGCGCCATGGAATGACTTCGGATCGAAAAGACAGAAACCGGGACGCGTCCTGCAATTCCGACACCAGAACTTCGACCGTCGACGGTGACATCACTTGACCGAGTTCGCGTCTGTCATTGGAGAACCACCCCTCATTCGGCCACCAACCCTTTTTTCATTCATTCCGGGCTTTCAAACGGCAGATTGAGGCATTGGATCGGAACTCACGGTGCTCCGCGGAGGGAGCAAGCCTGTCAGCACCCGAAGTCACGGGGAGGAAACAACTGTGAACCGCACAGGAGACCATTTCTGCGAAAACTCCGACATCACTGATCCCGCCTTCGTTTCAAAATGGACAAAACGAATTCCGAAAGAAATTGAGCCAACTGCAGCAAACCCGTCCAGAATGGCAGGCAGATTTGGGACGTCGCGAACGGCGACAAAATGCGTGGGGCATTACAATGGGAGCAACGACGCTGCGAACAGCAACTCGAACACCTTTGTTGACCGCACCCGCCGCATTTCGCGACGTCCGATAGAACGCCCAGAAAGAAGCAGCGTCGTTGATGCCTTACCCACTCCCAAATGCCCTGTCCGGCCGTTATCCGACGGAACCCAATCCAAGAAACGGACCTCCGGCGACAAGTTGGGAGCGTGAGGGCACGGTTGCCAGATGACGGGCAATTTGACTTTGCGGTTGGTTCGCGGGCTCGATTGCCGAAGCCTGGTGAAACGGTGATTCTGAAATTTTATCACGTATAAATTATAAAAAACAATGGGTTAAGGTGAAAAACTCAACAATTCTTCCAGCCTCTAGGTTACCAAACCCAAACAAGCGACATTGACATCCGATCCGGCCTTGGATGCGTTCCGTGCAAACTGTAAACGAGCCGAGACCCAATGTATCTCGCTGACTGACCCGCGCCAATGAACACAGACGACCTCGAAACTCGCTTCCAGACAGCACTTCGTCACCAGTCGGAGGGCCGTTACCAAGAGGCACTGTCCGCCTACGAAGCGATCATCAAGGTGAGATCCGATATCGCCGAAGTGCATTTCCAGGTCGGGAGGATCTTTCTGGTCCATGTCGAATTCGAGAAAGCGGTCAATCATCTGAACGCGGCGCAACGGATCCGTCCTGATGAACCTGCCATCTGGCAGCTCTACGTCCCAGCCTTGCTGGGTCTCGGCGACCGCGACCGAAAATCCTCGGCTCTCAAAGCCTTGAAGGCGTCACCTTTACCGACCGCCGCCCGACAAACCCTTGCTTCCCGGCTGACCAGCACCCGAAAGAAGTCGAACGCCCCCATCGGAAAGGCCAATCCGAAGCAGATCGAGCGGCTCTTCGCACATCTGCGTTCAGGAAGTCACGACTTGGCGGAGTCACTGGCCCGGCGGCTTCGGCGCCAGCATCCCGGCGTCGCCCTGTTCCCCAATGCCTTGGGCCTCATTCAAAAATCCCGCGGTCAGTCTGCCGAAGCCCGGGCCAGTTTCGAAGCTGCGCTGGCCATCGACGGCAACTATGCCGAGGCGTTCGTCAATCTTGGACGGCTGCATCTTGAGGCCGGAGAGTGCATAGCCGCAGGTGAGGCCCTGGTTCGCGCACTTGAACTCACCCCCGGATCTCCGAATGTCCTGACCGGTCTCGGCCTTCTCGCCCGAGCGGCCCGGCCGAAGTCCCGTGATGCCGCGAGCTTCTTCCGCCGTGCCGTGAAGGCGGATTCCGGTTTCGCGGAAGCCATTCTGGAACTCGGTCGCGAGCACCTCACCCAGGAGCGATTCATGGAGGCCCGGGATTGCTTGAGGCGGGCGCGCCGGCTGGGTCTCGAAAGCCCGAACCTCTTGCTCGCGCTGGCGCGCGCAGAAGAGAACACCGGTGGCAGCGAGGCGGCTCATGCCTGCTATGACCGGATCCTGCAGACGAGGCCCGACCATGCAGTTGCCTGCAGCCGCAAGGCAGTTCTTTGCCAGCTGCTCGGCGACTTCAAATTGGCCGAGTCCTTGCTCCTGAAAGCCATCGAACTGGAGCCACATTGCGGCGAACACTTTCGCCTCCTGTCCGCGAGCTACCGCTTCTGCGATGACGATCCGCTGATTCCCCGTATGATCGGGGCCTTCGAGCGGACCGAGATCAGCGACGAAGACCGAATGGGATTCGGATTCGCACTCGCGAAAGCCATGGAAGACTGCGGCCGCACTGGTGAAGTCTTTCGATATCTGAGCACTGCAAACAAGATCATGCGGACGCTGTATCCCTATGACATCAAGGAACGTGTCGACGACAATCGGCGGATCAAGGCGTTCTTTGGTTCCGGAATTCCGGCACCGCTCGCGGACGGTGGGTATCGTGGTTTTGCGCCGATCTTCGTGACCGGCCTACCCAGGTCCGGAACAACACTGGTCGAACAGATTCTGTCGAGCCACAGCTCGGTTGAAGGGGCTGGTGAGTTGGGTCACTTCAACCGCGAAGCGGCACGGATGACCATCTTCTCGAAATCCGCGTCGTCACTCGAGGGCTTGGCACCTCGGGATCTCGTCAACCTGGGCCAAGCCTACAAGGCCCACGTCCGGTCCTTGTTTCCGACAGCCGCCCGAGTTACCGATAAGTCGATTCAAACCTACATGTTCATCGGCCTCGTCCCGCTGTCATTGCCGAACGCCCGAATCGTCGTGGTCCGGCGGAATCCGCGCGACAACCTTTTCTCCATGTACAAGAACCGGTTCCCGTTGGGCGGGCATCTGTACAGTTATGACCTTGAGGATCTCGCTGCATACTACAGACTCTACGAGGAAATCCTGGACTTTTGGCGCGAGACGTTTCCCGGGAGTTTTGTCGAAGTCAGCTACGACGATCTTGTCGCCAACCCGGAACCCCAGATCCGATCGCTCCTGGCGTCCTGCGACCTTGATTGGGATGATGCCTGCCTGGCGTTCCACCGGAACCGACGCACGGTCAGGACTCTGAGCGTCTTTCAGGTCCGTCAACCGATCTATGCTTCTTCCGTTGGCGGCTGGAAGGCCTATGAGTCGGAACTGAAACCGGTCTTCGATCGGCTTGGCATCAACTGAACCCGCCATTGCAGCTGAACACGGGAAAACCGGTGTCACGGTCCCTCCCAATACGGATACAAGCGGCAACACGATCTCACGTCTTGCCCCGGTCCGGCTCGACACAGCATCAGATGGTGGACAGGGCCGAGAGCGTATGAGAAAGAAGCGCTGCGGAGAGGTGCCGGAGTGGTCGAACGGGGCGGTCTCGAAAACCGTTGTGGGCGCGAGCCCACCCAGGGTTCGAATCCCTGTCTCTCCGCCAGAGATCCGGAACCGGGGCTCCGATTTCGGTGTTCGTGATTCGGGTCCAAAAGGCTTTCACGAGCTCGAAGTCCTGAATCCTAAACTGGTTCTTCCGACCCCGCCCCTCTGACCTTTTGTCCCAATCTTGTTTTTCGTCCAATCCGCACCATCCCGAGGTCATCCGCGCATCATGTTCTCAGGTACATGTCCGAAGCGCCCGGTATTCCGTTTCCTGCCCAGGTAGACCTCCTCCTTTCCGGCTATCCTGACGCAACGCTGACGCAACGCCAACCGCTGCCGGTGTCCGTTAGGTTTCCTCCCTGACCTGCAGAGCACCCAGATGATGCGCGCCATCTCTTTCACAAGAGCGACCGCCACCAGCTTCGGCAGCTTCTCTGCCATCATTCTCCGGATCCAGGGATCATACGTTCCGCGCGCCTACGTGCGCACCGGAGCACGGCCGTTGCTCCCAGTACAAGCAGCTGACGGAGACCGCGCTCCCCATCTTGTTGATCCGGCCGAGCCTCTGTCTTCCCACAGTCGAGTGCTGCCGCAGAGTCAGCCCGACCCAGGCCACGAAGTCACGCCCGCACCGAAAGCTCACCATCGGTGGCGCAAAGGCATAAACCGCCGTCGCGCAGATCGACCCAATGCTCCATAAGCTACTATTTTTTTCGATACTTCCGCTGGACTGATTCCACCTCCGTAAGCATCCAGAGAGCGATCGCAATCCGAAACCACACGCCGCGGGTCGGACACATGCGCCCGCACACCTCCACACCGCAGACAGCAATTTCGCTCGCCAGGATGCCGATGACGGATCGTCCCGGCGTGCCTGAGAGCGAACGCGTGACACCTGCGTAGTGCTCCGTTCCGGCGACGTTTGCAGGCGCCGTCGTGCGGGTGCGTACGCAACGACCCGGACAACGGAAGATTGCCGGGTTTCTCCTAACCCATGTTTAACGCGCACAAAAAAAGATGATTGTTTTTCAGTGGCATGT
>JAPPHA010000037.1 GCA_028874915.1 Paracoccaceae bacterium
CGTAACCCATTAACTTCACGAAGAATTCCTGTCAGAACTCGTCATGAAGTTCCGTTTAAATGCGACGACGATATTGGGGCTTTGATACGGCAGAGCAGGTCGCAGCGGAGAGACAGACCGCCAACAATCGGCGTGGTTTGTCACCGGGGCATCCGCCCACGCGCGCTCACCCTGGGGCTTTCGTCGGGGTATGGTTTGCCTGCATCGGCCTCATGTCATGCAGCAAACTGAATCTTGTCGCCACCACCTCAAGAAATGGGGCGTCTTTTTTTGGATCACGGATGGCCTGGAGGGTTTTTGGCCGTTCTGGTGTCCATGTTCGGCTCTGGCTGGCGGCTCTTCCGGTTGCTGCCCGCGTTGAAGCTGGAAACGGTTATGGCCCTGGTTCGTCGGGGAGTGCCAGGGTGTTGCGTGCTGTCTGAGGCGTCGTCCTCAGTCAGGCTCCGCAAAATCGCAACCGTATCCAGACGCCGGAATGCAGCGTCGTTCCCGCGCTTGGCCATGGGTCCTCAACTCCTTCGGCTCGATTCCTCCCGACGCGGCGCCCGGCCGCAGACACCCCGTCGGAATCACAGAAACTCAACCGTCATGCCACGCGCAGCGAAACTCCCGCTTCGAACGATTCACTCGTACCTCATCAAGCCACCAATCCGGGACGCACTCCAGGATCAATGATGACCGCCTCAACTTGACAGGCCGCCGGATTCGTTGAAGTCACGATTGACTGCGGTGCCAAGGAAAGGGCGGTTCCGTGGTCATTGGTGACCGGTGGCGGCCGGACCGTCCGGCGGCGGTGCCGGTTCCATGGGGAGGGCAGGGTCTGAAACAGTCCGATATCGACGCCATCCGACACCGGCCGATTCCGGATCCTTTGCTCTGGATCGACGGCCAGCCCGCACCGGCGATTGGCCGCGCGGTCATTCCCAGCGTGTCCCCGATCGACGGGCGAAGGCTCACCCATCTCGCGGCGGCGACCGCTGATGACGTCGATGCCGCCGTGACCGCCGCCCGCGAAAGTTTCGAGTCCGGGCGCTGGTCGCGGATGGCACCCGCACGGCGAAAAGCCATCCTCCACCGGATCGCCGATCTCCTGGAGCGGGACGCATTCGACCTCGCCGTTCTCGGCGTTCGCGACAACGGCACCGAGATCGGCATGGCGCTTAGGGCGGAGCCAGGAAGCGCCGCCGGGACATTTCGCTATTACGCCGAATGCGTCGACAAGATCGCAGGTGAAATCGCACCTACTGATCCTGCGGTTCTCGGCCTCGTGCACCGCGAACCTGCAGGTGTCATCGGCGCGATCCTGCCCTGGAACTTCCCGCTGATGATCGGTGCCTGGAAAATCGCGCCGGCCCTCGCCACCGGCAATTCCGTGGTGGTCAAGCCCGCGGCAATCGCCTCCCTCACGGTGTTGCGGCTCGCCGAACTCTGCCGGGAGGCCGGGTTGCCGGATGGTGTGTTGAATGTGGTCACCGGGAGCGGATCCGTGGCCGGGGAGGCCCTCGCCCGTCACATGGATGTCGATGTCCTGACCTTCACCGGGTCCGGAACGACCGGTCGGGCACTCCTCCGCGCCTCGGCCGATTCCAACGGGAAACCCGTCTGGCTGGAACTTGGCGGCAAGTCGCCGAATATCATCTTCGCGGACGCCCCTGACCTTGATCTCGCGATCAATGCCGCCGCCGGCGCCATATTCCGGAATGCCGGCCAGGTCTGTATCGCCGGCTCGCGGCTGCTGGTCGAAGCCGGAATCCATGACCGGGTCCTTACTGGCGTCACCGAGGCCGCGGCGGCGATGACGACCGGTGACCCCCTGGATCTCAAGAACGACATTGGCGCCGTCGCGAGCGAAACGCAGCTCGAATCGATTCTCCGCCATGTCCGGACGGCCCGGGACCAAGGGGCCGAACTCGTCGCCGGCGGCCGGCGAATCCTCGAAGCCAGCGGCGGCACCTACATGCAGCCGACCATTTTTTCCGGAGTCGCGCCGGACATGGCGCTCTTCCGGGAAGAAGTTTTCGGACCGGTGCTCGCGGTCACGCCGTTCGAGACCGAAGAGGAGGCCATCTCGATCGCCAATTCGACCGAATACGGCCTCGCCGCCGGGGTCTGGACGGGGGATCTGGGCCGCGCTCACCGCATGGTCCGGGCGATCGACAGCGGCGTTGTCTTCGTCAACACCTATGGCGGTGCCGACATCACCATGCCGCTCGCCGGGCACCGACAGTCCGGCAGCGGGGCTGACAAATCGCTCCACGCCCTCGACAAGTTTACCCGGCTGAAGTCGGCATGGATCCGGTTGTGACGGATGCGTCGCATGGAGCCGGATCGGGATTCCGATCGACGGCCGGGCCATTCCCGTTCCGGGTGGCGCCGGGTTCCGGGCCGGGTGAATTCCGGCCGTTTCATTCGGCAGGCGCCGCCGGAGAGTTCCGGTCGGAAGCGCCCGAAGCGAAGCGGTTCAACATTGCCGACCTCTTCGAATTTCGCCGGAGGCGCGGCGATCTCGTGTTCTCGCTGGCCATGCTCCTCGGGGTGCTGGTCCTCCTCTGGCAGTTCGGCAGTGAGAGCGGATGGAACGACCGGGACCTGGCGCAGAAGCGGGTGGGGAAGATCCTCAAGCAGCCCTGGGTTGGCCCTTTCATGGCCATGGCGCTCCTGCTGCCGGCGGCTGTCCTCAATGCCTGGTCGTCCTGGCAGAAGACGCGGAGGGATGCCCGACTGCGGCGGCCGGACCGAACCCGCTATGAGCTCGGGCAATGGGCGCGGTCCTTCGAGTTCATCGCGTATTTCATCGCCTATACGGCGATCATCCCGATCCTCGGCTATCTCGTTTCGACACTCCTCTTCACTGTTTTCCTGACCTGGCGTCTCGGCTACCGGAGCCGGCGCTGGATCGCCATCAGCCTCGGGTCCGCCTTCGCCGTGGTGATCGTGTTTCGCACACTCCTGCAGATCAAGACGCCCGTGAACATCTGGCTCTATGGCCAGCTCCCGCCCGGAGCCGAATCCTTCATGAAGATCTACTTCTGAGGTCGGGGCGAACAGGCGAATCATGGATGCGCTCGCGACAGGCCTGGACAATCTTCTGGAGGTTCCGGTGCTCATCGCCATGGCCATCGGCGCCATTGGCGGGCTGATCATCGGCGCCGTTCCCGGCATTGGTCCGGCGATTGCAATCGCCATCCTGCTGCCGGCCACGGTTTTCCTTGATGACCTGGTTTCCCTGGTCCTGCTCCTCGGCGTCTACGGGTCCAGCATGTACGGTGGCGCCATTCCGGCGATTCTCATCAACACGCCCGGAACGCCTGTCAATGCACTGACAACCTACGACGGCTATTCGATGACCCGGAAAGGCGATGCCGCCCGGGCGCTGTCGCTGGCCTATTCTTCCTCTTTCTTCGGCGGCTGTTTCTCGATCACAACGGCACTCGTCTGCCTGGTCGCGTTTGGTCCGCACCTGCAGGATCTGGGGGCGCTGTTCGGGCAGCGGGACATATTCATGGCGGCGGTGCTCGGTTCGGTGCTCCTGATCCTTGCCCACCGCCGGACCATGGCCATCGCCACCCTGCTGTTCGGAATCGGCTTTTTGATCTCGATGGTCGGTCGCCAGTCGACCCGCGGAATCACCCGGTATACCTTCGACATCGAATACCTAGCCGCGGGATTCAACCTGATCGTCGTCATTGTCGGCATCTTCGCGCTCAGCCAGGCGCTCAATCTCCTGACCGGCAAGGACGCTGACCCGCCGCGAGCCCGCCTGACCGGCGGCCTCTTCCGCGGGCTGGCCGAACTCCGGAAATTTCCCGGGGTCGCCGCAGCCTCCGCCGGTTACGGAACGGTAATGGGGATCATTCCGGGCGTCGGTGAATTCGTCGCACAGTTCTTCAGCTATGCGACCGCCCGCGGTCTGTCCGACAATCCGGCTCAGTTCGGCCACGGAGCTCCGGCCGGGCTGATTGCTTCGGAAACCGCCAACAATGCGGTGCCGGCGGCGGCGATGATTCCGCTGCTCGCGCTTGGCGTCCCGGGCGAGGCGCTGACGGCCATGATGATGGTCGTCTTCTTCGACGCCGGGATCAAGCCGGGTCCCGACATCTTCGAACAGAATCCGGACTTCCTGTTCAGCCTGTTTATCGCGCTCCTCTGCGTCAATCTGCTGGTGGTGTCCGCGCTTCTCGTGTCGACCCGGGCCATCGCCAGGATGGTTCTCGTGCCGAACCGGTTTCTCGGGGCCCTGATCCTGATCCTCGCCTTTGTCGGGGTTTTCTCGATCCGCAACAGCTTCGTCGATTGCGCCATCGCCGCGGCTTTCGGGTTTCTCGGGTTCATCCTCAGGCGTCTGGAATGGCCGCTGGTTCCGCTGGTTCTGGGAATGGTCCTGGGATCCATCATGGTCGACAAGTTGACCGCCGGTGCCGGCAAGATCCGGACCTGGACCGACCTCGTCGACCGCCCGGTCTCTGGATTCCTCGCGGTCGTCGTAGTATTGGTCGTTGTCGCGACCATCATTTCCATGATCCTAGAACGACGACGGCGTCTGGCGTGATTCAGCCGTCCCAGTCGCCCCCAATCAGGAGAATTCCATGAAAACCGTTATCAAGCTGTTAGCCGCCCTGGCCGCAGTCGGTTCCTTCGCCGGAGCCATCGGCCTTACCGTGTCTGCATCCGCCCAGGGCTATCCGAGCGGCCCGGTCCAGTTCATCGTGCCCTGGCCACCGGGTGACTTCGAAGATGTCCTGACTCGCTGGGTCGCCGAAGACATGCAGGCCGAGACAGGTGTCCCGACAGCGGTTGTCAACCGTCCCGGCGGTGGCGACGGACCATTCCCCGGCGCGCTAGAGGTGCTCGCAGCACCCGCCGACGGTTCGGTCATCGGATCCTTTGTCATCGGTGTTCCTGTCATCGGCCCGAAAATCGGCATCGGCATCGAGGAAGACAGTTTCGAAGCGGTCGGCATCTTCCTGACCTATCCCTTCGTTCTCGCAGCTTCTGGCGACGCGCCGTATTCGACCATGGCCGAACTGGCCGCGCACGCCCAGGGGAACGATGTCGTCCTCGGGCATTTCGGAGCCGGACTGGCCCCCACCCAGGCGACATTTGCGGCCGCCAAGCTGATGGGATTCGAATTCGCCGATGAATCGGCATTCGACCTTCTTGACTGCAACACGCTCAACGCCGGCGATGCGGATGTCATCAACACCACCCTGGCGCTGATCGAACCCTGCCTTGGCGATCTCAACATCCTCGCCAACATTGGATCGGAGCGCATCGGCAAGCTGCCGGATGTCGGCACCCTCTCCGAACAGAGTGGCATCAATGATCTTGAGCTGTGGAACGGGCTGTTCGTGAAGAAGGGCACCCCGGCGGAGGTCAAGGACAAGCTCGCCGCCATTGCCGAAGCCACGATGATGAGCGACCGAGCCCAGGAACTCATGCACGAAACCGGTGCGCGGGTTTACTGGCAGGGCGCGGACGATGCGGAAGCCCGGATCGTGGCCGACCGCAAGAAGACTGCCGAATTCGCGGAGATCAATGCCAACTGAGCCGGCGCCGCGGTTCCGCGCCGTGCGACATGACTGAAACTGTCGGGGCCGGGAGTACGGCTGGCCCCGGCTCACGCCGGGTCGGCGCCCGGCCGCCCCGGTCCCTTGGAATTGGCTTGCCGGACGGGTGTCCGGTGGAGACGGTCTGCCCATGAACGCCATCCGGCTTGGAATCCTGCAGGTCTATCACGACAAGTCCGAGATCATCGGCGATCGGTTTCCCGATGACGCCCACCGGTTTCGGGATCTCTTCGACCGTCTCGATCAGAGATTCCGGTACCGGGTTTACATGACCATGGGCGGCGTCCTCCCGGACACGCTCGATGAACAGGACGCCTATCTGATCACCGGGTCGCCGGAATCAGTTTGTTCGGAGCCTGCCTTCCTGCCATCACTGGTCCGTTTCATCCGGGCCTGCGACGCAGCCCGGAAACCGCTCATCGGAGTCTGTTTCGGCCATCAGGCGATTGCATGTGCGCTCGGCGGGCGGGTCGAGAAGGCCACAACCGGATGGAACATTGGCGTGGAGACAACCATTTACCGGCAGGCTCCACCGCGGGTCTGGATGGACCCGCCTGGAGATCTCGACCTGTATGTCTTTCATGAAGACCAGGTGACGCGTCTCCCGGAAGGCTGTGAACTTCTCGGAACCAGCCTCCGCAACCCCTTTGCCAGCTTTGCCCGAGGCGACCATATCTTCACGACGCAGTCGCATCCGGAATTCGACGCCGGGTTCATGTCGGCCCTTCTCGACCTGGAACGGGACGGTTTGGGCCAGGCGGTCCATGATGCCGCCCGCGACTCCATGAAACGCGAACCCCAGGGCGACATCTTTGCCGAATGGTGTTGCCGCCTGATCTGCCAGAACCTTGCCGGCAGGCGCAGGAAGCGGGCCGCATGATCGACGACGGCCATCTCGACATTGCCGATCACGACAGCTTCACGGGTGGCGTCCCGTACCGAACCTTTGCCCGACTGCGCCGGACCGATCCCGTGCACTGGACCGAAACCAGGGGCGCCAAGGGATTCTGGTCGGTCACGCGCCATGCGGACATCCTCACGGCGAACCGGAACTTCCGGGTCTTCAGTTCGGCCCAGGGCATCCGGATCGAGGACCAAACCCGCGAGGAATACCTGGCCCGGCGGACATTCCAGGAAACCGACCCACCCGAGCACCGGGCCATCCGGATGATGGTGAATCCGGCGTTCTCGCGGCAGACTGTCGCGGGTTACGAAGCCATGATCCGGGATCTTGCCGACCGGATCGTTGACGAGGCCGTGGAGCGGCGGGAATTCGACATTGTGGACGCCATCGCACGGCGTCTGCCGATGCTGATGCTCGGGAGGATTCTCGGCGTGCCTGAGGCCGATCTCGAGTGGCTGGTCGAAAAAGGCGATGCACTGATCGGAAACACCGATCCGGACTTCACCGACGCGGTCCTCGACCGGATCGATTCCAACGCCTACCGTTTCATGCCCTTCCGGTCACCCGCCGGGGCCGAACTCTATGACTATGCCGACACCATAATCTCCGGTGACCGGCCGGTGGACCCGGACGGCATCCTGGCGCTTGTCCTCGGTGCCAACCGGGCGGAACCGGTGATGGAAGGGCGGGACTTCAAGAATTTCTTCTGCCTGCTCGTTGCGGCCGGAAACGACACCACCCGGTACAGCATCGCCATGGCGCTCCACCTCATCACCTTGTATCCGGAACTGCTGTCTCAACTGCGGACAGGCAAGGTCTGGCCGACGGCGCCCGACGAATTCATTCGGCTCGCCTCGCCGACCATGCATTTCCGGCGGACGGCCACGGCGGATACCGAACTGGGCGGCCGGTCCATCCGTGAAGGCGACAAGGTGGTCCTCTGGTTCGTTTCCGGGAACCGGGACGAGACCGTCTTCAAGGCCCCGGACCAACCCCGTCTTGACCGCAACCCGAACCCGCACCTCGCCTTCGGCCAGGGCGGCGTGCATTTCTGCCTGGGGATGTGGCTGGCGCGCCTCGAGGTCCGAGTCCTCCTGCAGTCCCTGGCTGCCCGGATCACTGGAATCGAGGCATTGGACGAGCCGATCTGGACCCGGTCGAATTTCATCTGCGGAGTCAAGCGCCAGCATGTCCGGGTAACCGTGTGAGCCGCACGGGTGTTCACGCCTCCAGGTTCCCTGACTCGTCGCGGCCGAAGTCCGGAATCAAGCGGACCCTGATGGCCGGGCCGCCGAAACGCCAGACCGGAGATCTCAGACCACCATGACGACCCATCGAATTCGCACGCTCTTCTGCGACCTCCATGGCCTCTCGCGGGGCAAGTTCGTTTCGCCGGAATTCGCCGAACGCGGACAGGTCGGTTTCGCACGCCCCGTCTTCGCCGTCAGCCTGGACCGGGAGATCATTGCCGTTCCCGGCGCCGGCGTCGAAACCGGCCTCCCGGACATGGAGCTGATGCTGGATGGCACCCTCCGAAAGGACTGGCGGGACGGGACCGAGATCGCACTTGGCGATCTCCATGCCGACGGCGCCCCGTATGAACTCTGCGCCCGCGGCGCCCTCCGACGCGCCATCGCCGGCTACGAGGACGCCGGGCTCAGGCCTATGGTCGGAATCGAATTCGAGGCCTATGCCTATCAGCGGGACGACGATGGTGTCTGGCGCCCCTACGACACGCCCGGCGCTTTCGTCTACGGAACCGGGCCGGCCAATGATCCCCGGGGCCTGATGGATGCCCTCTGGGACGCTGCGCTCACCGCCGGTATTCCCATCGAGAGCCTGAACGGCGAGTACGACAGCGGCCAGTTCGAACTGACGCTCGGCTTTGGCGAAGCCCTCACGGCTTGCGACGACGCCTTCCTGTTCCGGACAATGGCGAAGGAAATTGCGGCGGGTCTGGGCCTGCTCCTCACGTTCATGCCAAAGCCGATTCCGGATCGCGGTGGTTCCGGCCTGCACGTGAATTTCAGTTTCCGGGACGCGGACGGCGCCAACGTCATCCCCGACACGTCCGGCGAATTGTCCGATCTCGCCAGGAACTGCGTCGCTGGCCTCATGCATCACCATGAATCGCTGTCCGGGCTGCTTGCGACCACGGTCAACAGCTATGACCGGCTGGCGCCGGCGTCCATGGCGGGTTACTGGGCGAACTGGGCCCATGATCACCGACTGGTGACGGTCCGGACCGCGACCGGCTCGCCAGCCTCTGCGCGACTTGAACACCGGATGGCTGACGCCGCTGCCAACCCCTACCTGGCCGTTGCGGCTGTTCTGCAGGCGGCCCGTCTCGGAATCGACAACGGCTATCCGTTGCCCCCGGCCGAGGACCTCGATGGGATCGAAAACACCCGGGCCACACGGCATGTGCCTTCGAGTCTGCCCCGAGCGCTCGACGCCCTTGGTGGCGATTTGCCGCTCCGCCAGCGCGTGGGCGAACTCCTCTGCGACGCGTTGATCGAAACGAAACGCGATGAGGCAAAACGGCTGTCCGGAAAGTCGGTCGACGAGGTTCGGGACTTCTATTTGCCCTTCATCTGATTCTCTCCCGCCTGTCCGCGGGAAGCAGGCGTGCGGGTGTCCTCGATGGCACTGACTGCCAAGTCGTTGGCGTCATGGCATCGTCTCGACCTCGACGCGATGAGCAGCCCGCAAGAGCGCGTTGTCCCGTGTCGCCAACGCCAATCCGCGCCGCATTGCGAGTTCCAGATTGGCAGCGTCATATGTGGTCAATCCATGCGATCGGGAAAGGGCCAGTGTTTCTCGAAACGCATGACGGTCTGTTTCGGTATCTGCAGCTATGGGCGGGCGGCTCAGGCGTTCGAATAGCGCGGCGATCTTCGCGGCGCCGATGCGTTTTCGTCGTTCCGCATGGACCAGGACGTTACCAACTTCCAGGTGCCAGAGACCGGGAACGATGGCGCGTTCGTTCACCGCCAGACGGTCAAGCAACCGGTTGGTCTCTGGCGATGCCTCGTCGTCAAACAGCCAGGAGATCGTAATGGAGCAGTCGAGGGCGAATGCGTTCATCGTCGACCCGTATCACGCAGTTCTTTCCAGTTGAGACTACGTAGCGTAACGCCGGCGCGAAGGGTTCGCAGTTCCTGAACGGCGGCCCAACGGTGTGCCGGACACGCGCCGAGGGTCCTGTCGCGTCAAAGCCGCTTGCGCATGTACACCCGTGGAAAGCCGCGTTCGGTGCGGCGGTCGATCTCCTCGTAGCCGTAGCGGAGGTACATGGCGATGTTCTCGGTCATCAGTTGATGGGTGTAGAGATCGAGGTGTCCATGCCCCAGCCGGCGCGCCTCGGTCTCGGCATGTTCGACGAGGCGTCGGCCGATGCCTTCGCCCTGGCGGGACGGAAGGACCGCGACGTTGTCGAGGAGGAGGCCGTCCTCCTTGTCCATCAGCACGAGCGCCCCGACGATCTCGCCGCCATCGTCGATGACGTACGCGCGATGGTCACGCACGACCCGGTCGTAGTCGTCTAGCATCGGACCAGGCGGCGAGCCGATGCGCTCGATGTAGTGGGTGTAGGCGGCGCGCACGCACTGCGCGATGCCCGCAGTATCGGCACCGGTGGCGCGGCGGAGTCCCGGGACGGTCACGGATGCCGGTCCGCGACGCCGAGAGCACGGTCAATGAACGATATCACGGCGCACCTCCCTCGCGCGCATGGCCACCATGAACAGCCGCCGGAACGGATACAGCGTAATCCCGTCGGCCCTGCGCGGATACGCGTGGCGAAGACGCTCCCGGTACACGTCGATGAAGCGCTCGCGCTCGGCGCCGCGGAGACCATTCAGGATCGGGTGAAGCCCGGTCGACCTGACCCACTCCAGCACCGGATCGTCGCCTTCGAGCCGCTGGAGGTACTTGGTCTCCCAGATGTCGAGCGACGACGCCCCGGGGGGCAAGCAGGTCGTGGTACTCGCGGGAATCGAGCACCCACTTGCGCCCGACCGCCGCCGCGAGTGCTTCGTCGCCGCGCCGCGAGCCGGCCGCGCCGCCGGTCGCGAGGGTCTCGCGCATCAGGACGTGGGACGGCATGGAGTAGCTGAGCGGCATCTGGACCGCGAGACACCCCCCCGGGGCGAGGAAGCCGGAAGAGCCCTGGGAAGAGCGCCGCATGGCTGTTCAACCAGTGCAGCGCGGCGTTGGAGTAAATGAGGTCCGGCGGCCGCGTCGCGTGATTAGGATCTCTTCGCCCTGAGCGACCTTGTCGAGGAGGGACGACAAATGCGTTTTCGCATCGAACGCGCTGACTTCGATCATGAGCCCGCTCCCCCAAAATGTGGTTTGACTGGATTAATTGAAAGAACGATCGATACAATCCGGAATCTCGGAACTTGAATGCCAGACCTGACACCGGTTCAGATTTCATTCGATCGATCGCGGTTTCAATCGAGCTCCGTTTGTCGGGATTCGGTCACCGTCGTTCCGGGCGAAGCCATTGGCGTCCAGACTTTCATGCATCCTTGCAGGGTCCCGGATTTGCCATGGTAGCAGTCGGCTCAACCCAATGTCGAGCATCGGAATTGAGTTTCACGCTGTGGTCAAACGTTTGACGAAAGTCACCCGCGGGACTTGTCGAACAACAACAACAACAAGTCAGAGATCGTAAACGGATTCGACGTCGACCCTCAGGGCCACGACGTTTTCTCGGCGAGTGCCTGTTGCAGCCGGGCAATGGACCACACGTCAATTCCATCCGTGGTCCGGAAAGACCGCTTGCCACCATAGACGAGCACACATCGCGCTATTCCCCGGGGTTCCGCGACCGCACGCAGTCCTGGAAGCATACGGGTATGAAATCGCGGATTCGACTTGACCTCGATCGCCACCAACTCGGCGCCGCGGCGAAGCAGGAAGTCGACTTGGGTACGGTTCGGAGGATGTGGCGCCCGGTAGTGCAGGTCGCCAAACAAGCCATCATCCTCGCCACGCGTCCGGACCAGGTGCAGAACCCGGTCTTCCAGGAGCGCACCGCGTTTCTCTGGCGCAATCGGCCGGTAGGGCTTTTTTCGGCACGAACCAAACTAGGATCGACCCAGTAGAGTTTCGGATGATGGTGCTTGCGCAGCCGGAGTCGCGTGCGATTTCCGAAATGTTCAAGACTTGGCCATGGCAAAGGGAGGCAATCGGAAGGAAGCGGGCGAATCCTGGGAAGTTTCGGACCAGCCCCTCAGCCCCGACTACCTCGCAGAGATACAGTCGGACGTAGTTTTCAAGAAATGGGCGCCGTTCGTTGGCAACCCAGTCCAGGGGGATCCAGTCGTCAGGGCGGAATCGAGGTCAAAGTCGCAGCCGAGTTCGGCCGGGGTCAAGGATTGCATCGTCTTGTGCAGCGCTCTGCCGGCGAGGAGGTTGACCCCTGTCGCCTTGAGTTTGCGTGCGCTTGATCCGGGCAGGGCGAAATTGAGACGCCGGCCCTCGATGAGCCGGCGCACTTCGTTGAGAAGATTGGGAAGGCGCTGTATCTCGTCGACAACCACCGAAACGCCCGGTGGCACGAACTGAAGGTCTGCCGCGAAGAGGGATGGATCGGCGAAGTAGTCTTGGTAACGGCCTTCGTCGAGAAGATTGATGTGTGCCGCATCGGGAAACTTCGCTTGCGCCCAGGTGCTCTTGCCGACCCCGCGGACGCCGAGAAGGAAAGAGCTCTGCCCGGGCGACCGAGTCATAAAACTGATCGCAAGTCGATACCATCAGGGACGATTGCGCTGGCGGCGCGATGGGCTGCGCGCCGACACCAGGGCCAAACGCACCGGTCGAATCAGGTTTGTCGAGTGGAAGGAGTCATGACCTGGCGGCGAGGCGGGGCCATCATCGGCTATCGCGTGTTGGCGGCTGGAACAATGCGCGGGATTCTGGGTGGTTTGCCGCGTTTTTTCCC
>JAPPHA010000009.1 GCA_028874915.1 Paracoccaceae bacterium
CCGTTTCGCATGTCACCGGGGATGGCACTGTCTTTGTTCCGGGTCGCATCCCCGCGATTCCGGACCATGCCGCCGGCAATCCTGCCTCGAAACAGAGAAGTTCCTAGACCGCGATCGAGGCCGATTGGGCGGCCTGTTGACCCACGAGTGTCAAATCTCGCGCCCCCAATTGTGCCGGACTGGGACCTGTTCGAAGAGAATTGCGTCCTCGATCCGGCCGACAGCCCGTCGCCGCTACCCGCGGTCCCTGACGACGCGCCGGGCGTCGTGTCGGGGCGAAAGCCCCAACCGTTTCGCCACCCGGTGCGCCGGCGCGCCCATCCCGCGTCCCAACTCCTGAATTCCCGCCCGACCGGGCGTCGAAGGGAATGGCGATGTGCTGTCGTTGCTCGTAAGATTTTGTCCAGGCTTTTGCCGCCGTCCGAACTCCAGCAACGGCGAGGCCACGCGAGTCAACATCAAGCCTTTGGCGATCGGCGCTGGCGCCCTCTTTGGCGCACCAGCGCGTGTCCGCCTTACTTGAAAAACTGGATGCTCAGCAGATAGCCCGGATCCTTGTCGTCCGCCGCCCGAATGGTCGCGAGAATCACCATGACGAACCAGAAGATCGAGTAGGCGATGAGCAACGGGAGACCGATAAAGACGATCACGAGAAGTGCCATCACGATCATGTAGATCATCGAACTGATCTGGAAGTTGAGCGCCGCCTTGCCGTGGCGATCGACGTATGCAGACTCCGGCTTCTTGATTAACCAGAGCACCAATGGTCCGATCACGTTGCCAAGCGGGATGATCATCCCGGCAAGTGCGGAAATGTGCAGCAGGACGGACCATTTTCGTTCATCGGACGTGGACGCTGGCGGGGGGCTGGCAGGGGTCTCGGTCATGATGCAGAATGCCTTTGCCGGTACCTCGAAGACACTATACATGCCCTCTGCCATTTGTCACAAATGACTTCAGCAAGTGCTACCGACCGTCGTCAAGTCCCGAACGAACGTGTGCAAACCAATCTATGCAACCGAGTCATCTCCAACCTTCTGTGCACGGTAGACCGTCACGTGTGATACTTTGAAGTCGCGGGCGATCCGTGCCTTCGGAATTTTATCTGCCGCAAGCTCCTTGATCCTTTCCGAATCGACCTGACTTGGACGGCCATTGTAGACATGCTTTTTCTTCGTCGCTTCGATCCCCGCGCGCTGTCGATCCCGAATGAACTTTGGTTCCATGTCGGCCGCCATGCCAGGAATGGTCAAAACCTAGCGACCGAGATCTCGCGCGGAGGTATCCGCGGGTTCGAAAACGCGGAGCGAGGCGCACCTGCCATCCCTTTCTTGCACGAGGTTCAGCACGTCACGGCTGGAGGGGCCGAGCCGGTACAGCCTGTGCATGACCAGTTCGTCGCCTTCCTGCAGGAATTCGAGAATGTCCCGCGGCTCGGTTCGGCCGTCGCGGGAAGCACCGGAACCTGTCTCGGTGCTCATGACTTCGCAGTCCGCCGCGTTGAACATGAATTTCTGGATTTCGAGGCCCTTGACCAGAGCGAAAGGCGGGATCTCTACAACAACGAGGGTGATCGCGATCTCAGTTTCGTCAACCCCGATGCCCAAACGCTTGAGGCCTTCATGTTGCGCAAAGATCGTTCGCTGCTGCTGACGATTCTCGCCAATGACGCGCCGTTCTCGCTTCCCTCGTCCGATGCCACCACCTTCCCGCTCGATGCCCTTTGGCCCAAAGTGACGACTCAGGCGTAGAGAAAGGCGGGTGACGGCCTCAGGGACTTGGATTCCGATTCTGCCCCGGAATCGACTTGAGCATGGTCTCGTCAGCCTCGGTCATTCTGTGGAAACGCCTTTTTACCGGCGCGGACCCACTGACTTGACGTAGACTTGGGACATGTAGTCTGGATCGCTCACTTCCCCGCCCCTTGCGGCGTTTCCTTTCTTGATCCGGTCGACAACATCCATGCCGGAAGTGACACGGCCGAAGACCGTGTATTTTCCGTTCAGGTGTGGAGCATCCGCAAACATGATAAAAAACTGCGAATTGGCACTGTCCGGATGGGCTGCGCGCGCCATCCCGACCACCCCGCGCGTGTACGACATGTCGGAGAATTCGGCTTCGAGGTTTGGTTCGGTCGAACCGCCGCGTCCCGCAAGGGAGAGATCGCTGCCTCCTCGTACGCCGAACTTCACATCACCCGTCTGGGCCATGAACCCGTCGATGACCCGGTGGAAGACGACATTGTCGTATTGACCCCCGCTTGCCAGGTGCTTGATTCGGGAAACATGGTTCGGAGCGAGTTCCGGCAAGAGTTCCACTTCAACGGTTCCGGCGGTTGCCCCTGCAATCTCGATGACAAGCACATTCTCGTCATCGGCCGCCTGGGACATCGTGGCAGCAGTTCCAATCGCTGTAGCCATGACCATTTGCGTAATTCCACGTTTCACGTGTTCACCTCCTTCCAACCTCTGGCGACCGCACCCGAACAAACGGCGCGAAATCTGCAACCAATGTGCAAGAAACGGCCTTAACGGACCGGAACCGCACATTTGGACATCTTGAAGAACGCACGGGGAACGGATCGTCAACCGTCCTGTGCTCCGGATCGTAATGTTTTCGTTCGGGGGCGCAACTCCCCGAGATTCGGCCGGTTTCGGCCCAAGTTTTCGACATTCCCGCTTCCAAATGGACTCTCAGGCCGCGTTCGGGGTCGATAGAACGAACAGTTGCACACGAGTGGCGAATCCCGCGGTTCTGGTGGCAGCCCGGTCGGGCCCGCTGAGGCCCTCCAAACCGAAATACACTTGGAAGAACTGCGTGGCAGCGGCCCTGGCTGCCTTGGGCCTCTCCACGTGCGTCGGTGCAGCACGCCGGAACGTTCGGCCTTCGTTGAACGCCTTGAGTCCTCAATGCCGGAACGATGCGATCGCCGCGCAATCCGACCCTGTTGTCTGTCAACTGACATTTTGCGTTTCGCCTTTCACGTACGCTTGAAGCAACGTCGTCGCTTCCGCGCCTTTCTTCACGCGTGCGCCAACTGGTTTTGACAGCAAACATGGGTCCGCAGGGCTTACCATTCCTGAAATTGCACGCCACCAGCAATGTCAGGTTTTGAGGTCGATACCTGTGGTCCGACCGCATTCCGGCGCTGGCGGCTCCCGGTCCTGCGACGCGATGCCGATCGCTCCCGGAATTTCCAGGCACTGCGGGTCACCTGGCGCTCAATTGCCCGCACCCTTTCCGCTGCCTTCTCCGGCACCGCCCGCACCGTCGTGGACGGCCTGCCCCGAACGAATGGTGGGTCTTTGCGGTCAGGATCGGGCGCAATCCGGTGAAAACTTCGCGTCTATCGATCAAATCGTCTCCTTGCGAGCCCGGTATTCCGGCACGCGCAGCCACCATTTGGTCACGACGAATGATCCATCCCGGACAGGACCGCGTTTCGCATGCCCGCCGCTCAGTTGAACCGGTTCCACTCCACCGGAAAAGCGTTCGGCCAGAAACCCAAGGCGCTTGAAGACGGCTCCGTTGCCGAGGCCAACCAAGTGTCTGACGAGATTTTCGTCGTCGGGATCATCGCGGCGCCGATAGGCTGCGAGGCAATCGGAAACAGGCTCGATGCCGCTACTGATCGTCGGGCGTTCGAGCATGTCGATGTTCGGATGATGCGCATCAGAAATTGGAACTCGCGTCTGACGGTGCCGGACGTTCTTCGTGTCGAAGGCCCTCGGCTCATCAGAGTGCTTCAACAAAAGGAATGTACTGTACCGCTCCTGGCGCTTCTGACCCACCGACTGTGCGGTCATCTCGAAGATATTCTTGAAGAACTGTTCGGTCAGGGTCCAGTGCTTCGCTGCTGTGCGGCCGCCGATGTAGGCCGGTGCGAAGAGTTCGGGAACGAGCACCCACGGGTAATCGAGGACTCAAACTGACACCATGGTGTTACAGGAAGCCGCGACATAGTCACCGCAAACCACTCGTCTCTGCTATCCCTGTTCGGCCCGGCGGAGCAGAGAATTCCCGTGAAAATAGAAACGGATATTGAGCAAGCCTCCATCCCATAGCGACGTTCGCCGAACCGTCGTCACCGGACCAACTACGGACCTTTACATCATTTGGAAATTGGAATTGTCGTCCCGGTCTCGGACGGCGGCGTGGCCGCACTCAGTGCGCACCACGCCAGGTCGGAAAATTATCGCCGACCGCGTCCGAATTCGTGTTACATTTGCGACATTTCGGACGCTTCCGAAAAATCGAACTTCCATGTCGTCGCCGGCACAGCCGCCAGTCCGGCGTCAAATACCAGCAACGAAACATAAGCTTCTTCGCATCCATCATCCGCAAGCCTGAGCGTGACGGTCCATTCGCCTTGATGCCTTACGGCATTGACGTCCAGGGCATGATTGAAACGAACTTTCGGACAGTAAACTTCGCTGTAGACCACAGCGGCGATCGGATGTTCGGTGGCTGAAATTCCAGTGGGGAAATAGTGCCTGGTGGCCTCGCTGTCCATTTCAAGCCGATAGACTTCGAGAGAAACACCCTGCATTTGACTTTTGTGTTGATCGGCGATCAGCCCCGTCGGGTTGACGGTGAACGCCAACGCAGCGGTCAAGACTGCCGCCGATCCCAGTTTTCTGACCATTTCGAGCCCTCCGTTTAGTCTCGTGATTCGGCCTTCTTTCCGAAGCCATGCGGCGTGTCAAGTTCCATTCCGATCACAGGGCAAACTCTAAGGAATCGTTGCCAAATCCTTGCCAGTTGGGAACCGAATTTTGGAGATCTCTGCACTTCACGGTGCGGACTCGGCATTCCACCAACATTGCTCCCATATCCGTCAGTATCGCGGTGAAAACTGCGACCCTCAAAAGCCCGGTCCATTCCCGTGCAATGGAACTCGTACTCCGGCCCCACCACCCGCCGAGCGCCGGCCTGTCAGCCATTCCCGACGGCCCTCTTCGAATGGCGAAACTCTGGCGATCGCTTACCGACGTCGGGTGAGTCGTCGTCGTTGCAATGCCCGACTATGACGTGAATCTGGCGCCACAAATCGGCGGTAATCGGCCTTCGCAGGCATTTCCTTAACCGAACACTTGTCGCTTCTTGGCGCGGGACGAGGCGACCGTCCCTTTGGCCCATGACTCGCCTGAATACCGTGGCCGGATCAAATGGGCAGAGCCTTCTGCACGCCATTGACGCAATGGGGCCAGGCAGGCTTGCGCATGCCCAAGGTTCGAGATGATTTCGCGCTGTCGTATACTGGCGTCAAAATCCCGCAATTGTATTTGCCAAAGCGCCGTCGCTATCGGACAAGGACGACGACACTCGAATGGACGTGGATGAATCCATGACAAAAACTTGCCTTTATCGCTGATGCGTTTGAGCCCAAGGCACTCCACGCCGCAGGTCTCACATTTATGTATAAAAACCTAAGCTTGTTCCCCAACATTCCGGAGTTCAATCACCGGTCAAACGTTGTTTCAAGTCGCGTGACATCAGTATCGTTGGTCTTGGTGAACACTCCGTCGCCTTAAGGTGACGGAGTGTTCACCTGCCTGACGAAGACATGCCCCATCAGGCAGTCGTGACATTTCCCGTCAATGAGATCACGCGATGATGACGAATGTGACCTCTTCATGCAGAGCCAGACCCATAAGGATGATACGCCATCCACGGCGCACTTGCGAATCCACGCTAGTGCTTTCGTCGCAGGCGACGGCGCGACAGCATGATTGTCATCGGGTGCTATTCTTGCGACAGACTTTCATCGGAAGTACCGGACCCCACCGGGTTTCTCGAGGTGTGCCGAATGCAACGAATCCAGCTCGCTTATATGCTGCGATCGCGCGGGCATTTTCTGGGTGCGGATCGGTTGCGACGACGGGGGCACCTTCCTCAAAGAGCGTCTTCAGCCGCTCGATGATGAAGGCAGAGCCGTGACCTTTCTCGATCATGTTCGGCTCACCAATGTATTGGTCGATGCCCCGAGACCCCCTGGGAAGTCGAAAGAAATGGTGATCTTCCCAACCATGGACGGTGTAGTCTTGCATGTAAGCAAAAGGGTGTCCGGCCAATGAGACAATCCACCGCGTAACGCGAGGGTCCGCCAGTTCCTCTTCATCACCGGGCTCATCTGAATCCCACCACTCGCGAACATGTGTTCGTGACTGCCATTCCAGCAACAGATCGAGATCAGCTATCGCCGCCTTTCGAAAAACGTATCGGTTAGTCATTGTCATATCAGCACGGTAACACATTGACCGCAGGTATGTAGGGGTCCGTTGGGAGCGAGCGCAAATATTACATCAAGCGCCGAGAATGCGCATTCCGTAATCCCGCAAGTTCCCGACCGCCCTTGCGTCCTCGAGCCCGAGCGGCCTGCAGACCCGCCAAGATCCGTTCCTGGATCAGTTCGCTTTCAAACTAGGCCAACGCAGCAAAGGCACTGAAGGACAACCGTTCGTACGCGGTTGTCGTATCGATTTGCGCACCTTGGCCCGTGATGACCTTGAGACCGACGCCGCGGTCGGACTGCTTGGTCACGGTCTTCACCGGGTGATGCAAGCTGCGCCTCAGGCGGTCGAGATTCCAGACTACGAGGAAATCGCCCTCTCGGAGCGCCTTCAGCCAGACTTCGAACCCGGGGCGTTCATCCTTCTTGCCGGATGCACGGCCTGCGTAGATGCGGCTCTTTTCAACACCTGGGGCGAGGAGCGCGTCGTGCTGCAGGTCGAGCGACTTGCTCCCAACAGCGTTCGGCACATATGCATAGTGTAGGATTTTGCAACGGGAACCGACCCCATGAGGGGTCCAGGCTCGGATCAGCAGGATTTTTGATCAGCAGCAGGGCGCGCAAACAATTCTTATGAGAGGTCAGGAGGACAAGACCTGTTTCGACGGCCAGCCGACCAAAACGGCGAACAATCCCCAATGGGGTCGTGCACAAAAGCCTTGCAGACGCGCTCGATCCAGTTATGCAGGCACGGGTTGCCAATCACGGCCCGGCGCAGATCCACCCAGTCCTGCCACAGGCCACGGGAGGTGATGTCGCCGATCTCGTCCAACTGGCAGGCGGCGGCGTTAAGGTGACTATGTCGCATTGCCTGGCCTCGGTTTTCACCCAAGTGCATTCCATGAAAGTCCCGACTGAAACTACAATCGAGAACGCTGCATGACGACGCCGACTGTCACCGCAGGCCGGTCAGAATGTCCCGGAGTTCCCGCGTAACACCATCCCGCCACGCCTTGCGCCGGATTGTGTTCTCAGCAACCGGTTCGGTCAGGAATCGCCCCATCTGGGCAATAAACCCGTCCGAACCGATGAGATCCGGAATGCGGTCAATGGCCGTTTCGAGCAGAGCCGCGAAACCGTCAATTCGATAGTCCCGAATTTTCGCCCGAACCAAATCAGTGTTCACTACGGCTCCCTGTCTCCCCAGCCAGTGCATGTCCCACATGTCCCACCATCGCGTGTGGGTTGGCAGAGTGGCGGGAAAAGCGACCAGCTTGTCAGCGAGGATTTCGTCCTTCGCCTCGACCTGGATCACCATGTTTTCATAGCCGTCCGGCAGGAATTCGTAATTCCGCAGCATTGACATCGGTGTATTCGCGTAAGACGGCACGTTGCAGACTTCCAGATGGACGCGCTGGCGCGGGACCTCCGGTTGCGCAGGGCGAGTCACGACGCTGATTCGCCATTTAGCGGTAACCAGCTTCGAGGCATCGGGAATTTCCCGTATTTCCGACGGCGGCTTGACCACTGTTTCGAGGCCATAGCGGCCGGACAGGTATTCCGCCAGGTAGTCACCCAGCGCAGCTAGCCGGGAACTGGTGAAATCGGCGCCGCCGGCAAAATCGAGATCTTCGCTGAATCGCGGCGCCCCATGGCAGAGCCGGAGTGCCGTGCCGCCCTGAAACACGAGCCCATCGAGGAATCCGCCTCGCTCCATGGCAAAGAGAATGTCGTAGTGGAGAAGTTCCTTTTCAACCACCAACTGCATGCCGCTCAGCCGGGGATCGTCCATCGCTAAGCCAACAAGATATGCAAGATCCTGCGTCATGTGGCCACATTCTGGCTATCGCTTCTCGCGGCCGCCTGTTCTTCCAGGATGTCCCTGTAATACTCCTCGTTCACCATGCCGAGATTGCGCCCAACCCGCCGGAGATCGCGCAGTGCCGCCTCCACCCTGGCAATGCGCAGCGGCCGTCCCTCCATGACGATCGTGCTTTCGAGGATGTCGCGCACCGCTCGAGACGTGTGTGTGAACTCGATGACGCCGTAGGGGGTCCGGATCTCCGCACTCCGTCCGGTGGTCACGATAGTGATCCGGCTCATCGGGATCTGGGAGATGGCGCCGTACTCCGCCAGAGCCGATTCCAGGCTGACGTAACTGTATTCCCCACGCCGCAGACAAATAGCGATTTCCTCAACCCGGTACCGCTTGGACAGCCTGGACAGCGGGTTCACGTAGATGCCGCGAGCGGCCCGCTCGAGGATTCCCTGGCGCACCAGCCGCCGCAGGCCCTCGGCAAAGGTCTTGGGCGATCGCTCCGGGAACATTTTCCGGAGGTCCGCCACGGCGAATACCGCCCGGCCATGCAGGTCCCACTCCCAAAGAACCTTGATCGCTTCAACAGATCTCACGGCCTTGTTCCGGTTATCTTTCGCAACATACCTGATATATATGGTATAACTGTAAACTTCAAGGTGACCAAGACTTGGAATGGATCGCCGCTATGAACAGTGACAAACCTTACTGCCGGCGTGGATATGAGAGGTCCTCGGCCGAGCGCTAGGCCCACGAGTTTGCTGTTCGTGCCCGATTGTCGGCACAATCGGGCACCAGAGCGGCCGGAGAGGTTTCAAGAGAAGGGACTGATCTCCGATCCGGTGAGCAAGGCGAAATCGTTGGTTCTGACCGATGCGGGCCTGCGCCGGGGCGAAGCGGCTTTCCGCCGGATGTTCAATCCCGATGGTTGAACGGTCGGCGAAACGCCGTCGTCCGGATTCCCGTCGGGAAACCTGCAACGGCTCTTACAGTCCAACAATCCCAACCCTTGTTTTCAGGGCTCGAGATTTGCTGTACTTAGGTGACTACGCGAAAACGAGCACGAACTCGGTCTGAGAGCCCGTCTTGTGCCGGGATTCCCGGCGACCCGGGTCGGATTGTTCTGCCGCTTTTCGGGATGTTGCGCTCCCGAACATAAACAAAGCCGTCACAATGGTGGAACGCACCGGCCCCGATTGAAACCAATTCCGGCAAGGGTATCGTACGCCGAAGGTGTTCCTGGATCGCACGCCCGTCATCCGCCTTTCTCGCCCGCGAACACCTCGGGCCAGAGGGCATCGAGCGGGAAGGTGATGGCGTCGAAGGGTGGAAGCGAGACTGGCGCGTCACCGGCGAGAGTCGCCAGCAGCAGCCAACGCCCCTTTTGCAACTCGAAAGCCTCGAGCGTCCGGGCATCGGGATCGACGAACCAGAGATGGCGGACGCCCTCTCGGGCGTAGAGATCCCGCTTTTCGCTCTGGTCCAGCCGCCGCGTGGAAGGAGAGAGCACTTCGCAGACCCAATCCGGTGCGATCGTGAAATACGCCGCGTCCGGGTATTCTGGCATCGTCTCGCGACGCCAGCCGGCAAGATCCGGCACCACGATGTCCTCGCCCAGGTGCAGTTCGGGTTCGAAGACAATCCACCAGCCGCCGGGGCCTCCAACTCCCGGATTGAATGGGCCATCCAGACGGCCACCGAGACGTGAGCTCGCCCAGGCGTGACGGGCCGCTGGCCTCGGATGGGTATGGAGGGTTCCGGCGATCACCTCGGCAACCTTGTGGGGCGGTGCGTCGAGCACGTCCCGGTAGGTCGCCCGGCGGGCCTCCTTGCGTCCGGCCTGTGCCGTCATTGTCCTTGTTCCTCCCGTTGCGCCCGGACAGGGACCAGCCTGTCATTCATATCCCGATCTTCTCAACCTCGTCGAGCGAAACACGATCGTCGCCACGGTCATAGAGCTTCGTTGTCTTCGGGTCCGCGTGGCCGGCCGGGTCCCGGGCGACTTCGACCTGGGCCTCCGGGTTTTCAAGATATGCCGTGATGCCCGTCGCCCGAAACGAGTGATTGCAGGCGTCATTCGAGATCCCTGTGGCCCGGGCTCGCCGCCGGAGCCTGCCCCGGGCGCGGTCTTGGTTGAGCCGCCGTTCCGACAGCGAGACGTCGCGGTCGCGCGTCGGGACAGGGGGCCGTCACGGTCGATGCCGATTCCGGCGGCCGCAAGCATCCCGGAACCAGGTCTCGAGGTTGTGATGGCAGGGCACTTCCTGCACCGTGCCGCCCTTCTCGTGCAGGCGCAAACAGAGACGGCCATCGGTGAGAAAGACGCCCTTCACGTTCATGCCCAGAACTGCGGCGATCCGTGCGAAGCTGTGCGTCATGGTTGCGATCAAGACGCGGTCACGAAGACCTCCGACGGTCTCCACCGGGATGGACCGCAGGAAGCGGCGGCATTCGGTGGCGGAAAGGTCTGGCGTCGCCCCGCGGTGAACCGTGTGCTCCGGACCGCGGACGGCGGCGACCGGCGATGACGAAACCGCCTGACGGACCGTCAGCCGGTCGAAGGGCCGCCGGATCCCGGTCTGCTCCTGCTTGACCGTCGGACGCGAGACTTCGCGCATTCGGTCCTCCAGCCACACCGCGAAGTGGACCGGCTTGATGTCGACGACGTCGTGGATTCCGGACTCCGCGAGCCCGTTGAACAGCCGATGCACTGTGCGCATTGGCCTGGCGGGTGTTCCGGTTCCAGATCTGCGCGGCGAAAGAACCCAGCCGGACCCGGCGGCCGGTTTCGCCAATGATCATGACAGAGGCAGGAACGACGCCCGTCTCAACGGGAGATGACCCGAACACGTCCCGGGCGTGGGCCTTTCGAATGATGGCCATCGCCTCGGTTCTTGCCGCTGGCGGGTGAAAGACCGTCGCAATGGCAACGAACATCGTTCCAGCCGCAGTGTGGGCCGTATGGGTCCCTTGCGGTTCTGGAATTGCTGCTCTCGGCTGCCCGCGAGGGAGCCGCTTCCGCTGCGTGACCACAGACCCACAGGACGTGCACCGAGTTCGGAACGGTGTACTGGTTGTCCCACGGATCCGATTCCACACGGAGGAGGATGAACTTTTGCGGACGCGTCTCTCCGCGCCACATTGATCGCAACTCGTGCTCTTTGACCCTTCCGGAATACGGCGTTCACAAACGCCCGAATTCGCTGGAACGCATCAATGCCCGCATTGACCGGGTCTGCGGAATGGAGAGCCACTCTTCATCCGGGGTCAGGCGAAGATGGCGCTGCGCTGCCATCTGGTCGTCGTGGTGATGATTGCGATGGCGTTGGGCCGTGTCCGGGCCGGCCGGCCGGAGATGTTGCGCTCGCTTGTCAGGGCACCCTGCCTGAAGGCCGCCTGAGGCCCGCATGCTGACAGCCGGGAACATGCGCCGGATCCGACGCCGAGCGATGCGGCGTTCCCGGGATTTCGGCCTTGGTTGGCAAGTGTCCCGAAACCGACGATGCCTGGCGGGGCCGTGCGCCGCACGTGCCAGAGCCCGGCCGGGAATGAACCCGTCAACGCCTGCCGTGGCAGTCCGGACGTCTGGCCAACCGGCGCCCGGCGACGAAAATACGCCGCAGCGCAAACGCCTCCGATAAAGGCTCTCTTGCGAATCTGAATGCAATGTTATAACGTTGCATTAAAGATTCGCAAGATGAGGCAGGCGATGACGAATCCGAAGACCCGACCCCGGCCCTGCACCGACCCGGATTGCCGCGGGCGACACTCGCCGCGCGAACGGATCGCGCTTGCAGCATCGATTTGTGAAGGGCGCGGCGTGCAGATGACGGTGTTGCGGAGGCGCATCCTGGAACTGCTTTGGGCGAGCGGTCGGCCGACTGGTGCCTACGAACTGATCGAAGCGGTCAAGCCCGGTGGTTCGCGGCCGGTCGGGCCGCCAACCGTGTACCGGGCGCTTGAATTCCTGATGGCGCAGGGCCTCGTTTCCAGGATTGAAAGCCTGAACGCCTACGTCCCGTGCGCCCATCCCGAACGCAACCACGATTGCCTATTCTTCATCTGCCGCGGCTGCCGGGCATCGGTCGAGCTTGAGGACCCGCGGATCGGAGGACTGCTTGCCGAGGACGCCGCCGTCCTCGGGTTCGTCGCGACACGTCGCACGGTCGAGGTTGAGGGCATGTGCGCGCGGTGCACAGATGCCGGCGCGGCGTAGGCGGGAACGCAGAACTCCACCCATGGAAAGCCGGAATCCGAATGGACCCTCGCCAGCCGGAGATGAACGCCGGCGCTCGGCAAGGAGCGCCGGCATGAGGAGGCCGCACACAACCTCAATCCGCCTGCTGCCGCTCGGCGCCGGCCCCCGGCTGATCGGCGCGACCCTGATCGTTGCCGCGCTCTGGGGCGCGTTTTTCTGGGCGACGTCCACACCGGTGGGGCCATGACCTACGCCCTCGAGTTTCAGGACCTGACCCTCGGCTACGACCGGCATCCGGCCGTGCTTGGTCTCTGCGGCGCGATCGCCAAGGGCAGCCTGACCGCCATCGTCGGACCGAACGGGGCCGGTAAGTCGACGGTGCTGAAGGGAGTGGCCGGCACGCTCCGCCCGCTAGAAGGACGGATCGCCTTCGACGGGCTCTCACGGGACGACATCGCCTACCTGCCGCAACAATCGGACGTCGACCGGTCTTTCCCGATCACCGTCGCCGACCTCGTGGCGATGGGCCTATGGCGGGAAATCGGCGGCTTTGCGGGCTTGCGGGCCATTCACCGCGCACGCGTCGCCGATGCAATTTCCGCGGTCGGGCTCGAAGGGTTTGAAAGGCGACCGATCGGGTCGCTGTCCGGCGGGCAGATACAGCGAGCGCTATTCGCCCGCCTGCTGTTGCAGGACGCCAGGCTCGTCCTGCTGGATGAACCTTTCACCGCGGTTGACGCGAGGACGATGGCGGACCTGATCGGCGTGGTGCGGCGCTGGCACGGCGAAGGCCGCACGGTGCTCGCCGTCTTGCACGACATTGACACGGTGCGGGCCCACTTCCCTCGCACATTGATGCTGGCACGCGAACTCGTTGCCCATGGACCCACGGCGCAGGTGCTGACGGCCGAAAACCAGTTCCGTGCGCGCCAGATGTGCGAGGCCTGCGCCGGCCCCCCCGCATACATGCGGGCGACGCGCTGCATGATGATGTGGGAGATCCTTGTCCAGCCCTTCGCCGATTTTGGCTTCATGCGGCGCGCGTTGATGGGCTGCGTCGCGATCTCGGTCGGCGCGACGCCGGTCGGGGTGTTCCTGATGCTCCGCCGCATGAGCCTGACGGGCGACGCGATGGCCCATGCGATCCTGCCGGGTGCGGCCGTCGGCTATCTCGTCTCGGGCCTCTCGCTCGGGGCGATGACCGTCGGCGGGCTGATCGCAGGCATGGCCGTGGCGCTGCTTGCGGGCTTCGTGACCCGCGTCACGGCGCTGCGCGAGGATGCGAGCCTGGCGGCCTTCTACCTGATCTCGCTGGCGGTGGGCGTGCTGATCGTGTCCACCCGGGGCAGCAATGTCGACCTGATGCACGTGCTCTTCGGGACCGTGCTCGCGCTCGACGACGATGCGCTGGTCCTTCTGTGTTCCATCGCGAGCCTCTCGGTCGTGACGCTGGCAGTCGTGTTCCGGCCGCTCGTGCTCGAATGCGCGGACCCGCAGTTCCTGCGCTCGGTGAGCGGGCTCAGCGCCGTGACGCATTTCACGTTTCTTGCCCTCGTCGTGCTGAACCTCGTGGCCGGTTTTCACGCGCTCGGCACGCTGATGGCCGTCGGGATCATGATCCTTCCCGCCGCCGCCGCGCGATTCTGGGCAGTCGGTATAGGCACGCTGATCGCCGTCGCCGTCTTGGTTGCGATGTTCTCGAGCCTGACCGGCCTTCTTCTTTCCTACCACTTCAGCCTGCCCTCCGGGCCGGCGATCATTCTTGTCGCGGGTTTCGCCTACGGGCTGTCGCTGGTCTTCGGGCCGGCGGGCGGCCTCGCCGGGCGGATCTTCCCGCGCCGCCACCTCGAAGCCTGAATCAAGAAGTGAGATTAATCGCATGAAGAGTATGTCGGGAGTTGCAATGCTCGTCCACCGAGCGGGTTTGGTATCCACCACCGCCCTCCTCGCCCTGTCGATCACCGCACCAGCCATCGCACGGTCCGACGAACCGATCCCGGTGGTCGCCACCTTCTCGATCCTCGGCGACATGGTGAAGCGCATCGGCGGAGACCACGTCGCTGTCACGACGCTGGTCGGCCCCGACGGGGATACGCATGTTTTCCAGCCGACCCCTGCCGATGCACGGGCCGTCAGCGAAGCGAAAATCCTTGTCGTCAACGGGCTGCAGTTCGAAGGCTGGCTGGAACGTTTGATCGACGCCTCGGATTTCGACGGAATGCGCGTGGTGGCAACCGAAGGGATTGAACCGATTGTGTTCGACGACGAGCACGATCAAGGCGGCAGCCTCGAAGTCCACGCAGAAGAGGCCGGGCATGAACATGATCACGATCATGATCATGATCATGATGAACAGGCCGAGGCCGGGCATGATCAAGACCACGAGGAGCATGCTGAGGCAGCCGCGCACGATCGTGATCATGACCATGATGATGAGGCGCATGCCGATGCAGGTGACGACCACCATCACCATGGCGCTTTCGACCCGCACGCCTGGCAAAGTCTCGCCAATGCGGCAGCCTATGTCGACAACATCACCGCCGCTCTGGCTGTGGCCGATCCGGCGAACGCGACCGACTTCTACCAAAACCGTTCGGCTTACGTCGCAGAGATCACGGCGCTCGATGCAGAGATCCGCGAAATCGTGGCAGGACTGCCGGCCGACCGCCGCATCGTCGTTACCTCGCACGATGCGTTCCAGTATTTCGGCCGCGACTATGGACTGACCTTCCTGGCTCCCCAAGGGCTCAGCACCGAGTCTGAGGCGTCGGCGCAAGACGTCGCCCGGCTGATCGAACGTATCCGTGACGAGGGTATCTCGGCCGTCTTCATCGAGAACATCACGGATGGGCGCCTGCTCGAGCAGATTGCAGCCGAGACCGGGGCCACTATCGGCGGTACGCTCTATCCTGGCGCGCTGTCCGGCCCGGACGGTCCGGCATCGACCTACCTCGACATGATGCGTCACAACGCGATGACGCTCGCGCAGGCGCTGGCTTCGTAGGGCCCGGCGCAGCCTGCGAAAGGCAGGACGCAGGACTTCCGGGAACGAGGGGGACAGGTCGGCTGTCCGAGCATGAGGTCGTGTCCCGAACAGCGCTTTCCGCCAGCATCTACGAACCGGGTTGAGGCCGCTGGTCGCTACGAACGGCTTCAAACACTGAAGGAAAAGGATTGATGAATCAGGTCCCGTTTCTGATTTGACCGGATTGCTTGGCGCCGGTTGGCGCCAACATCCCGAATTGAGGCGAAGTCAGTCGCTGGCCGGAACTCAAGTCCGGCCAAATTGCCGCTTGCCGTCGTCAAACGGGTGGTATTCGGGCAGGCACGAGTTTGCGAATGGCGTCAATAGTGCTGCAAATGCCTTTGCAGGTGCCAACGGCTTCTGATTCGTCAACCCATTCGGATCCCGACACGGGTTTCTGACCATTTCTTGGAAACGGTTTGTTACGACACGCACTGCCAAGACTTGACCAATTAGGGACTCAATTCGCAATACTTTTCAGTTCGTCAACGAGACGCTCCAGAGCTTCGATGCAAAACGCAGAAGTTAGGGATTCAGAGCCATGCCCAATTTGCCCGACCAATCCCCACCGTAGCGTTTGGTCTCCAAAGGCGAGAACTTCAGGCCAACTCCCATCCTCCCGTTGCGAACTCATGATCCTTTCCGCTTGCCGCTTCATGTCGATACATTCAAGCTTTCCGATGTTGTGAAGCGCCGACACAACCTGAGCGACCTGAAGGATGCTTCCGAAATCTCCCCTTTCGTCGCGCAGACCAAGGATGTGATCCAAAAGTGCCGGACCAAGCCGAATGAATGCGGGCCGTGCGCGAATCATTGCACGGGCAATTGCGTAGTAGATCGAAACGGGGTCGGGATACCATTTGGACGAACCCACAAGTTCGCCTTTGGAAACCGACGTTTCCAACCATCGTTGTGCAGGCCTGGTTTCGGGGTGATCGCCAAGGTAAGCGATGACGTTCGCATTGACGACGGGATCGACTTCTACGCGAAAGCTGGACACGACATCGGGTTCGCCATCCTCCAGCACCCAGGTCATGAAACGACCCTCCTCGTCACGATTCGCCAGAATCTTCGGAACGTTTCGTCCCAGCAAGACCCAAGGGTGCGTTTCGATGACGAGTGAACAGAGTGTGGAACTGTCAAGATCCTGTGGAAGGTGGCGATTGTAGCGCCACAGTCCGGGATATTCGATGGTGTCGGCAAGGTAGGCCTTGGTTGCGGCACACAAAGCTTTGGCCCGCACTTCATTGCTGTTTTCGAGGGCAAGGGCACAGAGAGCCGAAACGAACGGTGGCCGTTCGAAATGTCGTGGAATATTCGGATCCGCCGTGCTGAACCGGATGCAGTGCCAGGCGCCGTTTTCGTCGACAGTTGACTCCAGGAAATTGAGACCGCGACGGATACTCTCTCGGCATGCGTTGGCAAGGGCCATGGGCGTGGCAGTGTGCTCTTGACCTCCTGTCGATAGATTGGGAGCGAATGACCGGATGGGCGGTGCGGGGTCATGGAGAGTCTTGCGAAGAAACGCAAGCGATGCCGCGCCGGTTCGGGCGGCCTCTCGTTCGGCCACGGAATACCTGTTGCGTGGCGGTAGTACCACGTGCAGTTTTGTATCGGATTCTTCGTGCACATGAATCTCAAGGTCTTCAGCCAGCGTCATCCCGAGTTCTCGCTGAATCGTTCCTTTGGGATTCACGAGAAGACGTTCACGAAAGTCCTCATCTTCGTCGGCTTTGGACAAGAGGAAACTGGACGGATCGATGGGATTTGTCATGGATTTCGTTTGGCATCGTGGGTGCTGGGCTGACGGAATTCCACAGTAACGCAACAAGAAGAATTCTGCAACACTTGGCGTGCGGGACGGTCCCACGATTCGAAATCGTGGTTGATTCGGATTGGTGTGCCCAAGTCATTTCGATCGTTGCTGGCGTTGGCAGCGTACGGAATGTTCTGCAAAGAAATTGACGACAGGAACGGCCGTAGAATTCCGGTTCAACAGAGGTTGAATCCTATTGGTGATCGGACAGGGCGGGTGCGAGCGATGTCGACAGTCGGGGATGATCGAATCCTCTGGTTTGGTCGTGGCCGTGATCGAAAACGGGCTTGCGCTCTGGCGCGTCAACATGATCAACATGGACCGCCTGCACGCCGACATTCCCCATGCGAGACCAGAAACCGGCGGTTTTCGCGCGCGGATGGCCAGCCTTGAAGAGCTAGTCGACGGCCTCGGGATGTCGTGGCTTCCGGGAATTCGCCATTGGGCGCTCAAGACTTGGGCTGCTGTTGCAGCTGCTTCTGTTTGATTGTGCGATGGGGACACTCGTTCCGAAGTACATGAATCTTCTACTTCACGACCGCTACAGAAGATAGGCCGATGACCTGCCTTCGGAAAGCCTGTTGATCATTGTTGCTGTAGACACCATACATCCTCGGACTGCAGGCACGGGCCAAGACGTTCGACGTGGCGCCTCGTACCAGGATCGCCCGCCCATCGACCGCAGGAGAACGGCGATGCGTTATCATCTGCAGATCGGGCGTCCGGTATCGGAACAACCCCTATGGTTTCGCCCCGTTCAAGGTACCGTGCGTCCGCATTCTGCGCCTCCTTCCGGATTGACGAGTTCTTTCCGCAATCATGAAACGGTCGACTGATCTACCGCGAAAACGTCCAATGCCCGCGCAAGCGTCCGGAAATCCCCAGCGTGGGATCATGATCAGGACGACTCCTGACGACCAGGGGCTCGTTCAGCTTCCAGCATTGGCCCCACACCTCAGATTTCATGATATCGACAAACATAAGACGCTGATCGTTTCCGAGTCTTTCAATACAATTCTCAATGGCGAACTCTATCGCGATCTTCTACCGCTGCTTGATGGTCGGAATTTTCTAAATGAGATTGTCAAGACCCTTGAAGGCGCCCATGCCCCTACCGATGTTCTTGCCGCCGTGATCTCACTTTCCACCAAGGGCTATGTCGTGTCAGCAGAACATGGAATGGAACAATGCCAGGCGGCCTACTGGTCGTCGCTTGGCGCATCGCCACGTTGGGTCGAACAACGGTTGGAGGAATCGCAAGTTTCGGTTGACGGTGAAAGAGGTCGGCTCACCCGGCATCTTGACGCAAACGGAATCAAATTGACAGACACTGACCCCGAACTCACTATCGTCGTTTGTAACGACTATCTTGACGCCCATATCGCCGACGTGAATCGCCGTCAGATTGACGCGAGAGCGCCTTGGATGCTCATACGTCCGTGCGGAATGGAGGCGTTGTTCGGCCCTGTCTTCCGTGCGGACAGGCGGGGACCCTGCTGGGATTGCCTGGCCTATCGCATGCGCAACCACCAGGAAGTTCACAGCTTTCTACGCAGCGTTAAGGGCGAAGAAGCTGCATTCAGGCCGTTCGCGGCTCATTCCAACGTCTTGGAGGCCTTGTTCGGGCTGATTGGGGCGGAGATCGCCAAATGGTTGATCCTGGGTACGGCGGCCCGGATTCATGACCACGCGATCGCAATGAATATCGGTACATTTGAGAGTTCGCAGCATCTGGTCACGCGCCGTCCACAGTGCCTGACCTGTGGCGACAGTGCCTTGCGTCGCTCCGATCGGCAGCCAGTTCCATTGCGTCTGAGACCGAGTCCCAAAGTTCATCGTAACAGCGGCGGTGCCCGCATAGTTGCACCAGAAGCCACGTTGGCAAAATACCGTCACTTGTTGAGCCCGATCAGCGGTGTGGTGACCTGGCTGTCACGCACGACTGATGAGACAGATTCCTGGCTTCATGTTTATTGGGCAGGAAACAATCTTGGTATGAGAAACCGGACATTGAGTTCACTCCGGCGCAGCTTGCGCAGCAAGAGCGCCGGAAAGGGCAGCACGCGAGATCAAGCCAAGGTCAGCGCTTTCTGCGAAGCGGTCGAGCGATATTCAGGGGCGTGCCATGGTGACGAGATCCGGACCCGCCAGCGATTTGTCGATTTTGCCAAAGGAGACGATGCCATCCACCCCAATGACGTACAGCTGTTCAGCGATCTTCAGCTTGACAATGCGAATGGCATCAATGCCACAGGCCACCCGTACAACATCGTGCCGCCTCGTCTCAAACCCGACACCGAAATTGACTGGACGCCGGTGTGGTCGCTTACGCAGCAGCGGCATCGCTATCTGCCGACGTCCATGCTCTACGGCATGTCCGCGGAACAGCGCGGTTCCACGGACTTGATCGCCGACTCCAACGGGTGCGCCGCCGGAAACACCGTGGAAGAGGCCATCCTGCAGGGATTTTATGAACTTGTCGAGCGCGATGCATTTGCAATTTGGTGGTATAACCGGTTGCGGGTGCCAGCTGTCGATCTCTCGAGCTTCGACGACTGGTATCTTCAATTAGCTTCGGACCACTATGCCCGCCGTGAGCGGGATCTGTGGGTGCTCGACGTCACTTCGGACCTCGAAATCCCCACGTTCGTGGCGGTCTCACGCAGACCGGACGCCGAAACCGAAGACATCATTTATGGCGCCGGAGCCCACGCCGACCCGCGCATCGCGGCACTGCGCGCGGTTTCCGAATTGAATCAGTGCCTGACGTGGCTGCCACGTCCGGGACAGGTACGCGACGGCCAGCCCGTGATCGATGATCCACTGGCTCTTTGGTGGTGGAAAACAGCTCGACTCGCTGATTGCTCATGGCTGGCACCTGCTGCAGACGAACCGCACCGAACGGCTTCGCAGTATCCGGTTGTGGAAACGACGGACACGCGCGACGATGTCGAAGATTTCCGCCTCCGGGTCGAGGCCAAAGGTATGGAGTTCCTGGTTTTGAATCAGACTCGTCCCGACATCGGCCTGCCTGTAGTTCGTGTCATTGTGCCGGGAATGCGGCATTTCTGGGCCAAGTTGGCGCCCGGGCGACTGTATGATGTGCCCGTCAGGATGGGCGTCCGCATGCACCCTCTCGCGGAAGCCGATTTGAATCCCGCACCCGTCATTGCGTGACAAGACAACCATGGACGTATTCACGACCATTACGCAAACCCAGGATCGTCTCGCCGAAGAGGGCGGCACGATGGGTGACTTGCTCGGACATTTTCGCAACAGGATTTCACCGATTTTGATTGGTGAACCGGAATGGGAGCACATACTCGAACGCGCCAGAACGCTCCCGATTACGTTCGGTGCCCTTCCCTTCGGCTTTGAACTCCCACTGCATTCGCGCAGGCCCGTAGCAGACTTCGGTGTTTCTCTGGCGAGCGGAACTCTACCGGCGGCGTATTTCCGCGACCGGGTACGAGTCGACACGACGGATGCGACCGCAAGAGCGATTACCCTGCTTCTCGGGCAGATGGACTCCGAAGAATCATGCCTGCGTGACATCGTCGGCCGCAAGTTGATGCTGGAATACGACATTGGTTCGGCTCGACAAGAAGACGGTTCCGGTCCGGGAATGTTCCTGAGACCGGGAGAACGACCGATCATCGGCGGCGGCGGGCAGGTGAACGATGTCGCCACGGTTGTCGATGCGCTCGTAACCTGCGTCGGCTGGACAATGACCAAGGCCGAGAGAAAGACCATCGAACGCGTTTACATGGCGCAACCGAGCGATACGCGCCTGGATTCATTCGGTGTTTTCCCGTCTCGTTCCCGGGCAATCCGCCTGGCGATCATGGGATTCAAATCGCGTTCAGAAGTCTGTTCCTATCTTGATCGCACGGGTTGGCCAGGTCAGATCCCGGCTGTGAAATCCGTAATTGACCGCTTCATGGACCGTGCAATAGTCGTCAGGATCGGAATCAACATTGACGTTCAGGAAACAGGTATCGGTCAGACACTTGGTCTCACGCTCATTGTAAAACAAAGATACACAAAGGATTCACGATACTGGCTCGACGACCTCACCGATTGGGATCCATTCTTGGCGGCCCTGAGCCAAGAGGACATAGTCGTTCAGGAAAAGCTCCCGGCTCTCGCCGACTGGGTTTCGAAACCGACAATGATCTTTGCAAAGTCTGGTCGCTTCGTACTCCTGCGAGGAATTCACCACATCAAGCTGGTCGTTTCCGGCAATCAGTTGCGAAAAGCCAAAGCCTATGTGTTCATGGTGCTTTCCGGAGCGATCGAAAACTGACGGAAACATCAAATGAAAGCGAATGCCCTCCGGACGTCCCTGCCCAGGGACGCCGGAGGGCTGTTCAAGACCTGGAAAGATGCGGAATCGAATTGTTGTCCCGTATCGTGACCGGTGTCTCGCCAGCAAACCGGATTACCAGCAGCAGCAAAGACCGGCGGAGATTGCTTCGAGCTGTTCCTCGGTGATGTTCGGGTCTGGCGGCAATGCAAGGTGTACCGTTTGCATGTCGCTCTCGTGAACCTTGATAGTCATGGAATCGGGAATCGAGATTCCCAACTCTTCACAGATGGTAGATTTCGGATCTGCAAGAAGTTGTCGCCTGAACTCAGTGTCCACCGAGGACTTCTCAACAATCTGCCGCAGCATTTCGTCGCCACTTCTCACCACAACTCTCCTTTTTCTTTGAGGCCGATGGCAAATAAACCCCAACCACAGCCTACGACGCAATCTGTGCGATTTCAATCCGAATTCGCCAAAATATTCTGGGCTACACCTGCAATCCGGCAGCACAAGCATCTGAAAAACCAACCTTGAACGAAACCGCCACGCGGTAGTTTCCCGGGGCTCCGTTTCGTCATTGAGATTGAGGTTCGATCAGGGCTGATCAACTCCACCGTCTGCCTCCGTTCCGGCTTGGCCGGCGTTGTCCTTTCCCCGTTGACGGACCGCCGGCAGATGGGCCGGCGGCGCACCGTCCCGACCCGGGGGAGATCGTCAGTGACCCAGTCCAACGGCAGGAAGGTCGAGACTGTCACGCCGCTTCGCCAGCGGATGATCGACCAGATGCGCATGGCCAACCTGGCCGACGACACGCAGAATGCCACCTTCTTCGAGAGTCGCCGACCGGCCAGACACACCCGCCAGTCGCCGGATCGGCTCGATGCCGAACAGGTCCGGGCCTGGCTCAAGGGGCGGATCGACTGCGGACTCAGACCGCGCTCGACAGACGTGGCTCTCGCGGCCCTGAAGTTCCTGTACCGCGATGTGTTGCGGCGCCCGGAACTTGTCGAGGGACTCCGCAACCGGAGAATCCCGCGAACGCCGCCGAGCCACCTGGAGGTCGCGGAGGTCGAACGCCTGTTCCTGGCAACGCCCAACCTCGCAGTGCGATGCTCACGGCCTGCGCCGCGGGGCTTCGCATCTCCGAAGTCGTCGGTCTGCAGATCACCGAAATCCGCGCCGACCGCCGACTGCTCCACATCCGTGCCGGGAAAGGCGGAACCGGGAGAATGGCGTCGCTGCCGCCCGGAATGCTCAAGCATCTTCGCCGTAACTGGACAAGCCTCTGCCCCCGGCCGAAGACCTGGCTATTCTACGGCTCTTCACCGGAAGAGCCAATCAAGGCGGCCACCCTGCGCAGGGCTTTCAATGCCGCCCGGGACCGGGCCGGGATCGACCAAGGCACCAGCTTCCATGCATTGAGGCATAGCGCCGCCGCTCACTGGCATGAGCGCGACGGCGGCATCGATATCATCCAGGATGCGGTCGGACATCGCAATTCCGACACGACGCGCGCCTACGCCCGCGCCACGGGCAAGATGTTCGAGGCCCTCAATCACCCGGTCTCCGGCTTCAGCCTCCTGAACGCCTGAGCCGTGGCGTCCGACCGGGCCGGCGTGGCGGACATCGTCCGCCGCGCCCCCGATGACGTTCGACAAAGTGTTGTCGATGAGATTCGACGCGGGCTTTGCTTACGAGAAGCATTGCGAAACCGCCGTACCTGTGCTCCGGCCATGAGATCGGATGGATCGTTGTTCTGTGCCCTCACGAACGACCACGGTAATCGACCGCTATGCATGCTGTCAGAGATTCCCCAAGAGCCATCAACCACGAATTCGGCTCAGACAGTTTCGGCCGTCAATATCGCGGGTCTACGGAGGATTCGCTTCGTTCGCCGCCAGGAATGGTTTGAATCGCCGGAGCCTCCTGCCACCC
This sequence comes from Paracoccaceae bacterium, assembly GCA_028874915.1. Taxonomy (GTDB): domain Bacteria; phylum Pseudomonadota; class Alphaproteobacteria; order Rhodobacterales; family Rhodobacteraceae; genus JAPPHA01. The sequence continues at coordinate 23,332 of JAPPHA010000009.1, forward strand.
ACACGGGACGACGGCGACCTATGGCGAGTGCGCATCCGTTTTCCGATCCGCCACGATCAGCAGTGCCGGCAAGAGTGTCACGTCGGCAATGAACGCAAATCCGATAATCGTTGCGGTCAAGACTCCGACCTGTGCGGTGGGAACGAACGGCGAAAACACAAAAATTAGAAAACCGGCGACCAACACAACCGTCGTCGTGAACAGAGCCCGGCCGGCAGTGTCAAAGGCGTAACGCACTGACTCTTCTGGGGGCAGTCCGAATTCACGCCGCGCACGGCGGTACTTGCTGAGAAAATGAACCGTGTCGTCCACGACAATCCCGACAGTCATCGCCACCACCACAGATAGTGAAAGTCCCACGAGTCCTACGGTCAACCCCCAGATGCCAAAGCCCATGACGGCAGGAATCAAATTGGGAACGATGCTGATCACACCCAGGCGCAGGGATCGCAGAGCAAAGAGAAGAATGGCGGAGATTGCGAGGAGCACAACGATCGTCCCGACCAGCATCGCGCGGATGTTTCGCTGCCCGATATAGGCGAACAGGGCGGCCGGGCCCGTGCTGTTGACGCCAGCGACATGCGGCGCGTTTTCCGCAAGCCAGGCCTCGGCCTGCGCATTCAGGTCAAGCACATCCTGAGAATACAATGTCTCCGCCGATATCGTAACCCGGGTGGCCGATCGGGATCGGTCGATCTGATTGTTCAGGTTCAGACCCAGCGGAAGCGACAGTTCGTAGAGCAGCAAATACTGGGCCGCCAGATCCTGGGTTTCCGGAATTCGGTAGGCGGCAGGATCGTCACCGTGCATGCTCATGTTGAGTTGCCGAAACGTATCGGTGATAACCGCGACATGGCGCACGGGCGGCTGTTCCCGATACCAGTCCGCGAAGTTCGCAACCTCGGCAAGGAAACTGGGGTCAGTGACGCCGCCCTCGAAGGATGCCTCCAGAGAGTACTCGAGCAGGGTATTGCCGCTGAGGTGCTCGTCCATGAAATCCGTGTCTTGGCGAAACTCGACGCTTTCGTCGAAGAAGTGGACCAGCACATCGTTAAGCTCGTTGCGTGGGATGGCCAAAATCATCACGGGCACAATTGCCGCCCACACCCACAAGAAGGTCTTTCTTTGGCGAATCACAAAATCTGCCACGGCGTTCATTGTCGGTCCGGGGAGCCGGAGTTCTCTTGCGGCACGAACGGGGAGGAGCGAAAGCAGGGCCGGAAGAAAGGTGACAGAGAGAATAAACGAAGCAGCAATGCCCAAAGTGACGAAGTTGCCGAGATCACGGTAGGGCGGGACTTCGGAAAAGTTCATGCTCAAGAATCCGAGCGCCGTCGTGAGGCTCGCAAGAAAAACGGGATGCAGGTTGAGCTTGATAGATTCGATGATGGCATCATTCTTGGAATTCCCTGCACGCAGGCTCTGCTGCACAGCCACAAGCAGGTGCACGCAGTTCGCCACGACAATCATCAGTACGATTGTTGGCGCCGGCGATACCGGTGGGGAAAAAGGCAGGCCGATCCAAACGCCCATTCCCACAGACACGAAAATGGAAAAGACGATAACCAGCCCGGTCGCCGCCACACCCGCCCAACTCCGGATCAGGACGCCAAGAACGACGGCCATGAGAAGAAGGCTGGCGGGCAGGAAGATCTTCTGGCTGCTGATCGACGCTTCAACAAACGTCTGGTTGATCATAACCGAGCCGACGATTCGAATGTCGACGTCGGGAAACCGGTTTTCGGCCTCAACCGCCGTTGACCTGGCGAATTCGGCGACCTCGGCCACGGCCCCCAGCACGCCCTCCTCCGGTAGTTCAACGGTAACGTTCACGACACTGACGTCGCCGTTCCTGGCCAGAATACTCCCTGCGATACGCGGATCGGTTAAGGCGATCGTTCGGATTCGTGACCGCGCGGCCTCCTCGGCGAGTTCCTGCGAATCGACAAGATCCCGCACATACAAATCGTCGCCGTCGGCCGTCGTGTGCTGAAAATTGGCAATCGAGTCCACGCGCCTCGAATACGGCGTATTCCAAGCGGCCTCCGTGAGCCAGACAACGGCCGAGAGGGCACTTTGCGAAGTGGCGTTTCCGTCGTCCGGAACAATCAGGAACACGATGTTCTCGTTCTTCCCGTAGGTATCCTCCAGTGCTTCCAGTGCCAGGAGCTGGGGATTGTCGTCATCAAAGAAGATGCGGTAGTTGGCGGAGAATTCGAGCCGGGTGATACCGCTCGAAGCAATCGCAACCAGAACCAATGTGATCACGACGACGAGCCAGCGGTTCGCAAGCACCCGTTCGGCAAATCGTTTGGCGAAGGGTTCGCCGCCCGGGTCGCGTTTGTCCACGGAACTGCCGCCGCTAAATTCGAAAGAGTTCGGCGCCAAGTGGCGCGTCAAGAATCGACAGCACCGACGTGTCATGGCCTGGCGTCAATAACGGCGTCGTCTCGCCACGGATCCGAAGACACCTGGTGCCGGCCACACAGGCCCCGTGCTCCGAACCGACTGGAATCAATGTCAGATTGATCAAAGTGTCCGCCGTGCGCCGCAACAAAAACTGGAGGTCAATACCTGGAACGATAAGTTCGGCCCGAATTCGCTGTCAAGGATCTTGTGACGGGCAGGCAAAATTCATGACGTGGACAGAGCTGGTCTGCGGAGACAGACGACTGCAGCAAGATTTCGGGCAAAAAAAGCGCACGCCACCGGCCTGCAGCGATACCTGCCTGACCCATACGTCGGGAACGGTTGCGTTTCTGGAAAGTCTGCCCGTCCGAATACCTGATTCACGCGATCTGCCTCTTTACCAGTTCCCTGAAGACCCCGTCGACTTCCATGAGTTCATCGAAGGATCCACTTTGCACAACTTTTCCAGCCTGTAACACGTAGATTCGGTCTGCCCTTTCCAGAGTGGAAAGCCGGTGGGCGATTACGATCCGTGTGGACGTCAGGTCAGTCAGGTTCCGCATGACCTTGGCCTGGCTTTCATTGTCGAGCCAGTTGGTGGCCTCGTCAAGCAGCAAGACTCGCGGGTTGCCGATCACTGAACGTGCGATTGAGATCCGTTGACTTTCACCTCCCGACAGAACGGCACCGCTGGTGCCAACCATAGTCATCATGCCCATGGGCATACCTTTGATTTCATCCGCAACTGCGGCGACTTGGGCGGCTTTCCAGACTTCCGCATTTGCAACATCGTCGTGGTGACTGACCAAGTTGTCCCAAAGATCGTGAGGATGGAGTCCAACGGACTGTGGAACCGCACCAATGTTCCGGCGAACCTGTTTCAGGTTCAGGTGCCTCAGGTCGCGTCCATCGTAATACACCGAGCCGGCTGTCGGCCGATCGATTCCAAGCGCAAGCCGGAACAGGGTGCTCTTTCCGGCACCGGAATGACCGGCAATCGCAATGAATTCACCTGGGCGGGCACGAATCGTGACGTCGTCAAGGATGAGCGGACCGTCAGGTTCATAGCGGAAGGAAATGCGATCGAACAGAATGTTGCCACCCAGGTATTCGACTGGCGTTCCTTCGACGTCGGATTCAGAAACAGACGCAAGAAAAGGGCGCATCTGATCAAATGCCGGCAATATGGCGGCGATGGTACCGAAGGATTCGCCGAGCCTGGCGATGGCAGACTGGTAAATGACAAATACAGTGTAAATGACGAGAAAGTCGCCAACCGAAACACTTCGGCCGTTCGTTGTTGCCACCGCGTAGAGCAAGACCCCACCGCCGATAAGGGGAAGCGCGGCACCGAACGCCCGCGAATGTTCCTGAAGCGCACCCAGTTCGAGTTCCGCGCATTTCTGATTGCGGAATTCCTGCGCCCAGATGGCAAAGGCCGACCCTTCCGCGTTCTCCACCCGCAGCTTTGCGATGCCTCCCACGATCTGGAACAATCGACTGGTCACGCGGCGGGTCGCGCCGATCATCCGCCCGTATGGCGAGACCTGACGCAATCCGAGGCCAATGGTGACCAGAAGCGACGCCAGGCTGATGACGGCAGCAATGACCCCGAGTGTGGCGTCGTAGAAGACGATGACGCCAAAGATCGGAAGCAGAAAAAAAACTGAAAGCAGACTATCAGCGACGGCAACCTGCAAGCCGTCGCGAAGATTCTGGAAAGTCATTCCCGACATGGCGAGGTCGCCGGCGGGATGGCGGCGCAAAATGCTCTGTGGCAACCGCATGAGGCGATCCCAAACGGCAGCTTCGACCCGTGATGCCGAGCGTCCCTCGAGCCGCATCATCGCCTTGCTTTGACCCATATGCAGCAGCGTTCCGAGCAGGCCAAAACCGACAACGGTTGCAGCCATGACATAGAGTGTTCCGGCATTTGCGCCTGCCGTGACTTGGTTCGCGACAAATCCAAGTGCGAGTGCCGGCAGCAGATTGAGCAAACCGCCCGAAAGCCCGGCTATTACCAGGCGAACCAGATCCGTGGTCGACCCGTGCCAGGCCATTGCCAACAGGTCCGCCGTGCTCACGTTCCCCGACGGCAGGGGCCGATAGAACATCCACGCACCCTCTTTTAGCGTGCGGGCGCGATCCTCCGTTACCGGGATGCTGCGCTTGCTGATCGGATCGACTTCCCGGTAACGCCCGAGCAATCCAGGCAACAGCGCGACAGGCTGGCCGTCATCAGCACGGAACGCCAGAAGCGCGTTGCTGTCGCCACGCCACCAGTTGTCCTCGACTCTCAGTCGAACGCGTCGCGCGCGCACCCCTGACGCATCGAGAACGTCGACGAGTCGGAGCGGAGACTCAGATAACCCGGATCGCGCGGGAATCGTGAAATCAATTCCCTCATGTCCGCCAACAGTCTCAAGAGCGTCAGCCAGTGTCGTGTCCTCGATCCTGGCATCCCGGGAAATCGGCTGATCGTACATGTTGAAAAGCCGCTGCCGCGCCGTTCTTTCGGCCATACGGCGGCTTTTTGTCCGCGCACGTTCGAGATTCGTGTCGTCCACCACGGCAAGGCGGCGGTTCAGACGTTCCAGGGTGAAGGCAACCGCGTGAAATGAGGCCAGCGCCGACAGAAGTATGCCTCGTCTTGCCAGTGCCTCCGTGGATTGGCCGGAGACAGTCGTCTCATCGAACACCTTTAGCCAACTCGTCCGCGTCAGTGGAATCATGGCCTCGTGCATGCCAGCGGCCTCGGCGGCATCCGATTGGTCAACAATGTCCATGTACAGGCTTTCGCCTCGGGGCGACTCGGATATCCAGACCACGCCACGCCGAACGGACAATGTGGAAGGGCCCACGGTTTGTGTCAGTCCGGGTTCCGCCAACGCCGTCGGACGCGGAATACGGCTTGCAAATCGGGACAGCGTGTCGGTTATGGCTGTCAGCCAAGTGTCGATCTGTTCCGCGAGTTCAACTGGATGAATCTCCGACAGCGAGGAAGCCGGCAGACGTTTCAGAAGCGTTCCCGGCATTCCTTTGGCTATCAGTCCAAGTGTCGTACTTTCGTCACTGTCATGTGCGTCCGGCACGACTCCTGGCAGCAACCAGCCGGACTCGCGGCGCATCAGGAACTGAGGCGTTACCAACTGGACTTCGTCCCGGGATTCGACCAGGAACAGATTGACGGCGCCCTGATCGATGAACCAGACACTTTCCGGATCGTCGAGTTTGACCGGCAGGTTGCCGGCGCAGGGCACGGAAGTGCCGGAGTTCGCGGCAAGGTCGGCTAAGGTCGTGTATTTCCGTTTGCCGTCTTGCATCAGCCAGACTTGACCAGCTTGAAATACGTTCCATCCAGGTCGGCAATCAATTCGTCGTGCGTCCCGCGTTGGACTTCGACACCCTTGTTGAGCACGACAATTTCGTCGCTATCCCTCACGGTGCTCAGCCGGTGGGCCACAATCAGGCAAGTGATTCCGCGACGCCGCAAGGCCTCGTCGACATATTCTTCGGTCTCGGCATCAAGGGCACTGGTTGCCTCGTCCAGGATGAGCACCGTCGGATTGCCAACCAGCGCCCGGGATATTTCCAGCCGCTGGCGCTGACCGCCGCTGAAATTCACCCCGCCCTCTTCAACAAATGTCGAATATCCGTCAGGTCTCAGCAGGATCTCGTCATGGATCCCGGCGTCGCGCGTCGCGGCAAAGATGACCTCATCCGGAACAGCCGGGTTCCACAAAGTGATGTTGTCGCGCAGAGACGCAGAAAAAAGCACAACCTCCTGGTCGACCATGGAAATTGACTGCCGCAGCACATCTTCTGGAATCTCGTCCCGCCGATGACCGTCAAACAGGACTTCTCCCGACCATGGCTGATAGACACCCGAAACCAGACGCGCCAGCGTCGACTTTCCGGAACCGCTTGGACCAACGATGGCGACTCGTTGCCCGGGTTTTACCATGAGGTTGAAATCCTTGATCAGAGGAGGGCGGCTCTTGTTAAACCCGAATGTAACGTTTCGCAGTTCGAGTTGCCCCGCCAGTTGGAGGCGGCCTTTGAATGTGGGGATCGACTCCGAATCCGCGATTCTGCGAGTAAAAACCGGATCTTCTGCGGTCTCGGAAATATCCTCGAGTCTTTGCAAATCGGTTTCGAGTGTCTGTCGTTGGTCGGCAAATTCCAGGAAGCGTCCGACAGGAGCCAGAAACATTTCTGCCAGGATATAGAAGCCGACCAGCGCGCCGAGGGTCAGGTCTCCGGCCATGACCAGACTTCCCCCGAATCCCAGGACCGCCGCACAGCGAAAGGTAGCGACAACGGTTGGCAGCGCGGCATTGACGGAAACCAATTCGGAATAAAACTGGCGCGCCTCCAGTTCGCGCGCCTGCTGGCCACTCCAGCGTGAAAAAAACCGGTCATCCGACCCTGTCATGCGGAGATTGTCCGCATGACTCAACATCTGCAAACCAAAACCAATCAGCAGTCCCTGCTCTCGACGCATGGCGTGGCTTCTGACAGCCCGACCCAAATTGAGACTGTGGGCTGCCAAACCGTGAAGAACGGCCAACAACAGCACGATCAGCGTGAGCCGGACATCATAAGCAAACATGGCGACGAGCAACACCACGCATGTCGCCATATCGACAACAAGCACAAGAAACTTTTCCGACAGGTTTTTCGAGATCCTATCGATCGAGGAGACGCGATCCGTTAGATCGCCAACCAGTCTGTGTTCAAAAAACTCGATCGGCAACCTCAGCAACCGCAATACGCCCCGGCTGTAACCGATCACCGAAATCCGGACTGCGAGCCGTTTGAGGAATCGATGCTTGAGCAACGACAGAGTGTAAACCAGGACACCGCCGCCAAGCAGGGCAGCAACCACGCCGCCCCAGGGCCCGCGATTTGCCAGAACGTCGTCCACGAAAACACCAAGGGCGACCGGAACAATGAGCATCAGTATGGTCGTCAGGAACGCGCAAGCCGTGACTCCGGCAAGCACGGTCCATGAACCGGCAAGCAAGGCTCCCAATTGCCGGAACAGGCCCGGCGGCTGACCACCAGGCCTGAAGTCGGCACCTCGCTTGAATCGCAACGCGATCCCGCTGTAACTCTTTTCGAATTCTTCCGCCGAAAGCCGGCGTCGCCCCGTCGACGGGTCGTTGAGATAGAAACAGCCGCCTTCGTATCCTTCAAGTACGACGAAATGGCTGAATTGCCAGAATATGATCAGCGGCAATTCAAGCATCTTCAACTGTTCCACGCGGAGACTGAGTCCGCGGCATTCGACACCAAAGTGCCTGGCAGCGCGCACGATGCTCGCAGCACTGCTCCCGTCACGGCTTACTTCGCACTTTTCACGCAATTCACTCAGCGGCACCCGGCGCCCGAAGTAGGCCAGTACACTCCCAAGGCACGCAGCACCACATTCCGACGCGTGCATTTGCAACACAATCGGTGTGGTTACCCTTTGTCTCAAATCGTCCGACGCCACCTGGTTTCCAGTCCCATTGGATGCTTGTGGCAGAAACTTATGGTTGCCTTACTCGAAAAAGATCCACGGGTGACTGCCCGCCAACAAGGATGATGATCCGGCATTCCCGACTCGTAACGGAAGTCAAATCAATGCCTTCCTTGAGCACGATGTCGACGCGGCGCACTGTAACCGGAAGGATGAAACCCAAGGCCGCCGGTGTTAGCACATCAGCCGACGGCACAGCAGAAACTGCCGTGATCTCACCTTCAAATGCTTTGACTCGTCCATTTTCCGTAAACAGTTCGACCGTTGCTGGCATTCCGGCACGGACCGATGAAGCGGCTTCGTTTTCGACCCACACAAGCACTTGCACCGACCGGTCGCCCTCAATCACGGCTCCGGCAGGTTCGACCAGTATTCCGTCAATCACGAGGCTACGGGATACGTTGCCAAGGACCAACCACACCGCGAGGATGACCATCAACACAGCAATGACCGACACAAGCAACCGCTCCCGCGGTGTCGAAATCATCAGCAGCCGGTCGAGTTGCTCCCGTTCTTCCTTGGCTTCGGAAACTGTGTTGTGAAAAGAATCAAACAGGTTGTTGAACACGATCGTGAGGATCCTCCTCAACGGAATCAGACAAGGCCAAAGTAAGCTTCATGAGGCTTGCATTTATTCTGCGGGGTTGTATGCGGCGCGGTCGGGAAAAGGTCAAGTCTTCGGCGTCGACGTCAACGACGATTCTGCTCATCAGGCTCCCGGCGCGTGACCAATCGAGTACGTCTCAACACCAGAATTGCCTGCCTTCTTCATAGCAGTTTCTTACTTCGACAGTTCTTTCGTTGTTTCCGGAATTGGACAGACCGTTAGTTGCGTGAGGAGGCAGGTCTCGGGCGGGCCCGGCCGAGGTCCGGCGGTGAGATGCCGGTCCGGCAGGCCTGGCCCGCGCACATGACAGCGGACCCGTTGGCCGCATCCTTCCCGAGGTCGCCAACACAGATCCAGGGAATTGACCTGACCGGAGATCCAGAGCATGTCGGCCTCTTCCCCGACTCCGGCATCCATCTCCACTGCCCCCGTCTCCATAGTCACGCGGCACATCGCCTCGACACAGCGGACCGCCGCTTCACGCGTCGACAATACCGAGACAGTGCCGGGAAAGGCCTCGAATTCGTGGATAATCTGGCCCTGCCGGGACCCGGCGCAACACCATTTCGCAACCGACTGCGACATGATCGGTCGCAAATCAAGCGCGCGCGACCGGTGATTTGGCGGTGCCAGCCTCAACTGAGACCGGACCGGGCCGATCCGAATTCGGATGCGTCCGCTCTTTCGACCGCCATTACCTGTCCCCAATTCCCGGAGATGCAATTCCGGTTCAGCCACCCCGTTTTCCACCGGCGCAAGGCCGACACGCCGTGCGTGAAGCGCGCCCCATCCAGGACGAGGGCAATCAACGCCGAAGAGACTGTACATCGACCCCGGTCGAACAGTTCCAGGGCCGTCGCCAGCAACTAGCAGCCGAGGCCCTGAGACATCTGGGCGTAGCTGGTGAGCGGAACTGCGCACATCCGACTCCAGTCCGCTTTACCGACAACCGGTTGGTTCAACAATTCGATCATATCTTCAAATCTCTTGAGTGCGTCGCAACCGACCGCCTCCGGATCCGTAGCCATCCGGTACTTTGGCCAAGCGTCGTCCCGAGCGTAACGCCAGAATTCGGTGTCATAATTGGAGCCCCGGCAATAGTGCCAACCGACGAACAGCCCGTAGCATAGCATGTTCCTGACGAGAAACCGATTGACGATCGGCGCATCGCGGTCACTGTTTTCTACCGAACGGTTACTGCGAATGTGGAGAACCATACCAATTTGAAACTGGGCGGACACGATTGCCGTGGCTTCGAGAGGTTCCATGAAAGCCCCTGCGTTGCCGACACGGGCCACGGCCCCGTCATACATCTGACGATGAACAAAATTTGGAAACGAAATGACCGCGCGTTGCTCAAAACTGGATACGCCTTCGGCTTCAAGGAACGCATCAAAGTCCGATTCAACCTCGGAAAGATCGGATATGTCGCGGTTGAAGACATATCCGTAGGACGTATGCACTGTAAGTGGAATGACAAATATCCAACCATGCGGCCTCGCGACAGCGCGGGTATAGGTATGGTGCAGTACCGGTCCCTTCCGACCGTTCGTGATGAAAGCCGGACAGCGGCGGATGACGGCCGTATTGGTGGGAATGAACGGAATGACGACATGCTGGTCCTGACACAGTTCTTTCGGAAACCCGCGTGCATCGAAGACCAGGTCGTACCGTTCCGGAGGACGGCCCTCGAACTCAACCTGCGCGCCGCCCTCAACTTTGGTGATGTTGAGTACGTTCGCGTCGACATGGTGTGCACGCGTGCTTTCTTGCAGCAGTTCCGCCAGGTAATCGGCAGACAGGTGATAACCGTATGAAACCTGTTGCGGCATGAAGTAGTGGGTGAAATTCTGATTTCGCCGGCCCCACCCTTCAAATGCCACGCCGTACTTTCGCGTTCCTTTCAGGCGTCTCTGGATGGTTTCATCGGGCAGGTCCGTCAATCGTCGCAATTCCTGGACCAGACTCGGCCAGCTGCCTTCGCCCACGCCAATGACCGGGACGCGGGAGTCGTAGATATGGTGAAGTTCGTGGTCGATGTCGGGGTGAAGCCGCGTTACGCTTGCGGCTGCCAACGACCCCGCCGTTCCTCTTCCGACAACCGCGATTTTCCGAAACGATGCCTTGCCCGGTTGAATCATCGACCTATTCTTTTGCAGTTTGAACCCGCGCTGTTTTCCTGACGAATGTCGGAGACCTTGAGGAGATTGCCAATAGTCCCGGTTTCGCATCTATCCTTGGCAAGCCGGTCTGTGTTCTCAATTCGATGCGATGCCCAACGGCTCGGAAGGATGGAATATGACCTCATGGGCGAATGCGCGTTTATCATGTCACGTCTCGGCCGCTGGATTGACTGTCAGGACTTCGATTCTCGATCGGTCCGATATGAATACAATTCCATGACAAGCGGGTTGCCTCCCGGACGACCGTGCGACAAACGGGTGTTGAAGTCGGATGGCGGAGGGACTCCCAGTCCCCGGGTACAAAAGAATCAAACATCTCGAACCTTCTTGAGCTTGTGAGCACGTCGGCCGCCATTCCGGTTCCAAACGGCGTCAGCGAGAGCGCCGAAGGGCCGTTCGGGTGAATTCCCGGTCATCAAGGTTGTTGCCGAACGAAAAGTCCGACCATTGCAGGGTCGTGCTTGCGCCTGTCAAGTGATTCACCATCGTCTGTTCTGCTGCCCGCCAGAACCGATTCAGGAATAGTTGATAATCGACAAGGGAAAGCGACTTCAGGTGCGAGCCCTTTCTGTCGTAAAGTTCCATTTTCCAGGTTCGGAACTCGGCTGTATCCTGCCAAACAACCTTGCGGCTGTATCCGGAACCTTCATCCAGGGGAATTTGCTCGGTTACCGTACACGTGAGTTTGCCGCAGGGCTCCTCACGAAGGAATCTGTACGTATATTCCTCAAACTCCGGTGGACTCATGTCTTCGTAGGTAAACTCGCTGCCCATGAATGATCCGGACCGTCTCGATGCATTGATGCGCTTCACCCTTTTCAGCGCAGGCAAATACAGCCACTGGTCGTCTTCGGAATTGACGTGCGCGTGCGTCAAGAGGGCGGTTCCCTGGACGTCTCTTGGCTGATCGAACAGAAACAGACTCTTGTCACCATCATCCGGCACTTCCAGCACCTTGAATCGCATCTTCCTGACGCTTTCCCGACCCTTTCGGTCGCGCAGCACCATCGACATACGTGCCGTAAAGTCCCCAAACCCGTCGTTGCGAGCGCTCGCTTCGCGGGCAATTCTGTAGCCCTTGTCTTCCGGCGACTCGTCCTGTGCCACGGCATGTGCGTTTGGCAGGCCGACATAGGTAAACGCGAGAACCAGGGCACAGACCCGGACTCGACATGCCACACGATATGCCACACCGATGGGACGCCGGAGACCCTTTACCCAGCCTCCGCAAGAATACCGTACTTCGGACGCGTTGTGATCCATAATCATCCTCAATGGTTCCATGTTGGACATTGACTGTCCTTACCTCAATCCCCCGATAAAGTTGAACCCCCGGTTGCGCTCGCTGAAACAATTCTCGAGACACCGTGCACGGGCGATTGTAGACCATCAGGAATCGCCAACTCAGGGCAGCGCCCTTGGACTCGAACCGCCGAACACGCCGACCTTTGACACGGCTCCCAAGCGCAGGTGAATTCGTTACGTCCCATCGGCTATTGCGAGGACTGTCGGGATCTGACCGTACCATGACCTGTAAACGGACCCGGAATCCAAGAGCGGCACCCTCTGTAAACGGGCTTGTAAGGTAAGGAAGTTCGGGACGACCGCCGGGCGTTCGGTCTCTTCGGAAGTGGCGGCGAGGCGTTCTTCACCGAAATCCCCTGATATCTTCGGAATCGGCCATTGTGGCAACGGAACGTCACTGCCCCGCCCCGGTCCGGCCGCGATCCGGCTGTGTTGTCGGCTTCCGGTTGTTGTTCAGTGTCGCGTTGACGCATTCCGCGCACATCCCGCCTGGCCCCGAATGAACGGAAGTCACACCGTAATGGCCGAAACCGGACTTCCCTCTTCTTCGGCCGTGCCACGGTTCATCATTCCGTCCAGTGTGTCGATTTCGGCAGCAGTCAAAACCGCCATGTCCTCAATCGCGGCAGTCAGCGAATCAAAGTCGTCTTGACCGCAGGCCCGAGCAAGAACTGCCTTAACGCGGGATCCGAGGGAGTCTACCGGCACATCGTCGCCCGCGACCAGCCGCCGGGCGCCTCGGAAGTTCCTCCACAAGGTAACGGCTTCTGCCAGTTTGTTCGCCACGTCTTCGGATAACTGCGCCTGACTTGCAGCAGCAAGAAAGACGGACGCCGACGAGGGCGCCGACCCGATCGGCGCGTTCGCGCCAATGAGCAACTGGAAACGCCTCGCCATCCGGTCGATGTCCTGGATTCCACCACGCATGGTTTCCGGCGAGAAAACGGTGGTTCCGATGGCACCGTCGCCGGTCTGGCGCGACCCCGCGATCACTGTGTCCCGCACCACGGCCGAACTGAGGGCTTCGCGTCGCGCATCCTCGAATCGCTGCGCGATCCCGCCGGAGCCGAATTCGAAGATACAACGTGCACGGGTCAAGTCCTGCAGTTCGCGTGCGGATGCGAGCGAAAGGGTGGCTTCGCCAAAGTCCGCGAGTGCCCGCACGGCGCGGCCGTTGGTGTTCGGCCGGGTCGGAGCAAACAGCAGGCTGTCGCGCGTGAGGTCTCCGAGTGCAGCGAAGGACCTCTGGCAAAAGCCGTCGAAGAGGCCCGGGGAATCCCCCTCATGGACAAACAGGACGTCGAGCGTGGTCCGAAGCGACGCTTCGCGGCTGGCCAGGTCTCCCAGGACGATGGCAGCGACACCTCCATGGTCCTGCGTGCCGTGCCGGTCTTCAAACTCCTCAGCGACCGCCGACAGAACGGCAGAAATCGAAGATTCCGCCAGATTGGACAGGGCGGGCTCAGCTTCGACGGGCGTCAGGTTTCCACGCAAGACGTGCATTCCGACCTGGAATGCCTTTTCGTTCGACCAGCTCTGCATTGAATCGACCGTATCGGAAACGTCCCGGACGGGAATCTCGGCGATTCGTTCCTTCATTTCCGGGACGCCGAATTCATGCATCCAGTAAAGGCGCGCCAGTCCCTGGCGGGCAATCGCCTCGGACTCCCGATCCGGTCCGAACCCCGTCGGCAGGTCGAGGTCGGTGAACTCCTTGTCCTGCAGACTTTCGAGGAGCTCCGGGTGTCGCTCGATCCACTGGGCCAGGTATGGTGCGACGCCGAAAATCTCGACGATGGCATCGAAGGCTTCCGGGCGCGCGGCCGAAACTTGGCTGTCATAGGCGCTCCAGTCATCGATCTCGGGATAGAAATGCGCGCGCCACTGGTCGACCAAGGGGTCCATCGTCTCAAACCACCGCTTCGGACGCACGACGAGAGCGAACATCTGGCCGTAACTGCCCGGCAACTGCGGCGATTCGTCGGCACCGTGATTCTGAAGCAGCGGGTAAGGTCGGCTCGCCACCGCGTGATGATCAGGATGCCGCTGCATGTTGTAGAACATCCAGTTGCTGAACTTGTAGTTGGCGTTCCAGGAGTGCCTCGGACGGATCGTCTCGAACCGGCCGTTAGGCAGCCGGACCCGGCGCAACCCGTAGTGTTGCATGTAATTTGCGACCTTCATTGAGAAGACGACGCCGAGACTCAGAAACACATAGACCGGAACCGCCCACGGACCGCCCAGCCAGACCACCAAGGCATACCAGAAAGCGGTTTCAATGACGTAACGCCAAAACGGGTTCGAATGGTGCCAGACCGGCAGTCGACGTCGCGCCAGCCTTTCACGGACGATCCGCCATGAGCCGGTAAGATTGTGCACAACCTCCCGCGGAAAATACTGCCAGAAACTCTGGCCCTTTGGCGCAGAACCGGCGTCATACGGGGTGCCGACGAGGGCATGGTGAATGTAGACATGCTCGGTCGCGTACTGCGGATAGGAAACTGAAGAGAGCAGGAATTCGCCAATCCGCCGCTCCCATTTCGTGCGCCGGTGGATCAATTCGTGACCGACGATGAAAACCGCCTGAGCCTCACAGGTGAGCACTATCGCCAGCAAAACGCATTCCCAGACCGGGAACAGGTCGGCGGCAAGGATCTGCCAGATCCCGAAGACAAGCGTCGGTGGCCAGAGAACCGCCCAGATCCAGACCGGCAGGTCGTGCCAGAACAGCAGCCGTCTCGGCGTCTTGACGGGATCCATGCTCCGTTCGTCGTCCCCGAATGCGATGTCCAAGGGACCGGCAAGCATAAAGAAGACAAACGCTGCCAGGATCCACCAGCCGCCGTACAAAAGCGAGAGAATGATCAGCGGAAAAATCCCCAGGGGAAGAAAATGTGGCAAGGCGCTGCCGAGTGTTGGCTTGACCATCCTGACATTCGTCAAGTCTTGACCGTCCGGTATGTCTACGTTCACCGCCATTGTACTTTCCTGTCCTTGGCTTTTCGGGCGTTCATTTCCCTGCCCAAGTTCTGCAATCGTAACCGACGAGTCCAATCCGATACAACTTCAGACCAGGGGTCAGCATGGCGCCCGTGCGGAATTGCGGTTGTCTACGGACACGTCCCGCAGACTGTGCACTTGGTGCCGGACCACTGGCGGGTTCTCCGATTCACCCTTTGACACCGGACGCCTCCTGGACATCAAGGATTAACCCTCCCTGGGCTCGGGATTGCGGTTTATGACCACGGGCTCGGAAACTCCTTTTGGACCCGCCGCGGAGACTCACCGGGCATGATGCCGGACCAGAAGCGCGAGCGACAGGCCCCCGCGTCCGGGTCCTCCCAGTTCAGCAGCGTCCAGCCCGTTGCCGCCAGCGGATCCGCCGCGGTCCGCACCTTCAGCGGAAACCCCGCCTCCTCGAATTGCGGCAGTCCGGCACGCGTTACCCAGTGCCTGCAATACTCCGGGTCGTGGCACGTGTACGCCCCGCCCCGAATCGTGTCCCGGGCGTGCGTTGGGCGCTGCGTACGCGGTTCTGAGGAGCGACATTCTTATCGGGGCCGATCGCGTAAAGGGCAGGAAGGCGGTCGAATGTGGACAAAGAGGTGCCGTGAGTTACCCTGTTCTCCATGCCGGATCCGCTTACGCGCAACAAGCTGCACTTTCCGGCGCCGCCACGCTTCTCGAAGGATATCGACTTGGTCCGCACCTCCTCCGGGCCGATTGGTCCGATCCTCGATCAATTGTGGGCCGTCTTGTGACCGTGGCTGGGGCGCGCGCAGTTCGATCAGAGTCCTGTCGCGCCGAAATTGCGATTCCGGGTCGAGGCCGAGGACGGCAGCAACGTTCCGATCCGGCCAAAGATCGAGATCAACACCCGCGAGACCCAGGCCCTCGATGGACCGGCATCGTTGCCACTGAAGATCGAAAATCCCTGGTTCTCGGGTGAAGTGGCCACTTCGACATTCTCCCGGGAGGAGATGCTGGTAACAAAGCTCCGTGCGCTGTTGCAGCGCGACAAGGGACGCGACCTCTACGACCTCGCGCACGCCCTTCGGGTCTACGAAGATCTCGATGCAGAGCGTATCGTCGATTTGTTCGGACACTATCTCGACCTTTCCGGACACGCTATCTCGCGAGCACGTGCCCAGGAGCGGATGTTCGCCAAGCTGGCCAATCCGCGCCACTTGCTCGACATGCGCCCATTGCTGCCAGTCGAACAGGCGGAAGCCTTGACGGACGGATCGACAGCCGCCTCGTTTCGCCGCGTGTTCACGACGCTTGTCGATCGACTACCCGGCGAGCCCTGGGGAAGAACGCCGGCGATGAAGGAGCGGTTCGGGATTTCGTGGTAACGAGGACTCGATCGTCATGCGTGCTGCAGTGGGCATTCCGACCGGGACGCGGAGTCGGCAGGCTCGCAAACTATGGGTGCCGACTCCAACGTTTGCGGTTGTGCGACGGGCTGATTTCCGCTCGAACGACGGGAGAAAGAAACTGGTGAACAGGCCGGTTAACCGGATCGTGGCAGAGCCTCTGTGTGGATTGAGTTTCTTGGCAATCAGCACGGATCCGCTATATTTAATTATTACAGCAATTCAACTGTTTGCGAGAGTTTAGACAGGAATCTCGACAAAATTCCGATTTCGGTGATTACGAACCCGGGATCAAAAAGGGTCTCGCACAGCGATAATATCCATCTTCATTGAGAATCAGAAAACCCGCGTCCGTATTCAGAACGCCAAACAGGGACCCCGACGTCTCCAATCCCCTCAGTTTCATGTCTTTCGGCAAGCCGTAAGGTCCCGAGAACTCGAACTCGAGAGTGTCTCGATTCCGAAATCCGGTCCCCTCGTAATCAATCGGCTGGTCTCCTCCGCCGAGGCTGGGTGGCGTGTCAACCAATTCCCCGACAATGTCGCCAACCGTCCTTTCGTGGGACACAAGGCTGACGCCGCGATAACCCTTCATTCTGAACGCCACATCGTCCGTCTTGACGACCGAGCCCATGTGATCAAGGAGGTCAAGACCATCAACATTGTCCGCAGCCAATGCGCCCGGGTTGGCGGGACTCGTCGAGAGCTGTTCAAGGACAAGGACCAGATCGAAGGGTTCCGTTCTGGATTCGCTGCCGTAGGCCTGGCAGGCGATACGAAGCCGTTGGGGCGCCTTGTCGTCGTCCGGAAAAACCGGAATCGCTGAGACGAGTAAAAGCACGCCAACGCAGGACGTCACAAAACCCCTTGCAAACAACGGCAGCAAACTCACGGGTCACATCCTCAAATACGTTTCGTTCATTCGCCCTGCGCGGCAGCCTGACACCGAGTCCATAATGTCGGGAATCATGCGATCCCGGTTCGGTTTCGCGCCAGACTGTCACGCCGGCTTGCACGCCGGCTTGCACCCCGGCCCGGCCCCAAATCCGGACCCATTCCCGGATCCGCAAAATGTCCGTCGAAACCTCCACGGGTCCGTTTCGGAAACTTCCGATGAGGTCGGTTCGGGTCCACCCGGGTCGTAGCCAACGTCGAAGATTGGCACCATCGGGCCGGCAAGGACAAGGACCTGCACCCGGTTCGCGAGTTGCGGCCGCACCGACGGTCAGGGACGGGACGCGGAGGATGGACGTCGCCAGGGCTTACGGGCGATCGTTCCGGATCGCCACATCGGATATCGGACAGATCAACCGAACGTCACGCGGTCATGGCGCCGCCGCCATCGCCTCGACTTCGACCATGTATTCCGGGCGAGAGAACCCGGAAACAATGATCACGGTCGAGGCCGGACATCGTCCGGTCCCGGCCAGGAAGGCATCGCGGGCCTGCATGTAGGCCGCCATGTGCGCACGGTCGGTCACCCATGCCGAGATGTGGACGACATCGCCGGGCGCCAATCCGCCCGCGTGCAGGATTTCGCGGATGTTTCCGAAACACAATGAGGCCTGCCCGAACGCGCTCGCGGGGACCGTTCCATCCACCCCGATGCCGAGTTGACCCGACGTTCGCAGAACCCGCCAACCGGCAGGAAACATGACACCGTGGGAATAGGCGGCGAAAGGCGCATGAATACCGGTGGGCGTCAATTCCTGCATCGTCATTACCAACGACCGCGTGTGTCCCCGGCCTCGCATGTCACCGGGAACCAGGCATCAAAACCCTGAGTAAACGATTTGACCATTTGCTCAGCTTAGTTCAAATGTCGGGACGGGCAAGGGGAATCGAATGGACCCGATCACGACCGACATGCTGGCGAAACTGGAGCGAAAGGCGCTCTGGCTCAGCACTTGGATGATTCACCATGCCAATCACCTGCGGACCAACCCTGACGGGTTGAAGGTCGGTGGGCATCAGGCGAGTTCCGCCTCTGTGGTCTCGATCATGACCGCTCTTTATTTTCGGATTCTGCGTCCGGAGGACAGGGTTGCGGTCAAGCCGCACGCGTCACCCGTCTTTCACGCGATCCAGTTCCTGCTCGGCAACCAGGACGTCCGCAAGCTGATGGACTTTCGCGGTTACGGCGGTGCGCAATCCTATCCAAGCCGGACCAAGGACACCGACGATGTCGACTTCTCGACCGGTTCGGTCGGGCTCGGGGTCGGGATCACGGCTTTCGCGGCGATGGCGCAGGACTACGTCCGGGCGAGGGAAGGCTGGGAGGCGGCCTGCCGCCCGGAAGGCCGCATGATCGCCATCGTCGGGGACGCTGAACTTGACGAGGGTAATGTCTTCGAGTGCCTCCAGGAAGTCTGGAAACACGATCTCAGGAACTGCTGGTGGATTGTCGATTACAACCGGCAGTCGCTCGACGGAGTCGTTCCGGAAGGCCTGTCGAAACGCCTCGGCAACCTGTTCCGCGCCTTCGGTTGGGAAGTCGTCGAGATCAAGCACGGTGCGCTTCAGCGTGCGGCCTTTTCGGAACCGGGTGGGGATGCACTGAAGGCATGGATCGACGCTTGCCCGAACGCTCTCTATGCGGCGTTGACCTATCAGGGTGGCAGCGCCTGGCGCCTGCGCCTCTCCAACGAGATCGGGAATTGCACGGGTGTCTCGGAACTTCTCGCGCGGCGCAGTGACGACGAACTCGCGACCCTGATGGCCAATCTCGGTGGACATTGCCTTCCGACCCTCGTTGATTGCTTCGAGTCGATCGAACATGACCGCCCGGTCGTCTTCATCGCCTACACCGTCAAGGGCTGGGGAACGCCGCTCGCCGGGCACAAGGATAACCACGCCGGGCTGATGACACCGGCGCAGATGGATGCGTTCCGGCAACGGATGTGTGTTGCGGAAGGCGACGAGTGGGAAGTCGAATCCGGGCTCGACCTTCCTCCTGATTCACTTCGCAGGTTCCTGGACCGAGTTCCATTCCGGGCGGCTGCAGCCCGCCGGCTGTCCGCGCACCGGATTACGGTGCCGTCGATTGCGGTTCCGCCCGGCGACGAGACGTCGACGCAGCTCGCTTTCGGACGCATTCTCCACGCCATTGCGGGGGACGACGGAGATTTCGCGGGGCGCGTCGTGACGGTTTCACCGGATGTAACCGTCTCCACCGGACTCGGGCCCTGGGTCAACCGGCGCGGTCTCTACGCCCGCGCGGAAGTCGCCGACACCTTCCGGGACGAAAGCGTCCCGTCCGCCCAATCGTGGCACTTCTCACCCCGGGGCCAGCACTTCGAGCTGGGTATCGCGGAGATGAACCTCTTTCTCCTTCTCAGCGCGCTGGGGCTCTCCCACAGTCTCTTCGGCGAACGCCTGCTGCCGGTCGGCACGCTTTACGATCCCTTCATCGCCCGTGGCCTGGATGCCCTCAACTACGCCTGCTACCAGGACGCCCGTTTCATCGTTGCCGGAACCCCGTCCGGTGTCTCCCTGGCACCGGAAGGCGGTGCCCACCAATCGATCGGAACGCCTCTCATCGGCATGAGCCAGGACGGGCTTGCCGCCTTCGAGCCCGCATTTTCCGATGAACTCGCCGTCATCGTTGAATGGGCCTTCGACTACCTGCAGCGCGACGGCGGGCGCGATCCCGATGAACGGACATGGCTTCGCGATGAGACCGGAGGGTCCGTCTACCTCCGCCTCTCCACCCGAACGGTCGAACAGCCGGCGCGGAGCGTCGATGCGACCTTCCGGCAGGGGGTGGTCGACGGCGGTTACTGGCTGCGGCGGCCCGGACCAAACAGCACCATTGTCATCGCCGCCCAGGGAACGGTCATGACCGAGGCGATCGCGGCGGCCGGGATGATTGCCCAGGACCGCGGCCATGTCGGCGTTCTCGCCGTGACATCCGCGGACCGGCTGAACGCGGGATGGCAGGCGGCGCAGCGTGCCCGGGCCCGGGGCATCGCCACTGCCCGGTCGCAGGTGGAACGTCTGCTCGATGCCGTGCCCGCGCACGCGCGCCTCATCACCGTCATCGACGGCCATCCCGCGACCCTCAGCTGGCTCGGCGCTGTCCACGGCCACAAGACCGCCGGGCTCGGTGTCGAGCACTTCGGCCAAACGGGAACAATTCACGACCTCTACCGCCACTATGGCATTGACCGCGCCTCCATCGCGGCGATCGCCGGAAGTCTGGTTCCGGGCCGACCGGTCCGCCTCGCCAGCATGGCTGCGTCATGAAACGGTTCTGGGCCGACTACACCACTCGGGAAATCTCCCGCCTCGACCGGGATACCCTCGTCGCCGTTCTGCCCATCGGAGCCATCGAGCAGCATGGGCCGCATCTGCCGTTGAAGGTGGACAGCTTCATCGCCGATGCGATCGTGTCGCGCGTTGCCGCGCGGCTGCCGTCAACGAGCCGCGTGCTCTT
Source organism: Paracoccaceae bacterium (assembly GCA_028874915.1). Taxonomy (GTDB): domain Bacteria; phylum Pseudomonadota; class Alphaproteobacteria; order Rhodobacterales; family Rhodobacteraceae; genus JAPPHA01. The sequence continues at coordinate 44,171 of JAPPHA010000009.1, forward strand.
CCTTCCGACCCAGTCCCTGGGAAAGAGCAACGAGCATCTGCGCTATCCGGGAACGCTTTCCCTGTCCGCGGAGACGCTGATGGCGATCCTCCGCGAGACCGGCACCTGCGTTGCGCGGGCCGGCATTCGAAAACTCGTCTTCCTGAATGCCCACGGCGGCAACGTCTCGACCCTCGACATCGTCGCCCGGGACCTTCGGGTGGAACACGGAATGCTGGTCTTCGCCGTCAACTGGTTCGGCTTCGGTGCGCCGGACGGGATCTACGAACCGGATGAACGCCGCCATGGCATCCACGCGGGAGACATGGAGACATCCGTCATGCTGGCGCTCGAACCGGAAAGCGTCCGGAGAAACGAAGCCGCAGACTTCCGATCGGCCATGCGCAACTGGGACGCCGACTATGACCACATCGGACTCGACCGCGTGGCCCGGCCCGCTTGGCAGGCCCAGGATCTGCATCCAGGCGGGGCAGCCGGCGATGCCGCGGCCGCGACCCCCGAGAAGGGCGCCGCGACCCTTGACCGCGCCATCGACGGACTCGTCGCGCTCCTCGCCGAGATCGAGCGCGCGCCGCTTGCCTGGCTCGAGACCCCTCCCGACACCGATGACGCCGACCTTTGACGAACGCTGCGGAACTCATCCGGATGGCGGGCGTGGGCAAGGTGTTCGCGAACGGAATCACGGCCGTAAACGACATGTCCCTTTCGATCCGCGAGGGCGAATTCGTATCCTTCCTCGGGCCGTCAGGCTGCGGCAAGTCGACGGCGCTGAAGATGATCGCGGGTCTTCTTGCCCAGAATTCTGGAACGATCAGCGTCAACGGCCATTCGCCGGGTGCGGGAGCGGACGCCACCGATGTCGGGTTCGTGTTCCAGGATGCCACGCTCATGCCCTGGGGCACGGTCTTCGACAACGTCTACTTGCCGTTGCGGCTTCGCGGCATCTCCCGCGACGGGGCGCGCGACCCGGTTCTGGAGGCGCTGGTTTCGGTGGGCCTCCATGGCTTCGACGGGGCCTACCCACGCGAGCTGTCGGGCGGCATGAAGATGCGGGTCTCCATCGCTCGCAGCCTCGTTACGCGGCCGAAGCTGCTCCTCATGGACGAGCCATTTGCCGCCCTCGACGAGATGACTCGCTTCAAGCTCAACAACGACGTCCTCAACCTTTGGGACCAGCAGAAGCTGACGGTGATCTTCGTCACCCATTCGGTGTTCGAATCGGTCTACCTGTCAAACCGGATCGTGGTGATGGCGGCGAGGCCAGGCCGGGTGGCCGACGACATCACGCTGGACGAGGGCTATCCCCGAAACGACTCGTACCGCAACACGCCCACCTACGCCGAAAACTGCCGCATCGTCAGCAAGGCCCTGCAGTCTACTCTGAACGGAGACGGCCATGGCGCATGATCGGCCCGGCCCCCTTCAAGGCGATTCGCACCTCGAACGCAGTCTTCGATTCGCGATGCCCGCAGCGGCGTTGGTGGCGGCGCTCGCAGCCTGGGAGTTCCTCGTCTGGTTCAACGACGTGCCGCACTATCTGATCCCGGCGCCGAGCCGGATTGCCACGACGCTCGTGACCGACTTCGCCTCGCTCATGCGATCGCTCTGGTTCACGGTCAAGCTGACGCTGCTCTCGCTCGGCCTCGCCGTCATCGGCGGCGTCGCTCTCGGGATGCTGTTCGCCCTGTCGCGGACGGTCGAGATGAGCCTCTTTCCCTTCGCCGTCGTCCTGCAGGTGACTCCTGTCATCGCCATCGCGCCGCTCATCTTGATCTATGTCTCCGATACCTTCCACGCGCTCCTCATCTGCGCCTGGATTGTCGCCTTCTTTCCCATTCTCTCGAACACGGCGATCGGGCTCCGAAGCGCTGACCACAATCTCCACGACCTGTTCACCCTCTACCGGGCGACGCCCTGGCAACGGCTCCGCTTCTTGATGATCCCGTCCGCGCTTCCCTATTTCATGGCGGCGCTGAAGATCGCCGGGGGCCTCGCCCTGATCGGGGCCGTGGTCGCCGAATTCGTTGCCGGCACCGCCGGCCAGAACACGGGGCTTGCCTCGCGAATCCTCGAGTCGAGTTTTCGAAACGAAATCCCTCGCATGTTCGCGGCATTGCTTCTCGTCTCCCTCGTGGGCATCGTCATCTTTCTCATGACCACGCTCCTGTCGCGAGCCGTCCTCGGCCACTGGCACGAGAGCGAGGTTCGGCGCGAACGCTGAGCATGGACCCGGTTCCGGACACGGCCGTTCTCGACGGGGTCCGTCTCCCCGGGCGTCCAGGTCGCTGGCGCCTGTCGCTCGCCAATGGGCGGATCAGGCAAATCGAGAGGTCGACGGCGGAGGGCGGAGGGTTGGTTCTCCCCCTCCTCGCCGACATCCATGTCCACCTAGACAAGACGCTGACCTGCGACCGGTTCCACACTCGGCCCGCATCGCTCGCAGATGCTATCGCCATGACGGCAGCCGACAGGGAACGCTGGACCGACACCGACATCCGCGACCGGGCGGCCCGAGCGCTGACGCGTGCGCATGCAAACGGAATCGCCATCATGCGGAGCCATGTGGACTGGACCGTCCTGGCCCCACCGATCGCCTGGTCGGTTCTCGCCGAACTCCGCGACGCCTGGGACGGCCGGATGACGCTTGAACTCGCGTCACTCTCGCCTCTCGATCTCCTCGCGGAGACGGGAGAACCCATCGCCCGCGCCGTGGCCCGGACGAATGGCGTTCTCGGTTGTTTCGTCCACCAGAATGGGGATCTGTCCCGGAAGATCGCCCGTGTCTTCGACCTTGCGGAAGCCCGGGATCTCTCGCTGGATTTCCATGTCGACGAGTGTCTTGAGCGGGACATGGCGGGGTTTGACGGAATTGTCGCCGAGACCGCCCGAAGAGAGATGACCGGGCGTGTGCTCGTGGGCCACGCCTGCAGCCTCTCGGTGCGGCCCGAGTCCGAGGTCTCGGACCTTCTCGAGCAGGCCGGCGAAGCCGGAATCGCGATGACGATCCTGCCGACGACCAACGCCTTCCTCCAGGATGCATCGCCTGGCCGAACGCCGCGGCTCCGGGGCCTGGCCCCGATGCACGAAGCACGGTCTGCGGGGGTCCCGGTCTTCATCGCCTCGGACAATGTCCGCGACGGTTTCTATCCCCATGGGGACTATGATCTTCTTGATGTTTACCGCTTCGCTGTTCTTACGGGCCATCTCGACGCCGAGGACTGGATCGACAGTATCGCCGAGTCCCCGGCTGCCTGGTGCGGCGCCCGGCCTGCGCTTGTCGAGAACGGACCGGCCGACTTTATCTGGGTTGACGCCGACGGGATGGACGACCTCATCAGCCGGCCCCGCGCCGCCCGCCAGGTCTGGCGGGACGGCCGGCCGCTGCCGTCTGCCACGGGCAGTGAGAGGCCATGACGGCGCCCGCACGCGGCATCGGGGCGTTTCGAACGCGTATCGACGGCATCCGGTGTCTTGACGACCCGAAGACCGTCACGCAACGCTCGCGCGACTACTACTGGTATTCGCCGATCCTGACGGAATTGCTCGACGGGCTGACCGGCGATCTGGTCGTGATCCCGCAAACCCAAGACGATGTCCTGCGCGTCGCCGCCGCGGTCGCCCGATCCCGTGTGCCCTTGACGCTCCGTGGCGGCGGGACCGGCAACTATGGCCAGTGCGTACCCCTTGAGGGCGGTGTGATCATGGACATGACACGGGTCAACCGTGTGATTGATATCCAACCCGGCCGCGTGCGCGTGGAGGCGGGTGCCCGAATTGCGCGGCTCGACAAGGCGGCCAACGCGACGGGGCAACAGCTTCTGATGTGGCCTTCGACCCGGCAGATCGCGACCATCGGAGGATTTCTTGCGGGCGGGTCCGGCGGGATCGGTTCTCTCAGGCACGGGATGCTGCGCGACCCCGGGAACATTTCCCGGGTCCGGGTGGTGACCGTCGAGGACACGCCGCAGATCATCGACCTTCACGGCGACGATATCCAGAAGGTTCAGCACGCCTACGGAACCAATGGAATCGTCGTCGAACTCGACCTCGCGCTTACGGCGTTCACGGACTGGATCCACGGCGCGGCCCTCTTTGACGGTTACGATCGGGCGCTGCACTTTGCCAGGAACGCCCAGGAGGCCGGACTCGATTGCTACCTGCTGACGACTGTCGAACGGCGGTTCTCGGCCTACTACCGGCGGTTCGGAGACCTGTTTCCACCGAACCGGGACGCTGTCTTCACCATGGTGGCACCCGACGCCCTCGCGGCGTTTCGGGGCTGCGTGGAGGCGGAAGGTGGCCGCATGTCCTTTGCCATGACCCAGGATGACGTGCGCAAGGCCGGGCTGCTGCCGGCCTACGAGTGCGGCTGGAACCATACGACCCTGCAGGCGCTCAAGGCTGACAAGGGATGGACCTACCTCCAGGTCGCCTATCCCCGGCCTTTCGAAACGGACCTGGTGATGCGGCAGATGCGCCGCTGCGGAGACACTGTCTACTGGCATCACGAAATGGCGCGCATGCAGGGGCAGGTCCAGATCTTTGCGCTGCCAATCGTTCGCTGGCAGGGCCGGGACGCGATGTATGCGCTCATCGACGAACTCGAGGAACGGGACGGCTGCACGGTCTTCGATCCGCATGCCGTCACCATCGAGGACGGCGGGATGAAGGAGATCGACAAGGACCAGATCGAGTTCAAGAAAAGAGCCGATCCCTATGGTCTCATGAACCCCGGAAAGACACGGGGCTGGACTGAGGATCTGGCGCGTGACGACGGGTTGAATTGACTGAAAGGAGAGATCCGACATGACCGGAACGGTTCGAATGATCCTGGGCGCCGCGGCCATGGTGCTGCTCGCCGGGGGTGCGTCCGCCGCCGACAAGGTGGTGATGGGAACCAACTGGCTCGCTCAGGGCGGACACGGTGGATTCTACCAGGCCGTCGCCGACGGCACCTATGAACGCTACGGGCTTGACGTCGAGATCATGATGGGCGGCCCGCAGATGAACAATCGCCCGATGCTGGCAGCCGGGCGCCTGGATTTCCTGATGGCGGGAAACCTGCTCCTGTCCTTCGACAACGTTCGCAATGACATCCCGACAGTCGTCGTCGCGGCCTTTTTCCAGAAGGACCCGCAGATCATCATGACGCACAAGGGACGGTACAAGGACTTCGCCGATGTGACCAATGCCAAGACGGTACTGATCTCAAAGGACGGGCAGTTCAGCTTCTGGAAGTGGATGGTGAAGGCCCACGGCTTCCGCGACGAGCAGTTGAAACCCTATGGTTACAACCTTGCGCAGTTCCTGAGCGACGGAGACATAGCGCAGCAGGGCTACGGAACTGCCGAGCCGATCTACGCTGCCGCCGAAGGTGCAGAAGTCGACGTCTTCCTTCTCGCGGACCAGGGCTGGTCGACCTATTCCACGACACTCGAGACCCGGCGAGAACTCGTCGAGACCAATCCGGATCTCGTGCAGCGGTTTGTCAACGCAACGATCGAAGGCTGGTACAACTTCATCTACGGCGACCGGAGCGCCGCCTACGCACTGATCATGGCCGACAATCCCGACATGACGGTCGAGAAACTTGACAAGGAGATGGACCAATTCGCAGCTCTCGGCATCATCGATGTGGGCGATGCGCTCGAACTGGGGATCGGCGCGATGACCGATGCCCGGATCACGAAATTCCATGAACTTACGGTCGCAAGCGGCATCCTCGATGCCGGGGCTGTCGACCTGTCGCTCGTCGCCGACACCCGTTTCGTCAACAACGGCCATGGCCTCGATGTCAAGGCCAGGTTGACGGGCAACTGAGGACCGGGGCGGCAACAATGCGTATTCTCGTGGTGTTCTGCCATCCGAGTCCGGAGAGCTTCGGCGCCGCCCTTTTCAACGCCGCGCAGGAGACCCTGACCGCACACGGACATGATCTCAGGGTGATCGACCTCTACCGGGCAGGTTTCGACCCGGTGCTCGCACCGGCGGAATGGGACAACTACCTCAACGACACGGAACGGGTGATCGAAAACATTCCGGAACATGTCGACGCGCTGTTGTGGGCCGAGTCGCTCCTCCTGATCTTTCCGACATGGATGTACGGTCCGCCGGCCCTGTTGAAGGGTTGGTTTGAGCGGGTTCTGCTTCCGGGCGTCGCCTTCGACATCTCGGAGAACCGTAACCGGCGAATCGTGGGCCGGCTTGACAACATCCGGAGTTTTACGGTCATCACGACATCCGGGTCGCCCTGGTGGTGGCTACGGCTCATTCGGGATCCCGGACGATCGATGCTGACGCGCGGGATCCGGGTCCTGTTTCATCGACGCTGCCGCGTGCGGTGGCTGCAACTGCACGATATGAACCACCAGGACGACGCCGGACGTCGAAAGTTCCTCGCCCGCGTCCGTGCGGCACTGGCGAAACTCTAGCATTCGGTGATACCAGGTGACGACGATGGCAGCCTCCCGCAGGCAACAGATCCGACGCAGCATTCTCGATGCCGCAATCATCGAGTTTTCGCGGAACGGCCTCGAAGGCACGTCGACACAGGCGATCGCCGACCGCGCGGGGCTGACCAAGCCTCAACTCCACTACTACATCTCGTCGAAGGAGGAGCTTTATGACGAGGCGCTCCAGTTCATCGTCGCGGAATGGAAACACATCTTCTTTATGTCGACTGAATCCGACGCTGACCCTGCGCACGTCATCGTCTCATACGTCACGCGCAAGATCCGCCACGCCATCGAACGGCCGGAAGTGGCCCGACTCTTCGCCCGCGAGGTCGCCCGGGGCGCCACCGCGCTGTCGCGACACTGGGACGACCTCGCGGCGTCCGTGGACCAGTCGACCGCCATCATCCAGTCATGGATCGACCAGGGGCTGATCCGGGAGCTCGATCCGCTAATCTTCCAGATGAACATCTGGGCCGCAACCGAGTACTTCGCCGAACACGGGGCGCAGGCGCGCTATCTCCTTGGAGTTTCGGACGGCGAAGCTCTCGATGCTGACCGGTTGATTCGCGAGACCGCAGAACTGTTCCTCGCGCGCGCCGGGCTGTCGGCGCCGGATGACCGGAACGCTTCGGCGATGGGGACGTCCGAGGGCGGCACGTCGGATCCATAGAGATGCAGCCCTCGAATCCGGTTCGGATCCGGGCCGGTTAACCCCGAGACCAACATTCGATCGAGATTCCTATCGGAACCGTCTCAACCGCAAGCATGCGCCGAAGGCCGCAGGGCGCGCTGGGCAGGAGCTGGCACCGGGCAAGCCGGCGATGATGCACAGATCGAAAGGTCTTCAGCAATTCGGACTGATGGCAGAACACAGCCGCTTCACATGGGAGCGATGGGGCCGTGGTCGTAACGTCGACGTGGCCTTTTGCCGACTGCCTCAGCATACGCTGGGGCGCGAGAACCTGAGAATGTGGTCTCAAGGGTGCGCATCTGTCCTGTGCCCGTTCCCGGGTTTGCTGTCCGGGACGACGACGCGGCCTTGTTGACCGAATTCGCTTGCACCTCATATGATGGGCGCATCAAGGGAACAGGAAGGCAGACAATGAACAGTAGCGAGACTCAGGATCAGGGCGACCCCACCTATACGATGGGCTACAGCGACGAATTCCTGGCGTTGCTTGAGCGCCGGAACGTGGAGAATGTCGCACGGCACCTGCACCACCGCCTGAAGCCAGGCCTTCGTGTTCTTGACGTCGGATGCGGTCCCGGAACGATTTCGGTGGGGCTTGCCAAGGCGGTGGACCCCGGAGAGTTGCATGGCGTCGATATGGAAGATTCGCAGGTCGAGGCGGCACGGGCTGCTGCCCTGGCGGGCGGACACGACAACGCATCATTCCATACAGGCGACGCGACCGATCTTTCCTTTGAGGACGAATCCTTCGACGTCGTTCACTTTCACGCCGTACTCATGCATGTTCCGGATACTCAAGCGACACTGGCCGAGGCGAAACGGGTCCTGAAACCGGGAGGGATCGTTTCGGCCCGGGAATTGATCGGCGACTCTTCCCTTATCGAACCGACGCTCGGCAGCCTCGATGATGTATGGGCGGCATTCCAGAACCTCCTGACGGCCAACGGCGCCCATCCCCAAATCGGGAAGAAGTTGAAAGGACGTCTTCTTGAGGCCGGCTTCTCCGATATAGAGATCAGTGCGTCGTTCGAGACCTTTGCGACAGTCGAGGACATCGCCTTTTTCCACGCGTTGGCGACCGGCTGGTTCTTCGCTTCCGATACAATCGAGGCGGCAACGAAACACGGACTTGCGACGCACGCCCAATTTGACGACTGGCGACGGACACTGGACGAGTGGAAAGAAACCTCGGGCGCACTTGCTGCTATCGGCTGGGGCGAAGCGATCGGTGTCAAACCGTAACGGAATTCGAATTCGTCGGTACCTTCCAAATTCGGCCGCCCGGCTGACAACATCCACTTTTTTTGGTTTCGACAGGTTGCACGCGGGCAAACAAGGCGATGCGGACGTCCGAGTTCAAAGCATCGCCGAATCTCACTGCATTCGACTGACAGATTTGCTTGGTTTCCAAGTTATTGCTTGACACGGATTTTCTGGTTTTTCCCCTTCGGCATCGCTTCCCATTCGTCGACAGCCACGCGACGGAATTCAAGTCGAAATAGTCCTTCATCCGGCTGTTCGCTATGCCCTGATCCACCATGGCTTGGAATTTCTCCGCAACCACCGTCTCTCGTGCGTAACCGCGCAACCGCGGCGCCGGCATGTCGAGCAAGACTGGATAATCGAGACACTCGGCAGGGGGGTTCGGCCGCATCGCCGTTTCCAGGCGGCGGACGCAAACATTGCGCTCGTTGCGGACCTTGCAAAGAGACGACTGTACATACCTTAACTTATCGGAATCGCTACAATGTTATTTTACACCCGGTCCGTTCATGCAGCGTGTCAACACTATCGCAACAAGGCGCCTCGGCGTCAAAGGTGTGCCGTCCGGTCGCCAGCGACCGTAGGCGGGCCACGGTGGCCACGGTCGAATCGCCCGGAAACCTGTCCTCTCGCCAACGTCGAGTGCGGCAGAGGTCGATGCGCCTGCAAGCCGCGAGATGATTCCATTGCTTTCTCGGCCATTTTGATCGCAGTCGAGCCGGTCACAGACGCAAGCGCCGCCAGGATGGACTTCGTGCCGCGATGCCGCCTGTCCGCTCGGCGATTCCGCCGGCTTCGGTCGATGCGCGGTTGTCGTGTGATATGCCTTTCGAGATGTCCAAACCCTTACGCCCGTCTTCGCTGCCGTCCGTCATTTTCGCAATCCGTAATCACATAGTCACCCCACTACTGTCCCGTTGAGCCCACCGAAAAAGTTTGTAACCATCCATAATGAATAAGAAAAGCAGCCTCCGGGGTTGTCGAAAATGTGGCATGCCACATTTTCGGTCTACCCGCCTCCAACGCGCCTCACTGGCCGCTTCACGCGTCGGAGGAAGACATCGCCCGCTACGATCGCACCTACCTGGGCGGCCGGGACTCGATCCACACGGCGCGGCACGAAGACATGATCGGTTCCGGAGTGCTACAAAACCCGTGGGACATTTCGTCCCGGGATGCTGAAGCGCCGCCGTGGGATGAGGTCGCTAGCGGCGATTGGGAGGCTGCACGCAGGGCGGTTCATTCCGCGATGGTCGACCGGATGGATGCGGGCTTGGGCCGGGTGGTCGATCAACTCGAGGGCCTAGGCGTGAAGGACGACACGCAGATCCGGTTTCTTTCCGACAACGGCGGTTGTGCGGTGCTGCTCGCCGAGGATGGCTGGTGCAAGTTCTTCCCGGACCGGCTGCCGGACGGGCGGAAAATCCAGGCAGGTAACCGCCCGTCGCTCCGCCCCGGAAGTCCGCAGACCTTCATGAACTACGATTTCCCTTGGGCCAACGTGTCGAACGCGCCGTTCCGGCTGTACAAGCATGAGGTTCACGAAGGCGGCATTTCTACACCGATGGTCGCGCATTGGCCGAACGGGATCGACAATCGCGGATTCGTCCATTCGCCTTGGCACATGATCGACGTGTTGCCGACGATCCTCGACATCACCGGCACCAGCTATCCGGTCGAATTTGGAGGTCACACGGTTCAGCAACTCGATAGCTTCGCCGGGCTGTTCCGCCTGGACAGCGCGCGCGCGCGCGGCCGATTTTCTGGGAACACGGTGGGCATCTCAATGGAGGCCGCATTGACGGAGCGTGCAGATCACGCTGCAGCGAACCGCTCCACCGCGATCTGACTGGCACGGTCACGGGCCTGCCACAGATCGTGGGCCGTCTGCATCCCCAGCCAGGTCTCGGGTGTCGAACCAAATGCCTTCGACAGCCGTATGGCCATCTCCACGGAAATCCCCGTGCGTTCGTTGACCAGTTCAGAAAGCGCCTGCCGCGTGACGCCCAGCCCTTCGGCGGCACGCGTGACCGTCAGCCCCAAGGGTTCGAGGCACTGCCGCTTCACGATGCCGCCAGGATGCGGCGGGTTGTCCATCGCCATGTCTTCGTCTCCTCAGTGATAGTCCAGGTAGTTCACGTCGACCGCCGCGCCGTCCTCGAACCGGAACGTCACGCACCAGTTGCCCGACACCCGAACCGCCCAGTGCCCTTTCAGCGACCCCTTCAACTCGTGCAGCCGGAACCCGGGCAGGTTCATGCCCTCCGGCCCCTGGCTGAGATCGAGCGCCGCCAGGATGTCCCTTAGCTTCTCGACATGCGTCGGAGCCACGTGGCGCGCCGTCTTCCCCTCGTACAGGGCCTTCAACCCGCCATGCCGGAACGACTTGATCATCACGCAACCATATCCCGTCGCCTGTCAGTTGACAATTCACGATTCGAATGCCGTTAGTGCCGGCGGCATATCATCGGTCCTGTGGCATGATTGTTGCCGTCATCGTGCGCCCGCATCACGAACACTTCTCTCGGAGACCGTCATGCTTTACCGAGTCATGCCGCTGGGGGTCGTGGTCCTGTCGGACTCACGTTCAAGTCCGGCCGGAATCGCGTTCATTTCCGTCGGAATCTGCAAGCAACAAAGGATCGGAACTAAACAATGGTACTCGATGAAGTAACGCGCGATCTTATTGACAAGTCGGTACTCTGTTGGCTGGCCACAGTTAGCGAGACCGGAGAGCCGAGTGTCTCACCAAAGGAGCTTTGGGGTATTGCCGGAGAAGACAGCTTGGTGATTGCCGACATCGCCTCTGCAAATAGCGTAGCCAACATCAGGAACCGATCGCGGGTCTGTGTCAGTTTCATTGAGATCTTCAGGCAAAAGGGCATGAAACTCTATGGTGAAGCGGAGATCATTCCAAGCAGCACCGACAGCTTTCAAGACTTGGGCGAAGAACTTCTGACAATAGCTGGAGATCGGTTTGTCGTAAGAAATCTGATCCACGTGCACGTTGATCGCGCCAGAAAAATCATCGCGCCCAGCTACATGTTTTTCCCTGATACAGATGAGGAGAAAATGATCCAGGAATCCTTTCGGACTTATGGCGTTCTTCCCGGGCTATGAAAGGAGATCTTTCCTTGTCTCTTGAACTGTCTCGTCGTAGCGGCGACCGGGGTGAACGCGGGCAAGTTATGGCATGTTCTGGAGCGCGCATCGGCAACAGGGCTGTCGTGGCCGTGCCAGAGCCACGGCTGCATGGAAGGCCTCTCCCGGCGAAGTGTCGGCTACCAACGCCAGCGGCGTACGTACCGGCGCGCAGACTCGGATCGAAATGCAACCGCAACGCCTGCCGTACGCGAGTAAGTCTGAGGCAGAAGTTCGACAAATCCGGAAAAAAGACTCAAGAGAGTATCGATCTAGGCGCTTTCCTACACAAGCTTGATACCCTCTCTATCCGCGACTCTATCGATCAGTTTCAATCTCTCGAAAGCTGCGCACCCACGACTCTATCGGTTCTTCGGGTTTCCGGCACCGCTTCAAGAGCCGCGTTTCGTTGGCGTCGTGATGCGGGTTCGCCGAAATACCCGAAATCACGGGGCTCAAGGGTCTGGCTTGCTTCTGATCCGGTCGGTCCCGGGCGCAGGTGTCGCCGTATCGAGACCGCCGAGCCGGCCGGCCGCCTCAATTCCGTAGCGATGGCCGGCGACAGCGATTCGCAGCGCCGGCCGTGTGGTCGAACCCGCGGCTGCCGTGCGTCGATCGAGTTGAGCGACCCTCGTCCGGGTTGTAACTCTATAGTTTCCGGTTCACTCACGCTTGCGGAATACTCCCCTTCCTATTGTAGTCGAGCAGGAGTCACCCGACCGACAGCGCACGGCATTGCCGGCACACCGGCTGAATTGACACGGATTCGCATCAGGCCGAAAACAATATCCGCCTGAATCAATGTGTCGAAGCCCAAGCCATCGCGGCTTGCGGATTCAAGAGCGTCCTCGATGATCAGCCGGGTCGCCAGCGGCGTGAGAGCACTGCACCTGTCCGGCGATGCCAGTTGGCCTTCGGTCGGACCAGCAGGGGATTGCCGCTTTCAATCTGCCAGGCCGAAATCAATCATTCCGTTGCCAGCCCGAAACGCGTTTTCGGCAGACCGCGCGAATCCGTCTGTATGGTCATCAGCTTGCCGGAATGCGGTGCACGGCTGGAGAATCCGGGAGGCAGGCGCAGATACGTGGAAGTTACATACAGTGTCTTGAGGTCTGCTCCCCCGAAGGTGAGATTCATCGGCATGGGAACAGGCAGCGAAATCCGCTCGTCCAGCACGCCATCGGGGGCAAACCGCTGGATGCTCCAGTTCCCGACCATGGTCGCCCAAACGAAGCCCTCGGCATCGACCGTAATGCCGTTTGGAACACCGACATCCCTGTTGCCCTCAATGAATCGCCTCTTGTTCTGCAACATGTTGCCGGCCGTCAGATCAAACGCCCAGACGCATTGGTCGAAGCCGTCCGAGAAATAGAGGGTCTGTCCATCCGGGCTCCAGGCCACGTTTTTCGGGAGGCCGATGCCCGGGCAGGCGATCCTGAACGACAGGTCTTGATCTATGCAGTACAGGTTGCCCTGCCCGGGCGTATTGTCCAGGGCCTGGGTGCCCGCCCAGAGGCACCCGTTCCCGTCAACCGACGCCGTGTTGAAGCGATTGTCCGGCATTTCGGGTTCTGGATCCAGCAACAGGGTTATCGTCCGCGCGCCCGCATCCCACCGATAAAGTCCCCGCCGCCCGGCAAGCACCAGGGTGCCGTTCTTCACAAGCGCGACGCCCCCTATGATCTCGGGAAGAATGACGCGACCCGAACTGGCAGTCTCCGGATCGTACGATCGCAGCGCCGGAGCCAGGATATCCAGCCAGTAGAGCCTGCCTCGTTCCTCGTCCCAAAGAGGATTTTCTCCCATGTAGTCGCGTCCGGTTTCCAGCACTTCGACCCGCTTGTCCGTCGGGGAATCCGGCACGGGTGCCACGTAAGGAGTCGACATGCCCAGCGACGTATTTGACGATGCGCGCCTGGCCGCTTCCGCGATCACCCGTCCGCATTCATGATAGTAGCCGGATTCATACGACGCTGGCGGAAACTCACAGCACAATGCGCCACTCGGATGACCTGTCGTGTCCAGGATGGCTGATGCGACCCGCGTGGATCCTGTGACAGGATCCGGACGAATCGTATAGCCGAGAGCCTTCGCCAGGGCGATGTCCGAATGGCCGCCTTCGCCGGAACGCTTTCCGGGCGGCAGGGCAGCCAGAATGACGTGGCCCGGGGCACTGTCCTTGATGGACAGCCGCGGCCAGACCGTGACAACGCTGCTCTGTGATGCATCTGGATCTTCAAAATCCAGGACGAAGACAGCATCGCTGTCCCGAACGTACAGACAGGCAGGGACTCGAAGCCGGCGAGTCAGCCGGGACAGTTCAGGTTTGCTCGCCTTGATGAGATCTGAACAGTCCAGTGCCCCGCGCGTCAGGTCGAGCACTCTCGACCCGATCGAATACCTTCGGATCTGGGGATCATAGCGGACGAGCTGCCGGCTCTGGAGCGCCGCGAGCAGGCGGTGCAGCGATGCCTTGGGAATCCCGAGCTTTTCCTGCAGCTCGCCGAATTTCGGTTTCTCCACCTCCAGGGCGACCGCGAACAGGACGTCGAGGCCCCGAAAGAGCGTTTGCGCGCCCCGTACTTCCGAAACGCCGGTTTGTGATCGAGGTCCGTCCTTGGTCATCGGGTCACCTTAACAAGTCCGGAAAATTCTTTCCAGTTTTTGGGCACAATCGTTGACAAATCAATTAGTCTATCATAATATGGAACAAAATACAGTTTAGTCTGGATAAGCCCCATTGGAAAAAACTCAAGATACAAGCCTTCACCAGAAGTGCACGTTGTAGAACCTATGGCGGCGCCTGCGACGGGTGGGTCGCTTGAAGGCGCACGTGTTCTCGTCACCGGCGGGAGCCGGGGCATTGCCGCCGCCATCGCCCTGAGCGCGGCCGCATCGGGAGCGCATGTCGCAATGAATCACTGTTCGGAAGCCGATCGGTTGGCCGGTCATTCGGGTGCCGGCGAAAGACTGATCGGGAAGATGAAGGAAATCGGCGGACGCGCAGTGTCGATCGACATGAACCTGTCAGGGAACGATGCCGGACGCACCGTGGTCCGGAAAGCCAGGCGCGCGCTAGGCGGCATCGATTGTCTCGTGTTGTCGGCGTCGATCCAGGTCGAAAAACCGTTTGTTGAACAAACGCGTGACGATCTCGACCAACAGCTCTTGCTGAACCTCCGCGCGAATATTGCCATCCTGCAGGCAACTCTTCCCGGTATGGCTGCGAACCGGTATGGCCGCGTCCTGTCGATCGGCAGCGTCCAGGAGGTCGCGCCGTCGGTTCAAATGCCGGTCTACACCATGACCAAGGCTGCCATGAAGGCCCTGATCGAGGGCCTTGCCCTGGAATATGCGCCTCAAGGTGTAACCCTGAACACACTGTCTCCCGGACTCATCGCGACGGACAGGAACGAACGCCATCGCGCCGACGCCGCAAACTGGGAGTCCATCCAGAGCCGTGCCAACCCGATGGGCCGCGCCGGCATGCCGGCAGAACTGGTTCCCAGCGCCATTCTCCTGTTGTCACCCGAATCCGCCTTCATAACGGGGGCTACGCTCTACGCGACCGGGGGCGCGCACATCCAGAATTCGGATCGAGCGGTACAACCCAAAACCTGACAGAAAACCGAAACCGGGAGAAGAAAATGCGTAAGAACACATTGACACTCACCTGTGCCGCAACCGTGCTTGCCGGTACGAGTTTCCTGGAATGGCCACTGGCCGAAGCCCAGAGCATCAAGGAAATCCCGCGCGAGGACATTCTCGTCATCGCCGGCCCGTCTTCGGGTCAGACGACCTTCCCGTCTCCTGCGGTGGCGAATCCCTACCTTGTTGGAGCCGATATCCGAACCGGCATCAAGGCAATGTTTGAACCCCTGTTCTACTACAACGCCTTCGAGGACAGGGAGATCCCCTGGCTGGCAAAGGGGTTTCAATTCAGCGACGACTTCAAGACCGTCACCTTGATCCTGCGTGACGGCGTGAATTGGAGCGACGGTGAACCATTCAATGCCGACGACGTCGTATTCACGGCGGACCTCCTGATCAACAACGCTGCGGGGAATGCGGAACTGTTCAGTGCGACGGACTTCGCGGCCGCAACCGAGAACGTCAAGAAAATGGACGATCTCACAGTCCAGTTCAATCTCAAGAACCCGATGCCACGCTATGCCCGGCGTTTCCTGATGAACTATTTCGGCAATGGTCTGTTCTGGCTGCCCGAGCACATCTGGTCCATGACCGACAATCCGGCCGAGTTCACCAATTACAACCCTGAGGCGGGATGGCCCGTAACGACGGGACCTTGGACACTCGTCGTCTCTTCGCCAACGCAGATCTTCATGGACCGCCGCGACGACTGGTGGGCTGCCGAAACCGGCTTCCATGCGCTGCCGGAAATGGAGCGGATCGTCGGGGTTCCATTCGTGAACACGGACCGGGGCGCCCAGCTGATTGCGACGAACACCGCCGACATCACGATGGACTTCCCGACCGCGGCGTTGATCCAGAACATCATACGCCAGAACCCGAAAGTGACGACCTTCAGCGGCGACGCCAATCCCTATGGCAGCCTCGATTGGTGGGAAAGCTCGCTGTATTTCAACATGCAGTCTGACAACCTGCCCGAAAAGGCCGTTCGCCGCGCAATGGACCTGGCGATCGACCGCGAAAAGCTGATCGCAGTGGCCTATACCGGAGCTTCCGAAGCCTCACGGACGCCATTCCCGGCCTATGCGCCGCTCATGCCATACATCGAGTTGTCCGAGGCGGCGGCGGAAAGGCATGGTGCTGCGAAGTTCGATCCCGAAGGGTCCGTGGCGCTGATGGAAGCCGCTGGCTACCAGAAGGACGCTGAAGGTTTCTGGGCCAGGGACGGCCAGCGGATTTCCTACGAAGTCCAGGTGATACCGCCGAAGCGGGCCGTCGGGCCGGTCGTTATCCAGCTGTTGCGAAACTCCGGATTCGACGTGAGCTTTGCTTCTTCGCCGGAAACGCCGAAGATGCTGTTCACCGGTCAGTACGATATCGGAATCTTCGGTCACAACGGGTCGATCGACTCACCGCTCGAGACGCTGCGGCTTTATCACTGCGACAATGCGTTCCCGCTGGACAGCGGGATCGTCAGCCGGGCGATCGCGCGCTGGTGCAACGAAGAGTATTCCGCGTTGGTCGATGAATTCGCGACGTTCGCGGACGGCGATCCGGCAGCGCTGGATGTGTTCGCCGAGGCGATGGATCTGTGGTACGCGGATGCCATAGAAGCTCCGCTCAGCCAATGGTACCATCGTATTCCGATGAACCAAACCTACTGGACCAATTATCCAAGCGCGGAAAACCCGTATATTCAGCCCGCGTTCTGGTACATCACCGGTCAGGCAGGATACCTGTTCCTGAACCTGGAACGCGCGGGGAACTGAGTCCCCGTTTCCGGCGGGCGGGTCGGTGAACCGGCTCGCCGGAACTCTCCGGAAGGGAACGGCCGCGCGCCGAGTTCGATCCTCCGGATCCAAGACATGTGTGGCTTGGGAGGGGCCATGGACCTTTCCAGGATCATAAAGCGGCTCGTCTTGACGGCGTTTGTTTTTTTCGGTGCCGCGACGCTCAACTTCTTCTTGCCCAGATTCTCGGGCGGCGATCCGATCGCCGAGCGGTTGGCGCAGTTGGGGGATTCCGGCGGGACAATGAGCGCCGACGCCCTGAGTGCCATGATCGCCAGCTACAACGAGCGCTTCGGGCTCGATCTGCCGATTTGGGAACAATATCTCAATTATCTTTGGGACATGATGCGCCTGGATTTCGGGTATTCGATCGCCTATTTCCCGACACGTGTCTGGACGCTGATCGGACAGGCCCTTCCCTGGACGATCGGGCTGATGATCACGACCACGCTGATCGCCTTCCTGGCCGGGTCGTTCCTTGGAGCATTTGCCGTATGGCGAAAAAACGCCATGACCGGCACGCTCATGCCGCTCATGATGGTGTTTGCCGCCGTTCCCTTCTACTTGGTCGGTCTCCTGCTAATCTTCTTCCTCGGGTATCAACTGCGCTGGTTTCCGACCGGCGGTGGATTTTCTCCCCTGGTGCTGCCGAGTTGGGAATTGGATTTTGCGTTCAACGTCCTCTACCATGCCTGCTTGCCAGCCGCCTCGATCGTCCTTTCGTCGATTGGCATCTGGGCCTTGGCAATGCGGGGAATGATGGTCACTGTCGCGGGCCAGGACTACATGACCTTCGCCCGCGCCCGCGGCCTGAGCGATCGGCGCATGTTTTTCAGTTACGGGATCCGGAACGCGATCCTTCCCCAGGTGACGACGCTGGGTTTGGCGCTGGGACAGGTGGTCACCGGTGCCATACTTGTCGAGATCGTCTTTTCGTACCCGGGCCTGGGTAACTTGCTCCTTCAGGCCGTGCGCGGTGCAGACTACTTCACAGTGTACGGCATCGTCATGATCCTTGTCCTGACGATCTGCTTCGTCACCCTTGTGCTAGATCTCATTTATCCCCTCCTCGACCCGAGGGTTCGCCAGGGCGCGCCATGACGAAAGGGCATGCCTCGACCGGCAAACCGATTCCCGCAAGCCCGAAGTCCGAAGACCACATCATCGTGCTTGGGACCACGCCTGCGCATGAACGTCAATTCATGGACCGGCTCCTGAGCTACTGCCGCAGGAACCCGGCGTTTCCGATCGGACTCGCGCTCCTCTGCTTCCTGGTGACGTTCGCCGGATTCGGGCGCCTCCTTTGGCCCGTGGAACTCGCGCAACCCCTGTCAGCGACACCCTACTTGCCGCCGAACGCCCAAAACCCCTTCGGCACCGATACGCAGGGCCGCGACGTCCTTGCCGTCACGATCGCCGGAACCTGGCTGACCATGCGCACAGGCATCATCGCCGCGGCGCTCGGAACCGTCCTCGGCAGCGCACTCGGGTTTGCATCGGGCTACTTTGGCGGCTGGGTTGACAATGTCGTAAACTGGATCGTGGACGTCCTCTTGACGGTGCCGGCGATATTGATCCTTGTCGTGATCGCCGCGTCGATCCAGGGCCAGCTGTCCTCGCTATCCATGGCGTTCATCATCTCGCTCTTGGCGTGGCGCCGCCCGACACGGCAGGTTCGCAGCCAGGTTCTCGTCATGCGGAACATGGGCTATGTCGACACGGCCCGCCTCTCTGGCATGTCCGGTTTCGAAATCATCGTGCGCGAACTGGTGCCGAACCTCCTCCCCTACCTGGTGGCCGTATTCGTGTTGGCAGTGTCGGCGTCGATTCTTGCTGCCGTCGGCCTCCAGGCCATGGGCCTCGGGCCGCAAAACGAACCGACGCTCGGAATGACCGTTTACTGGATGATGTACTACTCGGCGTTTTTGCAGGGTCTTTGGTGGTGGATCGTACCTCCGGTCTTCGTCATCATCCTGCTCTTCGTGGGATTTTACATGCTCTCGTCCGGCCTGGATGAATTCGCCAATCCGCGCCTTCGCCAGGACATACGCTGATGGCACCGCTCCTCAAGGTCCGGGACCTGTCCGTGAGCTTTGTTACGGACACGCACAAGATAAACGCAGTGCGCGATGTCAATTTCGATATTGCACCTGGTGAGAAACTCGGGTTCGTCGGCGAAAGCGGTTCAGGCAAGACAACGACCGCCCTGGCACTCATGGGCCTGGTTCCAAACCCTGGCCGGGTCACGAACGGGGTCGCCAAGATGGGGGATCTCGACCTGCTCGGCCTGTCGCGCGACGAAATCAAGGCCGAACGATTGAGAACAATCAGTTACATCCCCCAGGGGGCGATGAACTCTCTCAATCCCGTCCAGAAGGTCCGGGATTCGGTGCTCGACGGAATGGAAGACCACGGCGTACGGATGGGGCGCGGCGAACGTCGCGCCGTTGTCAGTGAACTTATGGAAAAGGCGGGTTTGCCACGTGATGCCAGTGCGCGGTATCCGCACGAGTTGTCCGGAGGCATGAAACAACGGGCCTGCATCGCGGTCGCGATTGCGCTGAAGCCAAGACTCCTGATCGCAGACGAACCCACAAGTGCGCTGGACGTAATTACTCAACGTCGGGTCATGCAGACGCTGGACCGGGTGCAAGGGGAGCTTGGCTCAGGCCTGATCCTGATCGGGCACGACATGGGCCTGATGGCGCAGTTCGTGGATCGGCTGGTGGTCATGCGCGAAGGCCGCATCGTCGAGGTCGGATCGACCAGGCAGGTATTCAAGTCGCCCCGGGCGGCATACACGCGGGAGTTGATCACGTCGGTTCCGGCCATGCCCGTGCGCCGGCCTGCCCTGCAAGTGTGCGCCGGAGATCGTCCGGGCCATGTCGAAGACGACGATACGCTGTTGAGTCTGGAAAATGCATCGAAGACCTACCAGCGCGGGATTTTCAAAAAGGATGTGGTTGCATTGAAGCCCGTTTCGCTGCGGTTCTCCCGGAGCAATCCCAAAATCATTGCCATGGTCGGGCAAAGCGGGAGCGGGAAATCGGCATGCGGCAACCTAATGCTGGGCTTTCAGAAACCCACCACGGGGAGGATCATGTTTGGAGGCCGGGATGTCGCGACAATGAAGCGGCGTGAAAAAACGGACTTCAGACGGCAGGTTCAGGCGGTATTCCAGGATCCGTATGCTTCGTTTAATCCATTCTATACAATCGACCACGCGTTCACCGTCCCGCTCCGCCGTTTCGGCGTCGCGGCGAACAGGGCCGAGGCCTACGACATCATGGCCCACTCCCTGCAGCGCGTGGGCCTTGAGCCAGGCGCGACCTTCGGAAGCCACGCGCACCAGCTGTCCGGCGGACAAAGGCAGCGGATCATGGTGGCGCGGGCGGTCGCGCTCCGGCCGAAGCTCATCGTCGCGGATGAACCTGTTTCGATGGTTGACGCATCCTTGCGTGCGACGATTCTCGAGAACATCCGGCAACTCAGGGACGACTTCGGGATTTCCGTTTTCTATATCACGCACGACCTGGCCACCGCCTACCGGTCGAGCGACGGCGTCATTGTCCTGCGCCGGGGAAGGGTCGTTGAAGCGGGGCTTCCGGATGAAGTCATCTGCGACCCGAAACACCCCTACACCGTCCAGTTGGTCGAATCCATCCCGTCACCGGATCCGGACCAGGCATGGGCTCGTGTTCGCGAACCTCAAGAGGCGCGAAGCGGGGAGGACGCGGATACGTTTTCCCAGGCCGTGATCCGCAGCCGGATCCCGGGCTTTTCGATCAGGTCGGGTACTGCCGCATGACGACCGGACTGTTATCCTGCCGTCCGCGATCCAGAACCACTCTGGCGAGGTTTGCCACATGAAAATCGTGCGATTGGACACGTACCTGGTTCCGCCACGGTGGTGCTTTCTCAGGATCGAAACGGATGCGGGTATCACCGGGTGGGGCGAACCGGTCGTCGAAGGACGGGCGCACACGGTTGCCGAGCTGGTCGGGGAGATGTCCGAATACCTTATTGGCAAGGACCCCGAACCGATAGAGGATCACTGGAACGTGCTGTACAGGGGCGGATATTACCGAGGCGGCGCCTTGCACATGAGTGCGCTCGCCGGAATTGACCAGGCGTTGTGGGACATCAAGGGGAAATCACTCGGTCAACCGGTGCATGCTCTCTTGGGTGGTCCCGTCCGGGATCGGGTACAGGTCTATGCTTCGATCCGGGGAAGCAACAAAGAGGAACTTGCACGACAGGCACTCGACCACGTCAAGAAAGGCCTGAAGTTCCTGAAGATGAACGCTACCGAAGCGATCGGGTTCATCGCCTCGAATGCCGCAATCGACGAGGCGGTCGCCCGTGTCGGTGCGGTTCGATCCGCTATCGGTCCTGAAATCGGTCTCGGTATCGATTTCCATGGCCGTGCTCATCGCGGGGCGGCAAAGGTCCTGGTTTCCGCGCTTGAACAGTTTCGCCCGGCGTTCATCGAGGAGCCCGTCATTAGTGAGCATGCGGCTGCTTTGTCCGTGATCTCGCGGATGACATCGACGCCACTTGCCCTCGGGGAACGGCTTTGCTCCCGCTGGGAATTCAGGCCCTTCCTGGAGTCCGGTCATGTCGACATAATCCAACCTGACCCAAGTCACGCGGGCGGCATCACCGAGACGCGAAAGATCGCGGCTATGGCCGAATGTTATGACGTTGGCGTGGCGTTTCACTGCCCCCTCGGTCCTGTTTCGCTGGCCGCGTGCCTGCAGCTGGATGGCGTCTGCTACAATGCCCAGTTGCAGGAGCAATGTTTGGGATTGCATGACCCGGACGCCCCAATTCCCTACGTAATGCCCGCATGCAATCTCCACTATGCCGACGGCGCGGTCACGATCCCAACGCGACCGGGGCTTGGAATCGAGATCAATGAAGACGCCCTCCACGATGCGGCAAGGCAAGGCCACCGCTGGCGCAATCCGATCTGGCGGCACAGTGACGGCAGTTTTGCAGAATGGTAGGGAACTTTTTCGGAAGCGTTTTCCGGTAAATTTTTCATCTGTTTTCTCCCACACTCAACCAAACACCACGGCGATTTGTCCCTTACGAATTCATTTGCAACAAGCTGATACTCTGCACCCTCGACCCAATTGCCCGATGATGGTCATGCGCGAAATCCGGCAGAAACTTATGATGACGCGAAATTGCCGGTGACGGCATCGTCGATTGCTTCCCGCACCCGGGAGAGGTTTTCTGAAAATGACAAGGATGGCCTCGGTGAACTGCCGGACAACGGGATAGAGCCATTTGTGGATCACACTGCAGAGCACGACACCCTGCGGATTCTGACGGGACCTGAAAGCGCGAAGCGCGTAATTCCATCCGGTCAACAATGAAGCGGGAGGCCCGACCGACGCGGCGAACCGACTCTTCGCGAACGTCGGGATAAGTCGTTTCAATTCAATGAACAACACGTCGGGCCATCAAGTCCGGCACATGGTAAACCCCCGGTATCCCGCCGGTCGTACCGTCTTCATGTGCCTGGCCCGTGTTCCTGTTTCCGGTCTGAAGCCTTCTTCGGTTGTCGGACAAACCCGGACTCTAGATCGCCATTTGACGACACTGCTCCGGCGGGGCCAGGTGCAGTTATTGTTTCGTTTTCCGATTTCTGTTACAAAACTTTGTTAGTACAAGGGAGGAGAACGAAAGATGAAAGTTCCAAGAATTCTGAAATCGCTGGTGGTTGGGGGAATTGTCTCGGCATTGGGAGGTGTGGGCGCATCTGCTGACGAGTGGCAGGATGTTGTCGATGCGGCCAAGGCCGAGGGCAAGGTCGTGCTGTACCTGGCGAAGTCAAACGCTCAGGCGGAAGCACTCCTCAAGGCGTTCGAAGCGGAATACGGAATTACGGGCGAATGGCTCCGTGGGTCGGCACGGGCACAAACGTCACGGTTGATGGGCGAGCTGCAGGCGGGCGCGCCGCAGGCCGACGTGTTTTACACGGCCGGGCCGATTTCCCACTCGCGAATTGCTGAACAGACTCCCGTCTGAGTTCCCAGTGGGCCAAACGCGGCTAACTGGCCGGAGGACTTTGCATTTCCGCATGGCAGCGTACAGATGACGGCCGACCCGGTCGTGATCATCTACAACACCGACGCTGTCCAACCGGCGCCCACGAAGTACGAGGACATGATCGGAAAAGGATACATTACGGCCGTCGGATCTCCGGCCTCCGTGTTCCGTACCGCCTACTATCTCCGGACCCGTGATTTTCTCGGCGACGAGTTCTGGGAATCGATCGCCGCGGACGGCATCGTGACCGGACCATCCGTGAACGCGTTGGTCCAGGGAATCGCGGCCGGAGAATCCGACATTGCATTGGCGTTTGGTTGGCAGGCCGCCGGTTTGAAGCGCGATGGTGCACCGATCGACTGGGCCACACCCGATTCAAAAGTTTGGGCTCTCACGCAATGGGCCATGGCCCTGGAGGGAGGCCCGAACCCGAATGCCGGCAAGCTGCTTCTCGATTACATGATGGGACCGGACGGCCAGGCGATCCTGAATACCGACGGTGGCGTCAGCGTGCTTGGGACGGGCGAACTGCCCATTAACGTCAACGAAGAGTCCGTGACGGCACAGGATGCCATAAACCTGACGAGGTGGTGGGAAAAAACCTTCCAGCAGGCGATCCCGCAATAACGGCAAACACTGCCAGAGTATTTGGCAGCATGTAGGTCGCAAGGCTGTTGACATCACCTGAGTCCGCGACTGAGCCAGCTTTCCGCGAATACGCATCGCGGACAAGCTGGCTCATGGACTTCGTGCGGCGCGGGACGGTCGACTGGGCGCTGGTCTTGAGCCGAGCCGCGATCGTCCTGATCCTCGCGATGATTTTCGCTCCCATTGTCCAGGTCATGTATGAACCCATGACCCGGTTCTGGGAGCAGTTGCAGGTCGTCGCTGCACTCCCAAATATCGGCCGGACGATCGTCAACACCTTCGTGCTCGCCGGCGGCACCCTTGTTCTCGCATTGACTTTCGGGACGTTTTTCGGGTGGTCGACGGGCCAGTTGTCGCCGCGCTATGCCCGAATTGCCTCCATCCTGACGACGAGTTCGCTCTTCGTACCGCCGATCGCCGGCGTCATAGGCTGGATCTTCCTGTTCTCGCCGCGCATCGGCTATGC
Source organism: Paracoccaceae bacterium (assembly GCA_028874915.1). Taxonomy (GTDB): domain Bacteria; phylum Pseudomonadota; class Alphaproteobacteria; order Rhodobacterales; family Rhodobacteraceae; genus JAPPHA01. The sequence goes on from JAPPHA010000009.1 coordinate 68,336, forward strand.
GAACGTAATCCTGCGGGCGACTCCGTTCTTTGATGGCAAATCTGGCCCTGTCGACATTCGTTCCCTGTCGGGAATCATCGTTATCGACACGATTTACCTAATTCCGTTTGTCTTTCTGTTTGTCTCGACCGCACTTCGCGCCGTCGATCCCGCACTAGAGAGTGCAGCGATGGTCTCCGGTTCGAGTTGGATCGGCGCCCAGTTCCGGATCGTACTGCGCATCATCCGCCCGGCGATCATCTATGGTGCAGTGATCGTAATGCTCCTCGGCCTCGGCCAGTTCACGGTGCCGCTGGTGCTGGGATCCAATCACGGGATCAACGTCATCACGACGGAGATCTTCAACCAGCTTGAAGTTCGGTCCATTCCCCAGGAAGCGACAGCGGCATTCCTGGCACTGCCACTCATCCTGGCAGGCTTCGCCCTCGTGTTCCTTCAGCGGATGGCCGTCGGAGACGTGAACCGGTTTTCCGTTGCGAGCAAGGGGGTTGGCGGCCAAAGACAGCCTCGCAACTACCTTATCATTCCAATCATCATCTATGCCTTCATCGCGGTTGTTCCCGCAGTTACGGCGCTTCTCATCGTTGCACTTTCACCTTACTGGTCGGCCACCATCATGGTCGACAGGTTCAGCTTGGATTCCTTTGTCGAGATCTGGCAGAATTCCACGATCCGGACGTCGATCCTGAATTCGATACAACTGAGCGCCATCGGTGTGGTGGCAGCGCTCGTTGGCTCTTTCGTTGTGGCCCGGTACATGCTGTCTGCGCCGTCCGGCCGGTTCAGCGCATTCGTGGACTACACGATCAATCTTCCGCTAACCATTCCGCATGTCGTGCTCGGGCTCGGGATCTTCTTGATTTTCGCGGTCGGGCAATTCGGCCTCTACGGATCGGGTTGGCTCTTCGTCATCGCCTATTTCGTCCTGTATCTTCCGCATGGTGTCAGGATGATCCAAAGCGGCCTCGTCCAGATGGGCCCGTCGCACGAGGCCGCGGCTAGGGTCTGTGGAGCCGGACGCCTGCGGACCGTTGTCTGGATTATCCTTCCGATGCTCCGTCGCAGCGTCGCGTCGGCCGGGCTGCTCATGTTCGTCCTCATGTCCAGGGAGTTCTCGGCGTCGTCGCTGTTGCGAACCCCCAGCAATCAAGTGATGTCGACACGGCTCTTCGACAGCTACAACAACGGCACCTTCACGGACACCGCCGCAATCGCCATCGTGATGATCAGCGTCTCCTTGATCGGTGTCAGCCTGATCACGATCCTCGGCGGACGCACGACCGGTGAGGCGTCATGAGGTTGGCCGCGCCCGGCAGCAGTGGCACGATAGGGGTCGGCGTCGAAAACCTGTCAATCACCTATCAGCGGGGACGCAAGGAAATCCTCGCGCTTGACCGGATTTCGGTCGAAGTTCGCCAGGGCGAACTGTTGGTTCTCCTGGGGCCGAGCGGTTGCGGCAAGAGCACACTTCTGAATGCTGTCGCGGGCCTGCTCAAACCGGATGAAGGACGGATCACGATCGCGGGGCGTGAGGTGTTCGGCTCGAAGGGCCTGATAAACGTGCCCCCAAACGGCAGAAACCTGGGAATGATCTTTCAGGCGTATTCGCTGTGGCCTCACATGACGGCGCGTGAAAACGTGGCGTTTCCACTCAAGCGCCGTGGTTTTGCACAAAGGGATCTCCTGCCGACCGTGAACGCGGCACTTGATCTCGTGCGATGCGGCCCTCTTGCGGATCAGTACCCGGGCCAACTGAGCGGTGGCCAACAGCAAAGGGTCGCGCTGGCACGGGCGATCGTCGCGGAACCGGCGGTGTTGCTCTTCGACGAACCGCTCAGCAACCTCGACGCGAACCTGCGACGCCAGCTTCGAGACGAGATTGCCGGCCTGCACAACCGCTTGGAATTCAGCGGAATCTACGTGACCCACGATCAGGCCGAGGCGTTGTCCCTCGGAACGTCGGTTGCGGTCATGACGACAGCGAGGATTGAACAGATCGGCACTCCACAGGAGGTGCACAACAGTCCGGTTTCGGAATACGTCGCCTGGTTCCTCGGCGCCAACGTCTTTGACGCGACCGTCGACTCGCGAGGGACCGTCGATACTCCTTTCGGCGCGCTCTCCAGCGAGAAGACGATCGCGAAGGGACCGGCCCGGGTGGCGATTTACCCTGAACGGCTTCGAATCGAACCCGCCAAGGCCGGCACGGCGACGATCACCCTTGTGCAATACAAGGGCACTGCTGTCGAATACTCGGTTCAGGCCGGTAACGCGTCGGTGAATGTCGTGACAATCACGAGTGAGGAACCGCTTGCAATCGGCGACCGGGTCAATGTCAGCGCCTTGTCGCGCGATGTATTGGTTTTTGCTGACCGCGGCAACGATACGACGACTGCCGCCGTCGGCGAACCTGGCCAGACTAACGGAAGAAGTGTGGGTCCATGAGCAACAGAAACGGATACTTTGACGCGAGGATTCGCCCGCCTTTCGGCGAATTCCTGAAGCTGCCACGTTACAATACGAAGATGAAACAGGGCCTCGTCAGCTACGCGGTTCCGCCGGCTTCGATTTCCCAACGCTCGATGCCTGCGCTGTTTTCGGAAATGGATGAAGTCGGTATCGCCCGGGGGCTTGCAATGGGGCGGCACACAGCAACCAATGCCTGGATCCCGAACGACACCATCGCCTCGTTGCGACGAGAGCATGGTGACAGGTTCTGGACATTCGGTGGCGTCGGTGAATCCACTCCTCTGGACAACCTCATGGAAACAATGCGCTGCATCGAGGAATTGAATCTCGACGGCATTGCGCTCGACCCGGGCTGGCTGCAACCACCTCTCCGGGTCAACGATCCGGCGTTTTACCCCGTCTACGCATTCTGCGAAGCCAGGAGTGTTCCCGTATCCGTCTCCATGAGCATAAACTCCGGTCCGGACCTCAGTTTCTGCGACCCCTGTACCCTGCAACGCGTCGCCATGGACTTCAGGACCCTGCGGATCGTTGTCAGTCATGCGTCCTGGCCGATGGTGACTCCCATGCTGGCGGTTGCCGCAAAGCTGCCAAATGTATGGCTGATCCCGGACTTGTACATGAACACCCCGGGGTTGCCTGGTCGCACCGACTTTGTTGAAGCCGCAAGGCACCCTATCCTGTGCAAGAAGATCATCTTCGGAACCGCCTATCCCTCGCAGTCCCTTGAGGCGTCCATGTCCGGCTTCGATGAGGCTGGAATATCCGAACCAAACCGTGACGCCATTCTCCGGACAAATCTTCTCGAATTCCTGGGGGAGACTTGATGAAGCGCCCGGCACTGTTTCGTCCATGCCACAGATCGTGGACTTGGCCGATTGTGGATCGTGACGCCTATGCGACTTGAGGGAAAGGTGGCGGCAGTCACCGGCGGTTCTGGCGGGTTGGGTTCCGGGATCGTCCGGAGGATGCACGCCGAGGGCGCAAAGGTCGCGGTTGTGGATATTGACGCAGCGCGCGCGCGCGACCTCGCCGGCGATCTTGACGCCGATGGACAATCTGCCAGCGCATTCGAACTGGACGTGACGAGCCGGGTTGATTCCGAGAGAGTTGCGCGGGAAATCAAGTCATGGGCCGGCAGGATCGACATTCTCGTGAACGGTGCCGGGGTCAACAGCCATTATCCGGCACTGGAATTGCCGGAAACAGAATGGAACAGGATCATCGGCGTCAACCTTACGGGGACATTTCTCACAATACAGGTGTTTGCACCGCACATGCAGCCGCACACGAATGCCTCGATCATAAACATTTCCTCGACTTCCGCCGTGGTATCCCGCGCAACGAGTGTCCATTATACAGCCAGCAAAGGTGGTGTGCGTGCCTTGACGCAGGGTTTTGCCATCGCCCTGGCGCCACTCGGAATCCGGGTGAACGCGATTGGACCGGGCCCGGTGCTTACATCGCTGAATCAGCAGCGACTGTCCGATCCGGCGGAACGTCAACGGACCTTGGCGCGCGTGGCGCTTGGCCGCTTTGGCACGCCCGAAGATACGGCCGGTCTTGCAGTATTCCTTGCGACCGAGGATGCGAGTTTCATCACCGGTTCAAGCATCTACGTCGATGGAGGGCTGCTGGCGATGCGGTAACATCAGTTCCCGGTTTTTTAACCCAACGATACGAGTTAATGAGGAGGTCTCAATGATCATTGATTTTCGGGTACGCCCCCCGTTCAAGAGTTTCGCAAAACTGCGAATCTACAATCCGCGCCCGCAGAACCCCGACCCCGTTACGGCCTCACCGCTGTTCACAAACATCGAACCTCCGTACCGGTCTTATGAAGAGACATCGATCGACGCCTTTGTGGAGGAACTTGACGAGGCGGGCATCAATGTCGCCGTTGCCATGGGTCGAAAAGCGGGAGGCCCTCACGGATCGGTTCCTTACGAAGAACTCGTTGAACTCAGGGACCTGTTTCCCGGACGGTTCGTGTGCTTCGGCGGGCTCAACGGCGTCGATGTCAACGGGGCTCTCGAGGACATAGATCGCTGCGTGGACCTTGGCTTCAAGGGCGCCGCGCTCGACAACGGCTGGTCGGAACCGCCGCTATATGACGATGACGAACGGCTTTATCCAATCTACGAGAAATGCACCGAGCGCGGGCTGATCGTATCACTGACGTCGAGCATCTATGTCGGCCCGGATGTCGGATACAGCATGCCAGTGCACATTCACCGTGTCGCCCAGCAATTTCCCGACCTGACGATCGTTGTTCCACATGCCGCCTTTCCCTGGGCCGCGGTGATGTGCGGCGTCGCTTTCCAGCGGCCAAACGTCTACCTGATACCCGACATTTACGTAAACGTCCCCGGACTGCCCGGGAGCGACGACTACTTTCGTGCAGCCAACGGCTTCCTGAGCTACCGGTTCCTGTACGGCAGCAGTTACCCGGTCAGGCCTCTCGGACAAAGTGTGCGCTCGTTCAAATCTCTTCCCTTCGACAGCGATGAGATACGCGACAGGTGCCTCGGCGGCAACGCAGCCCGGTTGCTGGGATTGACCGGGTAATGACCGCCCGGAGTCGACCGCTATGATTGGTGACGACTGCCTGTAGCCGGCAGGTCTACAGCCGCACCCCCAAGGAACGGGTCGGGTTCAAACCCGGCAGTGCTGCGGATGTTCCGATCAACGGGCAGGTTTGCCGGGTGCTGTCGATTTCCGCCCGTGTCACGCGGACTCTCCGCGTCCAGTCAAGTATGAAGAAGGAAGCCCAACGGATGAGGAGAACCGACTGATCCCGAGCTTCGTTGGCGTTGCAACGCGGATTTGCCGGAATCCCCGACGTCACATGACTCATAAGTTTGGTCAGTTTCTGATCCGTCGTGGTCGAATTGGAAATGCTGCAGCTGACGTTCACCTCGGGTCTTCCAGGCGTTCATGTCAATTGAACCCGGAGATCCTGGAAGTCCCCAATGCATGGCCTTGGCGGGATAGATGTGGCCTGCCGCGGCCTCGAAACCCGGGAGAGCCAATACCGAAGGTGTGGTAGTGGACGCCATAGCCGCCAAGCGTCTGCCTGTATTTCGGCCGGCGCCCGGAAACGCTTAGAGAACGACCGCCTCTCGTCAGGCGCCGCGGAGTTCCCCTTCCGGGGCTCGGCGCAACGGCAGGCGAGCGCCGTATGTGACCGAGCGCCATGCCCATTCGGCAGGCCCAAAGCGGAACCGTCGCAACCAGAGCGATGAAGCCACGAGTTGCACCGCCCAAACGGCGGCCACCACCCAGGCCTGCCCCACACGATCCACGGAGCCGAACCAGCCGAGACCGTGGCCGTAGAAGACAGTCGTGCAAAGGACCGTCTGCAGCAGGTAGTTGGTGAGTGCGGTCCGTCCGACGGCCGCGAACGGACGGGTCAAGGCGTGCAACGCCCTCGTCCGGCACGCGAGCATGACAACGCCCACGTAGCCGAGGCTGACCGCAATGCTCGGCCAGTAGTTGAACTGCACACCCAAAAAGAACGACCAGAGCGGCCACCCGCGCTCGAAGTCGATGGCAATGCCGTATGCCACGAGCGGCAGTCCGAGAACGACTGCCGCCGCGATGAGGGCCAGATAGAATCGCGGCGAACGCTCCGCGCTGAAAACCCCGCCCCGAAACAGCACCATCCCGATCAGCATCAACCCCCCTGCGCGCCACAGGCCCCAGGAAATCAGGACGTAGGTCTCGAAAGCAAGGGCGTCCGCCGACCGGATGGGTTTCTGGTCGAGCCAGCCGCCACGGTAGGCGGCAAGCTCCGCCTCGATCATCTCCGGCGTCGGTTTCCACATGTCTTCCGTGAGTCCGGACCGTGCCTCCTCCGGCCAGTACGGAAGCGTCAACCCCGTCACGACCGAATAGGCCGAGGCGACCGCGAGCATCGCCACTCCGAGTACGAGCAGTCGACCTGCCGGCTGTCGGCGAAGCGGATAGACGAGCATCCCGCAAACCGCATAGACGAACAGGATGTCGCCGGACCAGAGAAGGTGGGCGTGGAGGAGACCGATGACGAGCAGCCATCCCATCCGGCGGTAATGCACCCGGCGGCCGTCGCCCCTTGCCTCGGCCCGTTCCGTCATCAGGACGATGCTCGCCCCGAAAAGCATCGAGAAGATGGTCATGAACTTCTGGTCGGCAAACATCCGGCCAAAGATCCAGACGTAGAGGTTCGCGCCGTCGAGGGTCCCGTAGGCGGTAGGATTGTAATATGCCGCCAAGGGCATCGCGAACGCCTGGATGTTCATCACGAGGATGCCGAGCACCGCAACGCCACGAAGGACGTCGAGTGCGTCGATGCGTCCAGCCTCGGCGACGGGGTCGGAACTCAATCGTGGGACGGGGCCGCTCATGGGGTCAGATTGGACGCGGACGCCGGGATGCGGGGAATTCCGGAACAGCCGAATTCACCTGGACCATTGCGGGGCCACGCGCGATGCTGCCGAGTCTGGTGCGAAGCTGTCCATGTACAGCCTTTCTCCCATGGTGATCAGGGTTTGAGGCATTCGGAGGAAATACGGAAAATGCGTTCTCAGCACCTAACGTTCTGTTTTGCAACCAACCGGAACAGACCCGTTCGCTGACGGCCTGAAGCACTTTCGGGGCGAGCCTGGTTGGATTTGGTCGCTACCTTGGTTTGCCTATCAAGCTTATTCCTTCGTGCCTTTCGAGGCCCGGAACCGGTCGCACTGCGTGCCTGAATTCACCATAGATATTAAACCACGGATCATCTGGCATATCTTTCGAGTTTTTCCATCATTATCGCTGGTCGTAACACGGGTCATTGTCGTTGCGCTTGGTCGGAACGCCGGCGCAGCGCCCTCAAGCTAAAGCGGGAAAGAGAAACCTGTTAAGAGCCGCGCAATGAGGCACTACCCGAGCCAAAGCACCTCGCTGCGGTCTGTGAGTTCGATCCCGGGCGCGGGTGTCGCCGTATCGGGACCGCCGAGCCGGTCCCGCCTCAATTCCGATGCGACAGCCAGTGACAGCGATACGCAGCGCAAATCGTAAGGTCGAACCCGCGGCCGCGGCGCGTCGATCAAGTTAAGCGACCCTCTTCCAGATCGTCGCGCTATAGTCTCCGGTTCACGCACGCTTGCGGCATTCTTCCCCGTCCGCTCGTAGTGGAGCACATGTCACCCGATCGACAGCGCACGACATTGCCGGCTCGTTGGCTTGCCATTGCAGTATGTGTCGATGCAATCGCGTTTCATCGACACGTTGAAGTGACAAGTCGGCTGGATCGACATGTTCGGAACGCGCGTCGATGAGAGCAGGACACATCGACATGGCGTTCGATCCCCCCGCTCGAAGGAAGCACAGGCGAGTTCCGAAATCGAGAATATCGTCACGACGGCCGACCGGCTGTTCTGCTATGCCAACGACACGGCGGGCCGAGCCGATCCGGCCACTCGGGAGGCGCTGCGCTACCGCACCGCGTTGCACCGCGGATTCGAGATGCTGAACCAACTGCCGGTTTCGGTCGCCATCGCGGTCGAGGTCTGTCGAACGATCAAGGGCGTGGAACTGGACATTCGCAACACGCCGAGAACGGCGTTGTTGAACGATTCGACCGACGAGGTCATTTACACGCCGCCGGAGGGAGAAGACGTTCTCCGGAGCAAGCTGGCCAACTGGGGCGCTACATCCACGATACCGAGGAGATCGACCCCCAGATCCGCCTTGCGGTCATGCAATATCAGTTCAAGGCGATCCATCCGTTCGTCGACGGAAACGATCGAACCGGACGCGTGTTGAACCTGCTCTATCTCGTCGACAAGGGCCTGCTCGACGTTCCAGTCCTTTATCTCAGCCGGAACATCATCCGGAACAGTGCTCTCTATTGCCGGTATCTCTCGAGGTGACGACCCGACAGGACTGGGAAGCATGGATACTCTTCATTTGGACGCTGTCAGAACGACAGTGGAAAGGATGATGGCGAGAATCCGCGCAACCCGGGAGCTTCTCGACGCGACCGGCGCCGCAATTCGACGGAGGATTCCGAAGATCTACTCCCGGGAACTAACGGAACTGATCTTCGTGCATCCCTACTGCCGGACTTGTGACGTGGTCAAAGCGGATATTGCCAAGCGTCAGACTGCCGCCATCTATCTGAACACCCTCGCAGCCCAAAGCGTCCTTGAGCAAGTCACGGCGAGGCGCGAAATCCTCTACATCAACTCGTCGCTCTTGACGCTTCTGGCCGATCGTGAGTGAAAATGCGCAATGCGGAATCATCATGACGACGCCTGAATAATATTGCGCTCGCGCTTGATCGATGCCGGATGTCGCGATCCGACCCGGCAGGAAAGCACGCAGCTGTCCAGAACGAAACAGGGATCGCGACGAAGCCAAGGCAAGGGAGAACGAGTCAATACGTGGCTCAAGCAAGATAGGCTTTTGCTATCGCCGGGCGGAACGCCCCCGTGCTTGCACGGCCCGGACGATCAAAAGGAAATCGGTTGAGGTCGTCATGCCGTTCCGGGATCTGGGCGACGAGCTCACCCGCCCCTTGGACGCCATCAGCCGCGCGGAAGTCGAGTCTCGGTTTGGCAGCATCACCGCCCTCCATGGACGGCCGGCCGCCAACTGGACAGTCATCCACCTTGGCGAGCCCGCAAGGAGGATCGCCGATTGGATCGAGGCGCTGATGTATACGATTGCACCATACGCAGATGCTGACGCGTTGATCTGCCTGCGGAGACAAGTCACAGGAGCCGCGGTGAGAACGAGTCAGGATGGTTTCCGGTATCGGCCTTGTCCGTGCGAAACCTCCCCTCACCGGCCCCGTCTCACTTTTTCGGATCATTTGTACATTTGCGCGGAAACCTGTTGCCTGTGAAGACTTCCATGCCTAACTTGAGCGCGCTTGAGTTTCAGCGCTATTTTGGCCAGTTCCACCGCGAAACGCAGCGCAAGTCGGTGGAGACAACCCGGCATGCACGCCGCGAGTTCGTGCTCATGTCTTCGGAATAATTTGACCGGCTTCGGGCTTCGGCACAGCGCAGCCATCGGACGGACGCCGACGACGATGTGGTGATCGACACTATGGTGCGCGCCGAAATGGATGTGGAGCAGAGACTGCTCGATAACCTGGTGACGTAACGACGAATCGGTGGCGCTCTCCGATCCGAAGTTGGGCGCGGTTTCCTATACGACAATCTCTGGACGCATGAGGCCGCCGCCGGTCGCAACCAGGGCAAACCCGTCCGACCTGTCTAATAGCTGCGACCGATTCGGCCATTCACCCGCGCTACTTCAGGCGGCTGCCGATCACGCACACACGGCCCAAAGCGATCTGATGGGCATCGAAATCCGGGCGCGCGTCAGACGGGCCTAGGGTTTGGACGACGCGTTAAACTAAGTAATCATGTCGGAACACATTGTCGATGAATGGCCCAATGCCGGGCTATCACCAAAGCCAGGCCAGCCGGACGTCTTCAACTACTGTTTCAACCCACAAGGACTGTTCGCGAAAGTTAAGGCCCGCTTCCGCCAACTAGCTCGCGCGAAGCAGAGCCGAGTCGTGCGCCGCTGACCGTGGCGCATTTCCCAAGCAGCGCCGTTCTAGAGACCCGTACTCGCGAACTCAGGTGTCGTGACACAGGGAAGCGCATTATGCGGGCGCCAAGCTTCATTGCGGCGACCATCCGTAGAACCAAGCAGGCACGCTCGACTGGCGAATCCTGCTGCAAAGCGACGTGACCACCGGGGTGTTGCCCTCCGCTCGGGATTCTGCGGCCAATACGGAGCTGAAACTGCCGATTGTCCGGTAGTGCCGATCAAGCGCGTACTCTGGCGCGGCTGACGTATCAGTGTCGAATCCATCCGTAGCCGGCGCACAACAATACGATGCTACGCATACTGGACACATTGGTTGCGGTAGCGTGGTGGATCACCGGGACGGGAATTCCTCGGATCGAAGCGGCCTCAGCCTGGTACTGAATACGGCCGGCACCTCGAAGCTCGGCAAAGGGTACGAGTAGGGTCAGGCCAAACGCAAGGAAGAACGATCGCTTGAGCGGTTCTGTAACGCAGAAGCCAATCAATTGCGGGACTGTTGTCCAGATGAGCGATAACATTACAGTACCGACCCGATCCGACAACCCACCTAGTTGCCTGACCGGATGCTAAGGCGAACACCAAGGGAGTTGATTACACCAAGTAGCGTGGACAGACGCGGGTCGCCGTTCTCGGACAGAGCCTTGTACAGCCCTTGGCGAGTGATATCAGCATCGTTGGCCAATTCAGTCATTCCACGCGCACGGGCAAGTGTGGAGAGCGCTTGCTTGATGTAGGCAGCATCACCTGTCTCGAATGCCGCAGCCAGATATTCGGCCTGTGCCTCGGGAGAGTCCAGATACTCGGCTGCATCAAAGCGGCTCACCTCAAGGTCAGCTTTATCAAAGGTCATTCTGAAGCTCCTTTGCCATTTTCCGAGCGCGCTCAATGTCGCGCCTCTGCGTGTCTTTGTGGCCGCCGTATAGGAGGACCAGCGTGGGGTGATGCTTCCAGAAATACAGTCGGTAGCCGGGTCCATAGTCGAGACGAATTTCTCCCAGGCCGGCGTTCGCGAGGTATTTGACTTCCCCAAGGTGGCCGTGTTCCAGCCGCTGAATGCGTGATGCAATCCGTGCAGTGGCGCGGCGGTCTGGAAGCTTGCGCAACCATTTATCAAACAACGCGGTTTTTCGGACTGTGAACACACGACAACTATAGTTGACGCGAATGTTGCTGTCAATACATGACATTCCGGGCGCGGACCACTTGCTCTTGGTGGCGGGCCAGTCTCCGGGAGAGGGTCCGCGGCAGCGACAAACCTTGTCTCCTGCCGAACTTCCGAAAGCCCACCACCTAATCGGACCTTCATCAGCGGACTTTGCAAAAACCCTTTCCATCAGCATGAAGCCGATTTTCGCCGAGATTCGACATGTACCAGCCCTGACAGGGCTCGTCACGGAAGGGCCTTGGCGGTGCCGATCTCCAGAAGTTCGAACGCCCGGGCCTGCAGCGGCGTCGGCTGCGTGAACACCGGAAAACCGTGGTCGGGACTGGCCGGGACCGTCGCTTCGTTCAGCGTCAGCGTGGCCAGATCGGCAAGAAGCGTCGTGAAACTGTGAACCGGCAGCCCGTCGGCCGTCCGTTTGCTGTCGGCCTTGGCCTTGGCACTCTCGGAAACCCTGGCAGGCGCCACCGGTGAACTCCGTTGCGCCCGGGCCCCCGCCCGGTCGTCATCCTCGAACAGAAGCGGCGCCAGGCGCCGGCGCAGGTGCCAATCCACGTAGTAGACCTAAGGTCGCGCCGGCGCATTCTAATAATACGATTTTCATGGGATTTCGAGTTATGGAACGATCGTGCTCCGGGCCCACTCCTCTGCTTTTGCTCTCGATGGAACGGGTGCAGTTATCATGAACTTCGCAACTTTCTTGTTGAAACCATCAAAGTCATAGAGATCAAATGTTTCTTGAATAAGAAAGCAGGAGTTCTTACAATCAAAAGCTCTGTCCTCAAGACATTTCAATGTGCCTTTTGAAAGTTCACTGTCTTGTGTACGTTCTTGACAACTCCGGCACGCAGATTCTTTCGCTTCGGCCCACGTTGGATAATTCCGACTGGCCCCGTAAGCGGTCGTTCTGACCCCTTCTTCTATCTCACATATAGCTCAGTAAAGGTCAGCCGCGTTCGCGCTCGGAATTGTTTTCCTAACCAATGTGGCGGCTGTTAAGGCCGCGATTGTCCACGATTTCACTCCAGGCACGTAAAGACCTCCCTGTGACTCAATCCACCTTTTGCATAGAGGGCGGGCGCCAGCCGCAAGTGGGGTCCACTATTCCTGCTTCCTTGCTCCGAACGCACCGATCAGCTCGTTGTAACCGAAGACGCCGGCGGCTTCGGCGTGGTTCGGGCCAAAGAACCGGCCGCCGTCGTACAGCCCCACTGCCTCCAAATCCGAGAATGCGATGTCCTCACGCGACGCCCCCGTTTCGACATTGGCGATGTCGGTAAACGACACGTCCATTCGCTGACCTTCGCCGAAGATGGCCACCAGATTGGCGCTGCCGGCATAGCGGTCGGTGGTGTAGACTAGCCTCGATCCCCAAGCCTACGGAATAATGTGAAGGAATGCCGCCCTGACA
>JAPPHA010000086.1 GCA_028874915.1 Paracoccaceae bacterium
CCTTCTCGTCCGCAACCTCGGCAAGGAGCTGTCTCAACCGAACTTCAATCCGGCCGGTAAGCACCTTCCGGCGATACTTCGGACACCAGACCAAATGATACTTGAGCGTGAAGACCGCACCTGCGTTCCTGGCATACCTGTCAGCCATGAGGAAGATCTACAGGCGGCAAATAACTATTGCAACAAGGAACGCGCATTCACCTGTCGCCTGAACGCGACAGTCCCCTGCGCGAGTTTTATGGAATCCATGGGAGGGTTCATACGAGACGGGCCGTGCGGCGGCAGCTCATGAATCTGCTGCACCGAACTCTCCAAGGATCGCCTCCAGGGAACGGTACCGACCCTGATCAAGCCATCACGGTTCAATGGTCTGGATTCTGTCCAGGTCCGAACTGTTTATCCGGGAAACACCCGCCGCGTTCACTTCTTGCCACGCCCGGTCGGCCGATGCGTCTGGTGCCGGGTCTATGGAAGCGGTCGCATCGTCGATGATGTAGGTGTCAAAGCCCGACTTGACCGCATCCGTGGCGAGTCCGCCGACGCAATAGTCAATTGCACAACCGGCAACGAAAACGCGCTTGATACTCCGCTCCTCGAAGTAGCCGGCAAGGCCTGTCCGGGTCGTTCCGTCAACCATGCAGAAGGCCGAATAACTATCGACATCCTTCAGGTATCCCTTCCGGATCACGAGCTGGGCATGCGGCAGGTCAAGGTCAGGGTGGAACTCGGCACCCCACGTGTTCTGAACCACGTGATCCGGCCACAGGATCTGTTCCCCGTATGGCATTTCGACGGTATCGAGCGGCTTTTTCCCCGGATGTGCCGATGCGAAAGACACATGGCCCTCGGGATGCCAGTCCTGCGTCAAGACGACATTCTGGAACTTTCGCCCCACCGTGTTGATGACCGAAACGACTTCATGTCCGTCGGCCGTCGGAAGAGCACCGCCGGCACAGAAGTCATTCTGCATGTCAACGACGACGAGAACATCAGTTTCGGTCAACTCCAAAACACGCCCCTTCGTTGCAACATGTTTGTATACGAACAATATCAGGGCCCGGCAGCCCGGTAAAGCACGCCATGCCGGGTGGGGCACGACCTCGCCCGGGAAAACTCCGACCATTCTTTTTCATGGGCATCGGGTTTTGCCGGTTTTCTTCGTAGGTGGCGACTTCCCTGTAGACAACGACCCAGCCGCATGATGCGGTCTTGACGGCCTTGGTCTCGCCGGCGCCGCGAGGTGCGCGAGAAAGCGATAGGTGGTGCTACGCAGCCACCGCGGATTGTCCAGGCGGCAATGCCAAGGTCCGTAAAATGCCACGGTCCGCAACGAGGACAGCGTTTTTTGGGGCACCAAGGCCGGTGAGCATGCGTGCGGCAAGCTTTTGTTGATCACGGTTTTTGCAGCCCCGGAAACCGCGCCCGTCTCGATGAGATTCTCGATCACGGCGGGCTGCCACAGAAGGGCTATCTCAACAAGGCCGACTGGAAGCGTGAGCAGGGTGACGCGTTCGTGGCGATGGGCCGTCAGCATCCGGCAGTGGAATCGGCGATCAACAACTTCGGGCACCGCGGCGTCGACAGGGTCCCGGCGCCGAGGGCTTCGCCCGAGTGGTGGCGCTCGCTCTCGGTGGTCGCGCTGAACATCCACCGAATCAGACTTCTGCTGTGCCGGCAGGGCCCACAACGAAACAACGCCTGACGGTGCTCCCGAAACATCTGCCCATTCATGACCCGTCCGGAGCGGAAATGGTCACGTATGCGCCGAAGGTAGCGCGGGCCGCAGAATTCGGCCTTGGAGGCAGGAAACCCGCCGTTGGAGACGCGCAAACATCCCGAGATGAGGGAAATTATCGCCATGCGCCATCCCGTAAGTCGAAGTTCGTAATCCGCCATCGCCGAAGAAGGGGAGTTTTATGGCAGACACGAGCTACACTTACGTCCATCTCGCCCGGGATACCATCAAGGCATCTGCCGCCCGTATGGGCGACAGCATCGACGGCGATCTTGAAGCAGCAGAACATAGCACCCATGAATCCCGGGATTCCGGGAGGCTTCTAAGGCCGACAACCATCTGTTCATCGGGCCCGCAGAGGCCGACCCGGACCAGACCGACTTGGTTGGCAAGCAAGATGACGTGCCGCGCGCGAAGCGCCAGCCAGTGAAGAACACCGGCACCCTGCCGGGCACCACCATCATCGTCAACATGACGGACCGGCACACGGTCAGCACGTATGTCATCCTCAACTTGGGAAATAGGCCCCGTTTCGAATCCTCTTCGGCCGCATGAAACCCGCAAACCGAACAGCACCTACTTGCTCCAGTTCGTCTTCCAAGCCGCAAATTCGGATGGCCTGATGCGGTAGCGTGAGAAGTTGCCCTCGTGAAGGCTCAGCAGTTCTCGTTCGACGACGTCGCGAAAGCGCACATGTTCCGCATCTTCGATATGCTCTGCCACCCATTCGGCAATGTGTGTACTTGCAGCCCTCTTGTCCAAACCCTGGCGAATGACATCTCCGACGAGCTCGCGAATTGCCATCCGGTGAACCCATCTGAAAGGGTCGGGTTCGCCGAGCGACATGCGCACTGCGGAATAGCGCGCCGCCGACCGCCTGTACGTCCACATGAAGACATCGCGCAACAGTTCGATGCGCTTTAGCTCGTAAACGCCGAGAATCGCGTCCGTGTAGAGCTCCCGCGGCAGTCCCTCGAAGGTCAGAGGCGACAATTTCGCCCTGATCAGCGGAATATTCGCCGCAAGCCTGGATACTCGCTTGTTCACATCGTCGAAGGGCTGCAGATACGGAAGCTGTACCATCGCAAAGAGAGCCTGTTCGAACGGGTCTTCGATCAGAGAGGCCCTGGTCAGAATCTGTTCGAAACACTCTTCGATAAGTTGAGGTGCGTCCAGGGGATGAATGACCGAGCCGTGGATGCCCACTCCCATATGCCGGAGCCTTCCTGGCGCCTCGGGATCGGCAAGAATGTTGTCCGACAGCGCGGCGTGCAGATTGAGAACGGTATGGCGGTCGAAGCCGATGTCCTCAGCGCCATCCACCAGAATCTCGATGGCGTCCCTGTGGTTCAGGATCATCTGCGCCTCCAGCCAGTCCTTGCCTTCCGCCCCCTCGCCGAGTTCAATCAAGCGCATTGTCTCGAGCAGGGAGTAGGTGTTGCCCTCCAGCCGGCTCGAGTTCCAGGACAGATCAATCAGTAACCGGTTCAACACCCTCCCTGCGTTACGTGCCGGCGGGTTGCTCCACGACTTCCGTCATGCCGAACTCGAGCAACTCCATCCGCTCCCGTTCCGACAGGTAGAAGCTCGCATTGGGGCGATAGCAATCGAGGAAGTTCCGGTCGTATCCGACCGGCTCCCGCGCTGCCTCAGGCTGTCTAACGTAGTTCCGGATTTCTTCTCCCGCCTCCGAAAGCGGAATCATTGTCGTGAGTCGCATACTGGCTCTGGGCGTGCCCGGGGACGCCGCGCCGACCGACACTGTTACCGCTTCCGGCAAGCGGTACCGGGCCCAACGACCGGACCCCTCCCTCATCAAGCGTTTGTCATCGACGAGGGCTTTCAACCGGTACTGAAGGGTTCGGCGCGGCAGCGAGGCGTCCAGCGCAGCCGCGATTTCCGGTGCATCCATCCCTTCGGGCCGCTGTCCTACCACCGCCTCGATCGCCTGAAAGCTCTCTTCATCAATGCGTCTTGCCATGTCAGCACTCCAGATTGCGCGTTCAATCTAGGCGCAAGTTAAACAACAGGCGTAAATAATAAGCATAGACGCAAATATACCCGCGCACATGCTTCCAAATTGCGCGTAACCGGCAGCAGCGGACCGGCGCACGTGCGGGCGGTCCGCTGCTTGATCACGCCTCTGCCGAAATCGGCGTCGATCAGTCCGCACTTGGCCCGCCGAACGGCCCCTTACAAAGCCATGTCGTTCAATCCCACGCGATTGGCGAAATGGGCGGTGATTGTCGGGATCGTTATCCGGAACGGATCCGTGGAATCCCTGCTTTGGAAACTCAAACGCAAACTGGGTTCGCTCGACCCGTTGTGCGGCTTCAGTCCGTCGTGCGGGGCGTGCCCGGGAATCCGGGCGTTGCCGTCGAACATTCCGAGATCGACCAGCCGGGACGGAGACGGGCGCCGCACGCGTCAAACCCGACGGAATTGGTACCCGTTTTCGCTCGCAGTGGCTGAGTTGACGTCCAGCCAACGGGCTCCCGCCGGCGAAAGAAGGCCCAAACGAATATGCCTATGTTGTATACAAGCTTGCATGAACGGAAATAATTTGTCAGTGTGAGCGGAGGCAACAGGGTTCTTGCGGGCTTGCCTTTTTGCGGAAACAAACGGACGATGCGGGTGGCGACGGCTGTCGGCGACACATTCACCGACACAGTCGTGTTCAACGATGCCGCGCCGGAATCGAATGGCGCGGTCCGTGTGACCAGGGCCGACTCGGCACCGCCAGACTTCGAAGCCGACGCGCTGAATGCCATCCACAAGGCGGGGGTGGAGGTTTCGGGTTTCGATCCGTTTGTTCACAGAACCGCGGCGGTCATCTATGCGGTGTTTTTGCGGCAGTGCGCCAGGACCGGATTGATCACGACGGCGGGGTGTCTCGACGCGCCGGGCGAATTCGGCTTCGATCACGTCGGCGTTCATCCGACCGGGATCACCATCCGCGATTGCCATCCCGCCGGACATGCGCTTGTGGGGCCGGTCGTTAAGGTGGAGAAACCCGTGACCACGGTTTGCATCCCGCCAGGGCGGCAACCGCGCATCGGTTCACTCGGCAATCTTTGCGTGACGCGGGCCAATCAAGAGCCAAGGGTGATGAAAGCCGCATGACCAAACTGCTCTATCTCCACGTCGTCGGGAGCGATCCGGCAGACGGATCAGACCGATATGCCGTGCAGATGCAAGAACATCTGGCCGCGGCGGTTTCGGACCGAACGACCATCGACCTCGTCGCGCTGTCCGCAGACCAGCCACGGCACATCGATTTCCACGCCTACGAGGGCCTCATCGTCCCGGACCTGATTCACCACGTTTATGCGCGCGCCGCCGACTATGACGGCTTTGTCATCGGTTGCTTCTACGACATTGGCCTGCGGGAGGCGCGCGAGGTGTCCGGCAGGGCTATCGTGACGGCGCCCTGTCAAGCTGCGACCGACATGGCGATGCACCTGGGCAACCGCTTTTCGATCCTCGTGGGAACGCCGAAGAACATACCCAAGATGAGCGAGAACGTTCGGATTTATGGGCGGGACCACGCCATGGCTTCGATGCGTGCCGTGGGCCTGAGCGTCTGGGAACAGCAAACCGCGCCGGACGTCTTCGAGCAGATGGCGGAAGTGGGCCGGGTCTGTGTCGAGCAAGACGGTGCCGAGGTCCTGATCCTCGGATGCACAGCTGGCTTCGGCCTGCACGAAAGACTGCGCGAGGCGTTGGGTGTGCCGGTCCTCGACGCCATGCTTGCGCCGACGATGTATGCGGAATTCCTTTCCGAGACGGCTCAGCGGCTTGGCTGGTTTCCAAGCCGGGTGGGCGGCAGCGTTCCGCCGCCGGATGAGGAAATCAGGCAGTGGAAACTGTTTGCTGGCGCGCCGGCGGAAGGGGTCAGGGTGTCTGGCGCGAACGGGCGCCAGACCTGACGTGGGCAAGACGGCCCGCGCACTCTGAAGTAGCGTCGGGTTGCGGCGATATGTCGCTGCGACCCGTCACAACAGCAATGAACACAAGGAGACTGTCATGACAAAATCGTACGGACCATTGGTCACAGCGGCGACCGCGCTGCTTCTTTCAGGATTCACGGTGGTCGCGCCGCTTTCGGCGCAGACGGTGTTGCGCCTCGACGAGCACGCGATCGGAGAGATCGATCCGGCGAAGGCGACCGACTACGCCGACTCGATGATCTTCTACAACATCTACGACACGCTGGTGATTCCCGCCGCGGGTGGCACGGACATCCTGCCGCATCTGGCCGAATCCTGGACCATTGATGGCCAGACCTACACCTTCACGTTGCGCGACGACGTGCAGTTCCACAGCGGCAACATGATGGATTCCGAGGATGTCGCGTTTTCGATCGAACGCAAGATGACGCTTGGACAAGGCTTCTCAAGCCTCTTTGCCGGCGTGATCGAGAGCGTGGAAACGCCGGATGCGCGAACCGTGTCAATCACCCTCACGGAGCCTTTTGCGCCGTTCCTGGGTTCGCTCGTCCGGCTCGCGATCGTCGACCAGGATGCCGTTCTCGAAAACCTGGCCGAAGGCGACTACGGCGATCTGGGCGATTACGGTCAGGCCTATCTGTCGTCGACCACGGCCGGGACCGGCGCTTACACCGTCTCGTCCCACAATCCGCAGGAACTGACGGTGATGGAGAAGAACCCCAACTATTTCCTCGGCGTGCCCGCCGAAGCACCGGATACGGTCGAGTTGCAATACGCGATCGAACCGGCAACCTTGCGCGCACTGATCACCCGCGGTGAACTCGATATCGGCGATCAGTGGATGGCGCCCGAAATCAAGGCCGCCGTCTCGGCCGAAGAAGGGGTGTCCCTCGGACAGGTGGCAGGCATCTCATCGTTCTATCTGAAACTGAACAACCAGCGCCCGCCGCTTGACGACGTTCACTGCCGACGCGCATTCGCACATGCATACGACTATGACGCCATCCTGGAGCAGACGAAGGTCACCGAGGGGATTGCGTTTGGTCGCCGGGCCCATGGCCCGCTGCCGCTGGGCGTGCTGGGCTCCGACGAGAACATCCCGGCGGGCCAGTTCGACCTCGACGCCGCACGGGCCGAACTCGCGAAGTGCCAGTACGATCCGAGCGAGTATGAAATCCAGCTCAACTGGGTCGCGGGCAACCCGATCCAGGAACGCATCCAGCTGATGATGCAACTCAATCTCGGCGAGATCGGTTTCGACACGACGATCACGACGACACCCTGGGCGATGTTCACCGAGCTTGCTGCGACGGCCGAGCGGACCCCGCATGTCAGTCCCGTAAACTTCATCCTGACGACGCCTGACCCGGACTCGATGCTCTTCACCATGTATCACAGCGATGCCGTCGGAACCTGGGCCTCGGTGGACTGGGTCATGAATGAAGAGGTCGACGCCATGATCGAGGCCGGGCGCACGGAAACGGATCCGGCGACGCGGGCGGCGATCTACCGCGACCTTGGACACAGGCTCGTCGAAGACCAGGTGTCGGTCTTCGCGTACGAGTTGGTCGGAGTCTTCCCGATCCGCGACGTCGTGCACGTGCCGGCCCTGCAGGACGAGGGGCGGACCTACGCGGTTCAAGGAATGAACTTCATGTTCCGTGAAATGACCATGAACTAGGTCACGCCGAGAGGGGGCGGCCGTTCGAGATGCCGCCCCTGATCTTCCTCCGAATCCTTGCATCTGCGGAGAATGAACCCGCGTGAATCTCTGGCGCTATTTCCTGGGCCGTCTCCTCGGATCGCTGCTCGTCCTGTTCGGAGTCTCGATCCTGATCTTCGGTGTCGCGCGCCTGATCCCGGGAGATCCGGCCCGGATCGCGCTGGGACCGATGGCCACGGCCGAGCAGGTCGAGATGATGCGCGAGCGACTGCGGCTGAACGAGCCCGTCGTCGTGCAGTACGGCGAATTCGTGAGAGACCTGTTCCGGGGCGACCTCGGCATTTCGCTCTACACCAAGCGGCCGGTGACCAGCGACATCCTGTCGACGCTGCCTGCAACCTTCGAACTTGTCATTGCCGCCGCGCTGATCATGACGCTCATCGGTGTACCGCTCGGCATTGTGGCGGCGCGCTACCGGAATTCGGGTGTGGATCGCGCCGCCAATCTCGCGGCCCTCCTGGGTGTCGTCACGCCGTCCTTCGTGTGGGCGATTTTCCTGATGCTCGTCTTCGCCTTCGCGCTCGACATATTTCCGATTGCCGGGCGGGTGTCGCGCGGGGCTGAGCTGCCGCCCACGGTCACCGGTCTCCTGATACTCGATTCCGCGATCGCCGGCCTGTGGCCGACTGTCTTCGATGCTTTGCGTCACATCGTCCTGCCCGCCTTTGCTCTGGCGATGGGCGGGCTCGGCACCGCGGCGCGCCTGACCCGAGCGAACATGTCCGAGGTCTACGACCGCCAGTATATCCAGCTGGCGCGGGCGTTTGCGTACACCGAACGGGAAATCGCCTACAAATACGCCTTGCGTCCGGCCATGGTGCCGACCCTGACGATCCTCGGGCTGGACTTCGCCATCATGCTCGGAAACGCGTTTCTCGTGGAGATGGTGTTCGCCTGGCCGGGAATGGCGCGTTACGGCGTCGAGGTGATCATCCGAAAGGACCTGAACGGAATTGTCGGCACGGTCCTCGTGATCTCCGCCTTCTTTCTCATCATCAACATGATCATCGACATCGTCGTCGCCTACATGAACCCGCGGATCCGGTATCGGGACCAATGATCTTGGGAATCTTCAAGTCGCGGGCGTGGTATCGCTACAGTTCCGAGCCGCTGGCGGTGTTCGGCCTCGGATTGCTGTTCGTGATCGTGTTCCTGGCGGTCCTGGCGCCCGTCCTGACGCCCTATCCGAACCACGCCGGGCGGTTCGTGGATTTCGGCAACACAAGCCGACCTCCGAGTCTGCAGCATTGGTTCGGGACCGACCTGGTCGGGCGGGACGTGCTCACCCGGGTGGTCTACGGCTACCGCATCTCGCTGGTGATCGGATTCGTCGTGCTCGGGCTCGCCGCGCCGCTCGGCGTCACGCTCGGGCTTGTCGCCGGCTACATGGGCGGCCGGTTCGACACGGTCATCATGCGGATCACCGATGTCTTCCTGGCGATCCCGGCGCTGGTTCTGGCGATGGCCGTGCTCGGCGTGCTCGAGCGCACCCTGATCAACGGCTTGCTCGCGCTCGCGGTCCTCTGGTGGCCGTGGTACACGCGGATGGTCTACAACCAGACCCGAGCCCTGCGACATGAGGAATTCGTCGTTGCGGCGCGGGTCGTTGGCGCCTCGCATCTTCACATCCTGTTTCGCGAGATCCTGCCGAACCTTCTGCCGTCGGTCTTGACCAAGTTCACGCTGGATCTCGGCTTCGTCATCCTCGTGGCCTCGGCACTGAGTTTCCTGGGGCTTGGGGTCGAGCCGCCCACACCGGACCTGGGGTCCATGGTCGCGGAAGGCGCCACCTATCAGCCGGACATGTGGTGGTTGCCGGTTTTCCCGGGACTGGCAATCCTGTTGGTCGTCCTGGCGTTCAACCTGGTCGGCGACGGGCTGCGCAGCATGTTCGGAGAAGGACGGTGAACGCCGATCCCATCCTCACCGTCGAAGACCTGCACCTCCGCATTCGCCAGTTCGAGGGCGAGGCGCACATTCTCAATGGCGTCAGCTTGCACCTGGGCGCCGGAGAGCGCGTCGCACTGGTGGGGGAATCCGGCTGCGGCAAGTCCAGCACCGCCCTGATTGCGATGGGGCTGATGAACGGCGGAAACATGTCGATCGACGGACGCGTGACGCTCGAAGGCACCGATCTCCTCGGGCTGGGTGAGCGGGGATGGCGAAACGTTCGCGGGCGCCAGATCAGCATGGTGTTCCAGGATCCGGGTGCAGCCCTGAACCCGGTCTTCACGGTCGGCGATCAGCTGGTCACGGCGATCCGGCGGGGCGATCCGGGGACGTCACGGGCGGAGGCGCATGAGCGGGCCGCAGAGGCGCTGCGCCACGTGCATATCGTCGATGCCGAACGTGTGCTCGCGTCGTACCCGTTCCAGCTCAGTGGCGGCCTCAACCAGCGGATTCTCATCACGATGGCATTGGTCAATCGGCCCCGAGTCGTCGTCGCGGACGAACCGGGTTCGGCCCTCGACGTGACGGTCCAGGAACAGACGTTGCGCCTGATGAAGGCGCTCACGGACGAAGTCGGCGCCGCGGTTCTGCTGATCACCCACAACCTTGGGGTCGTGCGCACATTCGCCCAACGGGTCTATGTCATGTATTCCGGCACGATCGTCGAAGAGGCCGAGACGGCACGACTGTTCGAGGCGCCGAGGCACCCCTACACCCAGGCGCTTCTCGCCGCCGTCCCGCGGTTGACGGGCGAGGGTCTGCCGCAGCCGATCCCCGGCCAGGTCCCCGACTACACAGACCCGCCGGTTGGATGCCGTTTTCAGCCGCGCTGTCCCCATGCGCGGGCCGCTTGCGGCAATCCGCCGTTCGCCGAGCCGGAGCCCGGCCACCGGGTGAGGTGTGTTCTTGACTTCAGTGGCTGAGTCTCTCGTGCCTCCCGCGGAGGATCCCGTTCTGATCCGCATCGAGGATCTGCGGCGGGATTTCACCGTCGGCAGCCGCACGGTTTCAGCGCTTGCCGGCGTGAGCCTGGACATTCGCCGCGGTCAGACTGTCGCGGTGGTCGGTGAATCCGGATCGGGCAAGACCACGCTGGGCAACCAGATCCTCGGCATCGACCGGCCGACGTCGGGCCGGATCCTGTTCGAAGGGCGTGAAATCACCGCAACCCGCGACACCGACATGCGGCGGCGGATTCAGGTCGTGCAGCAGAGCCCCTACACGACGCTGAATCCCAAGCGGAACCTGCGCCAGATCCTCGAGCTGCCGATCGCGATCCACAGCGATCGTTCGCGGCGTCAGCGCCGTGACCGCGTGGCCGAACTCCTGGAAATCGTGGGCGTTTCGGCCGACTTCATGGAACGGTATCCCTACACGCTCTCCGGGGGCCAGCGTCAGCGCGTGGCCCTGGCGCGGGCCCTTGCGCCGGAGCCCGACGTGATCGTGCTCGACGAGCCGACCTCGTCGCTCGACGTGTCGGTCCAGGCCCGCATCCTGCAACTGCTTGTCGAACTGCAGGCGCAGTACCAGTTGACCTACCTGTTCATCACCCATGATCTCAGCGTGGTTCGCAACATCGCGGACGAGGTCGTCGTGCTCTACCGCGGCTACGTGGTCGAGCGTGGCGCAACGGCGGAACTGTTCTCGAATCCGCTGCACCGCTACAACGCGATGCTTCTGTCATCCATTCCGGTCGTGTCCGAGCCGGAGGAGGCGCTCAAGCCGTCCTGGGAGTGGGATGGTTCCGTCGTGGGCGTCGAACCCTCGGTCGGCGCGGCGTGTCCCTTTCTGCCACGGTGCCCGCATGCCGTGGCGCTCTGCGAGCAGGGGGTGCCGCCGCTCGTCGCCGAAACGCCGACGCACCAGCATGCCTGCCGCAACCCGAGGAGCTCGGAATCCGCTCACCGCGAGTGATGAAAACGACATCACAGACGGACTCCTGGAAGACGCGCGGATTACCTTCGGAGATGAGACGTCCGCCGCCATGAAATGGAGATGGCCCTTCACGTTGAAGTTGAGCGCGCCGGCCGCTGGGGCCGCACCACCTTCCAGCTCACGTGGCGTGAATTCTCGAGGTGGCCCAGCCATTCCTTGGAGCGGACATGGTGTCGCAAACTTTCGAACAGTGACTTAGCGAAGCTCCCTGGCGAACGCCGGCTCAAGTTCGGCCAGCACGCGCAACGCATCCTCGACTGCCGCGTTCAGGCGCAGCATTTCGCCTAACCCATGTTTAACGTTTCTTGGCGTGAATCTGCCGATTTCGGGGTATTTCTGA
>JAPPHA010000038.1 GCA_028874915.1 Paracoccaceae bacterium
GGTTGCCGCGTAGCTTGGCCGCGAAGCCGTCGTCTTCAGGCGACGGAGTGTTCACTGGCGAATTGATGGGGTTCCGGCTGACCGCAGTGTCGAGAGGCCGGGTGTGCTTTTCCGGTTCGCCGGCGTTCGCTGTCTGCAATCCGCTCGGCACCGTCCATGGTGGCTGGTACGGAACCTTCCTCGACAGTGCGATGGCCTGCGCCTTTATGACCACACTGCCGCGTGGGGCCGGTTACACGACCCTTGAATTCAAGGTGAACATCACGCGCGGCATTGGGCTCGGCACCATGGTTGAAGCCGTGGGCACGGTGCAGCACGCAGGGACGACTACAGGGGTTGCCTGTGGTACGATCGTCGGGTCCGCTGACCAGCGAATCTACGCCACCGGATCAACGACCTGTATCGTGCTTCAGCCACGAGCGAAGACAACGGAACCGCAAACAAACGCCTGATGGAAGAATGGAGACGGGTGATGGACCACCGGCTGATCACGCCCGTCCGGCGTATTCCAGAGTTTCGGTGTTCACGACGACATCCTCGCCGGGATTGATGAACGGCGGAACCATGATACGGTACCCGTTGTCGAGCAGTGCCGGCTTGAAACTGCTTGCGGCCGTCTGGCCCTTGACCGCTGGCTCGGCTTCAACAACCTGGCAGGTGACTTTCTGTGGCAGCTGAGCGCTGAGCGCTTCGGACTCATGGTATTCGACCCGGACGACCATCCCTTCCGTCAGGAACGGCCGTCGTTCGCCGAAGATGTCCGACGGCAGGCTGAACTGGTCGTAGGACTCCATGTCCATGAAAACCAGCACGTCGCCGGATTCATACAGGAATTGCTGGTCCTTCTGGTCGAGCCGTACCCGTTCGACACGGTCTGCGCTGCGAAATCGTTCATTCAGCTTCGACCCGTTTCTCAGATTCCGGAGTTCGACCTGGGCAAACGCACCGCCCTTGCCCGGCTTCACATGCTCAACCTTGACTGCCGTCCAGAGACTGTCGTTGTGGTCGAGGATGTAGCCCGGACGGATTTCATTTCCGTTGATTCTCGGCATGTCGGGCCTCTGGGAGCAAAGGGTCGGGACCATGACCGGGCAGGCACCGCCACAGTGCGACTTGTCGGGCTCATATCCCAGCAGGATGGGTCTGGCAAGAATCGGGGCTCGGGCCCGTCTTGGTGTTCGAAATCCGGAATCCGGAAGCGTCGGCCCGATCCGCCGCATGAGCTATGCGTTTGACGCATAGTACATATGCAGAAAACGCAATCCAAATGACGATCAAAATCTGGCATGATAGCGGCACACAGACATGAATAGCCGAAGGTTGCGTGATGTTGGATTACGTGGACGATACGTCTTTTAATAATGACCAGGGGAAACGGTCGCAAAAGCTCTTTGCAGCGGTAGTTCTCGCCGCACTCGACGATGCTATCGCGGACGACAAGAAATATGGAAATGGCGTCGAATCGATCGCTCGCTGGGCGAGGTCGCGAGATGGCAGAGAAGTTCTGACCTGCGCAGGCATTGATCCTAATGAACGATGCGTAAAGGGAATGATGGAATTTGTTGCTCGGGGGGTTCGGACGTCGGTCGCATTGAGTCGCGAAGAATCCGAACGTCAGCTACTCGCCAAGGCTCTCGGGTGACTGCTCCCCGCCCTGAAGGACGGAGTTTTTCAGCGCGTTGGACAAGTTTGCATGGTCGGCAATTCCGATCGGTCGGAATCTGTCATGCCTGCCACCAATGCTGGTGCGGAAACCCGTTCCCGCGAATCCCAACGTCGAGTTCCAGCGGACCCGGGTGACTACCGTCTCAGAATCTTGACGTCGCCGAAGGTCGATTCCGCAGCAATTTTCTGCATTTGGTAGAGTCCGTCGCCCTGCCGTTTGAAAGTCAGGGTTGCCCGAAAATCCGATCGCTTTGCGAGCTGTTCCGGTGAATAGCCGGCAACACGCTTGAAAATGGCCGGGCAATGCACTTCGTCTTCACCGTCGTTGAATTCCGGGGCTTCGACAACCAGCCGAGTCCGGCGTCGACCGTCAAAGATCTCCTGCGCGGTGTTGCAAAGATCATCGCGGGAGACGCTTCGAAACATCTTGAAGGCTGCCGAGGTTGGATCCAGGGTCCCAATCTGATCCGCAGGAACGACATCATGGTCCCTCGGTTCCCTCTCCGGCAGGATGAGCCGGATGCTGGGACGTCCATCGACGTAAATCATGTCGACTTCCGATTTTCGTTTCCGGGTTAGCGTTCGTGATCGATAGTGCCACGGTCGAAGGTCTCCCTGGCCAATCGCACCGGCAACCCGGCTTCGATGCTGGACCTTGACGATCGTCTCGAGAAGGCCGGTGGGCGTGATGGATACGGAGGCTTTGTAGCGGGTGTCTTCGACTTCAGCATCGACGGTGACGGTTCCGAGCATGACACCGCCAAGGTAGATGCCAAAGCGATGAGTCTCCGTTACCATTCCCGATTCTGTGGCTGCAAAGGTTGCCGGAGTGATTGCCAACGCCACCGCGAGTGTCAGGGACCTTGACATCAAGCGGGTCCTCTGACCCACGCCCACAATCATCGTCGTTGCCGTCACATTTCGCATCCCGTACCCATGATGCAACTGGTCAAACCAGCGAGGAGTCGGGACGCGGATCGTCTATTGGGAACGCGACGCCGATCCGGCTATCTGGCCGAAACGAACTTCGGCATGTATCACCTGCGATACTCTTTTTCGGTTATCGGGTCCAAACGGTGAAGGCAACTGCCGAAGGAATTCTGGCCGGCAACCTCCGCAGCCTCGCCAAGGCGATTACCCTGGTCGAGAGCCGTCTGCCGGATCATCGTGCAGAAGCGCGGGCATTGCTGTCACGACTGCGTCGGTCGGGGCGTCAGGCGCTGCGGCTGGGATTGACCGGAACGCCGGGTTCCGGGAAGTCGACGTTCATCGAGCGCTTCGGACTGATGCTGGCCGATCAGGGCCAACGCGTCGCCGTACTGGCCGTTGACCCTTCGTCGGCCCTGTCCGGGGGATCGATTCTCGGCGACAAGACCCGAATGGAAAACTTGTCGCGCCATCCCAACGCCTTCATTCGTCCGTCACCATCACAGTCGGCGGTCGGGGGTGTTTCGCAGCGGACGCGAGACGCTGTCGGTCTGTGCGAGGCCGCAGGATTCGACATCGTCATCATTGAGACTGTTGGTGTCGGCCAGACCGAGACCCAGGTCGAACAGATGTCTGACATTTTCATTCTCCTGCTTGCGCCGGCTGGAGGTGACGCTCTGCAGGGCGTGAAACGCGGCGTCATCGAGCTCGCGGATCTGGTGCTTGTCAACAAGTGCGACGGGGACCTGGCCTCCAATGCCCGACAGGCGGCTGCCGAGTATTCTGCAGCCCTTAAGCTGTTTCGGAAACGTGAACGGGACCCGGAAGGGTTTCCGAAGACGATGCTGGTTTCGGCCCGCGACGGAATCGGCCTCGAGGCGTGTTTGCAGGAAATTCAGGCCTTGGCGATGTGGCGTCGGGACTCCGGGCACTGGACCGACAACCGCGCTCGACAGGCGGTTTCCTGGTTCGAATCCGAAGTTGATGCCGGTATGCTTGCTGGACTCGAAGAGATTTCGGGCATCGCCAAATTGCGTGCGGATCTGGCAGATCGCGTCGGTGAGGGGGCGGTCGATCCTGATGAGGCGGCCCAGAAATTGCTCGCGGGATTCCGGACCTACATCGAAAGTCGGGACCGGGCGTCAGCACTGGAAACGGACGTCTCCGGGATCCAAACCCCGGGAATCCGCGGACGGAAGTGATCCTGGGTCGGAAAGATCGGCATTTTCGTCTGCCGGCAATGTCGTGTTCGGCATGATCGGCACGGAACGGCCATGGCTCCGCCGCATCAGGACGTCGAAGGTTCAGTGATTGCCCTTTGGTTTGGACATGAACCCGTCGAAACAAATGTCTTCCAGTTTCCCTTTTGCCTCATTGTGTCATGCGATCGCGTCGGTTCCGTGCAAGCCAGGAATCGACCCGCGCGACCGTATCGTCGACCGCCGCGAGCTGGTGGTCGTGTTGCGCGCCGATCGTCTGGACGAGACGATCCACTCGTTCGATGTCCGGGGCCCCGGCCGCAAGCGCACGGGCTGCCGAGGATGGCGTGACGAGGAATTGCGCAGCCCTGGCATATTTTTCGAACGGCACCATGTCAGACGCGTCCGCGCCAAGGGCAATGCACAAACGCGAAACCCAGTCATAGACCACGCGTGATTCATCGAGGTTCTGGTGCACAGCGTCCCGGATCGAACGCATCTGGTCCGACCCGATACAGCGGTAGTTTCCCGCGAGCAGCATGCTCCACTTGGCCATCGGCACAAACACGGAGTCATGCACCCTGAGCTTGACAGGAACTTCGATCACGCCACTCGGAAGCTCGTAACGGGCGTTCTGGATGTCTGACTCCAGTCGGCGGAGCATTCTCGTGTGCGTCCCGGACTCGAACCGCGCAGCCTTGAAGTTTGTTGGAAGGCGCACCTGAAGCACATTGGCCGGCTGATCCGGCGGCCGAAATGCCTGCGGGTCCGGACTGCAAAGCGTCATGAGTTCCGGATCGAAAGCGTCCCAGACACTTGCATCAGTGTAACAGTCTCGGCAGGCTTCGGCATCCAGTCCGGAAATCCTTTTCAGGTAGGGCAAGGGTGGCATGTTCATGATCGACATGCAGGGCCGGGCCGAGTCTCTGACGCGATTGAGAAGATCCCGGATATTCCGGTGACGATACTGGGGTTCCTGCATCGCCAATACGACAAGATCGAACTGTTCGGGACAAGCCTGTTCCGGACCAAGCGCGGAGACCGATCCTGCAAGATCCAAGGTGCAGATGTCGATCAGACCGTCGTGGTCCCGGATGGGGAACTTGACGATTGCTCCCTCGGAATTGATCAGGTCTGCCTCCTCGGGCAGGCACACGAGCCGTACCGTATGGTTGGCCATGGCCAACTTCACTCCCAGGAGGGAACCATAGGAGGCGCCCAGGATCAGCACGTTGTATTTATCGGGCATCATTGCCTCCTCAACCGGTTCTGCGAACGTCCATGCAACTCCGGACAACATCGTCCCGATCAGGCAGGGCCGCTACCGGCGGGTTTCCCGGCACGGCACCCCCGGTGCGTTCTGCGGCTGCAGCCACGCCCCGTTTACGGGCGTTTCGAAGCGTCGCCAGTTTCGCGCCTCTCGCCTGTTGCAATCATTGGGGCCCTCGGAAATCCATACGCTCCGACCTTCGACGTGCGCAGGTTTGCGGCGACGAGCGCCTCCGCGAATGTTACGGCACAACTCAGTCCGTCAACAACCGGAAGTCCGAATTCATGCGTCAGACTTGTCGCCAAGTCGGTCATTCCGGCACAGCCGAGAACGATCGCATCCGAGCGGTCCTCCCTGATCGCCAACTCGACGGCCCGACGAATTGTCTCTGTCGTTCCCGAATCCATTTTTTCCAGTTCCAGAACGGGAATGTCAGTCGCCCTGACCCTGGCGCATCGGGACGCCAGACCGTACCTGAGCAGGTTGGATTCGAGTATCGGCACCGAGCGGGAAAGGGTCGTGATCACGGTAAACTTGTTGCTGAGCATGCTCGCCGCGAAACAGGCGGATTCGCCGATACCGACCACCGGCGCTTCGACCATGCATCGCACGGCGTCCAGCCCGGTATCATCGAAACACGCGATCACGACGCCGTCGACGCATCTGTGGCGGTCAACCTGTTCCAGAAGACCGGACAAACAGACGGCGCCGTCATAAAATCCCTGGATGCTGGCCGGGCCGGACGCGTTGTCGACTGCGATGATGCGGGTTCCGGGTCGAGCGACCTGGCATGCGGTACGCGCAATTTTCTGGGTCATCGACGCCGTGCTGTTGGGATTTGCGACGAGCAACTTCATGGGTGGCCTAGACTGCTCCGCCCAGGTAGGCGGCCCTGATGCGTTCGTCATTCAACAGTTCGCGGGAATTTCCCGAGATCACGACGCTTCCGGTCGTGATCGCATAGGCTCGATGGGAGATGCTCAACGCCATGCGGGAGTTTTGCTCGACCAGCAGCACCGAAACGCCGTCGTCACGATTGATCGTGACGATTGACCGCGCGATGTCCTGAACCAGTTTCGGGGCGATTCCGAGCGACGGTTCATCGAGAAGCAGGAGCCGTGGCCGGGCCATCAATGCCCGGCCAATCACGAGCATTTGCTGTTCTCCGCCGGAGAGCGTCCCGGCCGTCTGCCGGAAACGCTCCTTCAGACGCGGGAAGCGTTCCAGAACGCTTTCGAGGGAGTGCCTGATTTCCGCCTTTTCGCTACGGGTGAAGGCGCCCATCAAGAGGTTGTCCTTGACCGACATGTAGGGAAATACCCGGCGGCCCTCGGGAACCATGGCAATTCCCAGGTTGACGATGCCGGCCGTGTCGCGGCCGTCGATACGTTCACCCCGGAACATGATCGACCCACTATCGATTCTGGATAGTCCGGTGATCGCACGAAGGATTGACGACTTCCCGGCTCCGTTGGCGCCGATGAGCGCGACCGTTTCACCCTCGGTCAACTCGAGTGTCACGCCCCGCAATGCATAGACGCGATCATAGTAGAGTTCGACATCCTGAAACTGCAGTATGGGCGACGTCATGACCTAGACCCCGATTTCGTCGTCGGCACTGCCCAGGTAGGCTTCAATGACCTTCTCGTCATTCTGGATTCGGGAAGGTGTGCCTTCGGCAATCTTTTCACCGAAGTTCAGGACAACGATACGGTCGGAGATCGACATGACGGCCGCCATGTCGTGTTCGACCAGCAGTACCGTCACGCCCCTTTCCCTGACGGACTTCACAAGCGAGACCATGTTCATCGTCTCGTCCTGGTTCATCCCGGCGAATGGCTCGTCAAGCAGGAGTACGACCGGATCGGTTGACAGGCCAATGGCAATTCCCAAGGCCCGCAGGTGGCCCTGTGGCAGGTTGTTCGCACGTTCCTCGGAGATCCCGGACATCCCGAGGAAGGACAGCACCTCGTCCGCCCGCCGGCCGAAGCTGACTTCGTCCGATCGCGCGGTACCGGTTCCGAAGAAGTATCCCGCAAGTGAGGCTGAGGATCGGAGGTGCTGAGCGACGATCACACTTTCCCTGACCGTCATGTCCTTGAATATGGTGGTTTCCTGGAAGGTTCGCACGATTCCCTTTCGCGCGACGACATGCGGCTTCAGGTCGGAGATCCTTTCGCCCCGGAACAGCACTTCGCCCGAGGTCGTCGGTAGGAACGATGTGATCATCTTGAACAACGTGGATTTTCCCGCACCGTTCGGTCCGATCACCGACATGATCTCGTGTTCCTCCACATCGAAGGAAACCGCGTTCGTCGCGGTCAGCCCCCCGAATTTCCGGGTGAGTTCGCGAACCTGGAGGAGCGGGGTCACCGCCTCAAACTCCGCATGCGGTTCAGCCGAATGCTGAGGAGGCCGTTCGGAAGAACGAGGATCAAGAGGATCAGCACACTGGAGTATACCAGGAGCTGGTACCTGCCGAGTTCGAACAAGAGGTCCCAGCCGAAGTACAGCGTCAGGGTCCCGAGCATCGGACCGAACACATACCCAAGCCCGCCCAGAAAACAGTTCAGCATGAAGTCGATCGAGTCCTTGACCACGAAACTCGACGGATAGACCGACTGGGCAATGGCTCCGAACATGGCACCGCCCACGCCGCCGAAGAACGAGGAAATCGCGAAGATGACCACGCGCAGGTAGGCGACGTTGACGCCGACAGACGAGGCAAGTTCCTCGTTCTGCTGCATTGACCGGCAAAGATGACCGAGGCGGGAATTCACGATCCGGTACAATGCCCCGTAGCAGACGACCATGAGAATGCAGGCCGTGTAGTAGAATGCCAGCTTGGGGTTTTCGAGTGTCGAGAAGTCCGGAATCAGGGTGATACCGAGAATCGAAAGTTCGCCCGGCAACGGGATGGAAACGATGCCCTTTGCCCCGTTGGTGATCGGCAATGCAAGGGCCGCGAGGCGAACGACTTCGGTCAGCACCAGCGTAATCATCGCAAAATACACACCGCGCAGCCGCAGGATCGGAAGGCCGATCAGGACCGCAACCAATCCCGCAAACAAGCCAGCGATCGGGAGTGAGATCCAGAAGGACATGTCCGCCTTGGTGACCAGGATGGCCGAAACGTATGCGCCGATAAGCGCGAATGCGCCCTGACCGATATTGATCCTGCCGATATAGAACGTGAGCCACACACCGGCACTTGCAACGGACAACAGCGCCACGGATGTCAGTGTGAAGTAGAAATTCCAGCGTCCACTGACGGAAATCAGGAACGGAATGAGCCAGAAAACCGAAACAAGGAAGACCACGAGAGCGAGGGTCCGGCGCATGCCGCTGTGTGTCATCCCCTTATCCCCACGGTTTGCCCATGAGACCTTGCGGGCGAATCGCAAGGAAAACCATGAGAGCGATGAAGATCGCGAGATAGGTGATGTCTCCGTACTGGGACAATACGGCGAGGCCGACCGCTTCGAGCATCCCGAGTATGAAACCACCGGCAATGGCGCCTGAGATCACGCCTGCGCCACCGATCATGACCATCATGAACGCCTTGATGGACGTCGGGCCGCCCATGCCGAGATTGATGCCCGTGATCGTGACGAGAAGTCCGCCAACGAGGCCCGCCAACATGGCACCGAGGGCAAATCCGATCATGGAGTATCGATTCACGTTGACGCCCATCAACTGGGCCGCGACCCGGTCCTGGGCAAGCGCCCGGAGTGCCCTGCCGGTCTTGCTGAACTGCATGAATGTAATGAAGGCGACGATCGAGAAAATGGCGAGGCCGCAGATCAGTATCCTGTCATACGGCATGATGATCCTGAAGTCCCAATTGAATACACCGTCGACGATCTTCGGGACACCGCGCTGTTTTTCCCCGAAGACCAGCAGGATGATCGCGTCGAGAAGAAATGCGATTCCAGCCGCGAGCAGCATGGTACTCTCTTCCCTTGCCGAACGCCTGATGACCGGTCCGAACAGGAATTTCTCAATCAAGGCTCCAAGAACGGCCAGCGTCACGCACGACATCAGGAGGGCGAGAACGAATGGCAGCTCCAACTGACCATAGAACGTGTAGGTAACGAACCCGCCGATGACGTACATCTGGCCATGGGCGAAATTCAGCACGTTCATGAGAGCGAATATCAAGGTCAGACCGAGGGCGATCATCGCGTACTGGGACCCTAGATACACGCCGTTCGCGATGACCTGTTCCAAAGTTGAAACCTTTACTGAATGGGTTCCGGACCGGCGTACCGGTCCGGAACGATCGACGAAACTTACAGATAATACTAGTCGACTTCCGCAACAAAGAGCGTTTCGAATTCACCGTCCTGGAACACGTTGACAACGAGCGGTACCGCGACTTGCCGCCGCTGTCCGAATGACGACATGCCGACGTATCGCATCATGGCGTCACCCTTCATGTACGGATTGGGCGCTTCGAAGGTATCCATCGTCTGCTTGAATTCTTCTACGTCCTCGATAGCAGCCGGGTTGGCGGCAAGTGTCGCCAGGATGTACTCGAGTGCATAGACCTTGGTGTTTGATTCGTCGTTATATTCGCCGAACATCTCCGTGTATCTCGTAACGAATTCCACCATCATGTCGGAAGCGATTTCCGGCGTGGATGCGCCACCCACGGATATGAAACCGTTCGCGAGGTCGCCCGCTCCTTCGCGCAGCACCTGGGCATCCTGCGCGGTCTCTGTCGATATCAGTCCCTGATACCCCAGTTCACGGGCGGACCGGATGAGCTGTGGCGCGTTGGCTGGCGATACTCCGGAAAGAACCAGGAGATCGGGCCTTGTGCGAATGACCGGTGTCAGAACCGGAGTGAAGTCGGTGGTATCCACCTGGTAGGTCACGTTGGCGGAGACCGCCTCAAGCCCCAGTGCCTCGGCCGCCGCGAGACCACTGTCACGTTGGCTGAGGGGGTCGGACTCATTGGCAGCGATGAACGCCACTGTTTTAACGCCCTTTTCTTCCATCAGGTATTTGTAGATGGCCGGTCCGGACTGGTAGTTGGCAACCATCCCGAGCACGGCATTCGATGCCGGGGCCATGTACAGTTCCTTCGGAAAGGCATACGGGAAGTACATGATCCCGTTCGCCTCGGCCACGGGCCGGACGGCCGCTGCGCCGTTGTCGACGTTCGGACCGACCACATAGTGAATGCCCTCCTGGGCCATCTTCTCCATTCCGGCGATCGCCCGTTTCGGATCCTTCTGGTCATCGAACGAAACGATCTCGATGTCGTACGTGACATCTCCGATTGTGTAACCGCCGGTCTCATTGATCCAGGCCGCGCGGGTTTCCATCGAACGCTGATTCGAAATGCCCCATGCCGCGGCCGGCCCGCTCGTGACACCGACGAATCCGACTTTGAGGACCGGATTCGCGGCAAGTCCGACCGTTCCCTGAGCCGCTGCAAGAACGAGTGCCGCGGACAGGGCAGTAAAGATGCTTCTGCGTTTCATGTCTTCCTCCAAGGTAAGTTTCGGGCGACGACGTGTCTCTTGCCGTACACCCCCGTCGAATCCACATCCGAGACCGAACATAGAATCCTTTTATTGTCAACAATGATTGTTAACAATCAGTCGGGAAATGTTGACGAATCATGAAGGGACGGCTTCAAAGAGTTCAGTACTGTTTGACACAAGGGGAGTTTCCCGCATGAGCGTACCGGTGAGTTCCGGTTCGGACGCAAGGACGAGGCCCTTGGGACCCAAGCGGGTCGACGAGAGTTTCATCGTCGAGCGAATCTACAACGCGGTCATGGAGCATCGCCTCGCTCCCGCCACAAAACTGAATGAACTCAAGCTCTGCGACACGTTTGGTGTCGGACGCATGCGTGTCAGGCGCGCGCTCCTTCTGTTGTCCAACCAGGGCATCGTGGATCTCGAAACGAACAGGGGTGCGTTCGTGGCCAGTCCAAGCCCGGCGGAAGCCAACGAGGTCTTTGAAGCCCGCACATTGCTTGAATCAGCGATCGCACACTGTGTCGTCGCGGACATTGGATCGGAAAACCTCGACATGCTGAGGCAGCATATTTCGCTGGAGAGCGCAGCGCGTGACAACAACCGGGGGGTCGATCTGATCCGGCTCTCCGGAGAATTTCACGTGAAGCTTGCCCGGGCATCCGGGAACACCATTCTGTGGCGATTCGTTCGCGAACTGGTCACGAGGTCATCGCTCATTGTCGGACTTTTCGGGGAATCGAATCACATGGTGTGTCCGAAGAACGAACACTCGAACATACTCGCCGCGATCGAAAGCGGCAAACCTGAAGAGGCTGAAGCCCTAATGATCGAACACCTGAACCGGATTAGGGAAGGCCTGAACTTTTCGGCACCCAAACCGCAGGAAGGAGATCTGGCAGAAATCCTGGGATTGAAATAACCGCCGGATTTCCATAAAACTCGCGCAGGCGACAGGTGAATGCGCGTTCCTTGTTGAAATAGACGTCTGCCGCCTGTATG
>JAPPHA010000068.1:0-41886 GCA_028874915.1 Paracoccaceae bacterium
CCATGTCTGATTCTCCTGTCGCAGCAACGGGTCCTGACTCCGATCACGGTCGAGGCGCGGTCTTTACCGGGATCCCGGCACGTGCGCCATTGTCCTTTCCGGCGCACCGGCCACGTCTGCACGGATACGGCACATGAAACACGTGCAAACGGACGTCACACGGGGACAAGCCAGAGGCTCTCGAATTGTCGAACGATTGGAGCGATCGTTTCGTGACAAACCCTCAGGCCGCTTGCGTGCCCCCGTGGACAGGGCGTCGACATCACCGCAGGTGACGTCAAGCCCGCAAGGACCCGTGGACCGCCTTGGCCGATCCATTGCGGACCCGCAATCGACGGGGCATTGACAAAGGAAGTCGTGCGGCCACATGAATCCGCCCCCGGACCGTGCTGGATTCAGCGTCGGGCCAATCCTCTCGATGGTTCGGACCGTCGAAACCCTGAACAGGAAACCTGCTCATGCCGGTCGTCGTTGTCGAGTCTCCAGCCAAGGCGAAGACCATCGAGAAGTATCTTGGCAAAGGCTTCCGGGTCCTGGCGTCCTATGGGCATGTCCGTGACTTGAAGGAGAAATCCGGTTCGGTCGATCCCGAGCGGGGATTCGCCATGACCTGGGAAATCGACAAGGCGTCGGCGCCCCGCCTCCGGGCCATCGCCGAGGCCTTGAAGGGCGATCGAAACCTGATTCTCGCCACCGACCCCGACCGGGAAGGTGAGGCGATAAGCTGGCATGTGCAGGAGGCGCTTCGTCAACGAAAAGCGATCGGGAGGGACGCGGTCATCCGGCGAGTCGCCTTCAATGCCGTCACGAAGGACGCGGTCAATGCGGCCTTCAACGAGCCGAGGGAAATCGATTCGCACCTGGTCGAAGCCTATCTGGCCCGCCGGGCTCTCGATTATCTTGTCGGCTTCGAATTGTCGCCTGTCCTTTGGAAAAAGCTCCCCGGTGCCCGCTCCGCCGGCCGGGTGCAGTCGGTCGCCCTTCGCCTGGTCGTCGAACGCGAACTGGAAATTCTCACCTTTGATCCCCGCGAGCACTGGACGGTTGCAGCCACCCTCGCCACGCCCGGGGGCGAGTCCTTCGAGGCGCAGCTCACGCATGTCGACGGACAGAAGCTCGGAAAGTTCGATCTCGCCAACCAGGAGGCCGCCGACACTGCGGCGCAGGCCGTTCGGGAGAGCGAACTGAGCGTCGGAACGGTCGAGTCGAAACCGGTCCTCCGCAATCCTCCGCCGCCGTTGATCACGTCGACCCTCCAGCAGGAGGCCAGCCGACGATTTCGATTCGCACCCCGGCGATCGATGTCCGCGGCGCAGAAACTCTATGAGGCCGGGCACATCACCTACATGCGAACCGACAGCGTTCACATGGAGGCCGACGCGGTCGCCGAGGCCCGACGGGTCGTCCTCGAGGATTTCGGAACCCGCTATCTCCCCAAGACGCCCCGCAAGTACCGGACCCGATCCGCCAACGCCCAGGAAGCCCATGAATGCATCCGGCCAACCAATCTTGCGGCTTCACCCAACCGGTTCCGGAGCCTGCCGCCGGATGAAGCCAGGATCTACCTGCTGGTCTGGCAACGGGCGCTGGCGAGCCAGATGTCATCCGCCCGATTCGAGCGGACGACCATCGATGTGCGTTCGGCGGACGACCAGTTGGGTCTCCGCGCGACCGGTCAGGTCCTCATCTTTGACGGATTCCTTCGCCTCCACGAGGAGGGCAAGGACAACGGTGACGTTCAAACAAGCCAGGGAGCGCAGCCCGATTCGGCGGCGGAAGCCGGCGAAGCCGGCAGGGACATGGGCCCGGTGGCCGACCAAGGCGACGGGGACCCCCCGGTCCGCAACCAGAGGTTGCCGAAGGTCAAGGCCGGCGACCGACTCGGAATCCGCGCGGTCGAACCGAAACAGCACTGGACCCAGCCACCGCCGCGTTTCACCGAGGCGTCACTCATCAAACGCATGGTTGAACTGGGAGTGGGGCGCCCGTCGACCTATGCGACGATCGTCTCGACCATTCAGGAACGGAACTATGTCCGCAACGAAAAGAACCGGCTGATTCCCGAAGATGTCGGGATCCTCGTCACCACCTTTCTCAAGGAGCACTTCAGGAAATATGTGAACTACGACTACACGGCCGGGCTGGAGCAGCAGCTCGACGCCATTTCTTCGGGCCGGCTTGCCTACCGCGACGTCCTTGGCGACTTCTGGACGGACTTCTCCGGATCCATCGTGTCCGCCGGGAATCTTGAATTCAATGACGTCTTCCGTGGAATCAGTGATGCGCTGGCGCCCATCCTGTTCCCACCATCAACAATCGGTGCCAGGCCGCGGCAGTGTCCCGAGTGCAACAAAGGCGAACTCTCCGTACGTACCGCGCGTCAGAACGGAACTCCCTTCATCGGCTGCTCCAACTATCCGGAGTGCCGCTTTACCCGCCCGTTCGGGAAACCACCCGGTTCCCATGGCGAAGACGCCGCGCCCGGAACGAACGATCCCGCCGGGGCCCGGTTGCTGGGAACCGACAGCGAGGGCAACCCGATCACGGTGAGAACGGGCCCATACGGACACTATGTCCAGAAAGGCGAGGCCGTTCGCGGGAGCGCCAAACCGCCCCGGGCCTCAATTCCCAAGGGCATGGATGCGGCCGGTCTCGATCTTGAGACCGCCCTTGGTCTGCTGTCGCTGCCGCGTCATGTCGGCCAGCACCCGGACGGGGGCGAGATCAAGTCCGGCATTGGCCGTCATGGCCCCTATGTCGTTCTTGTCCGCGAACCCGGCGGCGGCGGAACCAAGCCAACCCGGATCTACGCCAACCTGGATTCGCCCCATGAGGCGCTGATCGTTGGCGAGAACCGTGCGATCGCGCTGCTGGCCGAAAAGCAGAAGGCGACGTCCGAACGCGGCGCCGGGCGCCGGGGACGGCCGGAACCCCTGCGGGTTCTCGGCGACCACCCGTCTGGTCACGGGGTCGTCGAGGTCATGCCCGGACGCTACGGCCCCTACGTGAAACACGGCAATGTCAACGCCACACTGCCTCGCGATGCAGATCCGGCAACGGTCACCCTGGACGAGGCGGTGGACTTGATCGCGGCCAAGGCAGCGGCCGGCGGTTCCCGGAAGCGGCGGCGGCGTCCTGGCTGACGATCGAAACGACGGGGTGACGACGGATTGCGAGGAAACCGGCGTCGAAGTCACCTCGTCCAGCGGCTTCATCCTGAAGAGAGTGTTCGAAACAGTGCCCTCGCGGCTGATCGGCCGCCCGCTCGGGGTCCGTCTCTACGATGACAGCCTGGGAACCCTGTATCGGCGCCGTCCGTTACCTGGGCTTGCCACGCAGGCACAGGGGTGCATCAACGAAGCCCGTGCACGTGGTCAAGTTCCGCCACGTCATCCACTCCTGAAGGCAAAGCCGATAGCGCTCCAGAATCTGGTCTATCGCGATGAATTGTGCCCGCGCGAAACCTGCTGCCGCTGCTTCGAAGTGGCGGTGTCGCAGGCTGTCGGCGGGCGAATTCAGCGCACGGGGTCAGAGTCGTCCCGAGCCGGACGGATTCGGAGCCCCGACCACAGGTAACACCTCCGGACCCGCTTCCGGACCACCGGATCGCAGATGCCCCCGGGATCCGGAGGCATCCATCTTCACCTGCCGATGCGGGTCACGTTCCGCTCAGCAAGCGGCAACCGCGCGGCTGGTCATGACGCGAACAAGCTGAGCCCTGTATTCCGGAGACCCGTGCAAGTCGTCGATCATTCCGCCCGGGGCAACCGAAAGGGAGTCGACGGCTGACGGCGAGAATTCCGCCGAGAGCGCCGTTTCCGCCTCGGACCAGCGATAGACGCCGGATTCCGAGGCCCCTGTCACCGCGACGCGGACGCCCGAGGCAAACCGGGCCACGAACACGCCGACAAGAGCAAAACGCGATGCCCGCTGCAGGAACTTGGCATAAGCCGCCGACGCCGGAACCGGAAACTTGACCTCGGTGATGATCTCGCCGTCATCGAGAGCGGTTTCGAAGAGTCCCGTGAAGAAATCGTCGGCCGCTATGTCTCGGGCGTTGGTCGCAACCACCGCATCCGAGGCCAGTACGGCTGCCGGATAACAGGCCGCCGGATCATTGTTCGCAAGCGACCCCCCGATCGTCCCCCGATTGCGGACGGCCGGGTCACCGATGCGTCCGGCAAGCCGGGCCAGCGCCGGGTAGGCCCCGCCCCCTTCGGCGACGGCAGCATGGGTTGTCGCACCACCAATACAGAGCCGGCCCGAATCATCGGTACAGATTCCCAGGAGCGAATCCACGCGACCGAGGCTGACCAGGACGCCGGGATCGGCGAGCCGCATCTTCAGTGTTGGGATTAGAGTCTGGCCACCGCCCAGGATCTGCCCGCCGTCGGCCAGCGCCCTGACGGCACCGCCGATGCTGGTCGGTTGCCTGAGTTCAAAACTGTACATCTCCGGTCTCCTCAGCTGCCCGTATCGGCATTGATCGCGGTCCACACCCGGCAGGATGTCAACGGCATGTCGATGTGGTCCACGTCATGGCCGCCGGATTGCAAGGCGTCGATCACCGCGTTGACCACGGCTGGCGGCGAACCGATGGCGCCGGCCTCGCCGCAGCCCTTCACCCCGAGGGGATTGTGGGTGCAGGGGGTCTGGCAGGAATGATCGATAACGAAGGACGGCAGGTCGTCGGCCCGGGGCATGGTGTAGTCCATGAAATTCCCGGACAGGAGCTGGCCGTGTTCGTCGTAGACGGCATGTTCCATAAGCGCCTGACCGATACCCTGCGCCAATCCCCCGTGAACCTGGCCATCGACGATCATCGGGTTGATGATGTTTCCGAAATCGTCGGCAGCGGCAAAGGCGCAGATCTCGACCTCGCCGGTCGCCGGGTCGACTTCCACCTCACAGGCATAGGCCCCGGCCGGAAACGTGAAGTTCGCCGGATCATAGAACGCCGTTTCTTCAAGGCCGGGTTCAAGCTCCTCGATCGGATAGTTGTGGGGGACGTAGGCGGCAAGGCAGACATCGCCCCACGCCACCGACCTGTCGGTTCCGGCAATGGTGAAGGCTCCGTCAGCGAAGGTCACGTCCGCCTCGGAGGCTTCCATGAGATGGGCGGCGATCTTCTTCGCCTTGGCAATCACTTTTTCCAAGGCCTTGACGATGGCGGTGCCGCCGACGGCGATCGACCGTGAACCATAGGTACCCATCCCCATCGGCGTGGTCGCCGTATCGCCGTGAACGATGGCCACCTGTTCGGCGTCAATGCCGAGCAGATCTGCAACCACCTGCGGGAAGGTGGTTTCATGCCCCTGCCCATGACTGTGACTTCCGGTCAGCACACTCACCGAACCGGTGGCGTTGACCCGGACCGTCGCGCTCTCGTAGAGCCCCGCCCGCGCACCCAGCGCACCGACAAGTGCCGACGGCGCGATACCGCAGGCTTCGATGTAGTGAGAAATTCCGAGCCCTCGGAGCTTTCCGTTCGCGGCGCTCTCGGCCCTGCGGCCCGAGAACCCGGCGATGTCGGCAATCTCCTCGAGTTTGTCCATCGTCGCATGGTAGTCGCCAGTGTCGTATTCGACAGCGACCGGTGTCGCGTAAGGAAACTGGTCCTTGCCGATGAAGTTTCGCCGTCGGAGTTCGATCGGCGAGATGCTGAGTTCGCGCGCGGCCTTGTCGATCACCCGCTCAAGCTGGAAGGTCGCTTCGGGGCGTCCGGCACCGCGGTAGGCGTCCACGGGTACGGTGTTGGTGAACACCGCCTTCACATTCACATAGATGAGCGGCGTGGCATAGTTTCCGGCCATCAGCGTCCCATGAAGATAGGTCGGAATCGATGGCGCGAAGGTGCTGAGATAGGCACCCATGTTGGCCAGCGTATCGGTGCGGATCGCCAGGAACTTCCCGTTCTCGTCCAGGGCGAGGTCGATCCGGGTCACATGATCGCGACCATGGGCATCGGTGATGAAGGCCTCGGACCTGTCTGCCGTCCACTTGACGGCCCGGTTGATCGCCTTGGCCGCGAAGGTGCAGAAGGCCTCCTCGGCATAGTGATAGATCTTCGAGCCAAATCCACCGCCGACATCCGGCGCCACGACACGCAGCTTGTGCTCGGGAATCCCGAGAACGAACGCACCCATCAGGAGACGGATGACATGCGGGTTCTGTGAAGTCGTGTAGAGAGTGTGTTCGTCGGTAGCCACATTGTAGTCGCCGATCGCGGCTCTCGGTTCCATGGCGTTGGGAACCAGCCGGTTGTTGACCAGTTCGAGTGTCGTGACGTGGTGAGCACCGGCGATGGCGGCGTTCACGGCCTCGCGATTGTCCTCGATGAAGCCCCAGTCGTAGCAAAGGTTGGATTCGAGATCGTCATGAACCCGGACGGCCCCGTCCTCCAATGCCGACTGCATGTTCGTGACCGTCGGCAATTCCTCGATATCGACATCGATCCGTTCGGCAGCATCGCGAGCCTGGTCCAAGGTCTCGGCCACCACGGCGGCAATGGGATCGCCGACGTGCCGGACCTTGCCCTGGGCGAGTACTGGATGCGGCGGTTCCTGCATCGGCTGGCCATGCCGGTCGGTAACCTGCCAGCCGCAGGGCAACCCGCCAACGCCTGCAAAATCGTCGCCGGTAAAGATCCGGATGACGCCGTCCGATGCCGCGGCGGCGGTCGTGTCGAGACTGGCAATCCGGCCGTGGGCGACCTGCGAGCGCAGGAAAAAGGCGTGGGCCTGCCCCGGAACATTGATGTCGTCGGTATAGCGCCCTTTTCCGGTCAGGAACCGCGGGTCCTCCCGGCGTGTGGTGGCGGCGCCAATTCCATCGTCTTTAGGCATATTCTGTCCTCCTGCCGTCCGTCGAGGTGAAGCCTTTCGGCCTCAACCCATTGCCGCTGCTGCAGCCCGGATGGACTTCACGATGTTGTGGTACCCGGTGCAGCGGCAAAGATTGCCCTCGAGGTACTCGCGGATTTCATCTTCATCGGGATTGCTGTTTTGCCTGAGCAGGTCAGCAGCCGACATGACCATGCCCGGCGTGCAGAAACCGCATTGCA
Organism: Paracoccaceae bacterium; assembly: GCA_028874915.1. Classification (GTDB taxonomy): domain Bacteria; phylum Pseudomonadota; class Alphaproteobacteria; order Rhodobacterales; family Rhodobacteraceae; genus JAPPHA01. The sequence continues at coordinate 7,064 of JAPPHA010000068.1, forward strand.
GGCCATGATGGTCCTGGAACGCCTGCTGGATGACACCGAGCGAGCCATCATCTCCGGCCATCCCTTCGATGGTCGTCACCTGGCGGCCGTCGGCCTCGGCGGCAAAGACGGCGCAGGCCTTGACCGCCCGGCCGTCGACATGCACCACGCAGGCACCGCACTGTGAAGTGTCGCAGCCGACATGGGTCCCGGTAAGGCCGAGCTGGTCCCGCAGAAAGTGGACGAGCAGTGTCCGCCCTTCGACCTGATCGGTGACTTCGCGGCCGTTCACTTCCATGGAAATTTCGATCATGATTGTCCTCCCATCGGCGGGGGAGGCCCGTCAGCGCAACGACGGGCGTACCCGCCCGCGAATCCATCGTCGCCGGATGGCGCCTTCCGCAATTGTCGCCCCGAGTCTCGGCCAATGTCAACCGGCCGAGGGGTCCTGTTGTCCGGGCCGCCTGGGTCCCCGATTCCCCGCCACGGGAACGCATTGCGGGAAATGCCGGCAGGACCGAGTCCGGGCCGAAAACCGGACGTGTCGAAACCCGATGCGCGGCACCGTCTGCGCGGCCACGGGGCCCGATCAATCCCCGAGTGGTTCCGAGTCGTCCTTGTCGCGCGTGTGAACGAGCTGGTACTTGATGCGTCGCATCGCCTCGATGGCTGTTTTTCCGCGCAACTTCGCAACTTCATAGGCCAGGATGTCGATTAGGGCGATCAGGACGTAGCGTGCCGGCGTCGGAGCGAAAATGCTCTCGGGCTCCTCGACATGAAATTTCACGGCATCATCGGTTGCCCGGGACAGTGGCGAATCGGGCGCCGTGATCGAAATCGTGTGGGCACCGTACTGCCCACCCACTTCGGCGGCTTGAATGATCGGGCCGTACCGCCCCGTGATCGATAGCACCAGGAGGACCTCGCCGGACGTCAGGGTCGCCGCCATCATGAGTTGCAGTTGGGCGTCGTTGCAGGCGGTTGCGTGCAGGCCAAGCCTGAAGAAACGGTTCTCCGCTTCCAGCGCGGCCATGGAGGATCCGCCACCGCCGCCGAATATCACGATGCGCTTCGCCTTCGCGATAACGGCTGCAAGACGCTTCAAGTCCTTGTCGGACACCTGGTCCACCAGGGATTCCAGCGACCGGTGGACCTGCGAAATGATCTCCACCATCGCTTCGCTGTTGCTCAGCCGCACGGGCCTGGGATGGAGATAGCGGTCTCCGACCGCCAGGAGCCTGGCCAGGTCCAGTTTCAGTTCGCGCAGCCCGTCACAGCCAACCGTCCGGCAGAATCGTGTGACGGTCGCCGCGCTGACCTGCGCCCGGGCCGCGATTTCGGTCGTGCGGGCATGGACGGCAAATTCCATGTCCTCGAGAACCAGATCCGCCACACGGCGTTCGGCAGGATGCAATGTCGGGCCCAGCCGCGCAATGCGGGAGAGCAGATCTTCCGGTGCCGCCTTGGTTTCGCCAGGCACGTTCTTCACCTCTTCTGCGTTCAGCTTCGGCTCGGCACTATCATTCGGTTCCGTCCGAATGTCGATGATATGAAAATAATTACCGTATTTTTGCTATAGGCGTTTTTTGTTTGCATTTCATGAAAATTATTTTATTCTGTGTTTGGGCCCAGAGCCCGGGATTCTTCCCGTTTCGAGCCAACAAGGAGATTACCATGATCATCGTTCGGCCCTTCTCCCGTTTCCTGTTCGCCGCCACCGTCGTCACGGCTGGCTCCCTGGCCTCGCTGGCCGTCCAGGCCCAGGACACGTTGCGGTATGCCACGATCGGCGAACCGCCCAGTCTGGACCAGCACGTCGTCACGTCGGATCTCGCAACCACGATCGCCCACCACATGTTCGAAGGCCTCTATACCTTCGATGCGAACTACGAGCCGCAACCGCTGCTTGCATCGGGCGACGAGGTCAGTGACGACGGCATGACCATAACCATTCACTTGCGTGACAACGTCCGTTTCCACGACGGGCAGCCCATGACGTCCGAAGATGTCGTGGCATCGCTCAAGCGCTGGGGCGAGCACGGCTCGCGCGGCAAGTTGCTGTTCGCCAACATTGAGGACGTGTCGGCGTCCGGACCGCACAGTGTCACGCTGACCTTCACGCAACCCTTTGGCCCGTGGAAAAACCTCTTGGCCTTCATCAATGGAGGACCGGCAATCTATCCGGCCAGCGTTGCCGGCGGTCATGACGCCACCCCCATCCCGACAGATCAATATGTCGGAACCGGTCCGTACGTGTTCGGCGAATGGCGGCCCAACCGCTACGTGGAATTGCTGAGATTCGACGACTACGAAAGCCCGCCAGGTCCGGCCAGCGGATATGCGGGCGAAAGGGTCGCCAATTTCGAGCGGCTGCACTTCATTCCGGTCCCGGACCCGGGAACACGCGTCAACGGCGTAAGGGCCGGCGACTATGATTATGCCGAAAGCATGCCCAGCGACCTGATCGACGAGCTGGACGCCGACCCGGCGGCGAATGTCGTCCTGAACGGCGGGCCGATTTTCGGGCTCGTCTTCGTGAACTCGAACGCCGGACCTCTCATGGACAACGTCACCTTGCGCCAGGCCATCCAGGCCGCTCTCAACAAGGAGGACGCACTGCGGGTCTCGATCGGTCCGGAGAAGCTGTGGCGCGCCAATGGTTCCTTCCTTCCGGATGGCAATGCCTGGCATTCGGAGGCCGGCACCGGCCGTTTCAGCGAAGGTGACGCCGAGAAGGCGGCAGGACTCGCTGCCGATGCCGATTACGACGGCACGCCAATCAAGTTCCTGGTCTCGACCAACTATGCTTTCCACTATGATCAAGCCGTTGTCTTCACGCGCCAGTTGCTGGAGGCGGGAATCAACGTTCAGATGGTCGTCGTCGATTGGGCAACCCTTATCCAGAAAAGGGCACAACCCGAGGAATGGGACCTGTTCTTTACCCATCACGGGTTCGTTCCGGATCCGATCCTGATTTCGGTGATGAACGACAACTACCCCGGTTGGTGGGCGACCGCCGAAAAGCAGGCGCTGAAGGCTGCGTTCACGGAAACCAACGACCCGGATGCCCGCAAGGCGACCTGGGCCGATATCCAGGCCCTGATCTACGAGCAGGTACCAACCATGAAGACCGGCGACGTCTACACCTACAACATCGCGTCACCGGCTCTCTCGGGGATCGAGGGAACGACTCTGATTTGGCCTCATTTCTGGGGCGTATCCAGGTAGCAGGACACAAGGCTACCAGCGGCGCCCTGTCACCGGCAGGGCGCCGGTCGCCGTGGGATCTTCTGGCGGATTGAATGGCAGGCGTCCCGATCGGTATAGACGGTTTGAATCCATCGGAAGTCGAACGTGGTCCGTTACCTGATTCGCCGGATCGGCATGTTCTTGCCGACACTACTGGCATCCTCATTCCTGATCTTCGCATTCATTCGGCTGATTCCGGGCGATCCGGCGGCCGTGATGCTCGGCGATCAGGCGACACCCGAGGCGGTGGCGGCCCTGCGTGCCGAGATGGGACTCGAACAGTCCCTGTTGCACCAGTACATCATCTGGCTGACTGCCGCCCTGACGGGTGACCTCGGCAAGTCCATCTTCTTTCAGGTTCCCGTTCTGGACCTGATCGTCGACGGCCTGGAAACAAGCGTCCTTCTCGCGCTCTTTTCGATGGTCTGGATCGTCATCCTCGGACTGCCGATCGGAATGCTCGCGGCGGCACGACGGGGAAGCTTGTTGGATCAGGGCCTTTCGGGCCTGGCCATGTTCCTGGCATCCGTCCCGACATTCTGGGTCGGCCTCTATTTGATCCTGATCTTTGCAGCCACGCTGGGCTGGCTTCCAAGTTCGGGTTATCCTTCGATCTTTGAAGACGGCGGGATCACGAACCTCCGCTATCTGCTGCTTCCGTCGCTGGCGCTGGCGGCCCCGAATGCCGCTCTGATCATTCGCCTGACCCGCGCCAGCATGCTCGATGTGTACCGCGAAGACTATGTTCGCACGGCGCGAGCCAAGGGCCTTCATCCGCTGGCGGTCGTCGTCAGGCATGTGTTCCGGAACGCGCTGCTCACCGTGGTCTCGGCGATCGGATTCACGGTCGCCGCGCTCATTTCCGAAGCCGTGGTGACGGAAACGGTGTTTTCCCTTCCCGGGATCGGGCGGATGGTCGTTCAATCCATCCTGCGGCGCGACTATCCGGTCATCCAGGGCACGATTCTCATGATCGTGCTGCTCTACCTGACGATCAATCTCGTCGTTGACATCCTCTACGCCTGGCTGGACCCAAGGGTGAAACTGCGATGATCCATGCCCGGACCGGACGGCGAAACGGAGGCCGGCGTCTGGCTGTCTTTGGCCTCGCGATGGTGACAGTTCTGGCCGTCTGCGCGGTGTTCGCGCCTTGGCTGTCGCCCCAGGACCCGCTCGCGATCGATCCGCTGGCCCGGCTGACGTCGCCCAATGCTGAACACTGGTTCGGCACCGACCATTACGGACGGGATACGTTTTCCCGGGTCGTCCATGGATCCCGGATGGCCGCGCTTATCGGGATCGGAGTGGTCGCCATCGCGCTGGGCGGCGGCATCGCATTTGGCGTGACCTCTGCCGTATTCCCTCGCCTCGGGCTGCTGCTCATGCGAATCGTCGACGTGCTCATGGCATTCCCGGCCCTGCTGCTCGCGTTGGCCCTGATCGTCATACTCGGGAGGGGCGTCGAGAATTCAATCCTCGCGATCGGCGTCGTGTACATGACGACCACCGCCCGAATCGTCTATGGCGTGTCGCTGCGGCTCAAGGCCGAAACCTGGATAGACGCGGCACTGGCCATGGGCGCGGGAACGTCCCGAATCGTGTTCCTGCATATCCTGCCGAACCTGATGTCACCCCTGTTCGTCCAGGCGAGTTTCGTGTTCGCCTTCGCCCAGTTGCAGGCAGCATCGCTGGATTTCCTGGGTCTCGGGGTCCCACCCGAAACGCCCACATGGGGCAACATGCTGAGCGAGTCCCGTGTCTACATCACGCGCGCACCGTGGCTGCTTCTCTTTCCCGGCCTCATGATCGCCCTGTCGGCCTTTTCCCTTAACGTGGTTGGTGACGCCGTTCGGGATCGGCTTGATCCCCGGTTGCAGACTGCGTTTTCCGCCCGGGGCCGATCATGAACGCCCTGCTTTCGGTTCGCGATCTGCTGCTTGTCGGGAATGCAGGCGTCGATCCGGGCGTAATCGTGGACCGGCTGTCTCTGGTCATCTCGGAAGGGGAGGCGCTCGCGCTTGTCGGCGAATCGGGAAGCGGGAAGAGCCTTACGGCCCTTGCGATCATGGGTCTGCTTCCGGAACCGGAAGTGACCGTGCAGGGTGGCGGAGTCGAATTCGACGGGCACGACCTGCTGCTCATGCCGGCACCTGAGCGCCGGAAAGTCGCCGGACATGGCATCGCCATGATCTTCCAGGAACCGATGACATCCCTCAATCCGGTCATGCGGGTCGGCGACCAGATCGTGGAAATGATACGGGCGCATGAATCCGTCAGCCGAAAGGCCGCTGTAGCTCGGGCGACGAAACTGCTGACCGCCGTTCGCATGCCGGAACCGGCACTCCGGTTGCGGGCTTATCCACACCAGCTTTCCGGGGGCCAGCGGCAACGCGCCATGATCGCGATGGCGCTTGCCTGCCGCCCGAAGTTGCTGATCGCAGACGAGCCAACGACCGCCCTGGACGTCACCGTGCAGGCGCACATCCTGACGCTGCTCCGGGAGCTTCAGCGCGACCTGAACATGGCCATGCTCTTTATCACGCACGACCTCGGCGTTGTTGCAACCATCGCCGACCGTGTGGCCATCATGTATTGTGGCCGGATGGCGGAAACCGCTCCGGTGCATGACATCTTCCGGGCGCCCGCCCATCCCTACACGCGAGGGCTCTTGGCCTGCATCCCGACGGCGGATCGACGGGGATCGGAACTCGTGGCCATACCGGGGCAGATGCCCTCCCCATCGGATCCCGTGCTGGCCTGCCGTTTCGCCCCGCGCTGCCCGCGCGCGGATTCAAGGTGCGGACATGTCGCGCCGCCGACCGTCACCATTTCAGCGAAACATTTCGCACACTGCCACCATACTGGAAGCGGGTGTTCGCCATGATGGGCAACGCCGCGGCGGAGGCCCCGCTCCTGGACGTCGAAGGCCTGACGGTCTCCTACAGCCTGCCGTCGCGGCACCTGCTGGGACTTTCGAGGAGTTTCAACGCCGTCAATCAGGTGAGCCTGTCCATTGCCCGCGGGGAATCGGTCGGCCTGGTCGGTGAGACCGGCTGTGGAAAATCTTCCTTGAGCCGCGCCATCTGCGGGCTGACGCCGATTTCGGCCGGCAGGGTCCGATTCAACGGATCGGATCTGACGTCGGTCGGAAAAGTGGAGCGAACGCGGGTCCGCAGGGACCTGCAGATGATCTTTCAGGATCCGGGAGGGTCGCTCAATCCGAGACTCCGGGTGGGCAAGCTGATCGCCGAACCTCTGGAGATCCACGACATCGGAAACAGGAAATCTCGTCGCCGGCGGGTCCTGGACATCCTGGAGGCCGTCGGGCTGGCAGCCGGCGATGCCGAACGATATCCCCATGAGTTCAGCGGTGGACAACGCCAGCGGATCGCCATTGCCAGAGCCGTCGTCATCAAGCCGGCCCTGATCCTTGCCGACGAACCCGTTTCGGCACTGGACGTTTCCTTGCAGGCTCAGATCCTCAACCTGATCTCGGCGCTCCGCCTCAAACTGGGTCTCGCGCTTCTGTTTGTCTCGCACGACCTGAACGTGGTTCGTCACCTGTGCGATCGGGTTTCCGTCATGTATCTTGGCAACATTGTCGAGAGTGGTCCGACCCGCGCCGTTCTCGATTCACCGCGTCACCCCTATACCCGGGAACTCGTGGCCTCATCCCCGGTGCCGGACCCGGACCGCCCCATCCGCTTGCTCGCGCCTTCGGACGATCCACCCAACCCCGCTTCACCTCCTCCCGGCTGCCGGTATCACCCGCGATGCCCGCATGCCTCCACCCTCTGTGAATCTGAAGTTCCGAAACCCGAGGACCTCGGCAGTCACCATGTTGCGGCGTGCCACCATGCGCGCCGACTCGGCAGGACGGAAGGAATGGGCACATGAGACTCTTCGTGGCATCGCTGGCGACCGAAACGAACACCTTTTCGCCCGTGTTCACGGACCTGAGGGACTTTCGGGAAACATTCTACTTTCCGGCCGGCCGGCATCCGGAGGTTCCGTCCCTCTGCAGTGCCCCGTTCATCGCTCTGCGCGAGTTTCGCGACCGCTCAAGGGAACCGGTTGACGTGATTGAAGGCACCGCGGCGTGGGCGGAACCCGGCGGAGTCGTCAGCGGGGATGCCTACACGCAGTTGCGAGACGAGATTCTGGAAGACCTGCACGCCGCCATGCCGGTGGACGGCGTTCTCCTGGGCCTGCATGGAGCCATGGTCGCCCAGGGATTCGACGACTGTGAAGGCGATCTCCTGTCGAGGATTCGCCAGGCCGTTGGCGACCGTGTGGTTGTCGGAGCAACCTTCGATCCGCATAGCCATTTCACGCGACTGTGCTCTGACGCGCTGGACGTGGCCATCACGTTCAAGGAATTCCCGCATACCGACACGATGGAGCGTGCCCGGGAGCTCGCCGACATCGTTGCGCGCGCCGTGCGGGGCGATGTCAAACCGTGCATCTCCACGTTCGACTGCCGGATGATCGATGTGTTCCCGACGACGGGTGCACCGATCCGCAAGTTCGTCGACCGGATATCCGCCCTGGAACGCGACCTGCCGAATATTTTATCGATCTCCGTCGTGCACGGCTTTCTCGCCGGCGACGTTCCGGAAATGGGAACGAGAATCATCGTGGTATCCGATGATGCCGCCGGCGAAGGCGAAGCCCTGGCCCGCCAACTCGGGCTTGAACTTTACGCCATGCGGGGAACGACCAGGATGGAACTCCTCAGCCCGGCCGAAGCCCTCGACCAACTCGACACTTCAAACGGACAGACGCCGCTGCTGCTGGCCGATGTCTGGGACAATCCGGGCGGCGGCATGGCGGGGGACTCAACGGTCATCCTCCGAAATGTCATGGACCGTCGGATCGGATCCGCCGCTCTGGCAAGTATCTGGGATCCGATTGCCGTCCAGTTCTGTTTTGCAGCGGGGACCGGCGCCCGCATTCCGCTACGCTTCGGCGCCAAGTCCGGGCCCGGCCTCGGCGAGCCGATCGACGCGACGGTCTCGGTCATGGGGCTGAGCGCCAATGGTCGGATGCACTTCGGAGGCTCCGTGGCCAAGCTCGGTCGGTGCGCGGCCATCCGCGTCGATGGGGGAGCCGAAGTCGTCCTGTGCGAGAACCGGGTGCAGGCCTACACCCCGGAAATCTTCACCTGTGTCGGAATCGACCCCGCTCGCAAACGTCTCCTGGTGGTCAAGTCGACCAATCATTTTCGGGCCCGGTTTGCCGAACTTGCAGGACGAATTCTCTATGTTGACAGCAACGCTCCCTACCCGCACGATCCGCGCAAAACGCCGTACAGGAAGCTGGAACGGGGCATTTGGCCCATTGTTGCCCATCTCTTGCACGACTCGTGACCGATCCCGTCCACGCCGAAACCGGAGTGGGATGCCGGGATTGTCTTCCCCATTGAACCCCAACTCCATTCGCACCGGCCGGTTCCGCCGGGCGGACCTGCGGCATCTGGGGGCAATCGAGACCGGGTCCAACCGGCGTTCGACGCCGCGATTGCGGTGACCAACGGCCTGAATTCGATAGAGTCTTTTTTTCGGCTCGACGCCGCTCCGCCGGATCCCGCAGATCTTGAAACACCGGTTCCAATCGTCAACCTCGATGTCGTCGAAAACAATCTTCGGCGCTGGCAGGCGAGATGCGACCAACTCGGGCTGAAGAACCGTCCGCACGTCAAGACCCACAAAATGACGGCACTCGCGCGGTTCCAACTGGCTGTCGGCGCGTCCGGCATCACCGTACAGAAACTTGGCGAAGCCGAGGTCATGGCGGGAGCCGGAATTTCCGACATCCTCGTGACCTTCAACATCGTGAACCGCGCCAAACTGGAACGACTGGCCGAACTTTCACGGACGGCCCGAGTTTCCGTGGTTGCCGATAACGCCGTGGTGATTGAAGGCATCGCATGGGCGGCTTCTGCGGCCGGCAGGCGGATTGGCGTGCTCGTGGAATGCGACACCGGAGGTGGCCGGAACGGTGTTCAGTCACCGGACGAAGCGGCCGCGCTGGCCCGGCAGATCTCCGGTTCGCCCTATCTTGACTGCGCAGGCCTCATGACCTTTCCCGCACCGGGCGGGAGACAGCCGATGGCCGCGTTCCTGGCGGAGGCGAAGTCACTGATGGATGGCGCCGATTGCGTGTCCGTTGGCGGAACGCCGGACATGTGGAGCGATGACGGGCTGTGGGTGGCAACCGAATATCGCGCCGGAACATATATCTTCAATGATCTCTCGACGATTACGGCGGGCGCGAGCACCGAATCTGACTGCGCGGTCGACATCCTGTCCACTGTTGTGAGCCGTCCGACGGCGGATCGGGCCATCGTCGACGCCGGTTCCAAGGCTCTGACCAGCGACCAGCTCGGGGAAACGGGGTTCGGCCGGGTGCGCGGGGGGAGGTCACGTCTTTACGCCCTCACCGAAGAACATGGACTCCTTGACACCCGGGACTTCGAGCGCAGGCTTGACGTTGGCGACATTGTCCGGATCATTCCCAACCACATCTGCCCGGTGATCAACCTGTTCGACAAGGTCGCCGTCTCGAAGGGGGGAATCGTTCTTGGGCTCGCAACGGTCGACGCACGGGGCCGCGTCGCCTGACCGACACCAGGGAGTGTCGGACCCGTCAGCGCCGCTGCCAAATTCCGATTGCCGGCAGTTGGCCTGAAAAAGCGTTCAGTCCCGGACAATCCAGCGGCGCAAGTCCGGCTCCGGCGACCGGCAATCTGCCCAGACAAGATCCCGGGACATGTACGGGCCGGCTGACCGGCTGGCCGCCCCGACCGCGATGCAACGTGCGGGATTCCCTTGATCGTACAGCGACAGGGTTTCGGCCCGGTACGAAAAGCGCTGGGCCGGATCGTTCCCGTCGCAATCGGCAAGTCCGAATTCCGTGTGCGCATCCTGGGGAAGGGCAACAACGCATTTGTCGGGAAAGGCCACGGGACGGATTTCCGCCTTTGCAGAATCGAAACTGAACTGGACGTCGCCGCCTCTCGGTTTGCACGAGTGCGCGTGCAGGGTCTCCGCGTATCCGCGACCCTGCGTGTCAAGGCACCATCCCAGCCCATCCGCCTCGTCCAGGTTGTCCTGCAGATGAATCACCGGTGCGGGCGTCTGCACGACCGCCTCCTCGGCCGAAGCTGCGTGCGAAACTGTGACGATGACCGCCGCCGCGATGACATATTCGAACACGTTCATGGCACAGCTTTCCTTTCCGGTGGGCCATTCAGTACGATCGCACCGTCCAAATGGCTCGGGTTCCCGCTCGTCAGCCGGGACGCGATTCCGGCGTCGCCGACCGCGGCCCCTGAAACGCTCATCTCCGGCTTCGGCCTGGTCATGCATCGGTTGGCCGATCGCTCAAACCATCGATGATCGGGCAATCGGGCCGGTGGTCTCCGTGGCAGGCATCGACAAGCAGGGCAAGTTCGTCATGCAGGAGCTGGAGTTCCCGCTGCTTCCGAGCGATTTCCTGCAACCGTTTTGTCGCAAGTCGCTTCACATCAGCGCTGGAGCGATTGAGATCCTCGTAGAGATCCAGCAGTTCCCTGCAATCACCAATCGAAAACCCGAACTCCCGTGCCCGTCGGACGAATACGAGTTTCCGTACCGTGCTGCCGTCATAGATCCTGTATCCGGACTCCGATCGGAACGGCGCCGGTACGAGTCCGATGTCGGCATAGTATCGGACGGTTTTTGACGGAATCCCTGCCGCTTTCGATGCTGCCGAAATGTTCATGACGCTTCTTGACCTTCCAGTTACTGGAAACATTAAACAGGTTGCAGAAACGAATCAAGCGGGGTGAGCATGAGCGCGATTACCGGATTTTCGGCCATCAACTGGCGGTGCCCCCATACATGGCGCCGGTCATCGAAGAACACGGCCTGGTGCCTCTTCGGCTGCGCAATTGGTGATTTCGGGACCATCGCCTACTTCCAGTTCACGGGCATTCCCTGGCCGACCCTGGCCATCATGACCCTCGCGATCGTCAATGGCCTGCTGACGTCCATTGCCCTCGAGACCGTGATCCTTGCCCGTCAAATGGATCTCAGGATGGCATTTCGGACGGCAATCGGCATGTCGTTTATCTCGATGGTTTCCATGGAGATCGCGATGAATGCGGCGGACTGGTTGTTGACCGGCGGTGCCAAGCTGACCTGGTGGGTCGTGCCCATCATGCTGGCCGTCGGGTTTGTCACGCCGCTTCCATACAACTACTGGCGCCTGAAGGCGTTGGGGCGGGCATGCCACTGAACCGGACAGGCCGGTCAATCAGACCGCCGCACCGTTGCAGAAAGCGTGTTCACGCCTTCGCCGCCCGGTGCGGCGACATACCACCAGGATCTCGATTGCTGCGAACCCGCAAATGGCCGTGTCGCCGTCACAATCGGCGGTCGTCCGAGTCGGAAACGGAGTTGGTCGTGCGTGTCGGTGAACGTTCACGATTCTGCGACGGCCCTTCGAACCCGCCAGCACGCATCTGCGATCGGCGCCCGATGAAGGCACGACCATGAAGACCTTCCTGATGGCGGGGCTCCTGGCCCTGTTGGCAACGATGGCAGCCGCGCATACCGGCCTGAATGCAACCGTGCCGGAGGATGGCGCCATACTCACGGAAGTTCCGCCCCATGTCGTCCTGACCTTTGGTTCGGACACGCGCCTGGTTCGGGTCAGGATGACCCACGACGATCATTCTGCGATTGACCTGGACCTGGGTGACCGCACGGCGTTCGGAACGCGCTTCATCGTGCCCCTGGCTGACTTCGGTACCGGACTCTATCGGATCGAATTGCGGAGCCTCGCCCAAGACGGTCACGCCATGCGCGAGGTTTTCATGTTTCGGGTGCAGTGATCCTTGCCGGACGTCTGGCAATTGGCCGCCGTCGCCACGAGTGTCCTGGTCTATTTCGGGGTGCTGGGAGCTTTCGGGCTGGTTCTCGTCCGCATCGTGTTCCGTGACGAGACCAGGCGCGCGCGCACCCCGATGGCCCGTCAGGCAATCGGTCTGTCCTTGCTGGCACTTCTTGCATCCGGTGCCGGTTTCGTCCTGACCGGCGCTATCATGACCGGTGACGCTTCCGGCATGATCGACCGCGAGATGCTGGGTCTTGTCTGGGGGACCACGGCCGGAACGGCGCTCGTCCTGCAGATCACCGGGCTCGTTCTGGTCATTGTCGGGCTTTGCGTCCCCGGTGTCGGAGACGTGGTCGCCGCCATCGGTGGCACGTTGGCACTTTGGTCGTTTTCCCAGATGGGCCACATCGCTGCCATCGGATCGTTGTGGCCCAAAGGACTGCTTCTTCTACACCTTGCGGGCGCGGCCTTCTGGGTCGGAATCCTGTTTCCCCTGTGGAGACTGTCCGGAGACCGCGAGGCCCTGTCCCACGCGGCCGACCTGGGTCACCGTTTCGGGCAGGTCGCAGCCGTCACGGTTCCTGTTCAGATCGCTGCCGGTATTGTCTTGGCCTGGATTCTGGTGGAGACGCCATCGGCCCTTCTTTCCACCGGTTACGGACTCACACTTCTCGCCAAGATCGGCATCGTCGCCTGTCTGCTCGTGGCCGCAGCGGCCAACAAGCTCCGCTTCGTCCCGGCCATGAGGCGCGGTGACTGGCAGGCGGCCATCCGCCTGCGCCGGTCCATGGCCGTCGAGTGGGTCGCGTTCAGTCTGATTCTTCTCGCAACAGCGGTTCTGACCACGACGTCTGGTCCGCCGTCCGGAGTCGATCCATGAGTCTCAATCGTCGGCAATTCCTGGGGGCGTCCGCCTCAGCCACCCTTCTTCCGTCGATCGCGAAGTCGGAACCGGGATTCCGGCTCGAGGCCGAGCCGGTCATTGCCCAGGTCCTTCCGCCGGGTGACGGTGTTACGCATATGTTCGGCTTCAACGGATCGTCTCCGGGACCGGAAATCCGGGCGCGCCAGGGTGATCGGGTCTCCGTCGACTTCGTGAACGGCCTTGACCGGGACTCCGCGATCCATTGGCACGGAATCCACGTCGACAATGACATGGACGGGGTTCCGGGCCTGACGCAACCGCTGGTCAGACCGGGAGAAACCTTTCACTACAGCGTCAATGTCGCTCATGCCGGCACCTATTGGTACCACGCCCATCACCGGTCCTGGGAACAGGTTGCCATGGGTCTTTATGGCCCCCTGATCGTCGAAGAGCAGGACCCGCCGACCGTCGACCGCGACATCACGGTCTTGCTCGATGACTGGCGGCTGGAAGAAACGGGCGAACTGCATGACAGTTTTGGCAACGCTCACGACATCACCCATGCCGGCCGAATGGGGAATTTCGCGCGGGCCCTGTTTTCGTCGAACCATGTAAGGCGCGGTGACCGGGTCCGTTTGCGCCTGATCAATGCGGCCACCGCGAGGGAATTTCCGGTGACGATCGGCGGTTTGGTCGGACAGGTCGTGGCTTACGACGGCATGCCGTTGCCCGAACCGGCCCCTTTCCGTGAGATCTTGCTTGCGCCGGCCCAAAGGACGGACGTCATCGCGGACGTAACCGGCCCGGTCACCTTTGACCTTCGACTCCGCCAGGGCTCCTACGAGCTTGGAACTCTTTCTGTCGAGGGAACAAACCCCAGTCCGACCCACGCACCGATAATGCCGTTGCCATCACCCGGAATCCCGGAACCCGACGGGAACAGGGCGACCCGTCTCACCCTCGTGATGCAAGGCGGCGCCATGGGCGGTCGGCATGGCGGCCAAGACGTTTGGGCCTTCAATGACCGGTCGGGGCTTCCGGAACGACCATGGCGCCAGTTCGACCGCGGGGAAACAGCCCGGATTACGCTTCGCAACGACACGGCCTTCCCGCACGGGATTCACCTTCATGGACATCATTTTCGCGAGATCGGTGATGATGGCGTTCACGGTGCCTACCGGGACACAACTCTTGTTGATCCGGGGTCGAGCCGGGACATCCTTTGCGTCTTCCACAATCCCGGCCGATGGCTCCTGCACTGCCACACGCTCGCTCATCAGGCATTCGGCATGAAAACATGGGTGGAGGTCAAGTAAACAGGGCACCCGAATGCCGCGCCAAAAGGCCCGGCAACGCAAGCGGGCCCTCACGCCAAAGCCATCCCAGGCTTGATGTGGCAGGCAGAATGGGCGTAGGCTCCAAGAGCTGCTGTCTTGTCCCGGACTGTCCCATCCGGCCTGGGGACGCGTTCGGACAGCCTGTGATCGAGGGTCCTCATGATCGGCCGACTCAACCATGTCGCCATCGCTGTCCCCGATCTGGAAGCCGGGGCGGCAGTCTACAGGAATGTCCTCGGCGCCTCGGTCGGACCCGCGCTCGAACAACCGGAACACGGCGTGACCGTGGTCTTCGTCGATCTTCCCAACACCAAGATCGAGCTTCTGCACCCACTCGGAGACGCCTCTCCGATTGCCCGGTTCCTGGAACGGAACCCATCCGGAGGAATCCATCACATCTGCTACGAAGTCGATGACATCCTGTTCGCCCGCGACCGTCTCCTGGCTGCCGGAGCCCGCGTTCTGGGCGATGGTGAACCCAGGACCGGAGCCCATGGGTCGCCGGTTCTTTTCCTGCACCCGAAGGACTTCAACGGGACGCTTCTGGAACTGGAGGAAGTGACGTCATGAGCCTCGCGGGCGCCTTGGTTCTCTTCTTTGTCATCTGGTTCATGATGCTGTTCGTCGTGCTGCCGCAACGGATCCGCACCCAGGAGGAAGACGGCCATGTGACTGCGGGAACGCCGGAATCGGCACCGGTCAACCCGATGCTGGCCCGAAAGGCCAAGCAGGTGACCCTGCTCACGCTGATCATCTGGATACCGACCTGCCTCGTCATCGCCTCCGGCTGGTTCACGCCCGACGATCTCAATCTGTTCCTGAAACTTGGCGCACCTGTCGCCGGCGACGGTTACTGAGGTCGACACTCATAAGCGTCCGGAAACTCCCGACGCCGTCCGATTCATCCAATTCCGCCAGTCCGAACCGTCAGGCAAACTGTTCCCGAATCAGCCTTTCCTCAAGCCCGTGGCCTGGATCGAAGAGAATCCGGTGGGCGACATCAGAGGCTATCCCGATTTCGACCCGAACGACATCCGTCGCTTCCTTGCTGTCGGCGACGGCCGCCACGGGTCGCTTGTCGGCTTCGAGAACATCGATGCACACCCGCGACGACATCGGAACCAGCGCCCCCCGCCAACGCCGGGGCCGAAACGCCGAGATCGCGGTCAGCGCAAGGATGTCGGCGCCGATCGGGACGATCGGCCCATGCGCCGAATAGTTGTAGGCGGTCGATCCGGCCGGCGTCGAGACAAGCGCACCGTCACAGACCAGTTCCGGCAACCGCTCACGGTCGTCGACATGGATCCGCAGCTTGGCTGCCTGCGGGCCCATGCGCAACAAGGACACTTCGTTGATCGCCAGGGCTTCTACAACGGTCCGCGCCGCCGTGTGGGCGGACATCCGAAGTGGACGAATCAGCGCTTCCTCGGCCCCATCCAAACGATCGTGAAGCGCCACCTCCGAGAATTCGTTCATCAAAAAACCGACCGTTCCCCGGTGCATGCCGTAGACCGGAACGCCGAGTCCCTGGGTCTCGTGCAGTGTCGCCAACATGAATCCATCACCGCCCAGGGCCACGATGACGTCCGCCGACGACTCGGGACAATTGCCGTACATCTGTTCCAGCTGGCGGAGCGAGTGTTGTGCCTCCGGCGCCGGACTGGCCCGAAAACTGATCCTGCGATCAGACATGGAGTCGATCCTCCGTAATCCTCCGGTTCCGGTCGATGACCGCCGGCCTTTCTTGGCGTGACAACGGCAGGGTCTGCCGTCCCGTATCCACGAGGCCGGATCAGAATGTCCCATTCCATCCTCTTGCTGCAAGTCACAAGCCGGAGTAATGGCGGGCGATCCGTTCCGGGGCCGCGCGCGCAGTCTCCTCGCGGTGTTCTCGTTCATCGGCACCCCGGCAATGGGCGCCGGGCCCAGGGAGAAAGGCCATGATTGTGAATCCCCAAGATACCGCCGGGCGCGGCCCTGCATCCGTGGAGTCCGGATTCTTCACGGATTCCCTTTCCGAACGTGATCGGGAGATCTCTGCTGCCATCGGTCACGAACTGGGCCGGCAAAGGGATGAGATCGAACTGATCGCATCGGAAAACATCGTTTCCCGGGCCGTTCTTGAGGCCCAGGGATCGGTCATGACCAACAAATACGCGGAAGGTTATCCCGGTCGGCGTTACTACGGTGGTTGCGAGCATGTCGACGTGGCCGAAACCCTGGCGATCGAACGGGCGCGGCAGCTGTTCGACTGCGGCTTTGCCAACGTCCAACCGAATTCCGGGTCCCAGGCCAACCAGGGCGTGATGCAGGCCTTGCTCACTCCCGGTGACCGGATCCTCGGAATGTCCCTCTCGTCAGGCGGCCACCTGACCCATGGCGCGCCGCCGAATCAGTCCGGAAAGTGGTTCCAGGCCGTCCAGTACGGAGTCAGGCGCCAGGACCAGTTGATCGACTATGACGAAGTGGCGTCGCTCGCCCGGGAGCACCGACCGCGGTTGATCATCGCCGGCGGCTCGGCAATCCCCCGTCGTATCGACTTCCGCCGTTTCCGGGAGATTGCTGACGATGTCGGTGCCTGGTTGATGGTCGACATGGCGCATATCGCCGGGCTGGTCGCCGCCGGTGAACATCCCTCGCCCTTCCCCCACGCGCATGTGGCGACGACAACCACCCACAAGACCCTTCGGGGTCCGCGAGGCGGTATGATCCTAACCGAGGACGCGGACATCGCGCGCAAGATCAATTCCGGGATATTCCCCGGGATCCAGGGCGGCCCGCTGATGCATGTCATCGCGGCCAAGGCCGTCGCCTTCGGGGAAGCGTTGCGCCCGGGATTCCGAACGTACCAGCGGCGCGTGGTGGCCAATGCGCGGGCTCTTGCCGACCAACTGCAAAAGGGCGGTCTTGACATCGTGACCGGAGGTACCGACACCCATCTTGTTCTCGTCGATCTCCGCCCGAAACGGGTCACCGGGAATGTCGTCGAGACAGCGCTGGGCCGCGCCCGGCTGACCTGCAACAAGAACGGGATTCCATTCGATCCCGAGAAACCCACGGTGACCTCGGGGATTCGACTCGGCACGCCTGCCGGGACCACCCGGGGATTCGGCGAGTCGGAGTTCCGTCAGATCGCCGACATGATCGTCGATGTCATCGATTCGCTTGCCGCCACCAGAACCGCTGAAGCGGAGGCCGGCCGTGTCGGCCACGATATCGAGGAATCGGTCGCGGAAAGGGTCGGTTCCCTCTGCACCCGGTTCCCGATCTACGAGTCAGCATGACTCCGCCGGGATTCGGAGATCCTTTCGTGTTGCCGCGGCCTGGCTCATGCATCCGGCGTAACCGTCTCGGGATTGCGGCCGTCGATTCGGTCGTGGATACCGGATGTGACATCACCGACTGGAAGCCGGCATGATGCGAATCCCGTGGCATGCACTCGATCCGAATTCGCCAGGACCGTGCCGGATCCGGTTGTCATGTCAGGGCCGCCACAATTCCGTGAACCGGACGTCCGTTGCGGTCGCCTCCGGAATCCTCATCATCGTGCTCGCCGCCTGTTCCGTGCCCGATACACTCGCTGAGTTCGAAACGGCTGAGGTGGGGTCTGCGGAGCATTCGACACAGGCGACGGCCCCGACACTGAGCCGAACGGACGTGCTGATCGAAACAGCCGAAGAGGCCATATCCCCACCCTGAAGTCGTAACGGGGACCGGTGGCCGGGTCCTCACGGAATCCCGGGTTGAATTCCGCCTTGGCACCGGCGACACTGACGGTTGTTTCGGCAGACCGCGTCGCAACGGCCGTCGGCCCGCAATCGAATCAAAACCGACATGTCATCGGGCAAGGGAACTGGAGACCGATGGAAGTACCGATCCGAATCGGCCTCGCTGGTCTCGGCACTGTCGGAACGGGTCTGGTCAAGATCCTGACCGGGAGTCCGGGTCGGCTCGCCGGCCGGTGCGGCCGACCTGTCTGCCTGGTGGCCGTGTCCGCCCGGTCACGCCTCAAGGATCGTGGAATCGACGTCGGCGGATTCGCCTGGGAAGACGATCCGGTGGCCCTGGCCCGCCGGGACGACATCGACATCTTCGTGGAGTTGATCGGAGGCGAGGATGGCCCTGCCCGGGCCTCGATCCATGCCGCTCTGGCTGCGGGCCACCACGTCGTTACTGCCAACAAGGCCCTGCTGGCCCGCCATGGCCAGTCGCTTGCCGAGCTTGCAGAATCCCGGGGCGTGAGTCTCTGTTTTGAGGCCGCCGTCGCCGGCGGCATCCCCATCATCAAGGTCCTCAAGGAATCCCTTGCCGGTAACCGAATTACTCGCATCGCCGGCGTCATGAACGGGACATGCAACTACATCCTGACCCGGATGGAATCGGCCGGGCTGTCCTATGATGACGTCTTTCGGGAAGCCGCGGCTCTGGGATACCTGGAAGCTGACCCGACCCTGGATGTCGGAGGCATCGATGCCGCCCAGAAGTTGTCCTTGCTGTCTTCCATCGCCTTCGGAACCCGGGTCAGTCTGGACAGTGTGACCCTTGACGGCATCGAACGGGTCTCGATTGCCGACATCGAACACGCCACCGAACTGGGATATCGCATCAAGCTCCTGGGAGTCGCCGCGCCCAGCGTAAACGGTCTGCAACAGTCGATGCGGCCCTGTCTCGTTCCGAAGGATTCGCCTCTCGGCCAACTCGAGGGGGCGACCAACATGGTCGTGGTGACCGGAGACCCGGTCGGCCAGATTGTCTTGCGGGGCGCGGGCGCCGGCGAAGGTCCGACCGCATCTGCAGTGGTCGGCGATATCCTGGATATCGCGAGAGGCGTGACCGGGCCGGTCTTCGGAAAACCTGCGGACCAGCTCACGGAACCGCGGACGTCCGCCGAATCCGGTGCGGCGCCTTTCTATCTTCGTCTGACCCTCGTCGATCAACCCGGGGTGCTCGCCAGGGTCGCGTCGGCCCTGGCCGATGTTGGCGTATCGATTGACCGCATGCGCCAGAAAAGCCACCACGACGACGCTGCGCCCGTCCTGATCGTCACCCATCCGGCGACCCAGGCGGCAATCGACAGCGCAGTTTCTTCCATCGCGGAAACAGGCGTCTGCACCGATCCGCCCGTTGCACTCAGGATCGAGACCGCGTGACATCCGTCCGCTGGACGCCGCCCAGCGGGGCGCAGTGTCCGACCGTTGAGACAAGAGGATTGCATCCATCAGCCGCTCCGTCCGTTTGTCACGAGGCCCGATTCCGGTCGGATCGTCGAGGCGGACCCCGGTCGTGCTGATCATGACGAATCCCCGTGGCAGCCGGTGGCAGATCGATGTTGGCATCGTTGGCACCGCAAAGGCGGCAGGGAGCACCCTTGACGATGAATGACAGGGATCAGCCGGGCGATAGAGGAGCGAAGGAACCTGATTCCGGCCGCGACCGCGGCACGACGATGAATCGCATTGTTGGCGAGAATGTCCGGCGCCGCCGGCGGCGCCTCAAGATGACTCAGAAGGAACTGGCCTATCTGTCGCAAGTCCATACAGGATTCATCTCGGAGATCGAGAACGGTCACGCCAACCCTTCGGTCAAGACGCTCGACGCCATCGCCCTCGCGCTCAACACCGAGCCCATGATGTTGTTCAACCAGCATTTCTGGAAGAAGAAGACGCTCGAACGAAAACTCCGGGAGGATGACTGACCGAACGGTCGGTGACCGGAACGGGTGACGCCGATTGCTGCCGGTTCGATCGCCGGCGCTCACAGTCTTGCGTAACACCTGGCGGCCATCCCATACTGGATCGACCAGACGCCTGGCAGCGCCGTTTGGCCGTTCTGGCTGACCGGTCGAACTTGGGGAGCGGAATGACTCAGACGGGGACGGAGATCTTCGCCGACCGCATGCTTTCGCTCGGCCTCGCGAGGGTGTCGGAGGCCGCGGCCATCGCCTCCGCCCGACTCATTGGAAGAGGCGACGAAAGGGCCGCGGACAGGGCCGCCGTCGACGCCATGCGCCTGCAACTGAACCTGCTCGACATCCGGGGCATCGTCGTCATCGGGGAAGGCGAACGCGACGAAGCGCCGATGCTTTTCATCGGAGAGTCCGTCGGCAGAGGGATCGGACCCGAGGTCGACATCGCCCTTGATCCCCTGGAAGGAACCACCCTCACCGCGAAGGACATGCCCAACGCGCTGTCGGTCATTGCCATGGGACCCCGGGGCAGCATTCTCCATGCGCCGGACGTGTACATGGACAAGCTGTCCATTGGACCCGGCTTTCCGCCGGGACTGCTCTCACTCGACATGACGCCGGCCGAACGCGTCCGGGCGCTTGCCAAAGCCAAGAAATGCCCGCCTGAAGCGGTTTCCGTGTGCATACTCGAACGGGAGCGGCATCGCGAGATGATCGCGGAGGTCCGGTCGACAGGAGCGGCTATCCGGCTGATCACTGACGGGGATGTTGCCGGCGTGATCCATACGGCCGAGGCGTCCCGAACCGGAATCGACATGTACATGGGTCAGGGCGGCGCACCCGAAGGCGTGCTTGCGGCCGCCGCACTCCGCTGCATGGGGGGGCAGATCCAGGGCCGTTTGGTCTTCCGAAACGATGACGAACGGGCACGGGCCGCGCGTTTAGGGATCACCGACCTCGACCGGATTTACATGCTCGATGACATGATCGCCGGCGATGTCATTTTCTCGGCAACGGGTGTGACCGACGGCTCCGTGCTGTCCGGCGCCCGTCGCGACGGTGATTATCTCGAAACCGAAACCCTGCTGATGCGTTCGAAGACGGGATCGGTTCGCCGTCTCCACTACAGGCAGAAGAACCTTTGACCGGGAACCCAGCCGGTTCATTCGACCTCCACGCGTTCCGCGGTTGCGCGACCGGGAACGGGGTCCGAGACCGGCCCTTTTCAAGGTCCCGTGGGCTTGTGCCAGGCGGAACGACGGACACAACGGCCCCGTTCCCCGCCCATTCCCATGGATAACGAACCGGCGTTCCTCGGGGTCGAACGGTCACTGACGGGAAGGCGCTGGGTCGGACTCAACGCGCCCACCGACCGCATGTCGCTCCGGATAACGCAGGAGACGGGCGTCCCGGCACCGGTGGCGCGTGTCCTTGCGACGGCCGGCGTTCAGCCCGATGGCGTTAACGGTTACCTGAACCCGAAACTGCGGGACCTGATGCCTGACCCCCTGGAACTCAAGGATGCCGGCCGTGCAGCCCTGCGGCTCATTGAGGCGGTCAATCAACGCCAGCCCGTCGCCATAGTCGCCGACTACGATGTCGACGGAGCCGCATCGGCGGCCCTGTTGATCGACTGGTTTCGCGCTTTCGGCATCGTGCCGGACATTCATGTCCCCGACCGAATTGAGGAGGGATACGGGCCCAGCGTTTCGGTCATGCGGCAGTTGGCGGACCGCAACGCCCTGATCATCTGTGTCGACTGCGGGACCCTTGCGCATGGGCCGGTTTCCGCTGCGGCAGGTGCCGATGTCCTGGTCCTGGACCATCATCTCGGCGAGGAGTCGCTGCCTGCGGCCCATTCTATCGTCAATCCCAACCGGCAGGATGAATCCGGCAGTCTCGGCCATCTCTGTGCGGCCGCTGTCGTGTTCATGGTCCTGGTCGAAGCCAACCGCCGTCTGAAATGCGCGCCGGCGGCCGTGCCGGACCTACTGGCGATGCTTGATCTCGTGGCCTTGGCGACAGTCGCGGATGTTGCACCACTCATCGGCCTCAACCGGGCTTTCGTTCACTCCGGTCTCGCGGTTCTGAGACGGCGGGAACGCGTTGGACTCCGGGCGCTCTCCGATGTTGCCGGGCTCGACGCCCCGCCGACATCGCGCCACCTGGGTTTCGTGCTTGGCCCGAGGCTCAATGCCGCCGGGCGGATCGGAAGATCCGATCTTGCCACCCGACTGTTGTCGACACAGGACGAGAATGAGGCCCTTTCGATCGCGACCGAACTGAACCAGCTCAACCGAGATCGACGCGACCTCTCCGAAAACACGCTGGTGGCTGCGCGGTCACAGGCCCGGGACCGCGGGCTCGACGGTCCGCTGGTCTGGGCCGCTTCGGAAGACTGGCATCCCGGCATCGTGGGGCTGGTGGCGGGGCAGTTGGCGACGGAGTGCAATCGCCCTGCAGTGGTCATCGGATTTCGCGGACCCGAAGGCCGAGGTTCCGGACGTTCGATTCCCGGCATCGACCTTGGCTCGGCGGTTGCCACCTGTGTTCGCGACGGGCTGCTCACGAGGGGCGGCGGACATCGAATGGCGGCCGGCCTGTCAGTGGAACGCGACCAATTGGTTCCTGCCATGGATCGCCTCTCCGGTCTTGTGGCGCGTCAGGGGTCCGGACGCACAGGGCCGGCCGATCTCCGGATCGCAAGCGTCGTTACCCCCGGGGCGGCCACGGTCGAACTGGCGGAGTTGCTGGAATCGGCTGGCCCTTATGGCGCCTCCGCCCCACCGCCCCGAGTGGCCATTGCCGGCGTTCAGGTCCGGTATCGGAAGCCGGTCGGTTCCGACGAAAACCATCTCAGACTGACCTTTCAGGGAGAGGGATCTCAGGATCGAATCCGGGCCATACTCTTCCGGGCCTTCGATGGCCCATTGGGCCCGGCACTCTTCGCACATGAGGGAGGCCGGTTTCACGTGGCCGGCCGCCTCGAAATCGGCGACTGGGGCGGGCGCCACGTCCAACTGGTGGTCGAAGACGCCGTCCCGATTTCGGCCTGACGGACCATCCTGGTCGCCATCGGACACGGGCGAGCCCGGGCGCCGGCGCCACAACAGAACTCGCCCGGCAGACGTCGGCGCCGACGAACCGCAACCCTCAGAATCTGCTTGTCAGACGCGGCCCCGGGTTCTAATACCCTGTTCCCGTTGAAGCGGGGTCCCTTCGTCTATCGGTTAGGACGCCAGATTTTCAATCTGGAAAGACGGGTTCGATTCCCGTAGGGACTGCCACTTCCTCTTCCGTTTCCTCTCCCAAAATTCGGCCGCCTGCCGAACGCCCGATTCGACCGGTATCCGGCTCGAACGCAGACGTGGACTCGGGACATTGCACCGGGATCCTTTCTGACTCGACGCCGCGGACAACCGACCGGCTTACGGATCTCCCGCAACGCCGTAACTGGGCGCCGCCGAGGGGTTGAGCGCCCGAACGACATAGTCGTCCATTTGGGGACAATATTGTTTCCAGAGCCGCCTCAGCGCGGTAACCGGACAGCCGTCGTCCCAGTCAACCCGAAGGTCGACCAAAGGCCACGATACCCTGTCGACGACAAGAAGTGCTGCGGAATGAGCCGGTCCGGCCTCGCCACCGGCTCCGAGGCCGGCCTCCAGCCCGGCCAGCAATCGCTCGGCCAGGTGGTCGCCCGGCCGGGTTCGGAAGGTGCGGACCATGGCTTCGGGAACACCTGTGTGGGCCAGGAGGTTGCCGGCTGCGACGCAGTCATCGCCGCAGTCGACGCCATGGACGCCTAGGGTTTTCGAGCCGGTGAAATGACCGGTACCTCCCCCGGTATCGACGGCTGTCAACTGGCGGAATTCGATATCGGGGGCAGATTCAACCACGGCCGACACGGCCTCCGCCGCGCTCCGACCCGCTGCCATGAGATCAAGCAACGCGGGTCCCAGACTCGGGTCGGTAATGTTCTGCGACATCGCAGCGCCGACTCCGGCCCGGGCGTGCAGGCAGCGGGCGCCGACGGCAATGGAGGACGTGGTGACGGCCGCGCCCAGCATTCCAGTCCGTTCGCACCGGCCTGCCAGCGAGAATGTCATGCAATGTCCTCCGTGTTCAGGTCAGCACCACCCGGATCTGAGGGACTTGCCAACGCCCGGCACCCGATGCGTTCTGTGGATTGGCTTTCGGCTTCCATCAATCCGGAATGACGGCCGTCACCTCCACTTCGACCAGCCACTCCGGCCGCGCGAGTGCCGAGACGACGATGCCTGTGGAACAGGGATGGACCCCGCGGATCCATTTCCCGATTTCCCTGTAAACGGCTCCCCGATGGCGGATGTCGGTCAGATAGATGACGACACGGCAAATGTGTTCCATCGACCCACCCGCTTCCTCCAGCAGAGTCTTGATGTTCTGCATGGTCAACCGGGCCTGGGCGGCCGGGTCTGCCAGGTGCCGTGATTCCCGTGTCTCGAGATCCTGTGACACCTGCCCCCGCAGGAAGACCAGGGTCCCGCGCGCCGTGACGGCCTGGCAGAGGTCATTGTCGAGATCCTGTTCGGGATAGGTCTCACGGGTGTTGAACGGACGAATTCTGCGATGCGTAGTCATTCCTGCGCTCCTGCCGGTTCCCAGTTGTCTCCCTGCCCGCGGCCGGGATCCGGGGTTTCGATCCGGGGTCCATGCCATGTGCAGCCTGCCACAACCCGGGACCCATTCCAAACGTCGTATGCCTATGGCCACCGGCTTCGCGCGTTCGGGTCCCCGGATTCCGGACCCAGTCCGGCCAGGTTCCGCCGGGCGGAATCAGGGCGCACGGGCGAATGCCCCTGGGCCTTGGTCCCAGTCACCGTGCAGGGTTTCGGACATAGGGTGCGACCAGGGGAGCCGTAAGCGTCACGATAAAGAACCTGAGCAGGTGGTGCGAGACGACGAAGGCAAGGTCCGCCCCCGCAATGATCCCGATGATCACCATTTCCCCCTGTCCACCCGGCAGGAAAGCCAGGAGCGCGTCTAGGGGCGCGGCCAGACCCAGTGACACGACAACGAGCACCGCGATGGCACCAATCACCGTCAGGACCACGCTGTAGGCCGCGCCCGCCGCGACGTCGGTTCGCAGTTCTCGAAAAGTCACTCCGGCGTATTTGACGCCGACGGAGAGACCGACGACGAATTGCATGGCCCAGATCAGCTCTGCCGGCGGGCGACCCGTGATGACACCCGAAAGGCTGAGGCCGGCGGTCAGCAACAGCGGGCCGATGATCGATGCCCCGAACAGGCGGATACGTTCGGCGATCCACCAGCCGACCGGTCCCGCCAGAAGCATGATGGCGGTCTCCCGGGGATCGATCGGCGAACCGGCTTCAGCGGGTGGTCGTGTCAGGTCCAGTCCCCAGAACAGATGCAGGAAAAAGGGGGCGGCCGAAACAATGAGCATGACCCGGGTGGCATGGATGAGCGACAGGGTCCGGATGTTTCCGCCAGCCGCCTCGCCAAAGGTGAGCATCTCCTGGAGACCCCCCGGCATCGCCGCGAAATAGGCCGTCGCCCTGTCGTAGCGGAAAACGCAACGGAACAGCGGATAGCCGACAGCCGCAATCAGGCCGGTGTAGACCACAATGAGCGCCAGCGACGGCGCGAACGCCGGCAGTTCCAGAACGACCGCGGGCGTCACCGAAGTACCGACGGTCACGGCCAGGTAGGTCCGGAAGAGATCCGAGACGATGCCGTAGCTCTCCATCCTGACCTGCATCAGCGCAGCGACAAGACAGGCGAAGAGGGAACCGAGAAGCAGGGGAACCGGAAAGTCGAGCAGCGCCGCAATCGCCGCACCCACAGCGGCAATTCCCGTGGTGGCCGCCCGGCGGCGCCAGATGGCGGGTACGCGCCCGAGACTTGAGGTCAACCCGGCACTCAAGAGATCTGCCGTTCGGACGATGCCACGGCCTGTGTTTGACCGGCCGACAGGACCGCCTGCAATTCTCGACAAAGATTGCGGACGTCCCGTGCCGCGCCTGGCGTCATTCGAAGATCCAGCGTGCCGGTGGCCAGGCGGTCGACGCCGTCCGTCTCGCTGACCGTCTCCCCGTCAGCCGCCAGCAACGGCCAGGCTGACGCCAACCGCTCGGCCTCCGTAACAGAAAGGCCGGCAATCATGCGGGCGATACTCCGGACTGCATGCGCGATCCTTTCTGTGGTCCGAGGATAACGGGACCGGATCATTCGGCAGCGGTCGGTCGTCGTGATTCCATCGACGAATCGCCGTCCGGGTGCGGCGGTCAGAAGACCGTCGGATCGCATGGCCGTGAGTTCCGCCTTCAATTGCTCCGAGAGGCTCTGTTCGCGGCCGGATGACGGATCAGGACCTTCTCCCGATTCCAGGCGGACCGGGACACCTGCTGCGTCCCGCAACAGGGCGACGGCGCACGTCAGGCGCCGCCGGTCACAGTGGCCGCCATGCTCACCCATCGCATCGATCAGCAATGCCAGCACGGCAGCGCTCCGCATCTTGCTCATCGCACCGTTTGGTCTCCCGCCTTTGGGTGGCTGGCCCCACCCCGGGGCCGTCCGAATCCCGGATATCGGACCCTTCGCCCGGGATCAGACGCCTGCCCCCGGGTCCATCCCCACGAAAAACATGGGTGTCGGCCCATCCGACTACCCGTCCTGCGCGGCGGGTTGCAAGGGTTTCGTCGACCGGCAAAAGGGATTTGGCACCGGCCTCATCGTTCAGACGGGCGAGGAACTGAGCGAAATCTGAATCCGGCCGATTCGGAGACGGTGCTACCGATCGGGGGACGTCCGAAGCCATCTGCGACGCCCAACGAAGCTTCGGGGATCCAGCCGCTGGCAGTCCACCCAACGGAAACCAGTTCTGCCGAACCCCCGTAACGGGCCCCCTGCCCGTGGCAACCCGGCCGCGGCAAGACGGTTGTGCCTGACCGGTCGGCCGACTGTTGGTTCGCGTCCCCTCAGTCGCAGTTTCGAGTGACAGGCGGTTCGGTTCAGCCCAACATTGAAACGGACGCATCGGCATTGTGGCGACGGACCCGGGCACTCGGATCGTGGTGGTGTCAATTTGGATTCGCCGATCCGGAGTCTTTGCCGAGGCCTCGGCTGTTTCGGCAATACGACGTGATCCGGCAAGAAATGTCGCGTCATGAAAGTCACGAAACGGCTGGACATGACGCAGTTCGCCGGGTTGCCGCGCAATCGTTGGGTGCCGGAATGGCAATGGGGACGTGCCTCACGACCCGGTACCGATCACCAACAGGTCGCATCTGGGGATTCCGGGCCCGAATTTGCGGCGTGTATCTTTCCATCACGAGACTACGTCCGGCGGGCCACTCCCAAGAGATCGTTATTGATCTGCCGACAGACCCAACGCTTCGTGGGATTGCGCCGAATTGCCGCATGTACCGCGGGAACTCGAATGACACGGAATCAGCGGGCCGGGATCGGACAGACCACGTATCTGTCTTTACTTTACGACATCGACCTTGCTGCGATTGAGTGAGATTGCGATCGCCGCGATCAGCAACGCGCCGAGGGCGACCTGGCTCCAGGATGGCGGGACCCCCGCAATGGTCAGACCATTTCGCACGACCGTCAGTGTCAGTGCACCGATGATCGTCTTGACGACACTGCCGTAACCACCGGTCAAGGGCGTCCCGCCCAGTGCAACGGCCGCGATGGCATCAAGTTCGATCATCAGACCGGCCTGTGGCGTCGCAGCGCCGGCCCGGGCGAGATTGACACAGGCCGCAATGCCGACCATCACGCCGGCAGCCGCAAAGACCTTGATCTTGAAGGCCGTCACGTTAATTCCCACCAGTCGCAGCACCTTTTCATTGCCCCCGACTGCCTTGAGTTGCTGGCCGAACAGAGTTTTCTCGTAGAATATCCACATGAATACCGCGACCACCGCGGCAACGATGAAAATCGCCGGAAACTTCCCCATGGACAGCAGCCAAGGCGCGGTGACGGAAGAAATGTTGGTGCCGCCCGAAACGCTGCCGTCGGTCATGTAGATCGACGTCCCGTCGGAGATGATAATCACGAGGGCCCGTACGATGATCAGCATGGCCAGCGTCGTGACGAAGGACGGGATCTTCAGAAGCGAAATCACCAACCCGTTGACCATGCCCACGAAGGCACCGGCCACGACGCCGAGCAGGAGTCCGGCGTCGCCGAACCAAAGCATGCCAATCGCACCCACGAAGGCACTGAATGCGAGGCTCGAGCCGATCGAGATGTCAATGGATCCGGTTGTAACCACAATCAACTGCGCGAAGGCCAGCAGCATCAAGACCGGAGTCTGCTGGGCAATGAAGGTCCAGTTCCGGATCGACATGAACCGATCGCCGCTGATCGACCAGAACAGCAGGATCACCAGGGCGATGGCGATAAACGGGACGAAGTCGCGAAGCTTTTCCATTTGACGCGGGCTCAAGAAGCCACCGGCCATCGTCTTTGACCCGTCCGTCATGGGCTCGCTCCTCACACGCCCACCGTGATCGCCTTGACGAGACGATCGGCAGTTACCCTACCCCGCTCGAATTCCTGCGACGTGACGCCGTGATGGATGACAATGATCCGATCGGCCAGACGCTGCACCTGTTCAAGATTGTGACTGATAAGAATGAAGGACGTGCCGTGGTTGTCCCGCACTTCTTCGACCATGCGCTCGACCTCGGCCGTCTCGTTGGGGCCGAGCGCGGCAGTGGGTTCGTCGAGGATCACGATCTCCTTGCCCCAGGCGATGGCACGGCCGATGGCGATGGATTGTTGTTGGCCGCCCGAGAGATCTGAAATCGGCCGCGAAAGGTCCTGCACCGTTTTGACATTGAGCTGGTCCAGCACTTCCCGCGTCTTGGCGCGCATGGACCTGTTGTCGGCGAAGATCCCCCATTTCCTTGGCGTACGTCCAAGAAACAGGTTGTAGGGTGCCGACATGTTCGGGACCAGCGCGAGGTCCTGGTAGACGACCTCGATACCTCTCTCCCGCATCCGGCTAACGCTGTGGTCGTTCAGGTCGATGGGTTCACCCTTGATCCGGATTTCGCCCGAGTCCGGCGGATAAACGCCGGCGACGGTCTTGATCAGCGTTGACTTCCCGGCGCCATTGGCACCGACCACAGCGATCACCTCACCCTTTTCCAGCCGGAACGAGCCGGTACGCAACGCCTGTACGCCGCCGAAGGATTTCGAGACGTTTTCGACTTCCAGGAGCGGGGGATTGGAGTGCGTGTCGGGGTCGGTCACAACAAAGCTCTGTTTTCCCTGGCTCAATGTCCCGCATCCGCAGCTTCAATCGGGATCACCTCTTCGCGGGGATAGGTGAGAAACGTCTGCGACAGGACATCAAGATACGTTCCCTTGAGAACGAGGTCGCCGCTGATCTGCGTCAATTCCAGTCGGACGCTTTGGAAGATGCTCGGCAATAGCGACGCCTTCACGTATTTCGCGATCGCCGCTCTGAACGGCGGACCGAAGGCAGCGTATTCGTCACCGATCACAACGATATCGGGATTCACGAAATTGATGCAGTTTGTGATGCCCTGAGCGAGACAGCGCGCGACGCGGTCGACTTCAGCCACAGCCAGCGAGTCGCCGGCATGATACGCTGCGACGACGTCGGCGAAATTCGCTTCCGACGTCAGCGAGGTGTCGGGGTTTCCGTCCGCGAATTCCCGCACATCCCGAAGAAGCGCGATCCGCGATGTGAAAAGCTCGAGACAGCCGTGATTGCCGCATTTGCATCGGGGCCCGTTTACATCAATGGATGTATGGCCGAGTTCTCCAGCCAGGCCGAGGCTGCCACGATAAACCTCACCATTCGTCACCAGAGCGGATCCAATGCCCTGGCCGGCCGAGATATAGAGAAGCACTTTCGCACCCGATGGCTTCGCCTGCTCCCGCCAGACGGTCAATGCCGCCGCCTTGGCGTCATGGATCGAATAGACGGGGATCGTGCCGTAACGTTCGCGAAGAGCGCGAACGAGATCAAACGCCTGCCAGTCCGGGCTCTCCGTCATCAGGATGACACGCTCGTCACGTTCAAGGAACGGACCCGGAACGGCAACCCCCATACCGTCAATCTGCGGGTGTCGGGCCGTATGGCGATCCACGCAATCCACAATCTGGTCGAAAGTCTGGGACGGAGCCTGGTCCTTCACGATCTGACCTTCGGTTTCGTCAAGCGTCTCGCCCGACAGGCTGTAGAGCCCGACCGAAAAGCTGCGTCTCTGCAGGCGAACACAGATGATGGAACGGCCGCTGCATGCAAAACTCAGGTTGATCGAGCGGCGCCCCCGGCCTCCCTTGACGAGACCCACCTCTTCGACGATGCCGTCCTCGATGAGAGCACCGATCGCGCGGGTTACCGTTGCCTGGTCGAGGCCCGTCACAACGCTGATATCCTTGCGGGAACAAGGTCCGAGTTCCTGCATCGCAGAAAGGATCACGCGACGGTTGAACCCCTGCACGCCCCCGATGGACAAGCCTTTCTGAACATAGTTCATCCGCCGCTCCACGTCCCGAACCGGGAGCCAAGGATAGCGAATTTCTTGCAGATCGCAAGTAAATTGATGGCTCGATCAGAGGCAGCCTGCGCCATCGATCACAATCTCCGCGGCGCCTTTTCCGGCACGGATTCTCCGAGCATTCGGCAGATCGGTTCTGGCAATCTTGGCGACGGCCTGGTCAAGGTTGCGGCCGCCGGACCGGTGCCGTCCAAGAAGGCGCCGCCGCAAGACCTTGTCCGGGGCGTCAACGAATATCCGAATTTCAAAGAAGCTCCCGATGTCACGCCAAACCGGCGCATCGCATAACAGGTAATTTCCCTCGACAATGCAGACATCCTCGTCACCGGTGATCCGAAGCCCATCTGCGACCGGTTCATGCCGGGAACGGGAATATAGAGGCCACCAGAAGGCCCTTTTCGCCGACAGCCGCTGCACTGCCACAAGAAGTCCCTGGGAATCGAACGTGTCGATCCGGCCCTTGGCTGCACGCAACCCCATCGCCTCCAGACGTTCGTTCGAGAGGTGAAAACCGTCCATCGGGCAATGACGGGCCACCAAGCCATGCACCCGGGAGAGATCATTGGCGAGCCGTCGTGCGAGGGTCGATTTGCCCGCTGCCGGTGGACCGGCAATGCCCAGAAGGTACGGACGTCCCGAGACCCCCCGGACCCGTGCGGCCACTTCGCTTAACAGATCGGAATACGAGTGAAATACGCCATCAGCCATGCATGTGGCTCCGCGTCCCCGGCGAGTTGCAGGATCGTGCGGCAATCCGGTTGGCGTGTTCAAGTGCGGTGACGAACTCTCCGGTCTCCGCATAGACGTGGCAGAAGGCGCCGTGAAAGATATCGCCAGCCCCCAACGTATCGATCACCGGCACCTCCAGCGCCGGGATCTCTCCTCTCCGGCGACCATCCTGCCAGATCACTCCGTGCGCCCCGCGAGTCATCGCCCAGCGTTCAATCCCGAGTGCAGTGCATTCAGCACCGAAGGCATCCGGTCCACCGGCGAAAAACGACTCCGAAACGATAGGG
Source organism: Paracoccaceae bacterium (assembly GCA_028874915.1). Classification (GTDB taxonomy): domain Bacteria; phylum Pseudomonadota; class Alphaproteobacteria; order Rhodobacterales; family Rhodobacteraceae; genus JAPPHA01. The sequence goes on from JAPPHA010000068.1 coordinate 38,629, forward strand.
ATGTCCGCCAGCCGCAGGTAGTCGGGTGACCAGTCTTTCCAGCTTCCACCGTCCAGGATCACCGGCCCGTTGAAAGCCCGTATGGCCTCGGCATGGCGCATGACGAAGGGGCGTTCATACTGGTCGATTTGAATCAGATCGTATTCGCCGTCAAACAGACCGGGCAGGTCTTGCAACCAAGTGCATTCCTCGTCGGCTGCGTTGATGATCATCCGGTCCCCGTTGCTGCGGGTCGAGACGACGGTGGAAACCGGGATGCGGTAGTCAGGGTCGGCACTGATGTTGATGGGCTTGACGCCGTACCGGTGGAGATCGTCATAGAGCAAGGCCAAAAAGGGGCCGTCGACGCCGAATGCCGAAGCCAGGTGCGCGTCACCACCGAGATGGGCGAATGTGACGGCGGCATTCAGCGCGGACCCGCCCGGAATGATGTCGTTTGAAACCGCCCTGACCTTGGAGTCCGGCGCAGGGAAGTCATCGACAAGGCTGGTCAGGTCAATCACCGATCGTCCGACGAAAAGCGCCCGCTTCATGTCACCGCAACGCGCGGGTCCAGCACGCCCTCCCGATAACGTCGCGCCATTTCAGGCAGCGGAATCACTCGAATCGAGGCCCCGTGCCCGGCGGCACCAAAACGCTGAAACCGGTCGAGAACCAGCGTCTCGAGTTCCGCCATCGCCGCAAGGATGAACTTGCGCGGATCGAAGACTTTCGGATTCTCCCGGATGTATTTCCGAATGGCGCCCGACATCGCCATACGGCAATCGGTATCGATGTTGATCTTGCGGACGCCCGAACGGATGCCACGTTCGATCTCGTTTACCGGAACGCCCCAGGTCTGAGCCATCTCGCCGCCGTTTTCGTTGATCAGGTCCTGCAGGTGCTGTGGAACCGACGAGGAACCGTGCAACACCAGATGGGTATCGGGCAGGCGTGAGTGAATGGCCCCGATATGATCGATGGCAAGGATTTCGCGATCGGGCTTGCGGGTAAACTTGTAGGCGCCATGGCTGGTGCCGCAAGCAATGGCGAGTGCGTCAATCTTGCTGCGCATGACGAAATCGGCAGCCTGATCCGGATCGGTCAGGAGTTGACGGCGGGTCAGTCGACCACGGGCGCCCGAACCATCCTCTTCCGCGGCCGTACCGGTTTCCAGCGAACCCAGAATGCCCAGTTCCCCTTCCACGGAGGCCCCGACCCTGTGTGCCTTTCGGGACACGCGTTCAGTGATTCCGACGTTGTAGACGTAGCTGGCCGGCGTCCTGGCGTCGGCCTCGAGCGAACCGTCCATCATCGCCGACGTAAACCCGGCGTCGATCGCCGAGAGGCACGCTTCCTCGGTGTTGCCGTGATCCTGATGCAGGCAGATCGGATTGTCGGGGTACTGCTCGGCCAGTGCTCTCACGATGTTCACGATCATCCGCTCGCCGGCGTAGCTCTGGCGGACGTTCAGGCTTGCCTGCAAGATTACCGGCGCATCACAAGCCCGCGCCGCGTTCATGATTGCAAGCCCCTGTTCCATGTTCGAGATATTGAAGGCCGGCACGCCGTATCCATACTCGGCAGCGTGGTCCAGTAACTGCCGCAATGAGATCAGTTGCATGGGAAGCCTTACTGCCGAGATCAGCGGCGGAACGCGACGCCATGGAACCGGGCAGTGCCCTCCTGGACAAAAAGGCCCCAAACCGTTTCAGAGGTCTCGTAGACCCGGAAACTCGCCACGACCTGTTCGGCAACGAAGCACTCCACTGCCGAACCCTTGCGCAACAGTTGAACGCGGTATTGCCCGTTCTCAGGAGGGAAGGCCAACGGGCGCTCGACCAGCGGAGCCTCGATCTCGGGAGAAACCTCTATGCCATGGCGCTCGCGGAGGACGAGGCTTTCCCAGAGCGGATCCATCGCGGCAGGCCATCGGTCGAACAGAACCCGACGCTTCATCGGTTCGATCGCCAGCACATAACCGCTGTCGAGGTCATTTCCGCCGCTGGGCTCGATCAGAACGCCCACCGCCTCGGTTTGAGCGCCAGGCTCGACCACGGCATCGAAAAGCACATCGTCGCGGCCCGGTCCCCTGAGAAAGGCATGGGCCCACGTGCCCGTGGCGTCGCAGGCGATTCCATCATCCACTTGCCAATTGCCGAGCCCGGCATCGAACTCATGGGCGATCGGATCGGCGTAGCTCGCCGCAACTTCGGGCACGAGCCTGCACGTCAGCGTGCCATCTGATTGCGGAACCAGTTCGCGCGGCGATCCCAGTTCGCCGCCCCAGACCCAATGCTGTTTCGGGTCGTGATACTTGCGAAAAGGAATCCAGGCGAAGCATATCCTTCGCTCGCCGTCGCTCGCCGATTTCGCCGCGTAAAACCGGCGCCCGTCGAGGCTGTCCAGCCTGCGACTTTCCCACGGTCCGGTTGGTGTCGGTGCCACGCGATAGACCGTTTGCATCCGCTCGGAATACCGGCTTTCCACCAGGTACCACCAGCCGCCGAGCTGGAAGACCTCGGGACACTCCGGGCAGTGTGTCAGCATTGACGACGCAAGCGGCGGTCCGACATGCCAATGATCCAGATCGTCCGACGTGGCCACCGCCACACAGCCGCGGCGAAACTGTGGACCCCCTGACAGTCGCGCCGAGATCAGCATCTTGAACACGCCTGTCCTGTCGTCGCGGAATACAAAAGGATCGCGCCAGTCAACGGTTTCGTACCAGCGGGGGTCAGGCGAAATCAGCGGGTTGTGCGAGACCTTTTCCCAAGTCAGAAGATCGGTCGACGTCGCCTTGCAGATGGTCTGCGGCGATTTCGACTGGCGATTGTAGCCGGTGTAGAAAAAGTGAAACACGCCTTGGTGCTCGATCACCGAACCGGTCCAGATGCCGTCGCCGTCACAGTCGCCGGCTTCGCCCGGCCCGAAGGCATCTGGCATCACCTCCCAATGCACCAGATCGGTCGAACGCAAATAGGCGGTCGAGACCCGTGCCCGTTCGACATACTCCCAAGCGCCGGCCGGGGGCTGAGAGAAGAATAGGTGCCAGCAACCGTCATGGAAGAACGGCATCGTATCGCCTGCGGCGGCGGCACGCTCGGGGGCATAGCCGAAGAGCCTCATCGCAGTCCTCGTCATCCCGCAAAGGTCAAAGGGTCGCGCCCCCCCCCCCCCCCCGGCGGGCCGGGGGCGGGGCCGCCGGGGGGGCGCGGGCGGGCCCCGGGCGGGGCCCGCGTTTGAATGTAACACCGCCCAGCCCCGGCGGCGGATGGG
>JAPPHA010000068.1:41896-77727 GCA_028874915.1 Paracoccaceae bacterium
TTCGCGCGGGGGGGGGGGCCCGGGGGGGGGCCACCCCCACCGCCCCCCACCCCTGCCCCCTCCACCCCCAACCCTCCCCGGGGGCCCCCGCGGCCCCCCCGGGGCCGGCCGGGACTTTCGGAAGACCTACTGGACGAAGTCCTCCCAGTTCTTCGAGAAGTTGTCGATGAAACCCGGCAGATCCGCGTCCGGATTGTGCACGCGACTGAGGCTGCGGATGTCGTCGTCCGACAAGATGCAGCCCTGCAGAAGACCGTTGGCGTAAGTGTCCACGTTTGCCGCGGTGACCGGAATCAGGCTGAAGAGCGGCTGGGTGTCTTCGACCGGGTGGCCGTGGAGGTAGTCGTAGAGCTGGATCAGGCCAAATCCACCCACCATCCAGTGCCCGCCAATCGAGAAGTCAAGCTTTCCGTCCTTGATGAATTGCGCAACCTGCTCGTCGATATCGGTCGTAATGATGGCAATGTCGTCCCGTCCGGCCTGATCCACCGCGAATTGGCTACCCAGTCCGGCCACGGCGCCAAGCACGATGATCGCATCGATCTCGCCCGGAGCGAAGCGTGCGATAAACTGTTCGGCATACTTTTGACCGTTCTCGCGGTTGAGCCGGTCCCAGGCTTCGGCGATCAATTCAACATCGCCATGCTGATCGAGCACGCTTCTGACGCCGTCCCAGATCTCTTCAGCCGAAGTCACGCCCTTCTGGTTCCAGATCATCGCCACTTTCTTGTGCCCGAGATCGACGGTGGTCTGGCCGATAGCCTCGCCCCAGGTCGTGTTGTTCTGGGTGACCTGCGCGATGAAATCCTCTCCCTCGTAGTCGGTGTCATAGTTCGATACCACCAGTCGACCCACGGCGACGCCCGGGATGTCGTTCGCTTCCAGAAGTCGCGCCACCTGAATACCGGCGGGTGAGGTCAAAGGGTTGAAAACCAGGCCATCAGGCTGGCTGGCAATAATCGATTCGGCCTGGGCCACGTGTTGTTCTTCAGAGTTTTGGTCGTCGAACTCCTTCAAATCGACTGCGAGTGCACTTGCGACGCAACGTTCGAATCGATGGCGATTGATGACCCACGGGTTGGTCTCGGGTTGACCGAGGTCAGCGATAACCAAGTCGGTGCGCGCGTGGCCGTCGGCAACGACGGCACTGCCTAGCGGCAATGTGGCAGCCGCCACGAGAACGGATTTCAGGATCGTCTTGCTCATTCTCTCCTCCCTGAAAGGACTGGGGTGCGCACGAGATGCGCATGTTTTCGGGTTACAGGCGATTCACCGCCCTTTTAACTGCATGTCACAACTAAATGCACTTTGCAATTAATTTTTGATTTCCAGTCAATCCTTTGGTTTCGTCGGTAGCCAAGGTCCATCCGCCCGTTAAGCGATCCGGGATTCCATCGCCTTCGGCCACCGGTTTCACCCGGAAACTCGCCCTTCCGACAACGAACGTCTCGAGCTGCCTGGTCTCAAGCTGGTGTTCGTGCGTGGCGGGCAAGGCACGGGTCGCGTCTCTTTACCTCACCCGGTATTCAAACCTGGCGTCAGCCAGTTCAACGACTCCGGCCGCTCGGACGGCCAACGGCCTCGACGGACACATCCGCCTGCAACAGCACCGCTCCGCCGGATTCTGGCGTGCGGCGAATGGTCCGTTCGGTATTCAGAACCGTAGCCGTAGCGCCTGCGTCACGAGCCTTGCGTTGCGCTTCCTCTCTGAGTGCCGTTTCCAGTTGAGCCAGCGCCTGCTCCTCGCTGTCGGCGACGCTCATGCCCGCAGCGGAGTGCAGGAGATACTGCCCGGGTGAAGGGCACGTGATCTGGCCACGGGCTCTCATGGCGATCCGTGCTCCCGCGGCACCCACGGCACCGGCCACCGGCGCAAGTCCGGGACGCCGTACCGTCGCGGACAGGGTCCCTCCGATGGCGTCAAAGTAGAGTGCAGCCGGAGCTCCCAGCGCGACAAGCGGTGCGTTCAACCCGACATCAAGCTGTACGAGGCCCCGGTACTGGCTCAACCCGGCGACGGTCAGCCCATGTCCAGCCAGGGCTTCCGGTGAGTCGCCAAAGTCATGCCCGTCCCAGGCAAAGGCTGAGACCATCAGATGGCCCACGGACTGCCACACCAACTGGTCGACGACGCGGCGAGCGGCCGCAGCGGCCGATCCGGCAAATGCCACGCCCGCCGTGTCGCGTTTCCGGGCCAAGAGTCCAAGGGCCTTGACCGCCGCTCCCCGGTCCCAGCATTCCTGCATTCCAAGCACATGCGCAGCATCACTCGGGGTCACGCCGGCAAGCGACACGAGGCACCGACCGATCAACCGGTCAAGGATTGCCAACTCCTTCCGGTTCCGGACGACAGCGCCGAGTTCGCAGACTTCCGACCCCAGTCGCTCGAACAGCTCAGCCTCCCTTGCTGCCAGGGCCGGTGCCGGGCGATTGCGGTCCGGGCGACGACGGGTCTTGAAAACCAGCTGCGCGTCGAATTCTCCCGGCTGTTCTTTCGCGCTTTGCCGGTCGAGGGCGCCATGGACGGCCTCCGGTCGTTGCGTTGCCAGGAGCGACACCGGAATCGCCCGTCGCGGACCGAGACACAGGAGGTTCGCCATCCCTTCCGTCAGCAAACGGGCTTCGGAATCACCACCAAGTCCGACCGTCCTGACCGCAACCGCTTCGACCATCGTACGGAATCCGCCGACGTGCGCCCCGTCGGTGTCCAGGGCCGGCCGGCCCTTACGGAGAACCGCAACATCCGTTGTCGTTCCCCCCATGTCGGCAACCACGGCCTCGGTTTCATCGGTCAACCGGTTGGCGGCGATGACCGAGGCGGCAGGGCCTGAAAGAATGGTTTCCACCGGCTTTTCCCGGGCTACCGCCGCCGAAACCAGGGCGCCGTCTCCGCGAACGACCATCAGTGGCGCCGTAATTCCGCGTTGGGACAGTCGCGTTTCGATGGTGCCGATCAAGCGGTCAACGAGGCCGATCAGCCGGGCGTTGAGGACGGCGGTCACCGCGCGCCGCGGTCCGTTCAGCCTCGCGCTCAGCTCATGGGAACAGGTCGCCGGCCGGCCCGTAAGACCCCGGATCCGGTCGCGAACCCGGATCTCATGATCCGGGTTGCGGATGGCGAAGCGCCCGGCAACAGCAAATGCCGAAACAGAAGCATCCGAACCCTGCTGGGTCAGCCACCGGTCGAGGTCGTCCATCGCCAGGGGTGCCAGTTCGAGACCTTGATGGTCATGGCCACCGGCAAGCCGGATTACCGGGTCCCCCGCAAGGGCCTCCGTCAGCTCCGTCCGACCAAGGTCCCGCCCTGAAAACCCCAACGACACGAGCGCGACCGGATCGCCCCTGCGTTCGACAATGGCATTCGTGGCCAGCGTCGTCGACAGCGCCACCAAGGCCACCCCCGGTGCCCGTACGCCGTCAGGTCCGAGAATGGCCTCGATCGCCGCCATGACCCCATCGGCGTGATTCTCGTGGGTCGTAAGGGCCTTGTCCCAGACGATGATCTGACCATCGGCATCCATGAGGACCGCGTCGGTATGGGTCCCGCCGACATCGACGCCAAGGCGCAGTTTGCAACCGTCGTCAGCCATGGTGTCGGAGGCCGGTCGCACGCGGCCCCTCGGTTCCGCAACAATCGACGCGTGCGGCGCGCCCGTACGGCATTGGCGGTTCCATCACTTCGGCCATGTCGGAAGTTTTCGGATCATGGAATTGCTTCGCCCCAGGGAGCCTGCCGACAACCAACCGACGCCGGCATCCCGACCGCGAGATAACATGGCAGCTGGCCGCCGGTCGACGTGACGCCATGATTTGGCGCGCGATCGCCGCATATGCATGCATACAGACCATACGGCCGTGAACTGACCGAGCGCCGGCCGGAGGCAGAATCCTGTCGGGACCGGGTCCGACTGGCGGGCCTGCCCTTGCAGGGCCGGAATCGGTAACGCCGGGTTGAAATAGGTGGTTACAGAACAAAACGTCCTCCTTTCCGGGGCATGGTCTGGCGCCACGACATTGCCTTCGACAACAAGACGCGGCTCCGGAGCGCTGACATGAAGCTTGGGACGTCGGAACGATTCGAATGATTGGGGCCGGTCCGGGCTGCCGGCGGCCGTGGTTGCTTGCGCCGGTCCGGGACCGGCGATAGACGAAATCGAATACCGGTGGCGACCCGGTCGACCGTTCCTTCGCCATGGCGCTCCACCGTCTCGCTCACGGAAGGTTTGGGTTTTGTCGTCCTTGCACCCCAAACGGGTTGCCGTCATCGACATCGGAAAGTCCAACGTCAAGTTCACGGTCGTGGGACTGTCCGATCTTCGCGAGATCGAGGTCCGAACACGGCCGAATCGCGTTCGTCCCGGTCCGCCATGGGCACATTTCGATGTCGTGGAGCATTGGCGATTCATCCTGGAATCCCTCGAAGACTGTCATCGGCAGTATGGAATTGATGCGATAGCCGTCGCCACTCACGGTGCGGCGGTCGTGCTGCTGGATGAGCACGGCGAATTGGCCGCTCCTGTTCTGGACTACGAAGACCCGGGACCCGACGAGACAGCAGATGCGTATGGTCAACTTCGGCCATCGTTCGAAGAAACGGGGTCGCCACGCCTCGGTGGCGGACAGAACGTCGGCGCACAGATCTTTTGGCAATTTGAAACCGAGCCCGGTCTGAGAGATCGGACCGCCGTCATCGTCACTTTTCCTCAGTTCTGGAGCTACATGCTGACCGGCGTTCATGCCACGGATGTCACGTCACTCGGCGCCCACACGGACTTGTGGAATCCGCATGCCGGGTGCTTCTCAAGCCTGGTGGACCGACTGGAGATTCGAGATCGAATCGCGCCCGTCCACTTGCCCGGAGATGTTCTTGGACCGGTCAGCCCGGGCATCCGGGTTCGTACCGGCCTGCCCGAGTCGGTCCCGGTCCATTGCGGGATTCACGATTCCAATGCCTCGCTGCTCCCGCACATCCTGACCCGCCCGGCCCCCTTCTCCGTCGTATCGACAGGCACCTGGATCATCACGATGTCCGTGAATCTCATTCCGGCAACCCTGGATCCCTCTCGAGACACCCTGATCAACGTCGATGCCTTCGGCCGACCTGTTTCATCCGCCCGGTTCATGGGTGGGCGCGAGTACGAAACCGTGGTTGGAACCAGCACGGAGGCGCCGGATGCGCAGACGTCTGCTGCGGCGCAGTCGCGGCACACGGGGGAATCGCCCGAGGTGCTCGATCAGCCGATCATGCTACTACCGGCCGTAGTTCCAGAAGTGGGTCCCTTCCAGGGCATGACGAGCCGCTGGGTCGGGAAAGAACCGGCACCTGGCAGTCGCCAGCGCGAAACGGCCGCATCCTATTATCTCGCATTGGTGACCATGCATTGTCTGACGCTCGTTGAGCATGACGGGGACATCGTCATCGAGGGTCCGCTGGCACGCAACCGTTCGTTTCTCGATATGCTCGCGGCCGGCACGGGCTCGCCGGTCTTCGTCTCCGAGGGTTCGACCGGGACGAGTGCAGGGGCAGCTCTGCTCGCGACGCCAGGCGCCGAACCAATGATTCGAACCGTGCCTCACCAGGTCCCCATCGAACAAAAACAGAGATTGCGAGACTATGCCAACCGCTGGAGACAGCTCGTCTCGCGTGGACCATGATCGGACGGGCCGAAGTCGGATCGGCGATCATCATCGCGGCGATTCAGATCCGACTCCCGGATCTTCGACTCACGGAGCATGACGTTCGGAATACAGGCACGCATCACTCCGCGTTAAAGGCACCGAATCCGTTTCGGGACAGGCAAATCCACCGTCCCTTTCAAACGCGGCGGTTTTCGGTCTGATCATATGGGGTCGACGGGCGGCCCTGGATCTCACCGATCTACATCGGCGCCGCCTCGGGACGATTCAGCGCCGGCGCGGCCACGAAACCGGAATCGCAGCCACACAGTCCTTCCGCTCGCTTATGGCCAGGACTTTCTGTCGCAATGTCCGGCCGTCCTCCGACACCGAAACATGCGGAAGCCCGGCGATAACATCGATGGGGGCCGATCACACCGACAGATCCAATCGTTGTTTTTGCATTCGCCGATCATTCGGACTTCGTCGAAGGAGTCGATCTCGAACCGTCGGGGTCCCGCCGACAAGCCAAATGCACGGCCCGGACTGTCGTGCGAAGACCGAAACATGGTCACGCCCCTGTCTTCGCAGGCAGTGACCAAAGTCTCGGATTGCATTCCGAACGACGTTGACCGTGGGGAACGCTTGGGCACGGTTCAGGCCCGAGGCGATTCTCGCGCGTGGCGTCGAGTTTGGCCTCGAAGCCTGAATTGTCAGGCGACGCCGAGGTCCTATGCCAGCCCCGGAGCTGAACGCCCGCTTCTACCTGTAGATGATCTCCGGACCCATGATTGTATTGGGCAGGAAGATACTGAGCCACGGCACGTAGGTGACCAGGATCAGGAAGACGAAGAGTACAGCCAGAAATGGCATCGCCGCTCTTACAACACTCATCATGGTCATTCCCGCCACGCCACTTGTCACGAAAAGGTTCAGCCCGACCGGCGGGGTAATCATGCCGATTTCCATGTTCACGACCATGATAATGCCGAGATGGATCGGGTCGATGCCAAGCTCGATGGCGATCGGGAAGACAAGGGGTGCGACAATGACGATGAGTCCGGACGGCTCCATGAACTGGCCGCCAATCAGGAGGATCAGGTTCACGATCACCAGGAACATGATCGGCCCGAAGCCGGCTGACAACATCGCTTGTGCGATCTTCTGCGGGATTTGCTCGTCGGTAAGCACATGCTTCAGGATCAGTGCGTTTGCGATGATGAACATCAGCATGACCGTCAGCCGGGCGGCCTCGAACATCGTGTCGCGGGTGTCGCGGTGCACGAACGCCGTCAACAGCGCCTGCGGCCGCTCCAGAAGGCCCAGCGGGCGTGCGGGTGCCGCGTCCGCAACCGCGGCCGACAGGCCCTCCGCCTGACGCGCCTTCAGTGGTCCCATGTCCCGATAGACGAACAGCGCGATCACGAAGGCATAGACCGAGGCCACCGCCGCCGCTTCCGTGGGCGTGAAAAACGCGTTGGTGACTCCCGGGATCCCGTAGATGCCAACCATGATGATCACGATCAGCATCAGCCCCCAGAAGGCTTCGCGGAAGCTCTCGATGATCTCGCCCCATCCCTGCCACACACCTTTGGGCATTTTGCGCAGGACGGCCATGACGTAGATCGTGACCATGAGCATCAGGCCGGCAGTAATACCGGGGATGACTCCTGCCAGGAACATGCGGCCGACCGAGACGTCGGTCGCCGACGCATAGACCACCATCACGATCGACGGCGGGATCAGGATACCAAGCGTTCCCGCGTTGCAAATGACGCCGGCAGCGAATCTCCTCGAATAACCCGCCTCCCTCATCGCCGCGATAACGATCGTGCCGATCGCGACCACCGTGGCAGGAGAGGATCCTGACAGTGCCGCAAAGATCATGCAGGCAAAGACCCCGGCGATCGCGAGCCCTCCGCGCAGGTGCCCGACACAGGCGATCGAAAACCGGATAATCCGCCGCGCGACGCCCCCGGTAGACATGAACGAAGAGGCCAGGATGAAGAACGGGATCGCCAGAAGCGTGTAGTGGCCGGCCATGGCCTGGTAGAGCGACTGTGCGACCGACGCCAGCGAGGTCTCGGACGACAGCAGCAGGAACACCATCGAGGAAAGCCCCAGAGCAACCGCGATCGGAACGCCAATCAGCAGGAGTCCCACAATCATGGCGAACAGAAGAACCACATCCATGCGCGCTATTTCCCTTGTTCACCGCGCGCGGTCTGCTCGAGTGCGTCCTCGACCTCATGGCTGACGATCAGGCCATGCTGCCGTCCGGCAACGATGGCAATGGTGGCCTGGATGACGCGCAGCAGGATCAGCGCGGCCGAGAACGGGAGAATGAAATACGGGATGACGCGAGGAAGTTTTTCGTATTCCTCGCCGTAGTTGATTGCGTCCTCCAGCCATCTGAACACGCCCAGCATGGGGACCTGATCGGTGATGTAAAAGGCCCTGTCGCGCACACCTTCCGCGAATCCCAGCGGGAACCAGCGTCCTTCAGTCGGCTGGAGTGCCGCGAACGGAGCCCAGTAATCCCAGGCACCTTTGAGGAGCAGGAAAGCATACGCCAGGCAGCACAGTGCCGCGATGACCGCCAGCAAGCGCCTGGCACGCTCGGGCAGGACATTGACAAGCGCATCGACACCGAGATGTGCGGTTACCTTGAACCCATAGCTGATGCCAAGGAGCACCAGCCAGGCAAAGAGGATCAGCGTTACCTCCAGCCCCCAGATCAGAGAATCGTTGAAGACGTAGCGCAGGACCACGTTCACGAACGTGATCAACGTCATCAGCCCGAGGATGACGGCGATCACCGTTTCCTCCAGCCTGTGGACGACCCTGCCAAGTGTGCTGCTCGGTTGATGGACTGCATGTCTCGACATGTCCGAAACCCCGCGAACCGGTGCACGCGTAGGCGCATCGCCGACGCAATTTTGCCCGGGCCCGGCGGGCTTGCCAATCGGGCCCGGCCGGGCCTCACTACATCATCACGTTGATGTCCTGGGCGGCCGCGATGTTGTCGACACCCACATCGCCCCTGAATTGGTCCCAGACGGGCTTCATCGCGTCGACCCATGCCTGGCGCTGTTCCGGCGTCAGCTCGCGGATGGTGCCGCCGTTGTCGATAATCGCCTGTCTCGCGGCCTGATTCACTGCGTAGGCCTCGCCATTGCGGGCGAGAGTGACCTCATTCAGGATCGTCAGGAACTGGTCGCGAACGCCCGCGTCAAGGCTCTCAAGCCAGTCCACCGAGGCCACGACCAGATAGTCGATAATGCCATGGTTGGTCTCGGTGATTCCGTCCTGAACTTCGAAGAACTTCTGGCCGTAGATGTTGGACCAGGTGTTTTCCTGGCCGTCGACGACGCCAGTCTGCAACGCGCCGTAGACTTCGGAAAACGCCATCGGCTGCGGCGAAGCCCCGAGCGCTTCCATCTGCGCAACCAGGACGTCGGAGGGCTGGACTCGGAATTTCAGTCCGGCCGCATCACCGGGAAGCACGAGCGGCTTGTTGGCCGAGAATTGCTTCAGGCCGTTGTGCCAGAACTCGAGGCCCTGCAGTCCGCGGCGGTGCATTGAATCCTTCATCGCCTGGCCCGCTTCCGAATTCTGGAAACTGTCGACTGCCTTCATGTTCTTGAACATGAAAGGCAAGTCAAAGATGCGGAACTGCTTGGTGAAAGCCTCGAATTTCGAAAGCGACGGCGCCGCGAGTTGAACGTCGCCCTGCAGCATCGCTTCGAGCACCTGATCGTCATTGTAAAGCGTAGTGTTCGGGAAGACCTCCATGCACATGGTGCCGTCCATCTCGCCATTGACGCGCTCGGCCAGGAGTGTCGCAGCTATACCCTTCGGATGACGATCGGCATTGGTGACGTGGCTGAACTTGACGACGATCTCGTCGTCATCGCAACCGGCAATGGCACCGCCGGCGCCCAGTGCAAGGGCGATGGCCAAAACGACAGGGGTCAGGAATCTCATTTTTTCTCCTCCGATTATTCCGCCGTGCGGCGGTGTTTCATGGCACTCGATTGCATAGCAGCGAGGGCCGCCGTGAAACAGCGGATGCGGGCGAATTCGAGAGGAAAACAATTTAAGTGTTGTAAAAACAGAAAGTTGTAGTGAACTTCTCGATGGAGATTCTCCTGCTGGACCCAATGCCTGTGCGGAAACCGTTACACTGCAATTCAGCCGGTTTCGTGATGTATTGCGCTCCGACAGGCTTGATTCGCGAAGTTCGAGTTCCGGCCGATCTGGCCGTTCCGAATCGCCTTCGGCCTGTTCAACGTGAAATACGAGAAATCTCTCGGTGCGGGACGAAAAATCCTGTCACGGCTTTCAGGTGTCGAGAGCGCGATTTGCGGACGTTCGTTGTGGCAACGTCCCGGCGCACGGTCGAGTGGAGGGCATTTCTGTCCGCCCAGGCCAGGGATGGTTTTCTGCCAAACTTCTTGCCTTTTTCGAGTCGACCTGTGGGCTGGCTTCCGCCGATTGCTGTCCCGAATCTGCGTGTCAGTTGCTCGAATTCGGGACACATCAACGGAGCGCCGGTACATGACGAGCCCAATCACAGGAACTTTTGCCGTGCGCCGCGTTTGACCCTGCGACGAGCAATAGCCCGGGCCGGCAAGCGGACCAGCTTGACAGTGGGGTACCGATCAGGAAAAAGCCTCGGGACCTGTCCTCGGGAATGGCCGCACAGGTCTGCGGGAACAGTTATCCCTGACGAACCGGTACCGGAGGTTTGCATGAACAAGGTCTTCGCCTCCGCGCATGAGGCCCTCGACGGCCTCCTGTTCGACGGAATGTTTATTGCCGCCGGGGGCTTCGGTCTTTGCGGCATCCCGGAAAACCTGATTGCCGCCATACGCGATTTCGGGACAAAGGACCTGGTCGTCGCCTCAAACAATGCCGGAGTCGATGATTTTGGTCTTGGCGTGCTTCTGCAAACCCGCCAGGTGGCCAAGATGATTTCGTCATACGTCGGAGAAAATGCCGAGTTCATGCGACAGTATCTCTCGGGAGAACTGGAGCTTGAGTTCAACCCCCAGGGGACGCTGGCCGAGCGGTTGCGGGCCGGCGGTGCCGGTATTCCCGGATTCTACACCCGGACCGGGGTCGGAACGATCATCGCCGAAGGCAAGGAACACAAGGAGTTCGACGGCGAAACCTATATCCTGGAACGGGGAATCGTCACCGACCTGTCGATCGTCAAGGCCTGGAAGGGCGACAATCAAGGGAATCTCGTCTACCGGAAGACGGCCCGGAACTTCAATCCGATGATCGCCACCTGCAGCCGGGTCTGCGTGGCTGAAGTCGAGGAGATGGTCGAGGTCGGCGACATCGATCCGGACCAAATCCACACGCCCGGAATCTTCGTCCAGCGGATCGTCAAGTGCGAGCACGAGAAGCGCATCGAACAGATCACGACGCGGGAGGGCTGAACCATGCCCTGGGACAGAAACCAGATGGCGCAACGCGCGGCGCAGGAACTCGAGGACGGCAGTTACGTCAATCTCGGCATCGGCATCCCGACGCTGGTCTCCAACTTCATTCCGGACGACATCGACGTCACGCTGCAGTCGGAAAACGGCATGCTGGGAATGGGGCCCTTCCCGACGACCGACGAAGTTGACGCGGATCTGATCAACGCCGGCAAGCAAACGATTACCGAACTTGACAGGACTTCCTATTTTTCCTCTTCCGACAGCTTCGGGATGATCCGGGGCGGTCACATTGCCCTGGCCATTTTGGGTGCCATGGAAGTTGCGGAAAACGGTGACCTGGCGAACTGGATGATCCCCGGCAAGCTGGTCAAGGGCATGGGTGGCGCGATGGACCTGGTGGCCGGAGTCCGCAAGGTCGTCGTCCTGATGAGTCACACGAACAAGAAGGGTGAATCCAAGGTCTTGCGGCGCTGCACCCTGCCACTCACCGGCGCAGGCGTTGTGGACAGGATCATCACCGACCTCGGCGTCTTCGATGTTGTCGATGGCGGCCTTTCAATTGTCGAGACGGCACCGGGCGTCAGTCGCGCCGACATCGAGGCGGTTACCGAAGCAGCACTCGTCTGATTGCACGGCCCGAATGGCCCGGTCGGCCCGCGCCATCCTGTCGGCCGCACCCGATCCTGACAATGTGAGCGGCACGAGAGAATGCCGCGACGACACGCCTCCCAGGACGCCCGAGCTCTCCGAGACCTTTGCTGCCTGGTTCGCCCGTCGCGGCTGGACACCGCATCCGCACCAGACACAACTCCTCGATGCGGCAAATGATCCGGCCGTCCTCCTGGTCGCTCCGACAGGCGGCGGCAAGACCCTGGCCGGTTTCCTGCCAACGCTCATGGAGCTCGAGTCAACGTCGGGGACAGGACTTCACACCCTGTATGTGTCGCCCCTCAAGGCCCTCGCCTCCGACGTCAGACGAAATCTCCTGCAGCCGGTCCGTGAACTCGGACTCGACATCCGGATCGAAACGAGAACGGGGGACACGGCGCCGGGTGTGAAGCGGCGCCAACGCATCGATCCGCCGGACCTGTTGCTGACCACGCCGGAGTCGCTGGCGCTTCTGTTGTCGCACGCGGAGAGTTCCCGCCTCTTCGCGTCGCTTCGACGCGTGATCGTCGACGAAATTCACGCTCTCGCCGAGAGCCGCCGGGGCGACCAGCTGGCGCTGGCGCTGGCGCGACTGCAGGTCCTGTCGCCGGGAATGAAACGCATCGGGCTCTCGGCGACCGTCTCCGACGCGGCCGACCTGGGACGATTCCTCGCCGCCGCGCCACGCGACTGCCGGCTGCTCCTCGCCGATCCCGGGCCTCCACCGCGGATTTCGGTGCTCCGGACGGAAGGTCCGCCGCCCTGGTCCGGAGCTGGCGCCCTTTATGCCGTTCCCGCCGTTCTGGAGGAAATCCGCAAGGCTCGCACCGCCCTTGTCTTCATCAACACCCGGGCGCAGTCGGAGGTTTTCTTTCATGCGCTCTGGAAGGAGAATTCCGGAAATTTGCCGATCGCCATCCATCACGGCGCACTCTCCCGGGAAGCCCGGGACCGGGTCGAGGCGGCGATGGTCGCCGGCCAACTTCGGGCCATCGTCTGCACGGGCACGCTTGATCTCGGAATCGACTGGGGTGACGTCGACCTGGTGATCCAGGTCGGGACACCGAAGAACATCCAGCGGTTGATTCAGCGAATAGGGCGCTCCAATCACCGCTACGACGCTCCGTCACGAGCCATTCTCGTTCCAGCCAATCGGTTCGAAGTCATTGAGTGCCAGGCCGCCCTGGAAGCGGCGGCGGCCCATGAACTCGACGGCGAGGCACGGGGCGCCGGTGCCGGCGACGTTCTTTGTCAGCACATTCTGATTCGCGCCGCCGCGGGACCCTTCGATGCCGACGCCCTTTACCAGGAATCCAGGAAGGCCGGCCCCTATCGCGACCTGACCCGCGAAACGTTCAATGCCTGCCTGGAGTTCTGCGCGACGGGCGGCTACGCCTTACGCCGCTATGATCGTTGGCAGCGCCTGAAACAGCGTCCCGACGGACAGTGGCAACTCCGGGATCCACGCCGGGCCCGGTCCATCCGAATGAACATCGGGACCATCATCGAGGAAGAGATGCTGGGGGTCCGGATGGGACGCCGGTATGGCAAACCCATTGGCCGTGTGGAAGAAGCCTTCGCGGCGACGCTTTCGTCCGGAGACACGTTCCTGATGGGCGGCCGGATCGTCCGATTCGACCGGCTCCGGGAGACCACTGTCGAGGTCTCGCCATCGTCCCACGCCCGGCCAAAAGTGGCGGTCTTCAGCGGAACGAAATTTTCCACTTCAATCCGCCTTTGCAATCGCGTCATTGCCCTCCTGCAGCACGACCGGCCGCCCGGAATCCCGCCGCACACCCTCAGCTGGATCCAGCTCCAGCGCGAGGTTTCGAAACTGCCCCGTCCCGGTCGGCTCCTCGTCGAGAGCTTTCCACATCGAAAGACAGCGTGCACCTGCATCTACGGTTTCGCCGGCAAGAACGCCCATCAGACCCTGGGCCTCCTGTTGACCCGTCGGATGGAAGCGACAGGGCTGCAGCCGATCGGATTCGTCACCACCGATCATGCGCTGCTGATCTGGAGCCTCGATCCGGTGAACGATGCAGGGACATTGATCTCGCTCGCCGGAATCCGGACCGGCTTCGATGACTGGCTCGCCGGGAATGCCGTGATGAAACGGAGTTTCCGGAACGTGGCCATCATCTCGGGACTGATCGAACGCAACCTTCCAGGATCCCGCAAGACCGGCCGGCAGACCACCGTTTCTTCGGATCTCCTCTATGATACGCTCCGAAAATACCAGCCGGACCACATGCTTCTCCGACTGACCCGGGAGGAGGCGATGCGCGGAATCGTCGATTTCGCCCGAATCGAAGAGATGTTTGCCCGCAACCGCAGCCGGATCGACCATGTCATGACGAACCAGGTCACACCCTTCGCGGCCCCGTTGCTGCTGGAAGTCGGCCGCGTACCGATCGTTGCCGGAGGCGTCGAGCGGATGCTCCAGGAGAAAGCGGAAGCGCTGATGACAGAAGCCGGCCTGGACATGATTTCAAGGGCCAGCCGATGACAGGCCGTTCGAAGGAGTCGACCCGTGACCGGTCAGCCCGGACGGCCAAGGCCACTGCGTCACGACCGCCAGCATCCCGACACGGACGGACACCGCCCGGGACGCGTTTGGCTCCGGGTCGAGTCTACGATTTCACCTGGCAGAGTGAGACGATTGCAGCGCTGGCGGACGGTGGCCTCTGGTGGCCGGCACGGCGGCTGCTGGCAATCGCCGACTTGCATCTCGGCCGGTCCGGCCGGCTGGCACGGACTCGAGGCCTTTTGCTGCCCCCCTGGGAGACGCCCGAGACAATTGAACGGCTCACCGTGCTCATCGACGCACTCGACCCTGCGACTGTCGTCTGTCTCGGCGACAGTTTCGACGATGACGCGGCAGCGCGGGAACTGCGGAAGGAAGACCGGACGGCTCTCCTCGAAATGGCCACGGGTCGACGCTGGATCTGGGTCGCTGGCAACCATGACCCTGCCTGTCCCGCCACGGCGCGTTCTTCGGGAGAACGGCAGGAACCCACCGGTGACATCAACGCCGGGGACCGGCCATGGACCGCCCGTCTCGACCGTTTCGTCTCAGGATCGATTGTGTTTCGGCACATTGCCTCCGCTGAGGCCAAGGTTACGGGCGGGGAGATCTCGGGGCACTTTCATCCGAAACATCGCCTGTCGTCTCGTGGCGTCCGAATCACCAGGCCGTGTTTCCTGGTCAGCGACCGCCGGATCATCCTTCCCGCCTTCGGCCACTATACGGGCGGGCTGGATTGCTGTGAGCCGCCGTTCCCGGACCTGATCGGACCCCGGGCGATCGCTATCCTGACCGGAACGAAGGCCCTGCCCGTGCCCGTACGGTGTCCCGGCGCCCGGATTGGGCGAAACCCGAGGTCGGGAAGGGGCGGTTCGTGACGGGACCGCGAAGCCGCCGGCGCCTGGCGAAAGCTCGGACGCGCCGCGGTTTCTCTCCTGTGACAGCGGGACTCAGAGCCACAGGTCGTCCGGGGGCTCGAGCCCACGGGCGCGGAAACAGGCGATCACCGTGTTGGCGAGCAGACAGGCAATGGTCATCGGGCCAACGCCCCCCGGAACCGGCGTGATCGCTCCGGCCCTTTCCGACGCACTCGCGAAATGGACGTCACCGACGAGTCGGGTTTTCCCCTGGCCCCGTTCCGGGGCGGGAATACGATTGATTCCGACATCGATAACGGTGGCCCCCTCTTTGATCCAGTCACCGCGAACCATTTCCGGGCGCCCGACCGCCGTCACCAGGATATCCGCCTGACGGCAGACCGACTTGAGATCGCGAGTCCGGCTGTGGGCAATGGTCACCGTGCAGTGGTTCTGGAGCAGCAGAGTCGCCATCGGCTTGCCGACGATATTGGACCGACCGAGAACGACGGCCCGGAGCCCCGCCAACGAGCCGAGACGTTCGCGGAGCAGGATCAGGCAGCCCAGCGGTGTGCAGGGAATCATCGCCTCCTGGCCGGTCGCAAGCCGCCCGACATTGGCAATGTTGAAACCGTCGACGTCCTTTTCTGGCCTGATGGTGTTGATGGCAAGAGCCTCGCTCAGGTGATCCGGGAGTGGAAGCTGGCAGAGAATCCCGTGCACCTCCGGATCGTCGTTGATCAGACCCAGTGTCTCCAACAACTGCTCCTCACTGACCGAGGCCGAATGGAAGTATTCGAAGGTGGAAATGCCGGCTTCATTCGCCAGGCGGCGCTTGTTCCTGACATAGATCTCACTTGCCGGATCTTTGCCGACCAGCAAGACCGCCAGGCCCGGGCGCTGCCCCGTCCGCTCCAGCGCGTCGACGTGTTCCGCCACCCGGGCACGGAGCCGCTCGGCGACAACCGTTCCGTCAATTCTCTCTGCCGACATGATGCGTTCTCAACTCCCGTTACGTTTGGACATTCGGCGCCTGCAACCGACTTCGCCACGCACAACCGAGCCCATGCCGAGCGAGACGCACACCCGGACCTGCTCTACGTTGTCGGACGCCCGACGCCACCGACCCTCCATGGGTCCGCTTGCCCGGCGTCGATGTTCTCGTTCTCAGAACAACCCTTCGATGTCGCCGGATTCGTTGAGGCCAATGGCCTCGGCGGCCGGAACCCTGGGCAGGCCCGGCATTGTCATGATTTCGCCGCAAATGGCGACAATGAACCCGGCACCGGCCGCGAGCCGGACTTCCCGGATCGGGACCGAATGGCCATCCGGTGCACCCCGGAGATTGGGGTCGGTCGAAAAACTGTACTGGGTCTTGGCCATGCAAACCGGAAACTGTCCGTAGCCTTGACCCTCCCACTGCCGAAGCTGATCGCGGATGCGCTTGTCGGCCACCACCGCTTCGGCGCGGTAGATCTTCCGGGCGACGGTCTCGATCTTCTCCATGAGCGGCATGTCGTCGGGATAGAGCGGCCGGAATTGGCCTTCGCCTGAATCGGCGATCTCCGCGACCCGTGTTGCCAGATCGACCGTCCCGGCCGAACCCTGCTCCCAGTGCCGGCAAAGAATGGCTTCCACGCCCAGGCCGGCGCAATAGTTCCGGACGGCCTGGACTTCCGCCTCGGAGTCGGTGACGAAATGGTTGATGGCAACCACGGCCGGCACGCCAAAACTCTTCACGTTTTCGATATGGCGGCCCAGGTTGGGACAGCCGTCCGTCACTGCCTGGACGTTTTCGGCATCGAGGTCGGCCCGCGCCACACCGCCGTTCATCTTCATGGCACGGACGGTTGCGACAATCACCACCGCCGAGGGTGCAAGTCCCGTCATCCGGCACTTGATGTTCATGAACTTTTCGGCGCCGAGATCGGCCCCGAAACCCGCCTCGGTGACCACATAATCCGCCAGCTTGAGGGCGGTTGTCGTGGCCGTCACCGAATTGCAGCCATGGGCGATATTGGCGAAGGGGCCACCATGGACAAACGCCGGGTTGTTCTCGAGGGTTTGCACCAGATTGGGCTGAAGCGCCTGCTGGAGGAGAACCGTCATCGCCCCGTCGGCCTTGATATCGCGGCACCGGACCGGCGTCCGGTCGCGCCGGTACCCTATGATGATGTCGCCGAGGCGCCGTTGGAGATCGCCCAGGTCGCGCGCCAGGCAGAGTATGGCCATGACTTCCGAGGCGACCGTGATGTCGAAACCGGCCTGGCGCGGGAAACCGTTGGCAACGCCGCCGAGTGACGTGACAATGTCCCTCAGCGCGCGGTCGTTCATGTCAAGCACCCGGCGCCAGGTCACCCGCCTTAGATCGATCTCCAACGCGTTGCCCCAGTACACATGGTTGTCGATCATCGCGCTCAGCAGGTTGTGAGCCGAGGTAATGGCATGGAAATCCCCCGTGAAGTGGAGGTTCATTTCCTCCATCGGAACGACCTGCGCCATGCCCCCGCCCGCCGCTCCGCCCTTCATGCCGAAACAGGGGCCGAGCGAGGCCTCGCGAATGCAGATGGCGGCGTTCTTGCCAATCCGGCAGAGCCCGTCACCGAGCCCAACGGTTGTTGTGGTCTTGCCTTCACCGGCCGGAGTCGGATTGATGGCGGTGACCAGTATCAGCCGGCCGTTGTCCCGTCCTGCCAGGGACTGGATGAATTCGGCCGACACCTTTGCCTTGTCATGGCCGAACGGCAGCAGGCTCTCCGAGGGAATACCCAGCCGCATCCCGATGTCTTGAATCGGGCGTTTCTCTGCCGCCCGGGCGATTTCAATGTCGGATCTGTATGCCATTGGTATCGAGCCCCATCTCTGCAATTCGTCTGATTATCCGGAGCAGCCTGTCGATACCAGACTCCCATGTTCTTGGTAGCTGCCGTCGGGTTTCGCGTGCCGGTAGCCGACCGCGCCGGCAGTCGGCAAGCAAAAACTGACGTCCGAAGGGGGCTTTCGACCATTTGCGGAATTCGCCGGTCGGAGAACCGTCCGCTCACGTCCCCGCCATGATCCGGAGTCGTTCATGCGCCCGTTTTCACGGCAGTGGCCATCGCCACGCCGAATTCAAGTGCGGCTCGCGTGTTCGGAGAGAGGGTCCGAACACGCGAGCCGCACAGGAACACTGTGGCCGTTCACACCTCAGGTGGATGGCTTCGGTTTGAGTTCAGGGGCTCCGGACGAACCGTGAGACCGGGAAATCCGCGTCTTGGGAATCGCTGTCACGCTTTGAGTTCCGGCATCATCCGCGTCATCCTCATCCCGGCGCAAGGGTTTGCCTTCGACCACCCGGGTGATTTCCTCGCCGGTGAGCGTTTCGAATTCAAGAAGTCCCTCGGCAAGCCGGTCAAGATCCTGGCGCTTCTCTTCCAGGATACGTTTTGCCGTCTCGTAACCGTCATCGACCAGCTTCCGGACTTCGCTGTCGATCGCGGCCTGGGTATCCGGCCCGTTGCTGGCAAGTCCCGGATAGGGGCCGAGAAACGTTTCCTGCCGGTTGGCGTAATCGATGTTCCCGAGTTCCTTTGACATTCCGAACTGGGTAACCATGGCCCGCGCAATTCTCGAGACCTGCTGGATGTCCGAGGCGGCGCCAGAGGTCACGTTGTCCTCCCCGAAAATCAACACCTCCGCGGCCTTGCCGCCCATGGCCATCGCAATCTGCGATTTCAGTTTTTGCCGGGTGATCGACAGTTGATCCCGGACCGGGAGGGCGAGGACCAGACCCAGAGCCCGACCTCTCGGAATGATCGTTGCCTTGTGGATCGGATCATGCTGCGGAACATTCAGGCCTACGACGGCGTGACCCGCCTCGTGATAGGCGGTCAGCCTCTTTTCGTCTTCGGTCATCACGAGGGATCGGCGTTCGGCCCCCATCATTACCTTGTCCTTGGCGTTCTCGAAGTCCTCCATGGTGACCGCACGCTTTCCGGCGCGGGCCGCAGCAAGCGCCGCTTCATTGACAAGATTGGCGAGGTCGGCGCCGGAAAACCCCGGGGTCCCGCGAGCAATGATGCGAAGGTCGACGTCCGGCCCGAGTCGCGTCTTCCGAGAGTGGACCTCGAGAATCTTCTGACGCCCCTTGATGTCGGGGTTCGGAACCTGGACCTGACGATCGAAACGGCCAGGGCGCAACAAGGCCGGGTCGAGAACATCCGGTCGGTTCGTTGCCGCCAGCAGGATGACCCCCTCATTGGCCTCAAACCCGTCCATTTCGACAAGCAACTGATTGAGAGTCTGCTCACGCTCGTCATTGCCGCCGCCGTAACCGGCTCCCCTGTGCCGACCGACGGCGTCGATTTCATCGACAAAGACGATACAGGGTGAATTCTTCTTGGCCTGGTCGAACATGTCCCGGACCCGGCTGGCGCCGACACCGACAAACATCTCAACGAAATCGGAACCGGATATCGTGAAAAACGGAACACCCGCTTCGCCGGCGATGGCACGGGCCAGCAGCGTCTTGCCAGTGCCTGGCGGTCCGACCAAGAGAGCGCCCTTGGGGATCTTGCCGCCCAACCGGGAGAATCGACCCGGGTCGCGAAGAAACTCGACGATTTCCTCGAGTTCCTCCTTGGCCTCATCGATCCCGGCAACATCATCGAACGTAACCCGGCCCTGGCGTTCGTTCAGCAGCTTGGCTTTCGACTTCCCGAAACCCATGGCGCCGCCCCGGCCACCCTGCATCCGGTTCATGATGAAAATCCAGACGCCGATCAAAACCAGAAACGGCAGCCACACCGAGAGAGCGGACGCAAAGAAGGACTGTTCCTGCGGCTTGGCAACGATCTCGACACCCGCATCGAGCAAGACAGGAGTAATGTCCACTCCCGGCGGAACGACCGACCGGAATTCGGCGCCATTGGCCGCCCGGATATAGACCATTTCCCCGTCAATGACCGCACGCTCGACGGAGCCGCTTTCCACCCGGTTGATCAGATCGGAGAAACTGACGCTGGTGCCCGGATTGGTGATCTGGTTGCCATCGAAAAGCCGGAACAGGACCACGATCAGAAGCAGCAGTACGACCCAGATGGCAAGATTCCTGACGTTACCCACGTTTGGTCTCCCTTTCTGGCCAGACGGATAGCGCCAAATGTAACCGTGCAGGCCGATCCCCCTCACGCATCAGTTAGTCTCCGGATGGAGAAATTCAACGGTCCCCGATCGATCGAAAGAAAGATTCCGCACCCTCAGCCAACCGGCAACCGTATCCCGACTCCATACCTGCGAGCGGCGCCGAAATCAAACTGCCACTCTTCCAGAACGATGGCGTGGCCCTGAGGGCTGTCCGGCTCAATGAGCGATCGCGCCAGCCCGGACACAGCGCCAGCCCCGGTTCGCCCAGTGGCCGGATGATCACGCCGTCCTGTCCAGGCGGCACCCGGACCCGCCACCGACGGTCAAACACACCGTCAACGGGCGGCGCGGGCACATCCGTCATGGCCGCCGTTTCGCGACAGACCTCGATGAATCCCGGGCTGTCGAGGACAACATGGCAGCCCGAGAGGGTTGCGGGACGTCCGGCCCAAATCGCGGCCTCAAGCCGAAGCAGCGCGTCGAAACGTGGCCTGTAGCGTACACCCGAAACCCACATGAGTGCATGCGAAAGAAGTCGGTAGCGAACTTCCTCAGGGGCTTCGGAGACATCTGCGAGGGCAATTCGGACCGATCCTGCCCCCGTCGGCTCGGCAACACGCTTTGCCAGTTCGAGCACCGCCGCCTCCAAACCGGCCCGGGCACGCTGCATCCGACCCGCGGTCGCCGTGAGCGTTGCGGCCGACAGCCCAAGATCCTCCAGCCGCGAACGCGCCTTGCGAACACGGGTCCGAAGGAACCGATCGTCGTCATTGGATGGATCCTCGCACCATCCCGACCCAGCGGATTCCAGGAATCGACGAAGCCGGCTCCGGGATACGCCGAGAAGCGGACGGATCCAGTCAAACCCGTCCCCGCTCGTGACCGTTTCCATGCAGGCGAGGCCGTCGACCCCGGATCCGCGGGCGAGCCGCATCAAAAAGGTCTCCGCCTGATCGTCCTCGGTATGGCCAAGCAGAACAGATGAGGCACCGCGGCAACGCGCCCATTCGCCGATCAGCCGGCGCCGGGCGGTTCGGGCCGCATCCTGGAGATTGCCGTTGGTCGGGTCCGGAGGCGTTTCCCAGCAAAGGATGTCATGGGTGATGCCCAAGACATCGCAAGTGTCGGCAACGAACCGGGCCTCGGCTTTCGACGCCTCCCGCAGGCCATGATCGACGGTTACGGCAAGAATGCGGCGGCCGGAGACAGCCGCCCAGCGATGGGCAAGCCGAAGGAGAGCAACGGAATCCCCGCCACCTGAAACGGCAACACCGACAACGTGGCCGTCGCACCCGGCGGCGGCGAGAGCCTCGGAAATCTCGGAAACCAGGTCTTGGTCGTCCGGATTGTCGCGTCCGACTCTGGCGGCGTCTGCACCTTCCGAGCCGGCCGTTGCCATGGCGTCACTCGCAGTTGTTGCGGGCCATCTCGATATCCGCCCGCTCCGCCGCGTCCGTCGCGTCCGGATAACGGACCGAAACCTGCGACAGGATCCGGCACGCATCGCCGTCCTGCCCAAGTCGTCCGAGGCTCGCCCCCAGGCCCAGAACCACCAGGGGGGCGACAGGCCCGTCCTGAGAGCGGTTGAAACTGGACAGGAACGCCTGGGCTGCCGGCACCCAGTCGCCAAGCGCCATATGGGATTCACCTTGCCAGTATCGCGCTTCGGAAAAACGCGGATCATCCGGATTGGAGGTCGTAAAGGAATCCAAGTACCGGATGGCCGCCTCATGGTCCCTTGCCGCGAACGCGTTCAGCCCCCGTTCGAAATCGGTCTCACCGGGAATGCCAGTTGTTGCATCTGCCGGATCCGAATCCACAACCGTCGTCGACGCCACCGTCGCGGAATCGTCCGTCATTGCGACAGTGCCAGTTTCAGCCCCCTCCGAATTCGCGACGGATTCGTCCCCAAGGCCGGACGCCGTTCCGGTTCCGGCCGCGGCTGCCGGAGATGTCGATCCCAGCGTCGTCGTCTGTCCGAGTTGCGACACATCACCGCCTTCGAGTTCGACAAGCCTGTATTCGAGGTCTCCGATGCGGCGGGTTCCATCGGCGACGACGGACTCCACCTGGAACATCAGGGACTCGACAGCACCGGTAAGCGTACGGATCTCTTCTTCGATTGCGTCAAGACGAATCATCATCGGCGCGGCCGTCTCGGATTGGTGTTCCGGAGCCTCGCCGGTCGTAGACAATTGCGTCCTCATGGACTGGATTTCAGAGACCAGGAATTCCAGCTCCTGGCGAATGTCGGCCAAGGTCTGTTCGCGCGGAATCGGATCGTCGGTCTGCGCGCGGGATGCCGTCCCGGGAAACGGGCCGGCAACGAGACCAAGAATGAGGACGGCTCCGGCTGCCGACCACCCGCTGACGATGGGGCCCCGGCAACGGCGCCAGGGCGGGAACGCCGGGCGCCGTCGGCAGAAACAGCCGGTCGGCCCCGATCCCGCGCCCGCCATCAGCTCTGCCTAGCTGACCGCGGCTTCGGCAAGAACCGTAACCGCCCGCCGGTTGACGGACCAGCAGAACTCGTTCGAACAGGTTTCAACCGGCCTTTCCTTGCCAAAGGTGACGATCGCGATGCGGTCGGCAGCAATGCCTTGGCTGACCAGGTAGTTCCTGACCGAAACCGCCCGGCGCACACCCAGGGCGAGATTGTATTCGCGGGTTCCCCGTTCATCGGCATGGCCTTCAACGGTCGCGGTGTACCGCCGATGGACTGACAGCCA
Organism: Paracoccaceae bacterium; assembly: GCA_028874915.1. Lineage (GTDB taxonomy): Bacteria > Pseudomonadota > Alphaproteobacteria > Rhodobacterales > Rhodobacteraceae > JAPPHA01. Next base: position 64,851 of record JAPPHA010000068.1, read on the forward strand.
TTCCACCTGTGCATCGAGTATGCTGACCGCCTCAGCCGAAAGCGTGCTCTCGTCGACCTCGAAGAAAACCCTGTCGCCCGTCAACGCCTGAAAATAGGCTATGGATCCCGGTTCGGCACCCACACCGCCCAGCGCTTGTTCGGAGATTTCGCCGGAGCGCATGCCCGCCTGTCCACTGTCGTTTCCACTGTTGGCGGCACATCCAGCGAGGGCAACGGCCAGCAGCATTCCCGTAAGTCGTCTGATCATTTCTTCTTGTCCTGTTCTGCCCGGCTCGGTCCGGGAAAACGCCGTCGCGACGTCGGACGTGACTGTCGGATCCCGGAGTGGATTCCCGTCATGCTATAGCAACAACCCGTTCGGTTGTGAATCCTGTCCCGCAATTCGATCGCCCGCCAATTCGAACCGGACGTCGACCCATTCTAACGCAACCGTGACCAGTTGGGGTCCGATCCGAACTCCGGAATGGGGACCGGTTTCAGGTTTCGGCCGGTAATGTCCACGGAATAGAGTGACGGGCTCCCGTCGCGACCGCGGGTTTCGCGGAAGAACATCAGGACCCGGCCGTTCGGTGACCAGGTTGGCCCCTCATTGTGGAACGATCCGCTGAGAAGTTTCTCCCGGGTGCCGTCGGTTCGCATCACGCCGATGTGAAACTCGCCCCGGTGGATCTTGGTAAATGCGATCTGATCGCCCCTCGGAGACCAGACCGGCGTTCCGTATCGTCCTTGCCCGCGACTGATTCGCGTTGCCGGACCTCCGTCAGCGGGTATGACGTACAGTTGCTGCCGGCCGCCTCGGTCAGATTCGAAGACGATTTGCCGGCCATCGGGCGAGAAGCTCGGTGCCGTATCGATGGCCAGTGACGAGGTCAGCTGGCGTTTTTCGCCCGTGGCGAGCTCGATAACGTAGATGTCAGTGTTGCCGGACGAGGTCAGGGAGACAACCACGCGGCGGCCATCCGGTGAGAACCGGGGCGCAAAACTCATACCCGGCTCATGACCGAGCAGAAGACGGGCATCCCGGGTCGCAAGGTCCATGACGTGCACCCGGGGGGATCCGTTCCGGTAGCTTGTGAAGATGACCTGGTCGCCACCCGGAGAAAATCGAGGTGCCAGCACGATCTGCCCCGCTTCGGTCAAAAACTCGTGGTTGGCACCGTCATAGTCCATCAACGCCAGCCGCTTGACCCGTGCGTCCTTGGGTCCGGTTTCGGAAACATAGACGACACGGCTGTCGAAGTATCCCGACTCCCCGGTCATTCTCGAGTAGATGGCGTCGGCCACCTTGTGGGCGATGCGCCGCCAGTCCGACTGCCGTCCCTGATACTGGATACCGTCGCCGAGCTCGGTTCCGGTGAACACATCGAACAGCCGGAATCGGACCCGCACCCGGTTCTGATCAAGAGCCCGGACGGAACCTATGATCAGCGCCTCGGCGTTGATCACCCGCCAGTTCCGGTAGTTGATGGGCGCATCAAAGCTTTCGATCGTATCGATATGGGCTTCGGGCCGAATCTCCCTGAAAATTCCGCTACCGATCAGGTCCGACACGACGACCGCAGTGATCGTTTCCGAGAGTTCACGGCTTTGACGTCCCTCGGCGACGAATTCCGGAATGGCAACCGGCAGCGGCTCGATGACACCTTCGGTGATCACGATTCGTGGCCGGATGTCCTGGCCGAGCGCGACCGTTCCCGCCACCATTGCCGGCACGGCCAAGGCCAATGCAATGAGTGTCGGTCGAAGGGATTTCCGGACGGATGCGAAGACCGTGGCCGGAGAAACTGCGGAGTGGCTTCCGGATTTCATCAGAGCACCATGGGTTGGAGTTGGGGTTGGAATTTGCATGCAGTGACCGCCCATTTCCGACGATTGGCCAATTTCGGCCGGGCGGACTTCATACGTGCGGCACGAGGCCCGGAAGGTGGTCGTCCTCTCATCATCGATACGCCATGTACTTGGGGTCGAATTCGATGACCACCTGTTTCCAGGATTCGTACTTCTCAGGCGGCAACTGATAAGGTTCACACCTGAGGAGCGCCCGACGCGCGGCCTCGAATGCCTGTCGGATTTCACCGGATTCGGCCGACTCCGGTTCGATGAGGACCGGCGGACCCACGACCGTACCGTCCAGGGCCAGGTTGACTTCGAGGACAACCTTGAGTTGGTCGTCGTCGCGGATTCCGACGGGGACGCTCCAGCATTTCTGGACAGCGAACTTGAGACCCTCGGTTTCGTCTGTCGTCAACCGCCTGTCATCCGGAGACGCCTCGCTCATGTCCGACGCCCGCCCGGTCACGTCCGGCTCGGCCGGTTCCCGAAGGACCTGCTGAAGGGCCGGTTCGGAGAAGATGGCCTCGATTACGGCCTCGATATCTTCTGTCGGCGGTGGCGTAGCGGGCCTCGGACGCGGTCGGTTGAGGCTTGGCGGTTCGGGTTTCGTTGGCTCCGGCACCGATAGGGCGGCCAACTCGGGTGCCGGGCTCGTCGTGACGGCGCCGTCGGCGGCCTCCCTCTCCGGCACGGGTTCAGGAAGTGGGGCCGGTGACGGTTCCGGAACCGCCACCGCCACCGGTCCGGGATCGACCGGACGGGTTGTTGTTGCCGTCTCTTCGGCGGTGGCGTCGGGAAGATCCGACTCGGGCCGGTCGAAGAAGAATTCACCGAGGTTCAGCTCGGGGCTGGAGTCGACAACAACGGGTGGGTCCGGGCGCCGACCGGCGGGACTGTCGAGCCTCGGCGGCAGCATCGGTTCCAATGTCGGGGAAAGGTCGGACCGGGCGGCATCCGTCGAAGGATCCGACGGAAGAAGCGGCAACGTTTCAGACACACTGGACGGCGACGGCAATGCCGCCATGACCGCGGGTGAGTCCGGCGGATCTGCGACCGTACCGGTAACCGCGACCGAATCCGGATCGATCGGGACCGGGGGCGATTCCGCTGGGTCAATGGTTGCCAAGGGTTCCGGTGCTTGGCTTACGAGAGCCGAGAACTCACTCTCCGTTATGATCGACACCTCGGAAAACCTCAGCGCTTCGGCCTCATCACCCCTGAACACCGGTCCACCAAAGATTGCGGCCAGCAAAAGCCCCGCATGTGCGAAGCCCGATATCTTGGTGCCTGTCTGCACGATCCGATCCCGTCAGCCATCCTCCCCAGGCTCGTCCAGCCGAGGACCTCCGCCGTCTGTCACGAGGCTGACATTGGTGAACCCGCCCGCGTCCATGGCCCCCATGACTTGCATGACCCGGGCGTACTCGATGGCCCCGTCAGCCCGCAGGAAAATCGTCTGCCCGCTACGTTCACCGGCAACCTCGCGAAGCTTCGCCACCAGCTGCCCGGGTTCGATTTCGTTGTCCTGAAGATAGATACGGCCCTCGGAGTCGATCGAGACGCTCAACGGTTCTTCGCGCTCGGATGGAAGTGGCCGCGCTGCAGTTTCGGGCAAATCGACGTTGACGCCCACGGTCAAAAGCGGCGCCGCAACCATGAAAATGACCAGAAGAACAAGCATCACATCGACGAAGGGCGTGACGTTGATCTCCGCCATCGGCCGGTACTTGGCCCTGCCGCCCCGGTGAAATCGCCCGCTGCGGGAGCCATTTTCCCTTTGCCAGGTCTCTTGCGTCATTCCTGTCGCCCCTGCTCCGAGCCCCGGGCCCGATTCCACCCTTTCCACGCATCTGCCATACCTGCCCACAGGCGATGGGCGATTCCGTCACCTTTCCTTTTCCAGGTGCCGCGACAGGATGGCCGCGAATTCCGTTGCGAAACTGTCATACCCGCTGAGCAGCCTGTTGGCATCGGACGACAGCTTGTTGAAAAAGATCACCGCTGGAATGGCGGCCAGAAGGCCGAGAGCCGTGGCGAGCAGCGCCTCGGCAATGCCGGGGGCGACAACCGCCAGATTCGTGTCCTGCTGGATGGCAATTTCCTCGAAGGCGTTCTTAATCCCCCAGACCGTCCCGAACAATCCGACGAAAGGCGCGATTGACCCGACCGTCGCGAGAAACGTCAACCCGCCGGTGAGCGATTCCGCCACCTGGGAGATGGACACATCCATCGCCCGCTCGATCCGCGCCTGGGCACCTGGCATGAACCCTCCACCCTGCCTGTGGGACCGACGCCATTCGACCATGCCGGCAACGAAGATCCGTTCGTTGGCACCAGTCGGTTCCATGCGGATCCGATCGAACAGCTCATCAAGCGGGGCACCGGACCAAAAAGCCTGCTGAAACGCTTCTGCATCGCGGCGTGCCGTTCGGAAATTGAGCAATTTCTGAATGATGATCGCCCAAGACCAGAATGACGCCAGGACAAGGACGACCAGGACGATCTTGACGGTCAGAGTTGCGCGCAGGAAGAGCGCGAGCAACGAGAAGTCGATTTCCCGTGCAGCGGCAAGCGTTTCCGTTTCCATCAAGACCTGTTGACTATCCTGCCCGTCAGCGGCACGGCCACCGGCTCATTCTCGCATTGTTCTTGTTGTTCCATCCTATGCAGTCCCGCCCGGAATTGCCATCACAAAACGTTGAAGCCGGGATGGTACAGCCTCATGTCGACGGCATCGGTTTCCCTGCCCGGCCCGTGTCGTTCGGTTGGTCTTGGACTGCCGAATCCGCGGTGACTTCCGGCAGATGGTCGAAGGCCCACGCGTTGTAGCTGCCGACACCTCGATACCAGACCACATCCTGGCCGTCCGTCTCACCATGATTCCATCGGGGAGGTTCGCCCATCCGGCCGGCCTCAAGAACGAGGTGCCGTTGCCGTTGGCTTCGAAGGATCTTGGCCGTCAGCGTCGTCACATCCCAAGTCGCGGATGTCTCGGCCGCGAACGCCGCCACGGTCTCCGCGTGCAGGGGATCAACTGCAAGATTGTTCAATTCCCGAGGGTCAGCCTCAAGATCGAAGAGCAGCGGCGGGTCCGCGGGTGAACCGACGTACTTCCATCGCCCTCGGCGGATCATCAGAATGGGCGCCAGTGCCGCTTCGGCCAGGTACTCGGCACGGACGGTCCGTTTCGGTGGCGGATCGCCCAGATCCAGAAGCGTGGCCAGATCAATTCCTGCAATCGGTCCGACCGGATCCGACCATGGCGAACCGGAGGCGAGACCGCACAGGGTCGGGAGGAGATCAACGAGTGAAGCCAGTTCGCGGACCCTTTGGGGCGCCAACCAGGGAGCGTTGAGGATCAGCGGCACGCGGAGCGACGGTTCGAAGAAGTGTTTCTTGAACCAGAGTCCACGCTCCCCGAGCATGTCGCCGTGATCCGACGTAAATACGACTGCGGTTCGCCGGTCGGCTCCGGTCTCCGCGAGCGCTGCAAGGATGCGGCCGACCAACCGGTCAATGTAGCTGATGGAACCGAAATAGGCCCTCCGGGCCCGCTGGACATCGGCTTCGGGAAACGCTCGACCGAGGAATCCAAAATCCTCCAGCAACCGGAGTGAATGCGCATCTTGCCGTTCGGCCGGCAACGGACCGACCTCCGGCAGGGGGATGTCCGTACCGGAATAGAGTTCCCAGTCCCGCCGCAGGCACAGATAGGGTTCATGGGGATGCGTAAAGGACACCTGCAGAAAAAATGGCCGTTCGTCACGTGAACGGGCGATGTCATAGAGTTCGCCGATGGCGCGGTGGGCAACTTCTTCGTCGAAATCGATCTGAATGCTGCGGGCGGCAACGCCGGAAACTTGCACGGACCGCGGGTCGTTGGTGTCACGTTTGCCTTCGTCGCCCCAGTTCGGAACCCAGCTGAAGTCCGCCGGATAGAGATCCGGCGTCAGCCGCTTCTCGAATCCATGGTACTGGTCGGGGCCGATGAAATGCATCTTTCCGGACAGGGCGGTCCGATAGCCCATTGCCCGCAGGTAGTGGGCATAGGTGGGAATGGACGCCGGCATTTCCGCTGCATTGTCGTAGGCGCCGACCGTCGACGCCAACTGACCGGTCGCCATGGAGAAACGCGACGGCGCGCAGAGCGGAACGTTGCAGTAGGCATTCTCGAAGACAACGCCCTCCTCCGCCAGCCGGTCTATGTTCGGGGAAACGCACGTCCGGTTGCCGTAAGGGCGAAGGAAAGCGGCACCCAGCTGGTCGACCTGAATGAAAAGGATGTTGGGCTTTCGCATCACCGTCCCCCCAGGCGCCGCCAGGCACGGATCCCCGGTCCGTCCGCCGCCTTTGTCGCACGTCCGCATTGTCGACTTCCTCGGTTGAACTTGGTAGCTTTCCAGTGCGTTTTTTCTGGCGCCGTCATGATCTCGCGTGTGGATTCCGAATGGTGGAATGGAATTTCCTGGCAGTCCTTGCCGATGCCGATCTTCTGCTGCAGGGGCTCGTCAACACGCTCAAGGTGACGTTTCTCGCACTGCTCTTCGGCATTCCGCTCGGTCTCGTCCTGTCGCTCTGCCGCCTGGCGCGGGCCCGGTTCCTCTCGATGCCGGCCGCCTTCATCGTGGAATTCTTCAGGACAACCCCACCGCTGGTCCAGTTGTTCTGGTTCTTTTTTGCATTGCCGATCCTGATCGATGTCCGCATGACCCCGTATATTGCAGCCATCGTGACCTTTTCCATCCAGTCGGCTGCCTTTTTCGCGGAGATCTTCCGAGGCGGAATTCAATCCATCGACCGAGGCCAGTGGGAGGGGGCGCAGGCCATCGGCATGAACCACTGGCAGTCGCTCCGCCGGATCATCCTGCCCCAGGCCGTCAAGCGGATGATTCCGGCTTTCATGGAACGCTCGATCGAGCTTCTCAAGACCACCACGCTGGTTTCAACCGTCGCCTATACGGACCTCATGTTCCAGGCGAACGACCTCGCTCAGAAGACCTTTCGGCCACTCGAGGTCTATACGGTTGTGGCCGTGATGTACTTCGTGGTGATCTTCGTCTTCAGCCAACTGTCGATCCGGGTCGAATACCGCCTCGCCCGATCCGGCGAGAGCACGGTGCGCTGAGCGATGGGCCACGACTGGGATTTTGTCACCATCGCCCAGAACTGGGGGGTCCTCTGGGTCGGACTGAAGGGGACGCTGGTCATTTTTTCGGTGACCGTGGTGCTCGGTCTCGGGGGAGGCCTGATTGTCGGAATCTGCCGCTATATCCGCCATCCGGTGTCCCGTTGGCCCGCGATGACATTCATCGAAGTCTTCCGAAACACGCCGGTTCTTGTCCAGATCATCTGGTTCTACTACGCTTTTCCAATACTGACCGGAATCGAGGTCGACCCGTTCCTGGCCGCAACGCTCGGCATCTCTCTCAACACGATGGCCTTCTCGGCCGAGATCTACCGCGCCGGAATCCAGTCGATCGAACCGGGCCAGTGGGAAGCCGGCAAAGCCATCGGCATGACGTATTCCCAGGCCCTGCGCCGTGTGATCCTGCCGGTCGCCATCAAGCGGGTGCTTCCGGCACTCACAAACCGGGGCATCGAGGTGTTCAAGATGTCAACGCTGGCCTCGGTGGTCGCCTATATCGAAACCCTGAACCAGGCCAAGCTGATCGCCGATCTCAATTTCAACCCGATCGAATCCTACACCGTCGTGGCGTTGATCTTTTTCGTCGTGCTCTACCCGGTTGTCCAGGCGACCTACGCCCTGGAGCGGACACTGGCAAAGGGAGACTGAAGGCCGGCCCATGACGGACAGTGTCATCCGCATCGAAAACCTGCACAAGAGTTTCGGCAGTCTCGAAGTCCTCGGCGGCATCGACCTCGATGTCCGGGCCGGCGAGACAGTCACCGTACTCGGGTCCAGCGGTTCGGGGAAGAGTACGCTTCTTCGCTGCATCAACTTCATGGAGATGCCGAGCGAGGGACGGATCTACCTGCACGGCGACCTCATCGGAACGGACGAGGGTGGAAGCGTCCGTTATTCGGAGTCGGAACTCTGCCGGATTCGCACCCGAATTGGCATGGTCTTCCAGCACTTCAACCTGTTTCCGCACATGACAGTTCTGAAGAATGTCATGGAAGGTCAGGTGACGGTCCTCGGCCGGCGGGCCGGTGCGGCCGAGGCCAAGGCGCGGGAACAGCTCGAACGGGTCGGTCTCTCGGACAAGGCAGACGAGTATCCGGCGCGATTGTCCGGCGGGCAAAAACAACGGGTGGCGATTGCCAGGGCCCTGGCGATGGATCCCGATGTCATGCTCTTTGACGAGGTGACGTCGGCACTCGATCCGGAACTCGTCGGCGAAGTGCTCCGGACCATCCGGCAACTGGCGGATGACGGCATGACGATGCTGGTCGTGACCCATGAACTCGGTTTCGCATATCATGTCGCCAACCGGGTGCTGTTCATCAGTGACGGCCGAATCCTGGAGCAGGGGGAGCCGAGGCAGATTCTGCGCGAGCCGGCGACCCGGCGGATGCAGGAGTTTCTGGACGGACACGCCCAGTTTCGGCTACCCTTCTGAGCGTTGTGTCTCGACCGGGAGCCGGACGGAGACACAGGACAACCTGACGAAACCCAGAACAGACAAGGAGTTCGCACATGAAATCGATCGTGAAGACCCTGGGAGCCCTGACCGCCGCCGCAGGCGTGCTGTTGGCGTCCGCCATCTCAGTTCCGGCCCAGTCCACCTGGGAAAAAATCCAGTCGACCGGCAAACTTCGCATGGGTGTCACACAGGCCCCGCCCTGGTACTCGAAGAACCCGAGCACTGGCGAGTGGGACAGCGGCCTGATCGTCTCCATCGGACAGGCCATGGCCGAAGAACTCAGCGTCGAACTCGAGATGCACGAAGTCACCTGGGCGACATCAATCGCCGCTCTTCAGGCCGACAAGATCGACATGATGTTCCTGGACCCGACGCCGAAACGGGCGATCGTGGTCGACTATCCGTTCCAACCCCTTCTCTATATCTCTCTGGCAGTGCTGGCCCGGGACGACCTGCCGGCGGAAAGCTGGGCAGATCTGAACTCACCTGATGTGTCGATCGCTGTCCCGCAAGCCAGCAGCATGGATGCCTTCCTGACCCGCAACGTTCCCAACGCCGACATCCAGCGGTTCCCGGACAATGGCGCCTCGCTCGCCGCGTTCCAGTCGGGCCGGGTCGACGCCGTGTCGCTGTTTCACCCGCCACTCCTGGCCGCCCGCAAGAAGTTCGGCAAGGGCAAGATCGTGATTCCGACGCCTGCCTTCAGTTCGCCTTCTTCGATTGCCGTCCGGCGGGAGGCGGACAAGACGTTCCGCGACTGGGTCAGCCATACCATTTTCTTCTACTATGAAACCGGACGGACCCAGCGCTGGTACGAGGAGTTCCTTGAGGGTTTCGGCCTTGATCCGAAGGCATCTCCGGTCATCCAGAAAGAACTTCTGTACTCAAATTAGGACTCCTTTCGATGTCCGGAATGACCGGAAGGTCCGGTTCGGTCCGGACCCTGGGCAATCCCACCATGGGCGGCGGCAACGGCCACGGCCGCCGCCCGTTTTCGGATTCGGGTCCGTCCCGTTTCCCGGCCTTCAGCCCCGGAGGCCTCCGTGACCATGGCCAAACGGCACAATTGCCGACAGAGGATGTCCTTCAGAATTGACCTCGCCTGCCGCTCAAATCTCGACCCACGATGCACCGGACGACCGCCGAAACCGGGACATTCTAATCTATGTGAACGGTACCCTGAAGCCGCGGCGGGATGCCGTGGTCTCCGTCTATGACAGCGGATTCATGCTGGGTGACGGTATCTGGGAAGGCCTGCGGCTGCATGACGGCTGCATTCCGTTTCTCGACGAGCATTTGGACAGGCTCTACGGAGCGGCAATGTTCATCGATCTCGACATCGGTCTTTCGCCAAACGAACTGAAATCGGCGATTGGGGCAACGCTTGCCGCCAATGGCATGACGAACGATGTCCATATTCGGCTGATGATCACCAGGGGCGAAAAGCGCCGGCCGTTCCAGCATCCCCACCTGAGCGATACCGGTCCGACAACCGTCATCATCGCCGAGCATTCGCGGGTCGATCCGAGTCGACTCGAACGGCCGATCCGGCTGCATACGGTGCCGCACCACCGCGGCCTGCCCCTGACGCAGGACGCCAAGCTCAACAGCCATTCGAAGCTCAACTGCATCATCGCGCTCAATCATGCGATCCGCGCGGGCGCCGACGAGGCCCTGATGCTCGATCCGTACGGCTTCGTGAACACGACCAACGCGTGCAATTTCTTCATCGTCCGACGAGGAGAGGTCTGGACCTCCACAGGTGACTACTGCATGAACGGAATCACGCGCGGAAAGGTTATCGACATCTGCCGCGCCAACGCCATTCCCGTCCATGTCCGCAACTTTTCGCTCGTCGACACCTACAGCGCCGACGAAGCCTTCCTCACCGGGACCTTCGGCGCCCAGACCCCGGTTTCCGAAATCGATGGCAGGACGATCGGTGACGGCCGTCCCGGCCCCATGGTGAAGCGGATCCGAAACCTTTACGAACAACTGATCAAAGATCAGGTGAAAAGTGCCGGACGAAGGTCGCCGCCGTGAGACTCCCGGCACGGGTCGACCTCGGACTGCGGTGTCGTCTGCGTTTTGTCACGAAATCGATTGCCATGATCGCCTTCGATCCCGCTCGAGGGACTGACGGCAAGCATGCTTGTGACCCTGGGTTCCCTGGTCTTGGTACGGTGAGCGACGGAGCCCGCTCGATCCCGCTCAATCGCCGGATCGAGATGACCAGGCAATGATTCCGGCCGTACGCGTGTACCCATGTAAACCCGGTTCCGAGTGCCGGGCCAGATCGTCCCTGTCCGATCTTTATTTCGAAACTGGCTGGGCCGGTCCCACGTGGCCGGTCGTCACGAACCACCGAAGTTTTTGGCGCCTGTCCAAGTCAGAGAAACCGCCAGCGCCGAATTCCTTGCTGTTGGATATAAAAACTCTCCTCACGCGTTTCTGCAGGGCCCTGACGGGACCGGCGTCGGATCCAACCCGTAGAGTCCGATTTCGAGGCTTGCAATCGGCGGTGATTCGACAACAGATTGCAATAGTTTGCAATTTACCCGCTGCCGCCGTGCGTCGGCCGTGCAGGGAAATTGTTCATTGGGGGAAATTCGGCAATTCTGTTGGCGACTCTCGTAAGGTTCTGGGCCAGGGACCGGCGCACATCGCCCAGGAACACAATCGGTCGGGGCGATTCCGGAATGATCGGGCGGGCACCAGGCGACAGAGCGGCGCGGGCAGCCGGCCACGCCGACAAACCGGTTGATAAAATGACGCACGCGAATGCCGTGACTGCGTCCGGCTCAAACCGAGGTCGCGCTTCCGGTGCCGCCCGACAGCCCGAACCGTCCGCACGGCTCGCGCAGGCACGTTTTCCGAACCCCCCTGACTTCCTCGTCCCCACCAGGGCGGCCCAGGCCCAACCGGATACGACCCCGCCCACAGTTACCAACAGTTTGACCGACAACAGGCATTTGTTCGTCGGCAACATGGCCAACGGCGCGACGCCAATCGTCGGCGTGAATGTCTCTGAAGACAAACGCGGGTTCAGCGTTGGCGACCTCACGGCCTCAGCCGGCTCGCCGGGGACCTTAGGGCGTGTCGACGGGCAGTTCTGCACTGTCCCCTCATTCGCGCTGTTGAGCGGGTCGAGACCCGTCAAAAAGACTGCCCGATGGCAGCAGGAATGTCTGATGTACAATGTGCACGAGGATGGAATCCGCTGTCTTTCGTCAACCATGGGGACACAACGGTCACTTCCTCAGGGCGTCGCTTCGGACGTTCGGCGATGAGGGGCAGTGTTCAAATGAACGACAATGGGCTCCGGGGGGCAACCGCGCAAACCCTGTCAAATACGTCAAATGTCCGGGGGCGCAAAAAACCGTGGACTTGCGACCTCGGCCCAAAGAGCCTCCCCACCTGCTCTGGCACAGTCCCATGGACTTTCTCAATGGAGGATAATCGATCATGACAAACGTTCTTGAAGTGAAAGTGCCATGCCCAGGCGCATCTGGTGGTTCACGCGTCCCCATGGTTGGGACACAACCCGTCGTGACCGCAATTCGTCGACTTTCGTCGTGCGGAGTTCTTCTCGAAACCGGCGCCAGAAAATTGGCCACCGTAACATCGACGCTTTTCGTGTCCGGGCTGCTCGTGCTGGCCGGCGTCACAACCCATCCAGTGACAGCCTTGGCGCAGGCACAGGAACGCTGTCCTCTCCCTCCTGGTGTCACGCCTCCACCCGATCCCCCGATTACTGCCAGGGAAGTAGTGGACCGCGAGACCCTGAAGAATTTCGCGCTGGCGGTGAGAGAACAGTTCAAGAGCCAGGGTTCGGCAACCGTGTCAGCAGAACAGCTTGCGTACGCGGGATGCCGGCTTCGACTCGAGGACGGCCCATTTCGTTCCGGTTCCACGTACATCGTGACGCTGACACCTGACGGCCGGGTTTTTCTACATTCCAAGGACATGTCCCTGTCAGCCGGCAGTTTAAAATCCTCGATCTACGGTGGGATCCTCGCTGCGCTCGGTGTCTCCCGGACGGTCTTGGCGGGCCTGGCGTCTCCGGATCCCGCCACAATGAGAAGCGCACAGGACGCAGTTCTCCAGATTCTGCGAAGCGAGCAGCATGGCTCGTTCGACTTGACCAATGCAGTGGCGGGAGTTCGGCCGGGCATCCCAGGCGCAAGCGGATATGCGGCTGCTTATGTATCGGCTAATACAGAACAGCCGATGTTGCTGCTCGTCGGGTTCGATCTCAACGCCTTTCATTTGAAAAACGAAGACATCGATTACGGTAATCCGGCGATCACGGCCAGGGAAGTTGTGGACCGCGCGACCCTGAAGAAGTTCGTCACGGAAGCGTTGCGATTCCTGTGGGGAACCCTAAGCGGATCTTCATCGCGGGATTTCAGAAAAATCCCTGTCGATCAGCATGAT
>JAPPHA010000115.1 GCA_028874915.1 Paracoccaceae bacterium
CGACCGCGTCCATGAACCCGATGTTGCCGGTCTCCCGCAGGAACCTGATGGCGTCTCCCTTGGCGTGACACCCGAAGCAGATGTAGAATCCCTTCTGGTCATCGACCTTGAAGGACGGGGTCTTTTCCTGGTGGAACGGGCAGAGCCCCCAGTACTCTCCGCGCGACGGATTCGACTTCCGGGGGTCCCACGCCACCTTCTGACCGATGATCTTTGCAATGGAAACGCGACTCGCGAGATCGTCCAGGAATCCGTGAGGCAGGGCCATGGCGTTGTCTGCGTCCTTGCTCGACCGTTTCGGCCGGCGGATGTCCTCAATGCAATCGGCCGCCGAATCCTGCAAAACCAGGTTGGTTCATCGGAAATGCGACGGCGAGCCGGCAAATACGGATCGGCGGTTACACCCACGGGCGGGTGGGTCAAGTGGTGTCAATATACAGGAATTCCGTCCAGGATGTCCAAACCAAGCGCGGGTCGGTCAGGGCGCGATTTCTACGACCTTCAACAGTTTTTGGCCGGTTGAATCAAAAACCAAAATCCGGGAATCGTCCGTTACGACGGCAATCCACCCGTCGCCCCGGGTCAGCGCCGTCACGGTCTGGCCCTCGGGTACGGCGATCCGGTCCGGAAACACTGTCGGGGCCATGGAATTCGTGGATCTTGAATTGGCATCGGAAGCCGTGGATTCCGTTGTGGTCAAGGAATCAAACGCCGTCAGTTTGACGACAAACAGCGTCGTCATGACGGCAAAGCCCGCGATCATCGTGACAAGAAGGAGAATCACGAGGCGGCGCAGAAGCCGGAGGCTGGCCGATTCCACAAAGGTGTCCGACTGATCGTTCATCGGTGTTCGGCGGCCCTTTTTCGTTTATCCCTGTTGCTCGTAACCTGAAGCCATGTCCGAAACGCCCGAAAAAACACTGGTGCTGGCTTTACCAGATGACGCGGCCCGCCGACTGGATAAGGCCTTGGCGACGGCTGCGCCAGCCGGGGCCGGCCTGTCGCGGACCCGCATTACCCGGCTGATCCGGTCCGGCGCCGTTTCCAGGCGGCAGGATGGCGTGATCGTGACCGAACCTGGCGCTTCATGTCGTCCCGGTGACGTCTGGATCATCAAGGTCCAGGATCCACCGGCTCCAAGCACGCAGCCGCAGCCGATGGAGCTCGACATTGTCCATGAAGACAAGGACCTTCTTGTCGTAAACAAACCGGCTGCAATGACCGTGCATCCGGCACCGGGATCGCCCGAGGGCACCCTCCTGAATGGCCTCTTGCATCACTGCAGCGATGGGCTCGCCAATACTGGCGATCCGCTACGGCCCGGGATCGTACACAGGATCGACCGAAACACGTCCGGCCTTCTCGTGGTCGCCAAGACGGCAGTCGCCGAAATCGATCTCGCTCGGCAATTTGCCGAACGGAGCGTTGAGCGGCTTTACGTCGGATTTTGCCATGACGTACCCGAACCATCGAACCCGCGGCTTGTCGGACTTCCGGGAGTCGCGCGAGAGGCCGGCAACGTCTTTCGAATCGCAACCCGGTTCGGCCGTCACAGGACGGACCGGAAAAAAATGTCGGTCTTCACCCATGGCGGCCGTCACGCGGTGACGCGATTTCGGGTCGAACGGGTCTTTCGGATCCGGGACCGGCCGGTCGCTTCGCGAATCGCCTGTTGGCTCGAAACCGGTCGCACGCATCAGATCCGCGTCCATATGCACCACATCGGCCATCCGCTCATCGGCGACCCGACCTATGGCGGTGGCAGACGTATTCGGCTCGACCAGGACGCGTCATTCGATCAGACCCGTGCCACCGGCATTTCTCGCCAGGCGCTTCATGCCGCCGTCCTGGGCTTCGACCATCCGCGTCACGGTGAGAGAATGCGCTTCGACAGCGCCCTGCCGGCGGATCTGCGATCGCTGGAGATGTCACTGGCAGGCGGAGCAGGGTTCTCGGACAAACTGATGTGACCGTGCGGTAGGGTCTGTGAAGGCGCAGGAGCCCTGGTAGAGTCGCCAAAGGGACGGTCGCCGGTCCTGGAACCGGAGCGCGAATTGCCATAGTGATGCACGCGTTTGTTCCCGATTTGGACTTGAAATCCGGTGCCTTGACACCATATATTTGCCAGTTGCCTGATCTTGGCAGTTTGCCGGCGTGGCCTCCTGGTGGCAGAATGGCGCCGGACATGGAGTGGGAAAGTCCGCAGAATGAGATACAGCAATCTTCCGGTCCCGTCGACGAGTGTTGGCCTCAGCCGATACCTGCAGGAAATCAAGAAGTTTCCGATGCTCGAAGCCGACGAGGAATACATGCTGGCAAAGGCGCTGGTCACGCATGGCGACGTCCGGGCTGCCGATCGGCTGGTCACGTCCCATTTGCGGTTGGCGGCCAAAGTTGCACTTGGCTACCGGGGATACGGTCTGCCGGTCGGTGACATGATCCAGGAAGCCAATGTCGGCTTGATGCAGGCCGTGAAGCGATTTGACCCCGACCTTGGATACCGGTTGGCGACCTACGCGATGTGGTGGATCCGCGCGAGTGTCCAGGAATACGTCCTCAGGAGCTGGTCGCTGGTGAAGGTGGGAACCACGGGTGTCCAGAAAAAGCTGTTCTTCAATCTCTGGAAGGCAAAGCGGAAGATCAACGCCCTTGAAGAGGGCGATCTGCGACCGGAAAACCTCCGGCGGATCGCCAGTGACCTGAATGTCAGTGAACAGGACGTGATCTCCATGAACCGGCGTATGATCGGATCCGATCAGTCGCTTAATGCGCCGCGTAGCCGAGGGTCCGACGAAGGCGACGCCGGCGAGTGGCAGGACTGGCTCGAAGACGAGGACGCCGATCATGTCGAGGCGATCGCCGAAAAAGACGAACTGGACATGCGGCGAGAACTACTCGGCAAGGCCCTCGAAGGGCTGAGTGAGCGGGAGCGGGACATCCTGCAGCGCCGGAAGCTGGCTGAGGAGCCATCGACGCTCAGAGAGTTGTCCGACGGCTATGGCGTCAGCCGGGAGCGTATCCGCCAGATCGAAGTGGCGGCTTTCAAGAAACTGCAGGCTGCCGTCCTCGCGCTTGCAAAGGAACGCGGCGTGCCCGTCCCCGTTCCCTGATCGCCGGGTTCCGCACCCGTTTCCAGTCCACAGGTCTTTGTCCTGGGTTGCGACGCCTTTGTTTCATCGCGATCGTTGATTGGATCGTCCGGACGAGCGGTGGACGTACCCGCGGCGAGCATCACGACTCGCAAACTGGACGAAGACGTCAAGGCGCGCCTCTGCGTCCGTGCTGTTGAACATCACGGCTTCATGGAAGAGCAAGAGGGGCGGATCCTGGGTGATGCCGTCGGACGGTCGCCGAGTTTGCAGGATCTCCCGGCATTGTCCGCGGGCATATGGGTCCGATGGAGGACGTGGACCTGGAATTGCTGCGGCGCGAACCCGCCCGTGAGCCGCCTATCTTCGAACGAGATCGATCCATTGTGATGCTTCCTGACACGAACGGTGTGTCTTGTCTGATGCGCGAAGTGCCCGAACCTTCCGTCGAGGCGCCAGCCGCCTGCCACCCCATGGAAGACCTGTTCTTCTCGGTGGCCAGCGAAACGGAGCCGCGTTTCGGGCCTGCCGACGGGCCGTCGCTGTCGAGCGCCGGTTTCGGACATCAAGAAGGCGCTGCGTGACGCCTTCGAGGACCAGGTGCTGCCGTTCGACCGTCGGGCTGCTCAGATATTGCCGCAGACTGCGAGGCCACTGGCCGTCACATCGCGCTGGCGGGCGGGCAGGCGGACCGCGGCCATCACCCGGTCGCGCGGCATGGCTATTCAGACGCGCGACATTCGGGGCCGCCGGGACACTCGCATCGCGGTGATCGATCCGTGGTCAGCATTGTGAGCGTCACGACCAAAGCCCTCGTGCATGTCAAGATCGATGCGCTGCCGACGGGCGCGTTTCACAGCAATAGCCGATGGCGTCATCGTCCGGGGTCAGTCTGCGGATTGACCGGCGCAACGACGTGCGAGTGTTGCCGATCTCGCCCTGACAGGTTGGGTTCATGACATTCCGGCCACACAACGGCTACCGCAATCGTGTCCTTTTGAACATCAAGCCCGACATATTCACCTTACTCTGAGGTGACCTGTCCTTCCTGATGTACGCTCTGTTCTCGAGCGCGTTGGGTTTCCCGAACTCGAGTTCGATCCACCGTCTCAAGGCCAGGACAGGTCAACCCATGATGCATGGGATTGGCGCCACGATCCTTCGTGGACGTGTCGGCACGGTCGTGGCGGCCTCGAAGCATATCCGTTTGACCGAACCGCGATCAGAACCGAATCCAGGCCGGGGCAGCTGCCCCGATCCTGTCCCGCGCCTCGTTGCGGACACGTCAGTCGGACCCGGCGCGATCCGGGTCCGGGCGTGGGCCTGACGTTCAGGCCGATTTCAGCGTGTCTGGCACGACCGCGACATCGACGTCGTTGTCTTGCCATGGAAGCGGTGGCGGGGAGGACAATGTGGTTTTCCGGGGCGTTGCGTATCACGGGGCGTTGTCGGCACCGAGAGTTGGCCGGGCGTTTCGTGGCACGTCAACCCGGTGAACAAGGCAAGGTCTTTCACAGGTTCCTGTCCGTGGTCCAGGACCGAGTCTGCGCAACTGTTCCCCACGGTTACTCCTCGAGGGCTTCAAGCTCATCGATGAATCCCGAGATAACCGACAGGCCCTTGCTCCAGAACGCCGGGTCACTGGCGTCGAGGTCAAAGGCCGCCAGGAGTTCGCTCAGGGTCCGGGAGCCGCCAGCGGCAAGCATGTCGAGATAGTGCGGAACGAAGTCCGATTCGGAGTCCTGGTAGACGGAATAGAGCGAGTTCACCAGGCATTCGCCGAAGGCGTAGGCGTAGACATAGAACGGAGAGTGAATGAAATGCGGCACATAGGTCCAGAAAGCCTCGTAACCGTCCATGAAGGTGAAGGCGGGGCCGAGGCTCTCGGACTGGACGGCGAGCCAGGTCGCGTTGATGGTATCGGGAACCAGTTCTCCTTTGCGCCGGTCCCGATGAATCCGGCATTCGAAATCGTAAAAGGCGATCTGGCGGATCACCGTGTTGATCATGTCCTCGACCTTGCCGGCGAGAAGCGATTTGCGTTCCGATGGCGTCCTTGCCGCGTCGAGAAGGGCCCGGAACGTCAACATTTCCCCGAAGACACTGGCAGTCTCGGCGAGTGTCAGGGGGGTCGAACTCAGGAGTTCGCCCTGCTTGGCCGCCAGTCGCTGGTGCACGCCATGGCCAAGTTCATGAGCAAGGACCATCACATCCCGCTGCCGCCCCTGATAGTTCAGAAGGATGTAGGGATGAACATCGACGACGGTCGGGTCCGAAAATGCACCTGGCGACTTTCCGGGCGCCGGCGCCGCATCGATCCAGCCGCGTTCAAAGAACGGCTCTGAGGCCGTTGCCATTTCGGGCGAGAAGGCGGCGTAGGCGTCCACGACGATACGCCTCGCCTCGTTCCATCCGATCGTCCGGTCTTCGGCTTCCGGCAGTGGGGCGTTTCGGTCCCAGATTTCGAGGGTGTCGAGACCCAGCCAGCGGGCCTTCAGCCGGTAATAACGGTGGGAAATCTCCGGATAGGCAGAAACGACCGTATCCCGAAGTGTGGCGACGATGCCAGGATCAATCCGATTGGCCAGATGGCGTGCGGACTGGGGTGCCGGAAGCCGACGCCAACGGTCCTCGATTTCCTTGCTCTTCACAAGCGTATTGGTGATTCTCGCGAATAGCGGTAGCCGGTCCGTGAACCCGCGGGCCAGGGCTTTGGCTGCCGTTTCCCGGATAGTCCGATCCGGATCCGACATCAGGTGAATGGTCGCCTCGAGTGACAGGATCCGTGAGTCGACGTCGAATTCGAAGGCGCCGACGGTTTCATCGAACAGCCGGCTCCAGGCGGACGCTCCGACCACCGACTGGTCGTTCAGGAATGTCTCCAGTTCATCCGACAGCTGGTGGGGCTTCAATGCCCGGACATGGTCGAAATAGGGCCGAAATCGCGCCAGTTCGGCGTTTTCCGTGAGAAGGGCGGAGAGACGGGATTCGTCGATGCGGTTGATTTCAAGCAAGAAGAACACGAGCGACGATGAGGCATCCGTCACTTCGGCTTCCATATCCGACAGGAACTTGGTCCGGGCTGAATCCGTCAGCTCCAGTGCCTGCCGCAGTTCGGCGTATGACACAATCCGGCCGGAAGTCGACTGAATCCGTTCGAACCGGAGAATACAGGCGAGCCAGTCGTCGGCTCCGAGCGTGGCGAGAGCCCCGGCGTATTTCCTTTTGAAGTCGGCGCACTCTTCGGCCAGCCAGGCCCGGTCGGCCGAAAGGGATTCGGCATCGGGCGACGGATAAAGATCGGTCAGATCCCAGGTCGGGAGACCATCGGGCGTTTCACCCGCCGGTGCAGTGTCGTCAGGGACGCGAACCCCGCACTCGGTCATCAGCGAAGCGGACCGTAACGTGTTTTTGAATTCTTTATTTTGAATCATTGTGTTATGATCTCCACTTCATGCGACATGTGGGTGATGGTCGGAGCGAACCGTTTCGTCCTGCGGCGCGGTCCCGGTACCGGAATCCTGACATTCGGTTTCTGTTGTCGTCGCCGGGTTTGGACCGGTCAGTCGAGAATTTTCTGCATCAGGACCAGGTCATGCCAGCGTCCGAATTTGAAACCGACTTCTCTAAGGCGGGCCGTTTCAGAAAATCCGCATTTGGCGTGAAAGCGGACGGCGCCGGGGTTCTCACCGCTGACGCCCGCGAAGATCGAGTGAACACCCTGCGTTCGGGCATGGTTCTCGATGGCAGCCATCAGCCCGGTTCCGACACCACATCCACGTGCTCCGGATTCGATCATGATCGTACTTTCCATGGTGTGCGCATACCCCGGTCCGGCTCGGAACTGGCCGTAGGTCGCGAATCCGAGAAGGCGTCCCCGGCTGCTTGCGACCAGGAATGGATGACGATCGAGGGCCTTGTTCTCCAGGAGTTGCGACAGGCCATCAGGAGTTCGCGGTTCGCTCGTGAACGTGATCACGGTCGTACGGATGATCTCGTTCCACAACCGGCACACGGCCACGCAGTCGGCCACGGTTGCAGGGCGGAGTTCGGGATCGTCGGGCATAGGGGCTGTTAGCAGGCGGCAACCGGGCGGGAAAGGCGGGCGTTTCAACGCATTCCGGTTGATCGAATCCGGTCATCTCAGGGATTTCCCGCGCCCTGGCCTGCCGACCGACCGTTGATTCGGTGGAGGGCCGTCGAGCGTGCATGCCTGGTGCGGCGCGGAATCACGCGGCGGCGCAGACAAGTCCTCGGGGAGCGCAGGCCGCAGCTGGCGAAACGGCAGAAATCGGGACAGTGATCGGCGCCCATCGGGTCGTCCCGGTGCGGGACTTCCTGCGGCGTGACCGGACGAAATTCGACGTTGGTTTGTGCTCCGGGGCGCACGCTTGGCAATGCGCACTCGAAACATTGAACAATCGTGAGCGAGGGAAAACCCTGCCGGTTGTCCCGTCAGACGTTGACACCGGCGAACGCTCCGGCCACTCACGCGGTATTGCTGCCGTCAGCCGGAATCGCGCAGGAGATCGTTCATGAAGCAAAACCCGTTCGGAACCACAGGAATTCAGATTAGTGAACTGTGCCTTGGCACAATGACCTTCGGAACCCAAACTTCCATGGACGATGCCCATGCGCAGATCGACATGGCACTCGATCACGGCATCAACATTCTCGACACCGCCGAGATGTACCCGGTCAATCCCATCTCGAAAGCAACACAAGGTGACAGCGAAAGGATCATTGGCGAGTGGGTCGCAAGGTCCGGGCGGCGTGCCGACGTTCTGATCGCCACGAAAGTCAGCGGAGAGGGTCAGCGGGTTGTCCGGAACGGCGCGCCCATCAGCCGGGCGACGATCGCCGAAGCGGTCGAGGCATCCCTGAGGCTCTTGCAAACGGAGTACATCGATCTTTACCAGCTGCACTGGCCGAATCGCGGGTCCTACATGTTTCGCCAGAACTGGACCTATGATCCGACGTCGCAACGGCTGGACGAGACGCTTGCACACATGGACGAGACTCTTGAAGTCATTCAGGAGCTCGTCGATGCCGGAAAGGTCCGGCATTTCGGACTGTCCAACGAGAGTGCCTGGGGTACGTCCCGCTGGTTGCGAATGGCGGAAGAAAGAGGCCTTCCCAGAGTCCAGGCCATCCAGAACGAGTACAGCCTGCTGTGCCGGCTGTTCGACACTGACCTTGCCGAGCTCTGCCACAACGAACAGGTCGGACTCCTGGCGTTCTCGCCTCTGGCGACAGGTCTGCTCACAGGAAAGTACCAAGGCGGCGCAGTTCCCGAGGGATCACGCCGAACCCTGAATTCGTCACTTGGCGGTCGGGCGACCCCGCGGGTGTGGCCGGCCGTGGATGCCTACCTCGGCGTGGCCCGGGAATTCGGCCTCGATCCCGTCCACATGGCACTTGCCTGGTGCCGGACACGCCCGTTTGTGGCGTCGTCGATTTTCGGTGCGACGCGGCTGGACCAACTGGCTCATCTCCTGGGCGTGGTTGATGTCGACCTTAGCGACGAATGCCTGACGGAAATTGACCGTGTCCACCGCGACCATCCGATGCCGTACTGAATGGGTCCGTCGGCCGACAGGATCGCAGACACTCGGTTGATATCCGTCGGTGTTGACCGAAACGTTGCTCGGGACAAGTCGCGGTTGCGCAGGAGAGACCAACCATGCCCCTTCACATGAATCGCGAAGCCTTCATCACCTGTGCCGTCACGGGCGCAGGCAGTACGCAGGACCGTTCTCCCCACGTTCCCCGTTCGCCGGAACAGATTGCCGCGAACGCGATTGAAGCCGCGAAGGCGGGCGCGGCAATCGTTCACTGCCATGTTCGAGACCCGGTGACCGGCGCTCCCCGGAGGGACCTTGCGCTCTACCGGGACGTGACCGAAC
Source organism: Paracoccaceae bacterium (assembly GCA_028874915.1). Lineage (GTDB taxonomy): Bacteria > Pseudomonadota > Alphaproteobacteria > Rhodobacterales > Rhodobacteraceae > JAPPHA01. The sequence goes on from JAPPHA010000115.1 coordinate 8,996, forward strand.
GGATCCGCAATTCGGAAACCGATGTCGTACTCAACCTGACCGCCGGCATGGGCGGTGACATCACGACCGGTCCGGTCGAGCGGCCGTTTCCTCTGGCCGCTGACGGAACTGACCTGGTGGGGGCAACGGAACGTGTGGCGCACCTGCTCGAGTGCCGCCCCGAAATCTGCACACTGGACTGCGGTACGATGAACTTCGCCGAGGCGAATTACATCATGGCCAACACGCCCGACATGCTCCGAGAAATGGGGAGAATGATGACCGAGTCCGGGGTCCGGCCGGAAATCGAGGCCTTTGACACCGGCCAGCTGTGGTTTGCCAAAAGGCTTGTGCGAGAGGGCGTGCTGGAGACCCCGGCGCTGGTCCAACTGTGCATGGGCGTCCCCTGGGGAGCCCCGGACGATCTGAACACCTTCATGGCCATGGTCAACAACGTTCCGGACGACTGGTGTTTTTCGGCGTTCTCGCTCGGGAGAAACCAGATGCCCTATGTCGCTGCGGCGGTCCTTGCCGGTGGCAATGTCCGGGTGGGGCTGGAGGACAACCTCATGCTGGATCGCGGTGTCCTCGCCACAAATCGACAGCTGGTTGAGCGCGCTGTCGAGATCCTGCATCGACTGGGCGTTCGTGTGCTCGGTCCGGAGGAAGTCCGCACAAAACTCGGACTGACGAAACGGCAGCCCGTTTGAGGTCCGGACCGGGATTGCCGCACCTGAACCTTTGGCGATTCGTCGTCTCCTGGAGATCGAGACGGATGGTTGAAATGAGCGCGGACGAATGCGCATGACGGCGGCAGGGTCTGGAACGGGCAGGGCAGCCGTCATTGGATGTGGCGTCATCGGTGCCGGTTGGGCGGCCCGATTCCTGCTCAACGGCTGGGACGTTTCGGTATTTGATCCCGACCCCGGCGCCGAGCGGAAACTTCGGGCGGTTTTGGAGAATGCCCGTCTGGCCTTGCCGAGCCTGACCGATCGGATGTTGCCGCCCGAAGGACACTGGGAGTTCTCTCCTTGTCTGGAAGACGCCGTCGCCGGCGCTGGCTGGATCCAGGAATCGGCCCCTGAGCGGCTCGACATCAAACGCGCGCTCCTGGGGGAACTCGGCGGACGGATCAGGGCCGATGCCGTCATCGGGTCGTCGACATCGGGTTTTCGCCCGTCCGAACTTGCCGAGGCCTGCCCCGCCGCCCGGCAGATGATGGTCTGCCACCCGTTCAACCCGGTTTACCTTCTGCCGCTCGTTGAAGTCGTTGCCCATCCGGGGACGGATCCGGATTTGCTGCAATCCGCTTGCCGGACGCTGACGGATCTCGGCATGCGGCCGCTCGTCGTCCGGCGGGAGATCGACGCGCACATTGCAGACCGATTCCTCGAGGCCGTTTGGCGCGAAGCGCTCTGGCTGATCCAGGACGACGTCGCGACAACGGCGGAGATCGATGATGCCATCCGGCTCGGATTCGGGCTTCGCTGGGCGCAGATGGGGCTGTTCGAGACCTTCCGGATCGCCGGGGGAGATGCCGGGATGGATCACTTCCTTGCGCAATTCGGCCCTTGCCTTGCCCTTCCCTGGACCCGCCTGATGGACGTTCCGGAACTGACGCCGGGACTCAGGAAAGCCATCACGCAACAGGTGGAGAAACAGTCCGCCGGGTCGTCGGTCATTGATCTTGAGCGTCTCCGGGACCGGAATCTGGTTGCGATTCTCCGGGCGCTGAAGGCTCAGGATGCCGCAGCCGGGACGATTCTCAACGCCCACGATGCGTTTTTGGGACAACTGGAGGCAAGCGATGCCGACTGTGATCGGCCACTGCTCACTGTCGCGCGGCGTGTCCCGCTCGACTGGACTGACTACAACGGGCACATGAATGAGGCGCGTTATCTGCAGGTCCTGGGCGACGCAACCGATCGGTTCATGGAGGTCATCGGCTGTGACGCCGCCTACATCGCCGCCGGGATGAGTTATTTCACGGCGGAGACCCATATCCGACATCTGAATGAACTGATGGCGGGACAGGGGATCCGTGTCGAAACCACGTGCCTGCAGGGGGAGAGCCGGAAGATGCGGCTATTTCACCGGATGGTCAGAAACGACGGTGTCCTGGTTGCAACCGGAGAACACTTCCTGCTGCATGTCGACCTTTCGACGCGCCGAACCTGCCCGGCCCGGCCGGAGGTTGCGGACAGACTGAGGCGGATTTTCGATGCACATTCAGAGTTGGGCTGGCCGGAAGGCGCCGGTCGGGCCATCGGCCAGAAACAGTAGGCCATCCCCGGTGTCCACGGCATGCATCGGCGCCGGACGTCGCGCCTCAAGTGATGCCTGCGGTCTCAATGGAAACTGAAGCCTCGGCAAGCAACCAATCCCGGGCCGGACGCGACAGCGCCGTGCGCGCAGGGTAGCCCAGCACGTAAGCCTGAACGCCCGGGACCACCTAGCCCATGTTTAACGCGCACAAAAAAAGATGATTGTTTTTCAGTGGCATGTGC
>JAPPHA010000004.1 GCA_028874915.1 Paracoccaceae bacterium
TCAGAAATACCCCGAAATCGGCAGATTCACGCCAAGAAACGTTAAACATGGGTTAAGGTTTCGTAGCCGAGAATGCCGGGACGGATGCCGTGGTCTACACCGATGACGCGGCAGCCTATGAGGGCATCCCGAACCCGCATGAGACGGTCTTCAGAATACGTCAGCGGCATGGCGCATACCAACGGAATTGAAAGCTTCTGGTCCATGCTGAAACGCGCCCACAATGGGACGTTCCACAAAATCAGCTCCAAGCACCTGCAACGCTCCGTTTCCGAGTTTTCCGGCAAGCACAATACCAGGGATTCAGACACGCTTTGCCAGTTGCGGGACACGGTTGCCCGCCTTGTCGGTCGCAACTTGCTTCTTCGAGATCTCATTGCCTGCAACGGACTGGACTCCGGAGCGCGGTCGTATCGGGTTTCGCAACAAGGCGCGGGCCAACTTTTCGGGGGTCGCGCCTTTCAGGTGCAAATTTGGATTGAGCATCGGGACACCACGGGTCAATGAACGCTTACCTCCGCATAGTCAGATTCAGGATTATAGTGGCACCAATAGGTCATGCGTGACCAAGCCCCGAAACCGTTTTGAAACTCAACCTCGTCGCCAGTGTAGGAAATTGAGCCTTCCTTCCGGTCCTTCCAACGGAAACGTTCGAGTTTGGCTCCCAACCATCCATCAGTCCACCTGTAGGCGTATTTTGCCAAACTCTCAATCAACGGCTGGCAAGCAAACGTTGCCGCCAACGCATGCTTGTCGCCCCAGCATTGAAGGTCTTGACGGCAAGCGACATCCTCTGACGATTCCATTTCAGCTTCCGTGGGGTCGCCGAACGCAATCAGATCGGCAGGGATCTCGCCATTGAAAAGATCGGTCCATATCGGTTGCGAGCATGGATCCCCCGACCAGCCGCATCCGTCAGGAGCATAGTCAATGGAATTCTGTATAACCTGATCGTTCTCGTAGTCGCCCCACAACCGGACGCTGACGGCATCGGGCCAATCCTGCCGGTGGCGGTCAATGGCAGCTTGCATCATGACTTTCAGTTGTTCTGCACTGTCATCCGTACCGGGTATCTCGACTTCCAGTGTGATCCTTGAACGGATGTTCCCGAAGGAATGATCCTTTTCTGCGGCGACTACGTATGTCGCCTCTTTCGCTTCAGCGCCCGTGGCAAATGCCAATGCGGCCACGGTGACAATCGTTCCTATCTTCATGTTTTTTCTCCTCGATGGTGCCAGCCACGGCGGGAGCCGGGCCGTTGCAAACAACCAACTGGAAAGTTGAAGTCTCCGACTGTTCGCTGGGCCGGATCCGAACCGTCAGCGGCGCGACGCCCTCGAGTTTCAAGAACTTCGACGAAGATTTTCCTGACACGATCCACGGCATTAAACAATTCTTTCTTGCCGCCAATGAATGTGAGGATGGGGAATCCTAGTTTAATGTTCCCTGGCCATACGTTTATTCGTTCCATCACTTCTAGTGCTTCGTGAATGCTGGTGTCCGGTAATCTTCTGCCTAAATGTGTCAAAACCAATCGTAATACTTGAGCATCGGCTTCCAATGCAATTATTCGTCGATCTTTGCTGTTCATGGTAGAGGTTAGATGAGAAACTGCTACTTCAAGTCTAGTTCTCACTTTGGGCGCAGTAACCACCATACCGATAGGTGAGATTACGGCATGTACTCAAAGCATAACCACATCGATATTCTCCCCGTAAGACATGACAATAGGTTATTTGCTCGTGTGATGGAGTCCTTCGCGTGTGACAGTGATAATCGCCTGTACTGTGATTCGTGTGACAACCAAAGGCATTGGTACCCCCACTGTGCGCGCTTACTTTGAGTACAAACATGAATGGAATGAAGAAAACTATTCCCCCAAAAACTAACCTTTTTATCATCACATACTCCAATACCCGTCAATTGAGACAAAACGGGCTATCCCTAATTGGAGATTCACCCGTCAAATGTATCTTGGACGAACTTCTTAGTCTTGTCAACCGGAGATTCCGGCGTCCAACTGCGCTAGAACCTTGACCTGTCAATCCAAAGCTGAGCTTTCCGAAGTAAAATCAGTTTCTGTAGATTCATCCGTGGTGCTGGCATCATCAGAGGTGTCAGCATCATCTACTCGTGTTGCCGTGCCTGTACTCTTGATTGCCGTTGCCGCCAAAGCTGATGCGACAACGGTAGGCATGACCCAAACCATCTCTCCGGAGATCCATGCGACGACATAGGACGGCACGAGTACTATGGCAACTTTCAAGATTATGACGCGCATTACGGTCCCGCCCTAGATCTCGGAAGCTGTGGGAAGTGACGGATTGGAAGCATTCTTCTCGATAATGAATCCCCCTGAGAATGCGTGAGGCAAGTTCCATTCATCATGGTGGGGCAAGTCTCTAGGTAAGCCTCAATCAAAGATTGCCATAAAAGACTATCCATGACAAAGGGTCTGCTCCCGTTGTGGCCAGCGGCCGACACCACTCGGCGGGCCAAATAGTCCATTTCCAAGTCGAGTCAAGCACCACTTTCGGCTTAACACTTTCACCCGGGCCCGCATTCTCCTCCTTGCTATCACCACAGGTCCCTACTCTGCGTCGGGTCACCTGCCAAATACAACAGCCTAATCTTGGCCACAGGTCGCTCCTCTCGCCTGGGCGAATAGGCAAGGTCCCCACACAACCTGTAAGTGATAGCAATGGCCCGGCACCATCCGCGAATAGCTGTCGTTCAATTTAAATGAAAGGCGAGACAAGGAATGTCGTGTTAGGCAAAAAGGTCAAAGCGCAAAACGAATGCGCGTCCTTTAGAATAAGAAAGGACCATGACCAAAGAAGTGAAGGTAAAACGCACGCTATTAGGCGTCAGACTTTAATCAAAGCAGTGAATGACTTATCGAAATCCATTGAGCATGACGATGCCACTTCTTTTATCGAATTCGCCACTTCAAAAAAGTATTTTCGCCCTTAAGAACAGAATAAGGAATTCTATCGACAACAAGACAGACTGCCTTTACGATGGGCGATATGTTGAAGAATTCAATATTGGAGCCGAGTAACAATTGCTTTCGTGCGTCCATCACGATGGCGTCATGTACTTTTGGTGTTAGACTCACCGGCATACCTAGCACTTCAGCGAACCAAAGTATCAATCTCAGTTTCAAGTTGGCCCACGCAGGTATGTCGTGATAATTGCCAGACCCAAATTCTTCAATCATTTTTCCACTCCTGTTGATTACGACACGCCTAGTTCGCGTCCAAATTTTTGGGCGATCGAACGAACTAAGAAACCTCGCAGTTACACGGACCACGCTCTCGTTGCGGCACATGCGCTGAAGATCAAGCCTCCTACACACCGTGTTCGCTTGTTTATCCATTTCCTCAGCATCCTTCCTGGGCTACGACGGCGCTGGGGGTCACGCGCCCCTTTGCATCAGTGCGCTCAACGAGCGCGTGAGCCTCTCACCTGAAATGGCGCCAAGGATCGAGAAGGTGATCTGCGAATCGATGGTCACGCGGCTGCGGATGCAAACCTGCTTTGACATCGCCCGGACCCGCGAACGCGGGGGCAAAATCGACCACGTTCCGTTTGAAAGGCGCGTCGCCTGAGCATGCTTGACTGCCTGCGACGACGCGACGGGCGGGCAGTCGGGCTGCCGGATGAGCGAAGCGGGCATCGACGGCAGCACGTTTTGTGACACCTTTGATCGGTTCCGTGAATTGGTCGAAGCCAGGTCCGGAACATCCTTTCCGGAGCTTCGACGAAGGTCTTGCCGCCGTCCGGGAGGGCTACAAGCCGCATCTCCACGAGCACGGCTACCGCATCCTGAAACCGGGAGACCGGCGCGTAGGCCAGGTCGACTCGGGCGCGGTCGTAAACCGGACGATCGGAGCGATCGAGATTCGGGATGGCCGCCAACAACAGACTTCCGTCACTTTGGGGTCAATTCGTGACCAGGGTCTCTTCCGGTCGTTTACGATTGCCGACCGCATGCATTTTAAGACTGCGCCAGAGTCGATGACCCGAATCCGATCCTCGACCGTCCGCTGCCGGCGCCCGGTTGCACGCCATTCGTCAACCGGCGATGGTTTCGATTCTCTGCCTCCAGATCTCCAGCGCCCGACCCACACGTCCGGACGCGGGTTCAAGGCTTTCGAGGTGCGTACCCAGACGGACGCACAGTGATTCGACGCAATCACGAGCCAGGTGCCCATCGATGCCCATCGTCGCGCCAGCCCGGACAAAGTCCCCGGACGTCAGCCGGTTCCTCTTGCCCGCCAGTGAAAGCGCCAGATCGTCCCGTTCAAATCCCGGGAAGACCCGGGTCGTCAGGGCATCGTAGGTTGGTGCGAAACGCACGGACGAGAAATCCTGTATGCCATCGGGCGCAACTTTCAGGACAGCCATGTTCTTCAGGTGAAAGTCGCCATCGGCTATGAGCCACGCAAATATGGCCCGGCGAAGCAAAACCTCGATATCCGCCTCGGCATCGCTGGATACGCCCCGCAACTCCCGGGCGACCTGTTCGATGGAACCTTCGTACTTTTCCGAGGGCGCAACCCCGCGGACGGACGCAATGTCTTCCATCGCGATCTTGCGACGGTCGTTGCGGTCCCGTCGGATATCGAAACGCTCGACCAACAGCGCGTCTGGCAAATCACCCGGCATCGAGACGATGGCATGAGCAGCCGTTTCAAACCCGCAGGCATGCGCGGCCGCCAGGCATGCCGCTTCGACCCGAGGGAGCTCTTCAAAACCGGCGCCCGGCGATGGTTTCAGGATATGTGTGAACGCGCGTTGCTCCCCGGCCGGCCGTAGCATGCCGTCAAGCGAGAGGTTCATCGGCGCCTTGATCTGAACGCCAGAGAGTCGCGGCGTCGCTACCGCCGCATACAATCCTGCCATGCGGTCTTCGAGCGTCTCGTCGAATGAAGGCATGGGCCCGGCGTAACCACCGGCGAATTTACCTTTCTTCGCAAACGTCTCAAGCCGTCCTTCCAGCACGTCAGCCGGGAGAGTCCGAATGTCGCCCTCGTCCCCGGAGACAACCATGTTGGACATGTAGCGCTTTCCGGACATCCGTTCCCGCTCCGACTTCGGATTCAACACGCGCTCAAGCCAGCCCTCGGGCAGTAGGCTCTCGATGAAGGGCGGCAGGCGACCCGGCAGGCCGGTCCGAACCGGCGTTGCGCCTTCGGCGGCGGACGGCTCCCAGCGCCAGGCCGATCCGTCATGAGACAAAAGGCCGATCTTCTCGCCGTGCCATCCGACATGAAGCCCTGCCCTCGGCGGCGACACCTCCCGTAACGGCCTGGCGATGAGTTGTTCGGCGCGCCCCGCCTCCTCCCGCCATCCGTTGGCTTCGCCCAGTCGCCAGCATTCGATGATCGCCTCGCGCTGGCCGCCGGCTGCCTCGACCAGACGGGCGGCGATATCGACTTTCATGTCAAACGGCATGGCGGCTCCGGCTTCGCTGCGCCGTCGGAAAGACTCCAGGTAGCGAAAACGCCGAGTCGAGCGCCTGACCCTGAGGTCGCCCATCGGGTCGGCGATTTGAGCCGTCTCGGTCTCGGGAGCATCAGGGGCACGCGTCTGTACGATTTCCAGGTCGCGCAGACGTGTGCGTGCGTTGCGTCTTCCGCTCAGGAAGAGACACCTGTCCGGCGTCGGCGCGAGCCGCTCGGCGCTGAACCCGCAAAGATAGGTGTTCGGGTAGAGATAGGCGGCGATCCGGAGCGCATGATCGAACAGGACAGCGTCGGCGTTGTCCTCCGCCGCCACATAAATGCCCCGCATGATCTGGACGAGCCTTCCAGTCTCCACACCATATTGAACGCGGTGTTTGTCGATGGTTTCGCCGACGAGATGCAGCATTTCCAACTTTCGTGACTTGTAGATGCGGGAAAGTAGAAATTAATTTCCAGTTTGTCAAGAAAATGCTACTTACACGTTTGTTTATATCGCAAAAGTTGGATGTCATTTTCAAAAAAGAGACCGCAGGAATGCCGCCGTCACATTTGCCCAGAATTCCGCCGCAAAGCCGAGCCGCGCGGATCACCCGACCTGCCTCACCGGCGATCCGGGCTGCACCGCGCCACCCAACGCCTGATCGCGACGATTGCAGCAGACGAGAGTTTCGTATCTCCCGGGAATCGGTAATGCGTGCAGATCTCCTTCCACACGCTCTCGCGCCTCACGCCCACGAATTCCGCGGGATCGACGCCAACCAGATTTTCAAATGAGGGGGCGAAACGAAAAACCAAAAAAGGACAGTCCTGTTCGTCTCCGACAACACTCCCGGAATTGACTTCCAGAACCGGTGGGTCTTCGTTAAAATTCTTGATGAGGCAACGGATCGGCAGCAAGCAACATTCCCGGATGAGACAATACGAGTCTCAAGTTGATTGACGCACGAGACCCAGCTGCCGCCTCACATCATCGACGGGATCAAGGCCCTGTTCGACGGGGGCGTTGCCATCGCCCGCGCCGAGGATGTCTTCACCATCCGCCAATCCCGGCCCCAAGGCCATGTCACCGCCGTCCTCGACACCCTGCGCCGGATCGAAATGGTCCGCGTCCTGAGTCGACAGCCGGGCCGCATGCTGGACCTCGACGTGGCGGCGATTGTCGTGTACATCGTCGATCCCGCCTCCAGGCTGGCCGGATGGCAAAGCGGAGCCGGACGGCGAAGACGATGCTGAGCTATTCGGCATTGCCGGGTTGTCGCCGGACCAGGCCGGTGCAGCGGACGGAGTTGGAGGGCTTCGCCGGCATCATCGGCACGATCCCGGAGTCCGGATTGGCCCTGGCCGCGAGCCTGTACACCAGTCCGGCCGCAGGATTGTCCCTACTGGCGGGTTCGCCGTATATTGCAGATTCGTCCGGGCGCTCGTTCCCGGACCTCTCGGACCCGGCAAGGCCGATCCCGCATAGACCAAGGGGGAGAGTGCGGACACATGACCGAACCTGCTCGGCACATGCATAAGGGACTGCCCCGGAAGCAGGGACTCTACGACCCACGCAACGAGCATGACGCGTGCGGGATCGGTTTCGTTGTGAACATAGGGAACCGCAAGAGCCACCGAATCATCGATCAGGGCTTGCAGATCCTCAAGAATCTCACCCATCGCGGCGCGGTGGGCGCGGACCCGCTGGCCGGCGACGGGGCGGGCATCCTCATTCAGATGCCGGATGCCCATCTGCGCTCCGTCTGCGGTGACATAGGACTCGAGATACCGCCACCGGGCGACTATGCCGTCGGCATGGTGTTCCTGCCGTGGGCCGAAAAGCCGCGGTCGGATTGCATTCGAATCGTCGAGCAGCTGGTCAAGGCGGAAGGTCAGCATGTGCTCGGCTGGCGCGACGTGCCGGTCGACAACGCGGGACTGGGCGAAAGCGTCGTTCCTACCGAACCCTTCGTTCGCCAGGTCTTCGTCGGCCGCGGCGACAACTGCGCCGACCAGGATGCGTTCGAACGCAAGCTGTTCGTCATTCGCAAACAGGCGGAACACCAGGTCGACGCGCTGGGCGAGGCTTGCGACGACTTCTACATGCCATCCCTCTCGTCACGCACGATCGTCTACAAGGGAATGCTGTTGGCGCATCAGGTCGGCGAGTACTATCTCGACCTCCGGGACGAGAGCATGGTCTCCGCGCTCGCCCTGGTTCACCAACGCTTTTCCACCAACACGTTCCCGTCGTGGCGGCTGGCCCATCCCTACCGGATGATCTGCCACAACGGCGAGATCAACACGCTGCGCGGAAACATCAACTGGATGGCGGCCCGCCGGCATCTCATGAAGTCGGAAATCCTGGGTGACGATCTCGACAAACTGTGGCCGCTGATCACCGAGGGCCAGTCTGACTCGGCGAGCTTCGACAACGCGCTGGAGTTGCTGGTACGGTCGGGCTATTCGCTGGCCCACGCGATGATGATGCTGATCCCGGAGGCGTGGACCGGCAATCCGTTGATGGACGAACGCCGCCGCGCGTTTTACGAACATCATGCGGCGCTGATGGAGCCGTGGGACGGTCCTGCCGCCGTGGCGTTTACCGACGGCCGCCAGATCGGCGCGACCCTGGACCGCAACGGGTTGCGACCCGCGCGCTACATCGTCACCGACGACGATCTGGTGGTAATGAGTTCAGAAGTCGGCGTCCTTCCGGTCGACGAGCGCCGCATCGTCAAGAAATGGCGCCTGCAACCGGGCAAGATGTTGCTGATCGACCTCGAACAGGGCCGCATCGTCGACGATGACGACATCAAGGCGCACCTGTCCTCGACCCAGCCCTACCAGGAATGGCTCGACCGCACCCAGATCGTGCTGGAGGACCTACCGGAGACCAACAACCCGATCGAACCGCCCGACCGGCTGACACTTCTCGATCGCCAGCAGGCCTTTGGCTACACCCAGGAAGACCTCAAATTCCTGATGTCCCCGATGGCGCTCACCGGAGAGGAAGCCGTCGGCTCGATGGGCACCGACACCCCGATATCAGCGCTGTCGTCGCGACCCAAGCTGCTCTATTCCTATTTCAAGCAGGTTTTCGCACAGGTCACCAACCCGCCGATCGATCCGATCCGCGAGGAGTTGGTGATGTCACTCCTGTCCTTCATCGGTCCGCGGCCCAACCTGCTGGGCATCGACAACACGACGCCGCAACGGCGTCTCGAGGTCCGCCAGCCCGTACTGACGAACCAGGACCTGGAAAAGATCCGTTCGATTGGCGAGATCGCGGACAATGCGTTCAGGACCCTTACCCTCGATCTGACATATCCCGCGGCGGACGGTGTCGAAGGCATGCGTGCCGCGCTCGATGCCGTTTGCGCCCAGGCGGAGAGGGCGTGTCAGGAAGGATTTAACATCCTGGTGCTCAGCGATCGCGCGATCGACCGCGATCGCATCGCCATCCCGTCGCTGCTGGGCACCTCGGCGGTCCACCACCACCTGGTGAGAACAGGGCTTCGGAACCTCCTTGGCCTGGTCGTCGAGACCGGAGAGGCGCGCGAGGTCCATCACTTCTGCACCCTGGCCGGCTACGGCGCCGAGGCGATCAACCCCTATCTCGCCTTCGAGACCCTCACGGCGCTGCGGGACGAATTGCCGGAGAAGCTGAGCGACCGCGACGTCTACGCGCGCTACATCAAGGCGATCGACAAGGGCATCCTGAAGGTGATGTCCAAGATGGGCATTTCGACCTACCAGTCCTATTGCGGCGCGCAGATTTTCGACGCGGTTGGCCTCGACGAGGGCTTCGTCGAGCAGTACTTCACCGGCACGGCAAGCACCATCGGCGGGGTCGGGCTGGAGGGGATCGCGCGGGAGACCGTCGAACGCCACCGGCTCGCCTATGGCGACGCGCCGGTCTATCGCAACGCGCTCGATCCGGGCGGTGAATACGCCTACCGCCTGCGTGGCGAGGAACACTCCTGGACGCCCGACACGATCACCCACCTGCAACACGCCGTGCGCGGCGAACTGCCGGAGAAGTATCGCGAATTCGCCGAGCAGGTGAACGATCAGGATCACCGGATGATGACCGTTCGGGGCCTGTTCGAATTGATCCCTGCGGAGTCGCCGGTGCCGCTCGACGAGGTCGAACCGGCAAGTGAAATCGTCAAGCGATTCTCGACCGGTGCGATGTCCTTCGGTTCGATCTCGCGCGAGGCACATGCGACCCTGGCCGTCGCCATGAACAGGATTGGCGGCAGGTCGAACACCGGCGAGGGCGGTGAGGAGCCGGACCGCTACCAGCCCATGGCCAATGGCGATTCCATGCGGTCGTCCATCAAGCAGGTGGCTTCGGGCCGCTTCGGCGTGACCACCGAGTATCTTGTCAATTCCGACATGATGCAGATCAAGATGGCCCAGGGCGCCAAGCCCGGCGAGGGCGGCCAGCTGCCGGGGCACAAGGTGGACGCGGTTATTGCCAAGGTGCGGCATTCGACTCCCGGCGTCGGCCTGATCTCGCCACCGCCGCATCACGACATCTACTCAATCGAGGATCTCGCCCAGCTGATTTACGACCTGAAGAACACCAATCCGGACGCTGACGTCTCGGTGAAACTGGTCTCCGAGGTCGGAGTCGGGACGGTGGCGGCGGGGGTCTCGAAAGCGCGTTCCGATCACGTGACCATTTCTGGGTTCGAAGGCGGCACCGGGGCCAGCCCTCTGACGTCGATCACCCACGCCGGCTCGCCGTGGGAGATCGGGCTCGCCGAGACTCACCAGACGCTGGTGCTCAACCGGCTGCGCGGTCGCATTGCGGTCCAGGTCGACGGCGGTATCCGGACCGGGCGTGACGTTGTCGTCGGCGCACTGCTCGGCGCGGACGAGTTCGGCTTCGCGACCGCGCCGCTGATTGCCGCAGGCTGCATCATGATGCGCAAGTGTCATCTCAATACTTGCCCGGTCGGCGTTGCGACCCAGGACTTGGAGTTGCGCAAGCGTTTCACCGGCACGCCGGAACACGTGATCAACTACTTCTTCTTCGTCGCCGAGGAAGTGCGTGAACTGATGGCGTGTCTCGGTTTCCGCCGCTTCGCGGACATGATCGGCGAATCCCAACACCTCAACCAGCGTCGCGCGATCGAGCATTACAAGGCGAAAGGCATCGACCTGTCGCGGCTTCTCGCCAAGCCCGGCGCCCCGGCAGGCGTCGCCACCCACAACAGCGAGCGCCAGAACCACCATCTGGACAAGATCCTCGACCGCCGGTTGATCGAATTGGCGCAACCGGCGTTGACCCAACGCCAGCCGGTCCGCATGGAGATGCCCATCCGCAATGTCAACCGCACGACCGGCGCGATGCTGTCGGGCGAGGTCGCGAAGCGTTTCGGCCATGCCGGCCTGCCTGAAGACACGATCAGCGTGAAGTTTCGAGGCTCGGCCGGCCAGAGCTTCGGTGCGTTCCTCGCCAGGGGCGTCGCCTTCGAGCTGATCGGGGAAGCCAACGACTATACGGGCAAGGGCCTGTCGGGAGGTCGACTGGCGGTCTACCCGCCACCCGAGAGCGCGATCGTCCCGGAAGACAACATCGTCATCGGGAACACCGTCCTCTATGGCGCGATTTCCGGAGAATGCTATTTTCGCGGAGTTGCGGGCGAGCGCTTCGCGGTGCGCAATTCGGGAGCCATCGCAGTCATCGAAGGCGTCGGCGACCATGGCTGCGAATACATGACGGGCGGCATCGTGGTATGTCTCGGCCGCACGGGGCGCAACTTTGCTGCCGGCATGAGCGGCGGCATCGCTTATGTTCTCGACGAAGAGGGCGATTTCGAGCGCCGCTGCAACCTTTCCATGGTCGATCTCGAACCCGTCAAGGCGGAAGACGAGTCGCTTGAGTGCCTGGCGCATCAGGGCGGGGATCTCGAAGCCCACGGGCGGGTCGACGTGATGCGCGACATGACCCGCTTCGACGCCGAACGCCTGAAGAGCCTCATCAAAAAGCACGTCCGCTACACCGACTCGGCGCGCGGACGGCGGGTTCTGGAGGGCTGGGACTCCTACTTGCCGCAGTTCGTCAAGGTGATGCCCGTCGACTACTACCGCGCGCTGCAGGAGATGAAGCTCTCTCAGCCGGCCGATCCCGCAGCACTGCTGGTGGAGAGCCGCTGAACCATGGGCAAGGTTACGGGTTTTCTCGAATTCGACAGGTTCGAGCAGCACTACGCGCCTGTGGCCGACCGCGTCCGCCACTTCAACGAGTTCCTGATACCGCTGGACGAAAGCACGCTGCGGCAGCAAGGCGCCCGCTGCATGGACTGCGGCATCCCGTTCTGCCACACGGGCTGCCCGGTCAACAACATCATCCCCGACTGGAACGACCTCGTTTACCGCGACCAGTGGTTGGAAGCGATCGAGGTGCTGCATTCGACCAACAACTTCCCCGAATTCACCGGCCGCCTCTGCCCGGCGCCCTGCGAGGAAGCCTGCACGCTGAACATCGACGACGCACCGGTGACGATCAAGTCGATCGAGTCCGCCATCGCCGATCGCGCCTGGCAGGAGGGGTGGGTGGTTCCCGACATCCCCGTCGCCAGGACTGGCAAACGCGTGGCCATCGTCGGTTCGGGTCCTGCGGGGATGGCCTGCGCGCAACAGCTGGCGCGCGCCGGGCACGACGTCACGTTGTTCGAGAAGAACGCCAAGCCGGGCGGGTTGCTCCGGTACGGCATTCCGGACTTCAAGATGGCAAAGCACCTTATCGACCGGCGCGTCAGCCAGATGGAGTCGGAGGGCGTGTCCTTCAGCACCGGCACGCATGTCGGAGTCGACCTGGAGACGGACGAACTCGTCCGGGATTACGACGCCGTGGTTCTGGCGGGCGGGTCGGAGAAGCCGCGCGACCTGCCGGTCGAAGGACGGGATTTGCAGGGCGTCGAATTCGCAATGGATTTCCTGTCCCAGCAAAACCGGCGTTTCAGTGGCGAGGCGCTCGGCGAGGCGGAGGAAATTTCCGCTGGCGGCAAGCATGTCGTCGTGATCGGGGGCGGCGATACCGGTTCGGATTGCATCGGGACGTCGTTCCGCCAGGGCGCGGCCTCGGTGACGCAGCTCGAGATCCTGCCAATGCCGCCGGAGAAGCCCGACAAGGCCACCTCCTGGCCGCTGTGGCCGCTGCGGCTGCGCACATCCTCGTCACAGGCGGAGGGTGCGGGCCGCGAATGGAGCGTCGCCACCAATCGCCTTTCGGGCGCCAATGGGGCAGTCTCTACCCTCCACGCCGTCCGGCTCGACCAACGAATGCAGGAAATCCCAGGAACCGGATTCGAACTGAAAGCGGGGCTCGTGCTGCTTGCAATGGGATTCGTCCATCCGGTCCATGAAGGCATGGTGGATGATTTTGAAGTGGAGCTGGACCCACGAGGAAACGTCCTCGCCGATACCGACAACTACGCCACCACGCAGCCCAAGGTGTTCGCCGCGGGCGACATGCGCCGGGGCCAATCGCTCGTGGTCTGGGCCATCCGCGAGGGCCGCCAATGCGCCCGCGCAGTAGACGAGTTTCTTACGGGTTCGTCGTCATTGCCGCGATGAAGCCCGCGCGGCATCGCCTCACCGGCGGCAGGAAGCTGCCTCGCCAGGCTTCGATTCGCACACGTTCGTAATCGAACCGGATGTCTTGGGCATTGCCGCCAACGGACCAGGCGTCAGCCAGACAAGATCGCCATTTTTCCGGAATCCGGGCACCGGTTGAATTCGATCGGAGAGCCACCGGAGTGTTTCGGGACCAGGGGGCAACTCTCTCCCTGACTTCAGGCAGCCATTTTCGGGGGCTTGGCGTCGTGTCCAGCGTCAGATCGGAATTGCTGCCGTTGAAGACACTTGCAGCGCGTGCGCACGCACCGGGCGGCAATTCAGACGAAGACGGATGATACCGGAGCGTCGACAACATTACTCCGGACTAAAGCTGGAGAAGATTCCGCGTTGTTCCTCTAGTCCGTGGAAATATTTGAATAAAAGTTTGCACGATGCGGCCTGATATACGGGACTTGCAGGATTAGTCATCAAACCGAATGCAATATTTTTCGAAATTGGGACGGCAATCGACCGTGTGTGGCAGCGAATTACCATTTTCGAGCATTGAGACCAAATCGCAACGCCTTTGCGCGGCGACGCAATGGATGGAAATTCAGGCGACAGGCGATTGCGGCCGCGAATCGCTTGGGCCTTCACGACCGGTGATCGCCATTGCAGGGCAATCTGCAAACGCGCTGGACGACGACTTGCGAGGTCTAGTGTCTAGCCCGTAAGGCGATTACCCTCCGCGCCGCAGCCGATCCTGCGGGTTTGGCTCCGCGAACTCATGCCTGAATCAGGGTATCCGCCAACTTTTTGTGCCGTATCGCCACTTTGCTTTGCAACTCGGGACGCGCCGTCGGGCCGGGTGGGAAAGGATCGATGACCGTCAAGTTCATCCATACGTCGGACTGGCAGATCGGGAAGGTCTTCCGCTTTGTCGACGGTGCGACGATGGGGCTTCTCCAGGAAGCCCGACTGCGGGCCATCTCGGGGCTGGGTGAACTCGCCGGGATGCACGGGGCGGCCCACGTGCTGGTCGCGGGCGACATCTATGACATGGAGGCGCTGTCACCGCGTTCGCTCAACCAACCCTTGGAACGGATGCGCGGATTCCCAAGTGTCCGGTGGCATCTGTTGCCGGGCAATCATGATCCGCACCGCCCCAACGGGCTCTGGGATCAGCTCCTCCGCAAAGGGTTGCCCGAGAACGTCAGCGTTCATATCGCGCCCGAGCCGGCGGTAGTTGAGAACGAGGAGTTCGTCCTCTTGCCGGCACCGCTATTTCATCGCCGTACGCTGGACGATCTCACGGCCTACATGGACGACGTTGACTTGCCCGAAGGTCCCATTCGGGTCGGGCTGGCTCACGGCACCGTCAGGGGATTCGGCTCCGACGACAAGGACGTTCCCAATTTCATCGCTCCCGACCGACCACGTCTTGCCGGTCTCTCCTACCTCGCATTGGGCGACTGGCACGGGCAGAGGCAGATCAATGACCGATGCTGGTACAGCGGCACACCCGAAATCGACGCCTTTGACGTGGTCGGCGGTGGTCAGGCATTGCTCGTTGAGATCGAGGGACCGAATGCGGTCCCCGCCGTGACCAGCATCCCGACGGGACAGTACAGCTGGGTCAGGCATTCGGAGCAGATCGGCAGCCATGCGGACATCGACCACCTCGCCGAGAAGCTGCGCGGCACCGCCGACGAACTGGATCGGGTGCTTGTCCATCTGGACGTAGAAGGCGCGTTGTCGTTGGGGGATCGTCAATACTTCCAGGAGAAGATCGTGGACGGGGTATCGGCCGCCCTATGTTTCATGCGTGTGGATGATCGCCGCTTGTTCGCGAAGCCGACGACCGAAGACCTGGATCGAATCGATCGTGGCGGTTTCGTGCGCACGGCCGCCGAACAATTGAAGCAATTGGCCGATGAGGGCGAAGGGGATGGCGGCATCGCCGCCGCTGCGCTTGAGCGTCTCTTTGTCGAACACATGAAGCTGCAGGCGGACGAGAGATGAAAATCCGATCCCTTGCCGTCAACCAGTTCAAGAAATTCACTTCCCCGACGCGCCTGGATGGCGTCGAGGACGGGCTCAACGTCGTTGTCGGTCCCAATGAATTGGGCAAGTCCACCTTGCTCGACGCGCTTCGCGCAGTCCTCTTCGAGAAATACAGTTCCAAGGCCCAGCCGATCATGGCGTTGCAGAACGACCGGAACCAGGCCGCGCCGGTCGTCGAACTGGCAATCGAGCTCGATGACGGCCTCTATCGGGTCACGAAGCGCTTCATCAAGAAGCCTTATGCCCGTCTGTCCTGTCCCGATGGGAGAAACTTGGAGGGCGATACGGCGGAAGACACGCTTCGCGCGCTTCTCGACTTTCATGAGCCAGGCAAGACCGGGGCGAAGCCTGAGACGCTTGGAATGTGGAATGTCCTGTGGGTGCAGCAGGGACAGTCATTCGGCGCGCTCGATCTTCCGGATAGCGCCCGCTCAAGCCTTCACAGCGCTCTGGAATCGGAGGTCGGTGCTGTCCTGGGCGGCCGTCGGGGGCGCGCGTTGCCGAAGGCCATCGAGAAGCAGCTCGGCGAACTGGTGACTTCGACGACCAACCGGCCGCGCGGCGCATACAAGGAACTGATCGACCGGGTCGAAGCGCTCCGCCGAGAACTGGCCGCCCTGCAAGCCCGCCGTCAGGAGTTGACACAAATGTTGGTGGATCTCGAAGACGCTCAGGAGACTCTGGAGGGGCTCTCCGCTGGCGACCGGGATCAGGCAGATCGGAAGGAGCTTGACAAGGCGCGCCAACGCCATGGCCAACTCGCCGAACTGGAGGCCCGCATAGAGGCCGCCTGTACCGAACGGGAGCTCAGGAAGCGCACACTTGAACAGGCCGAGCGGGCGGCAGAAGCCCGGAAGCGACTGAAGGCTGACGTCGAGACTGAGAAAGCGGCTCTCGGAACGGCCGGCTTACGGCTGACCGAAGCGCGTGAGCAGGAAATGGCGGCGCGATCCAAGGTCGATGCACTGCGTGGCGGAGTACGCGAGGCGGAGGCAGCCGTCACCAAGGCCGACGAAGCGGTATCCCGGCTTCGCCGCGTATTGGGGGCGGCAGAGCGTCAGGCCAGACTCCGTGATCTGAAGGGACGATACGAGAAAGCCGAGGCTGCCGAAAATCTTCAGCGCGAGGCCCAGCAGGCCGCCGCCGCCATATTGGTTACGGGCGACGCCATCGAAGGGATACGCCAGGCCGCGCAAGGACTGGAGACCATTCGAGGCCGCCTCAATGCAGCGGCAACCCTCGTATCGTTCGACATGACCGAGGATGGAATTTCCGGCATCGATGTAGATGGGGAGCCGCTAACCGGCGATCGCCGGTCGGTCCAGTCCGTCGAGCCGGTCACCATCACAGTTCCCGACCGCGGCCGCATCACGATCGAGCCCGCGATCAAGGACCGCGACAAGCTTCTTCGCCAACGGCGCGATGCCGAAACGGCGCTGCGAGAAGCGCTGGAGGACGTCGGCGCCAAGTCCATCACCGACGCTGAAGATCAAAACACCAAGCGCCAGAAGCTGCTGCGGGACGCGGAACTTGCCCGGCAGGGGGCCGAGCTGCACGCTCCCGTGACAGTCGACTACGAGGCCGGGGCACAGGCGCTCGCCGACTACATCGCGGGGCTACGCCAGGTCTTGCAAACAGAGATGGAAGAATTGGACTTGCAGGAGCTGCCAGCACGCCGAGATGCAGAGACGGCATTGCGTATAGCTCAGGAGCAATCGGACCAGACTCGCAGTGCGCTCGATACAGCGCGTGCCGCATTGAGCGGGCCAGGAGACGGCTTGGGCGAACTACTGACCGAAATCGCCATTCTTCAGGGCCGGTACGACGAAGGCGAGGACCGCCTAAAAAGGCTCCAGGTCGAGGTTGCGCAGGAGGAAGAGCGCCGTTCGGACGCTGAACTTCAGTCCGGCATCGAAGCAGCACGCACGCATCTGTCCGAGCAGGAAACCATGGTTGCTCGTCTGGAGGGGGAGCGCAGCGATGAGACCTTGCCACAATTGGAGGCGCGCATCGATCGCTTGGAAAAGGCGCTACAAGGGAGACACGACAAGCGATCCAATTTGAGGGAACTGATCGCCGGCCATAAGTCGCGCGTCGAGGCAGCTGAAGGCGCCGGTCTCGACGAGGCCATGGAACGACAGGCTCGTGAGCTGGAGCTTGCGGAGGAGGAAGAACGCCGGCAGAACCGCGAGGTTGAGGTGCTCAGCCTCCTGCTATCGACGTTGCGTAGTGCCGAGCAAGACGCCAAGGAACAATACTTGTCGCCCGTGCTGAAGCGGGTTCGCCCGTATCTTCATCTCCTGTTCCCCGGCGCCGATATCCGCATCGACGAGAACCTTCACATAGCGGGGGTTGTGAGAGAGGCCGGATACGAGGAAGCATTCAATCACCTGAGCATGGGCACCCAGGAGCAGATTGCCGTTCTCGTCCGCCTTGCCTTCGCGGAGATGCTGGTCGAACAAGGCCACCCGGCAACCGTCGTGCTTGACGACGCCCTGGTGTTTTCGGACGACCGGCGGATGGGCAGGTTCTTCGACATCCTCAACATGGTCGCCCGAAACGTCCAGGTGATCGTATTTACCTGTCGAGAGCAGCTCTTCGAGGATCTCGGCGGTCGGCAGTTGTCGCTTGCCCCGGCAGGTAGCGAAGAGCTTGCCTCGACTTAGGTTTCGAAGGTGAGCAAGAAGAACGACCCTATTTCGCTGAACCGTCCTACCAATCCTCCGCAAGTCATGAACGCGTGACCTCCCATACCCGTTTCGTCAATCAAAGAAGTTGAGAAAGCGCAATGAATACTCCCGCTACGCCAAAACCTGCGCTTAGAATTGAAGCCGCTCATATTGGCCCCATCATGGGGCTCAATCAGGATTTGTCCGCAGACAAGCAGAACCTGATTTATGCCCGTAACGGTACTGGAAAATCATTCATTGCACGCGCATTGCGTCTCTTGGACCAAACTGTATTCTCCCGGTACGAACAGTCGAGTATTCCAGACCTTTTGGTCTCTGAAGAGTCGAGCGATGGGTCAGGCTCCTTCCGCCTATATGAAGGGTCTTCTTGTATCGGTAGTTTAGAGCTCAATACTCGTTCCAAGACCGTAGTTCGGGCCGAGCCAAGTTACATCTTCCATGTTTTTACTGAAGATTACATTGATGAAGAGGTACGCAACCGTTTGGAAGAGCTTGACGGTGAAATTCAGCACGAAATAATCATCGGTCGTGAAAATGTTGAGCTTGATCAAAAGGAACTCGAGCTAGACTCGAAAACGAACGACTTGCGTCAGCGCCAAGAGGCCTTGGCTGCCCAATTTTCCGATCGAAAAAACAAACATAAGACAGCCTTTTCTATTGTGGCCTCACTCGGTGCATTCAAGAACCTTTCCGACGACGTATATTTCGGGCCGTCTCCGTACTCGCCCAGCCCAGAAGCCACTTCCTTGAAGAGCCTTCATTCTCAATTCAACAAATTCAAGAGCCTGCCTACAGACCCTGTGGTGCCGAACCGGTTGAGCTTCGATGGACCCGATGTGGACCTGCACTCGGTGCACGAGGCATTGGTGAAGGTAACTTCTCCCTCGACTGTAAGGACCGATTTCAAGGCGAAGATCGAATCCGACCCTGGTTTCTTCGAGACGGGGCTGGCATTGCACAAGGAGCATCCTGAAGAATGTCCGTTTTGTACCCAGCCAGTACAGGGAGCAGCAATTGCTGCGATAAACATGTATGTTCAATACTTTCAGGACGAAGAGGCACGGGAGAAAGACCGTCTGAATAAGCTGATCGGACAATTGGATGCAGGAATGGCAAAAACACAGCAATGCAGCCTTCAACACTTGAGGGAAAAACCAGTATATGACGAATTGAGATCTTACTTTCCGTCATTAGCGGATAAGGCGCTCGAAGACCCACTTGAGTTGCTTGACAACATTACCGGGTACTTGGATGGTCTAAAGAGGTGCATCCAAGAAAAACAAGAGGACTTGACAAAGGTTGTAGAAGCCTCAACTGGAGATATGAATTTCATGATGTCTGGAGTCCTGTCAACAATAGAAAGAAATAACGCACTCTTTGACCAGTTGCAGACGCTGGCGAGGAATTCTAGTGCGGAACGCAGAGGAATACAGAATGCGTCCTGCAAGAGGCTTCAGCAGGAATTCTACGAGGAAAACCGCGAGGCAGTTTTGAAGATTCGAGAACTCGAAAGTGATTGCCGAGAGTTGAATGAGGACATAGCGGAATTGAAGCGCCTGCATGGAGAGACGGCGTCTGCCAGGGATCGCGTGGTCAATACCTTTTCTGCGCTCTTGAAGAGATTTTTTGGGGACAAGTATACATTTGACGGTACCGCATTCAAAGTAAGGCGGAATAATAGAGAAATGCGTAGGGGCAGCGATCGAACGCTGAGCGATGGCGAGAAAGCGGGACTGGCGTTTTGTTATTTTCTGGCTCAAACACACCTAAGAGTAAATTCGGTTGAAGACTACGAGAAGTTGTATTTTGTGTTTGATGATCCTGTGACATCCATGTCGTTTGACTACGTTTATACCATTATACAGAGCCTCAAGTTGTTGAGAATTAGCGAGGATGGCGAAATCCAGTTCAATCTGCGATCAGATCAGCACCGACCCAAAATGTTGATTCTCACTCATAACAATTACTTCTTTAATGTGTCCAATGCTAATAGGGTCGTTCAACCACGGGGGTTGTTCCAGCTGGTTTCTGGAGAGAACAAGCACGAGTTGACGAGCCAAAGGGCGTTCGCGACGCCGCATGCATTGCATTTGAAAGCTGTTTATGACGTGGCGAACGGATCGAGGCGAGCAGATCACACGACGCCAAATTCGATTCGGTCAGTGATCGAAGGCATCTGGAAGTTCTGCAGGCCGGATTTTTCCAATTTGGAAGAGTTTCTTGGCTATCTGATTGGCGAGCATGGGATTGAGATCAAGAGTGTGATGATTAACGATTTGTCTCATGGAGGCAAGATGGCCGATCCTCCACACGATGAAGAAGATATCAAGCAGGCGGCCGTGGATGCCATTGCTGTAGTAGGACAGTTTGCGAAGGGACAACTGAAGGATCTGTAGGGGTTTCTGAAAGGAGGAGAGCTACAGCGCTGGGAGTAGTCAAGATGGGGAAACTCATATGTTGGTGATGCTCGCTGCACGGCTTGCCAAACCCACTGAGCCACAACCTGCTATTGGAGCACCCTAGGGGCAGCGACGACATGAACGACCGGAAACGAGCGCAACGGCAACACGAGGATTACTGGGGACGATGTTGGACGGTTCCCTTGGGCGTATTTCTGGGCGCGGAGGTGCGGTCCAGCCGCCCAGATAACGATGCGCACGATATAGAGTTCCGGATTCAGCGAAGCGACGGTACAGTCGCGACTTCATGGGGAGAGGTGACCGGCACCTACTACGACAACTCAGAAGCCAGATGGTTATGGAATCCGTCGCCGGCCGGAAACCAGTCCGGACTATATGTTGATCCCGATGCGCGCACGGGCATCGCGGCGCGGGACCGGGTCGCGCAAAAGCGCGGCAAATACCGGGAATTGGCCGAGCGACGGGGAGGAGGCCACCTGCTGGTCCTGCTGCACTCCCCGTTGACAAGCCGCAGCACGCGGGTCGATGCCGAAAGTCGGATACGGGAATTGCTAGAGACCGGACCAGCTTCAGATTTCGATCCCTTCGAAACGGTGTGGCTCGGTTATCGTCTGCCGTTGACGGTGCCAGACCAAATGGAAGACCCTGAGCATGTGTTTCCCGACGGCTCAGACGGGAGCCGCCGTAACTTTCTGAAATGCGTCTGGTCTGGGCGAGGCCCCCTGAGGCTGCCGCCGTAATTCGGCGCGCGCTACACCGTATTACGGCGCCTGCTTGCGTTCGAGCAAACTACGAGGCCCTGGATACCCTTGGCTGGCGGCGGCGGGGTGTACGTGGATCCCCGAAGGCGGGGAAGCCGTACCCGGAACCAATTAGCCGCGTAGCGCCGAACGGCATCATAACCGCCGCCGTAGCCATGGTTGCAAAGCTCTTCGTCTCGAATTTCGCTGATCACCGCTGCAGACAGGCCCCATTTAGATTTCTCGTGGTTCCCATGCGATTCCCAGAGTGGTAAATCGGTGTTGTTTCGGAGAACCAATCCCCTTGAAAACGTCAGTGTTTTCAAAGGGTGTTTTGACTGCGGGGTCCGAAGCCATCTCAAACTACTGTTACAGGCTGCGGCTTAACCAGCGAAACTCCGTCCTACATATGGGGCTCCATCGCCAGTGTGTAGCTCGAAATCTTGACGGTGGAATAGGCCGCGAAACGGCAAGTCATCCCGGCTCGAACGCGCCAGAACATATCCTGCTGCATCAATCCAATTGATGGTGTCGTTGGTCACGATCGGAACGACACGATATAGACCGCGCTCACCTGTTGTGCCGATCAATTCCACCCCGACCCGGTTTCCACCGCCAGCGGCTCGTTCAGGCTGTGGCAGGCTGCGTTCCCAGGCAAGGAAGCGCTGTGGATCAATGAAGTCCTCGGCGTCGAGATCGTCGTATTCGGCCTGAAGCCACGCTTCAAATGCCGCCCGTCGGGCGGCAGCCGAATGCCGCGTTTGCGCTAGGCCTTGCGAGAGCGCGAAGGCAACGAACGGATCCAGTGTCCCCCACCGCAGCAATTCCCGCGCCCAAAATCCGAACCACGGCAGTTCTGTGGTCTCTCGCCATGCATCCAGAGACGGCACTGCAAGCGGATCACCGGCGCTGTCGGACCATGCACACGCGACCACCGCGCCTACCGCTACGCCCAACCGAAAGTCGATATTGTCAGCAACAAACCGTTGCCAGGCTCGAAGCTGCTCCGGATCAGGGCTGGCCGCACCCGGCGCGAGTACCCACCAGCCCAACACGTCCTGCCAGTTTTCGAGGAGTTTGCGATCCGTTTCAGTCGCTCGTACGCGAAAGCCGTATCCGCGGTCCGCCGCAATGAGTTCGCCGAGCGCAACGAAAATGGCAAAGCGGTCCTCTGCACTCGCGCCGCCATAATCCTGTGCGCCTTCGATCACCGCCTTCATTTCCGGCGCGATCGCTTCAAACCGTCGCCCCACATACGGCGTAAAGCCGTATTGGTATAGCCGGGTGCGTTCGTTGGCGTCGGGATAAATCTGATCGACGATGGCGCGTCCACGGCGCACGAACGCACGCTCCAGCCAATCCTCCTGGACCGCGGCGTAGGCTGAGAAAGTCCTGCGCCAAAGCTGCACCAAAACCTCTTCGGCTGCAGCCCCTTCCAAGCCCCCAGCCCGCAAGCGCTGGATTTCTTCAATGGCACTCAGAAGAATTCCATCCAGTTCGTCCACACTGTCGGCAAGCCGGCTATCTTCAGAGGTTTCAGCGCGGCCTGCGTGATCGCTGATGTCTGACGGAATTGCAGCTTCAAGCCATGCCAGAAAGTCGTCCCCCTCTAAACCGACCAAATCCCGCGCGCGATCTGCTATGCCTTGCAGCAGCAATGCAAGGGGGCTGTCCACATCGGCTTGCTCAAGCTCCTCCGCAAGCAGCCTGCGCCTGAGCGCACCATAATCTTGGCGAAGGGCACGGATTTGACGCCGCTGTACAGGGATTTGCCTAGGTGCCGTCGATGAGGGACGCCTTGGTATCGCGACCAGTGTAATGCCCTCCATGCCATTGCTTGAGCCCGGCCGCCCCGCTCTGCCGGAGAGATTACGAAATTCGGCAGCGGACATTGGCGTCTCCACGGAGGTGTTGTTGACCGGATCGTACGTCCGGCGCTTCAATGCCGTGAGGAATATGATGTCGAAGGGGAGATTGACGCCCTCCGTCAGGGTGGCGGTTGCTACGGTGATCGGGCAAATTCCCCGATCGATAAGAAGGGTCATTAGCCGCCTTAGGCGCTGCGGCATCTGGCCGTGGTTTGTCGCTATGCCGTGGTCGAGCAACGCAAGCTCGTAGGAATTCTCACCGCAGTAGTCAATGCAGGCCGCCCGCGTTTCCTCAAAGCGCGCGCGATCTTCTTCGTTGTCGGGCGCTTCAAACGTCTGCGCTTCCTGCCAGCTTTCGAACTGCAGTGCATCCTTGTACCATCCCATTGTCCTTTCAGGTTGCTGCATAACCGAGATGAGGATGCGGCGATCTTCGTTTATAAGATGCAGTGCGGTCCACAAGACGTCCAGTTCGTTGAAGCGGTAAACGCTGTGACGCCTCTCCGCCGAAAGCTCGGGCATCGGAGGTATACCCAGGCGCAAATAAACGGGGTCGTCGCGGCCTCGCACAAACAAAGACCGGCCGTTCATTAGCTCAAGCAGCATCCGGCCGGAGTTGCCATGCGACGTCTCGAAAATCCCCACAATCTGCCTTGTACTGCGATAGCGCGTTCCGACTGCCTGCGCGTCCTCGCGGTCCTCGATCCAGCGCGCTACCGGCGATGCGGCGCCGCCGGCGACGGCTGTCAGCGCTATCCTGACGATTTTGGGAGATTGGGCCAGCAGGCGTGAAACAAATCCTTCAAGCCGGATTGAGCGGTTGGAATGTTCTGCAAAGTCCGCCTGTGTCCGTTCATCATCCGCGGGGATAACCTGGTGGGCTTCATCCACGATCAAAAGCCGCAAGCGCCGAAGCAACAGCGGGCCGAGATACCGCATCAGAGCATCGGCTTTTTCAACCGTCGCTATAAGGACGGTCGGCCTGTCAGCATCAATCCAGTAGTCGGTAACGCCCCAGTCCGTACCGCCATAGAGACCCGTTACGATCAGGTCTCGCCCAAGCTCGGCTGTGAGCTTGGCCTCTACCTCGCCAGCCAGCGCCCTTGATGGAACGAGATATAGGGCGAGCGGCGCGGGATCTTCTTCCGCTCTCAGAAGCAACTCTTTGACGAGCGCGAGATTGGCGACAAGCGTTTTGCCGGATCCCGTGGGCGTGCAGAGTGCAAATGAGGACTCTTCGATGAGCCGTGCGATGCCGTGCCGCTGCGACGTCCAGAGGATGCCGCGCTGGCGGTTGAATTGGGTGCGGGCGAAGGTCTCAAGACGCGGCGCACGTTCGGGATTGATAGCGCCGAGCTCGCGGACCGGCGTGTAAATGCTGGCATCCCGGTAGGCAATCGCAACCTGGTACAGAAGCGCCACAAGAGCCGATGCGTCATCGTTCAATGTACGCACGGCCATCTTGTCGAGCGCGGCAAGTTTGAGGAGCGCGCGGTCAAGACGCGGCTCGTCGCCGCGGCGCAAGGCGTCTGCGATAGCGCCGAGTGTGCGGACCAATTCGACTGTGAAATACCATGTAGCCTTGTCCTCACCGTCATCATCGAGCAAGCGCTCGGAAGCTTCTCGGTCGGCAATGTCTATATGGTCGCGCCAAAACATGGTCACAGTGCGGATGACTTCATCGAAGTTGGCGCGCAAGAAACTGGCATAGAGTCGTTTCCCGCGACTATCGAGGCGCACTTTCGTAAGCAGTGCTGCTGACATCGCCGGCAGGCCGCCTAGCTGGTATGATGCGGCAGCCAATAATTCCAGCGGCACAAAAGTTGTCAGCTCGTCGTGAGCGCGTCCGAGCCATTCGAGCAGTTCGCCGGCCCGGCGGTAGCACAGGATCGCGTTCGTAGAACTTGCCCCTTCGATCCTCCGGAAGATGGCGGCGGCATCGAGCAAACGCCGCGCGTCATGGAGCTGGATACGGGATTCGGCCGCGCTCCATCGAATCGTCGGCACATCCCAGGCGGTTTGCAATCCCCGTACGAAGGATCGCGCTTGAATGGGTGTTAGCGTATCCTCTAGAGCGATCTGGCTTTTAAGTTCGTTGGCGACGTCCAACCGGTCCGGGTCTAGTTCAGGCATCGTCGCCTCCGTCAGACCAGAGGCTCTCATAGAGAGTGTCGATCAGTTCCTCGCCGTCCTTCAAGATGACTTCCACCAGTTGGAGATCGTGCCCAGCGGTATAGTCTTCAGGCATCTCTTCGTATGGAAGAAGGCAATCCATTTGCTCGCGCCTAGCAGCTCCATTACCGACAATTATAATGAGGTCCGTTCTGGGAAGTGGTTCCTCGTCTCGAAGGACAAGTGCGCGCTCCATCGACAATATTGCAGCATCATAGCCATCTGGATCGTGCTGCTGTAAAAGCCTCATCAGTTGTCGCACGCCAATTGGTACGGGCGGGTCATTATTCACGTCGTTCCAGACACCCTTCCCGGAGTGGACTTTCGGGCCGCCTGCGGGATTGGTGACCTTCTTACCGTACATAACTACGTCAACCGCCGACTGCGTCAGCGTTTTCCGCCATTTGGCCTCGCCCGCGATGAACCTCACAACGGCGCCGATATCGTCCAGGAGCAAACCGATAAAGTCAGAACCAAGGCGCCCAATCGTCTGACGCGTCCTCTCCGGGTTGCGAACCAGCGTAAAGAGGTAATTCCGCGCATCTTCGTGATAGCGGAACAGGAAAATCGGCACGCGCCAATCATGGCCGCCAACCAATTCATAGCCTTCTGTGACAAGCCCGGCCATCACTTCGCCGAACAGGCCCTTCCGCGTCGTGCTGGGAAGACAGCCGGGATACTCTACGGGCAGTTCGCCGCCATCGCCTGCGTCAGGGTGAAGATCAATGCCAATGTCGGCATGGAATACCTGCCGCGCATCAAGGTGTGCTGACTCGAAATATGGGCGTAAAGCCTCGCAAATGGCCTCCTGATCGATATCCCTTTGCAGGAGCAGCAAATGTCCAAATTTGCCGTTGGTCGAAGGGTGCTCTTCCAGCCACTCGGCAAGGATATCATGCGGTGGTGGACAAGTGTGCATCCCACCCTCCGCGGTCACAAAAAAGGCGGCGGTTCAATCTTTCCTTCTGTCTTGCGTCCCGAAACATCTGCTTGAAGTTCCTACAGTGATATGCTGCATCAACGCCCCCGCAGGGGGCGCATGACGGACCCC
The DNA here is from genome assembly GCA_028874915.1 of Paracoccaceae bacterium. Lineage (GTDB taxonomy): Bacteria > Pseudomonadota > Alphaproteobacteria > Rhodobacterales > Rhodobacteraceae > JAPPHA01. The sequence continues at coordinate 26,031 of JAPPHA010000004.1, forward strand.
ATCTTGTGTTCCGGCCGGCCGGGGCGGTCGTCGTCCGCGGTCTCACGGCGGATCGTAACGGGATTGGTGGATTTGGTCATCACGCCTGCCGGCAAGTTGACGGGTTCTTGATTTCGACCAGCATGCGGAACAATATTCCCTTTCGAGACGCAGTCCTGTACTGCCCTCTCTCTGAGGCCCGCGCTCCGGTGCGGGCCTTCGTGTATTTGGAGGGCTGCGGATGGCGTCTTTCGCCTGGCTCGACGAGTTCGGACACGTCGACCCCTATATCGCCCGAATGAACCCGCGCTGACCCAGTCCAGTCCGCATGTCAAGCCAGCATTGCCCCTGCCGCAGCCGCCGCATACATTTGGACCATGGCGAATTTCCATATTCAATCCATTCGCAGTCCGTTCGACGATCCGAGGCTTGCCTCCGCGGCGATCGGGGCGCTGACACGCGCCGACGCAATGGGCCTGCTCTTGCGTCCCGTCACCTGCCTGGACGAATCCGCGATTCAGGAGCTCGAAACAGGCATGGCCGAAACCGGCATCGGCCGAAGCTTCCTTGCGGAACTTCACCGGATGCCGTTCTCCGATGCCGCCCGCCTTTCCGCGCTCCTGGAGAAGATCAACGAGGCCCTCGACCAGTCCCCGGCCCCCGCGCATGAATGGCGCACCCTGCAAGGCGTCCTGGGCGTGGAACTGCTGACCCGCCTCCTCGGCATCTCCCAGTCCAGTGCGCGGCGCTACATTTCCGGCAACCGCTCCACGCCGGACGCGATCGCCGCCCGACTTCACTTTCTCGCCTTCGTCGTCGGCGACCTGGCCGGCGCATACAACGACATCGGGGTCCGGCGCTGGTTCGACCGGCCCCGCGAGCGGCTCGACGGCAACACGCCCGCACGCACGCTCGGCGACGAGTGGTCGCCGGGACACGACGGCCCCCGAAGGGTCCGCGAGCTCGCCCGAGCCCTGGCGTCGTCGCCAGCGACGTGATCGCCTATCGCCACGCCGATCCCCGCTTTCCTTTTCTGCGGGAGGATTCGTCGCCATCCGCCGGCCGGTGGAACGCGCCGGGCGAGCTGACCCATTACTTCTGCGACACGCCGGACGGCGCCTGGGCGGAGTTTCTTCGACACGGGGAAATCCGCGACCCGCAGGATCTCGCCACCGTCCGCCGCGCCCTCTGGGCGGTCGACATTGACGAAATCCCGTCGCATCAACCTGACTTGCCTCGCGAGACACTGACCGGTGGACCGGACACCTGGCCGGCATGTCAGCAGGCCGCCCGGCGGCATCGGAAACATGCCGACGGCATCGCCGCACCTTCGGCCGCGCTGAAACCGGGCGCGGCCCATGGATGGCGCGTCGACGGCGGCCTCCAACCCGGTCCCGAAAGGGACGGCCAGGTCTTCGCGTTGTTCGGCCGCCGCCCGGACGTCATCGGCTGGGCCGCGACTGTCGACGGCCGTCCGAGCCCGGATCTCCTCCCCAGGGCCCGACATTTCCGTGGCTGAACCACCGAACGACCAGCTGGTCCAGAGTTCTCTCGCTTCAAGCCGTCCACATCCTGACCTCGATGAGTCCCCTGTCCAAAGTTTGCGGCATGTTTCCGACATCACGACGCTGACGCAAGAAACAGGTCTGCGCTCGCGTCTCCTTGCCTGTGTTGCAACCCAGCCGGATGAGGTCTGGTTCCCCAACGACTTTGCTGACCTCGGCAACCGCCCCGCCATCGAAAAGAACTTGCTGCGCCCGGTCGCCTTGAGGGACCTGCGCCGCATAAATCGCAGTCTCTAACCGGAACTTCCTGAAGCGTTCTGACAGGAATTCTTCTTGAAGTTAATGGGTTACGGCCGAACTTGACGGGTCGAGGTACCGGTTCTGCTCATCCGCAAAAAACCCAGCCACAATCAAGTGCCCGAACATCTGACCGTTTACAGTCGCCGCCTGCGCCGTTGCCCGGATTTCGCCAATTTCTCAAGCCGCGCTGATTTCTTGTGGCGGCAGGAACACTGTCTCGTCCGACTGCCAAACCTTGAGCGCCCGGCTCAAAAGCGATCTGCCGCAAACTGCCGCGGCCTCAAGCTCGTCGACCACCGAGAGGACGCCTTGCACCCGCATTCCGCGTCCCGCAGCAACCTTGCGCAGCAAGGCGTCGCCCGTGAGCAGGATGCCAGGACGAACCCTTGCTGTGACCAGGCAGAAGCAGTCGTTCGCAGAGAGTCCAGGGATGACGCTCCTTCACCACGAGCGCCTGACCGACCTCCTCCGCCGTCAGGTCGTGCGCAATCATGCGGGCCTTGTCGAGCGCCTGCAACTCGGCCTCCGAAAGGTCAAGCACTTCGGAGGCCCGCACGGGCAACGGGATGACGAATCGATAGGGCAGATCGCAAACAACGCCCAGCAGACCTCCCTTGCGGAGGTCGTCAGGCACGAAACGTCGTTGACGATAACGCGGATCACCGGATGGTAGGACCGCTGATCTGCCACTCGACCGATTCGAGCGACTGATTGAGAAGTGCGGCCGCGCGCACGGGCGAGATCAACTGTCGATGGCGATGGAAAAGCGCGGAATTCTGGCGATCCGCCGCGCTTTTGTCAGGATCGTTTCCTTTCCCTATTGTACGGCTCCTATCGGCGCCGTCGCCCGGTCTCACGTCGCTTGTCCTGAGAGCACGGTCGTGGCACCGATCCGGCCGTTCGCGCCCGCGGCACGTTTGGGTGACCTTCGCCGTGAGGGCGTCGCCGCCCTGAACGGGCCGGTCCCGAGCGCTTGTGCGGATCCGGGCATGGCGGCCGGTGCCTGAAAGCCCGTCGATCGCCACGCCGTGGCCATGGCACGGATCAGCTGGTAGGCGCCTTCACCGGGAGACAGGGCGATGAGGCACCGGCGCAACGGGCAGGTTTCTGCCTGATTCCGGGTGACTGTCTGTCCGGATGCCCTCGTGTGGCGGAGATGGCGGATGTGTCTTTAACAGAAATATTCCTGTTAAAGACATAATGGGAACCAAATTGTTATGTGAATCTTGAATCCCAAGTATCTGTCATGACACGCGTTTTCCACTGATCCGGTTCCCATAAAAAATCAGGCTCAGACGTTCGAAAGCATCGCCATCAGCGCGTCCTTTACGCCCGTGAACCGTCCCTTGCCAAGGCCCGGGGAACGCCACTCCGAGAGCATGTCCAGCTTCTCGGCCGGATCCGTGCGCAGGTACATCTCCGTGGTCTGGAGGCTCTGGTGTCCCAGCCACAGCGAGACCTTGCGGATGTCGCCGGTGGCCTCGAGAATGGTCAAGGCACAAGCGTGTCTCAGGACATGGGGGGTTACCTTCCGGCGTGCGATCGACGGTTGGGTCCGTGCCGCCATCTTCGTGTGCAGCTCGAGCCGCTTGGCGAAGCCGCGCCGGGTCATCCCCCGTCCCATCGCATTCAGGAACAGGTGGCGGTCGGGAACTTCCGGGCGGATGGAGAGCCATGCACCGAGCGCACGTCCAGTTTCCTTCCACAGCGGCAGGACGCGGGCTCGCCGTCCCTTGCCCATGACCCGGATCTCGTCGAGCTGCGGCATCCTGACATCGTCGAGGCCGAGGCCGACCAGTTCGGAGACCCGGAGCCCGGCGTTGTAGGCGAGGCTCAACATCGCCCGGTCCCGGGTTCCGGTCCGTGTGGCGGTATCCGGCGCCTTGAGCAGCGCCTTCACTTCGTCCCGGTCGAGATAGTCGAGCGCGGGAACATCGCCCTTCTTCTGCGGGATCGCATGCACCCGTGCCGCCAGTTCGAGATGACCCGGGTACCGGAACTCGAGGAAACGGAAGAAGGATTTGATCGCGGCCAATCGGGTGTTGCGGGAATTGACACTGTTGCCTCGTTCGGCCTCGAGACGGTCGAGGAAGGTGAGAATGGTGTCAACATCGAGATGGCCGACATCGAGCTCGCAGGGACGGATGCCGTGCCTGTCTGCGGCGAAGATCGCGAGCAGCCTGAAGCTCGTGGTGTAGCTCTCGATGGTATGCCGGCTGGCTCCCCGGTCACGGGGGAGATACTCCTGCAGGAAGGTGGATAGCGGGGGTGCGAGTTTGGTCATGTCTTTTCCTTTCCTGTCATGTGCAGTTTCTCGGTCGCCTCCGACACCTGGCGCATGAGGACGGGCGTCGCCTCCAGGTACCAATAGCTGTGTACAGGTCGCGCGTGTCCCAGGGTGGTCGAGAGCGCGAGCATGTGTCGGCCGACATCCTTCCGGCTGGCAGAGATGCAGCCTTCCAGTGCGCGAACGGCGAATCCATGCCTCAGGTCGTGAAGCCTGGGGCCGGGTTCCCCGGCTTTGCCGCGCACCCCTGCCTTGCGAGCGAGCAGGATGAAGGTGTCGGTCAGATAACCCGGGCGCACCGGCTGGCCGGATGCGAGCACGAACAGGTGCTCGCCGGGTCCGCCCTGCCGTTTCCGCACCACGAGGTAATCGTCGAGGGCGCGGCGGGCACTCTCGTGCAGGGGGACAAGGCGGTCGCGGCGGTTCTTTGTGTTCCTGACCAGGAGCCCGTCCGGTCCCAGGTCGCCCAGCAGCAGGCCGGTTGCTTCCGAGCGTCTCAGCCCGGTGCATGCGATGAGGCCGATGATGGTGTGGAAGGTCCGCGGGGTGAGCGACCCTGCCGGTCCCAGGGACAGCGCCTCCGCCATGATCTTCCGGATCTCCTCCGGTGACGGAATGCGCGGCGGTGGGCGGATCCATTTCGACTTGCCGAGAGCGTCCCTGTGGGGCACCTCGTGACGGTCATCACCGACATGGAGGAAGACGGCCAACCCGCGGACGATGCGCAGTCGCCTTTGTGCCTCGCCGACCGATATCGCCGTACGGGCCCAGGCCAGGACACTGTTTGTACGCACGAATTCGTCGCCCCTGACGTCGGCATGTTCGGCGTAACGCATCAGGACCCGCTCTTCTTCCCTGAACGACAGGCCCAGTGCTTTCCTGCTGGCGACGTAATCCTTCGCGTGATCCGTCATGGTCATCGGGCCTCTCCCTCGAAGGGCCAGGGCTGCACCAGTTCACGGAGCATCCGGACATCGACGCGGGCATAGATCGCGGTGGCGTCGGGAGAGCTGTGCCTGAGCAGGGTGCCGATGGCCTCCAGGGGGGCGCCGTCGCGCAGGAGATTGGTCGCCGCCGAGCGCCTGAACAGGTGTGACGCTGTCGGGCCGACGCCCCGGATATCCGCCCGTTTGATCGCACGACCGACGATGGAGGTTCTGATGCTGTTATTCGACAAGGGCTGATATGGCGCCCTGCAGCACAGAAACACCTTCCTCTCGCCGCCGCGTGGCCGGGCCTCCAGGATGTAGTCCCGCAGCGCGTCGCCCACATCCTGCGGCAGCGGCAGTTCCGCCTCCCGCCGCGACTTGCCGCTGACCCTGATGACGGCCCTGTCCCAGTCGATGTCGTCGAGATTCAATCCGGCGACGTCGCTTGCCCGCAACGCAAGCCGGGCGAGCAGCAGCAGGGCTGCCCGGTCGCGCATCCCCATCGGCGTCGTCACGTCGCAGGTCGCGATCATGCGTTCGATATCGTCCTGCCCGACATGCCGGGGCAGGCTCTCGCCCTGGTGTCTCGGGATCGTCGGGACCGCGTGGACAAGTTCCGGCCGGCAGAGGCCGTTCGACCCGAGGAAGCGCAAGTACATCCGGAGCGCACTCGCCTCGTTCCCGACCTCTCCGCGAGAGGCGGTTTCGAGACGGCCCAGGATCGTGTTCCGGACCCGGGCGGCATCATACGTCCCCGGGTCGTCGCCGAGAGTCGGAAGCAGCGTGCGAATGTGCCGTTCGTATCGTTTGATGGACGTGTCCCTGAGGCCGCGATGCCGTCGAAGCCAGCCCAGGAATGCATCGAGATGTTCGCCGTGTTCCGCATGGCGTTGCGGGACCACCGGCGCCGGGATAACGTTCCTGTCCACCAGGAACGCGGCAAAGAGCCGGAGCATGGATCCGGAGCTGTCGGAGCCGGCAAACCTGCTGGGCCTGTTATCGAAGAGCTCCGGATGAGCACAGACGCAGTCGTGAGCAAGAAAGCGACGCTGAACGCGTTCGTCGACCGCCGCCAGGGGAATGTCCGACAGGTAGAGCCAGACGATGAAGTGGCGGCACAGGGTCCCGCTCAATCTGATCGTCGAGCTTGCGTATCCCTGCTTTTCAAGGGAGTCCCGGAACCGTGTCGCGAGATGTCCGCCGGCCCCGATCTCCGGGGGCGCCTCTGCCCGCCCGGTCTCGAGCAGGTACCGGAGGAACCTGAGCGCAAACGGCCTGCGCTGCCGACCGGGCTTCCCGCCGGTCCGACGCCGTCCTGGACAGCGGCATTCATGGCGTATGAAGCGGTCAAGGTGGCGAATGTCAAATTTGTCGAGACCCAAACCGTTGAACGCCAGCCAGACCAAGATGTGCCTGGCCGTACTGATCAATAAGCTGGTCTTCCTGTCTGAAAGGCAAAGGCCTTCCAGGTGCTCCGCATAGCACCGGACGACATGGGTATCCCGTTCCGGAACCACATCGAGCAGTGGAAGACTGAATTGTTTCGAAGGCATGAACTCTCTCCTGTCAGTGTCGAAATCGACAGGAGTAGAGCAGATTTTTATGGGAACCGGATCAGTGGAAAACGCGTGTCATGACAGATACTTGGGATTCAAGATTCACATAACAATTTGGTTCCCATTATGTCTTGAGGGTCGGCTCTTCTATTGCTGTCTGTGCAGGCGTCAGGTCGTCCTGTGCAGGTCCTGCGACCGCGGCCACCGGTACTGTTCGAAGTCCTGCAGCGAGCAGGGACGTCGCGAACGTCGCCGCGAATCGAACCGCCGGTATGCGGCGAGCGCGCGTGGTCTGCAGAGCAACCGTCGAAGCCAGCAGTTGCATCGGATGCGCCACGCGCTGCCGGCACGAGCCGACATGGGGTCCGCTGCCACCGCCAGCCAGGCATCGCCGTCGGTACGTTTCGTAACGGACCATGGTTCCGCGACCCCGGCCCGCCGCCTGCCTGGGGCGGTTCGGCCGGGTGAATCGTTCCCTCGATGCGCCCGATGCAGCCGGCCCTGCCCCCGACTGGTGGCCGAAGAGATGCGATCTCGACCCAAAAGACGAGGAATCCGGTGATCCGGTCGCCAAAAGACAGCAGACCCATCCCGAAAAAGCGCGGCTTGCCGCCGAAATGCCGCCGTTTTGAATCGCCGTCGACATCAACTCCTCGCCCACCGCACGCGAGACGAGCCGCTTGAAGCGACGAGGCTTCTCGAAGGCCGCGAACCCATGGTCGGGTTGGATTGGATCAGGCTCCGACCTGCGCCAGGACCGGGCGAAGGTCGCGAAGGCGCGCTGTACAGAGCCCTCGGACAGTACACCCACCTGCCTGAGACGCATCAGCAGGGCCGTGGCCGACACACCGTAGATGTGCTTCAGACGGACGATCTCGTAGTAGGTGATCCTGTGCCGACTGGTGCCAACTTCATCCCGAAGGCACTGACCGGGAACCAGGAACGCGCCGGCGAAGCGGTTCATCGCCCGTTCGAGGTCGATCACCGGATTCCCGGTGGAGCGGATGATCCTGTGCGCGAGTTCGTGGGCCACCGTGAAGCGCTTGCGCTCCACACTGATCCGGCTGGACACGATAACGGCCTCAGCGACGACTTCGCCGCCCCAGCGCGGGAATGCATTCGGAACTCGACCGCGTCGAGCGCCTCGACTTGCGCGCTCATCAGGAAGTCCAGCGAGACGTCAAGAGCCTTCCCGAGACCGATCAGTACGGCCGAGGAGGGCAGCATCTTGCCCGCCTCGTACTTGCTGATCGCCTGTGCGGTCACCTTCGGACTCATCGCGTCCGCGAGCTCCCGCATCGAAAGAGCTGCCCGCTTCCGGGCGAGCCGGAGTCGTTGTCCAAACATCGTCTCCCCCTCTTTTGTTAACCTTTAGTTGTTTAAACTTGGATTTTTCGTGCAAATGTAAACTTCAGGTTGGTATCCAATGCCGGATTCTTTCGCACTGAGCATGGGCCGCGCAATGGTGCCGGACAACGCGCAGTTCAGAAGGCACCGAGATGGACAAGTTCGAATTCAAATTGAACGGCGAGACCTTCTTCGCCGACCAGCAGGCCGTAGACGCCGCCGTACTGTTGCAGATCGCCTTCGCCGGCAAGGCCATCGGCGAGGACCTGGACAAGACCGGGTACGTGCTTCGAGTGCCGGTCTCCGACGTCACTTTCGTCTCAGGACAAGTGGGCGACCTCGACAAATACAACGTGTTTCGGGCCGATCCTGAGAAGGGTGCTCCGTTCGCATGAGCAACAACTCCGCGCGTATTGCCGCCGAACTCGCCGAGCTGCGCTATGACACGAACCCGTTCGTGGCGCCCGAGCAGCAGGGAAGAGTTGCCGGCGTTCGCTTCCCGTACCTGATCGAGGACGGCAGCCGCGCGGGGGAGACCGTGACCCTGGCCCTCGCGATGAACCAGAAGGAGGGCGAGTGGCCCGAAGTTGCCCCCCATTGGCTTTACCTCTCGCCACCCGACCCCGTCCCGGAGGAGTTGGTAAAGGGATCCCGCTCTCCGGGCGCCATTCAGACCTTCCAGTGCACTGACGGCCTCGACTGGATGGCGTTCAGCGCTCCGCCGAGCAACTTCTGGGATCAGATCGACCCCCGAACGGCAAGAACATGGAAACCTACCTGAACAGGCACATCCGCAGAATCTGGAACGCGCGTTGAACTATCGCGCAGAATCCTGAGTCCCACTCCCTGGGAGAAGATCTGTCTGTGCAGACCGGCCGCAGCGGCTTCTCTGATCCGGAAGTGTGAGACAGCCAATCGCTTTGCGGTCTCGCACACTCGTCAGTGCAGTACCGAGTGGGTACCTCCCGGGAGATCAACCGATGCTAGAGCACGCAGTCGGAGCGGCCTGGCCCCCGAACCCAACCGGAGTCCCAATCGAAATTGCGGAAAACTCTGGACATAACTCATTGAAACGGTTGCATGGGAATTTTCAATCAATGACAGCAGACGAGGCCGTCACACCTTCACCGAACGTTTGCATTGTCCTCGTTGTACTTGAGTCGCCTAACCCATCAAAAAGTTGAATACCTTTGGAATGCTCGAATCATGACTGATCGAAGACTCAGGAGTCTCTTGAACCGGTTGCTGCCCGACAATTCTGTCAGGCGACGTCCATTCAGGTGAGAAACGCCACCGCCGCGACGACGGCGACAAGGACGGCCCAGGTACGCCAGAGCGCCCGAACGGCTCCTTCGATTTCGGCCGGACCGGCACCCTTCCGACCTTCGTCGAACACGTAGGGAAAGTCCTCGATCCGGCCTCCGTAGCGCCTCGGTCCCGCGAGGGAGACCCCAAGCACGGCCGCCATCGCGGCTTCCGGCCAACCGGCGTTCGGCGACCGGTGCAAGGGCCCGTCCCGAAGCATGCACGCAAATGCCCGCCGGGAACCATGCGTGACGGCGATGAGCGCGGCCGTGAGCCGCGCCGGCAGCCAATTCAGGATGTCATCAAGCCGCGCCGCTGCCCATCCGAAGTCACTGTAGCGTTCGTTCCGGTAACCGATCATGCTGTCGGCGGTGTTGACCGCCTTGTAGACGACGAGCCCCGGCAGCCCGGCCACAACGTACCAGAAGGCCGGCGCCACGACCCCGTCCGAGAAATTTTCCGCAGCACTCTCGATGGCCGCCCGCGCCACGCCGGCCGAATCCAGCGCTTCGGGGTCGCGGCCGACGATCCGGCTGACGCGGGCCCGGCCGGCCTCGAGCGAATCCCGAAGCGAGACCGCCACGGCACCGACTTCGCTGGCGAGGTTTCCCTGGGCGAGAAGGATCATGACGAGCACGATCTCCACAATTCCCAGGTCCGGGAGCTCCTGGACACCAACGCCCGCCAAGACGGCAGCCGCGACCAGCCCGGCAACGACGAGGGCGCCCTTCAAACGCCGGTGATCACCGGCGTTCAATCGGGTTTCCAGCCATTCGATCAGCCGCCCGGTCAAGGCCACGGGATGTGGAATGTGCCGCCAGAGCCAGCGGGGATCGCCGACGACCGCATCGGCAAGGAGCGCGATCAGGAGAATGTGGAAACCCGTCACGCAATCCCCTCAATGGCCGTTTCGAGACGTTCCCACTCCCGCTCGGTGCCGGGCAGGCCGAGGCGGAGACGGTCATCGGCTTCGGCGAACGACCGGCTCCAGATCCGGTTTCGTGCCAGCGCAGCCTGGACGGAGGCGGCATTCTCGACGCGGACCAGCCGGAACAGGCGGGTTCCGCCGACAACGCGGAGGCCGGAGACGGTCAGAATCCGGTCGAGCCGGGCGGCGTCCCGTTGCAGGCGCTTCCGGGTCATCCGGGCCCAGTTCCGGTCCGAGAGGGCCATGGCTCCGACCCTCTGGGCCGGCCCGGAAACCGGCCACGGACCGAGACACCGGCGAAGCCTGTCGGCAAGCGGGGATCGACAGGCGGCAAACCCGAGCCGGAGCCCGGCCAGCCCCCAGAATTTCCCAAGTCCCTTGAGAACGACGAAACCGTCCCGGTCGGCGAGATCGGCCAGGGATTGCTCTGGGGCCGTATCGCAAAAGCTCTCATCGAGAACCGTCAGATGGCGGTGGCCCGCAACAACCGCCGACCGGACAGCCAGCCGGCCGTCGGGGTTGTTGGGGTGGATCACGATCTGCACATCTCCGTTCCGGGTGAACGCCCAATCCATGCCCCGGAAAGCGGCGGCGTATTCGCCATAGGCCGGTTCGGTAAGGGTCACGCTTCGGGGGCTGACGCCTTCGCGACTGTCGGCGATGGTTGGCAACCATGGGATGACGGCCGACACGCCGGGCGCCGCCACGATTTCACAGTCGTCGGGGAATCCCCAGGCCGCGCGGGCGGCGGAAGTCAGGCGGACATCACCATCGCTGTCGGGAAGTTCCGCCCAGCATTCGGGCGGCAAGTCCGGGACCGGCCAGCCCTGGCGGTTGACACCGGTCGAAAGGTCGATCCAGTCCTCCCGCCGGCCGCCGTACCGGGCCACCGCCGCATCCAGACCTCCGCCATGGGCCGGCCGATCGGAACCGGCGGCCGCCGACTCGGAACGGGCGTCGCGACCCCTCGGCGTGTCGCGCCGGGTTCGGGAAACCATGGCACGCCCGCCCAAGGTCTCAGGAGAAGGGTGACCCGGTCCCCGGAGCCGGCGGAATGCGCGAAACGAAATGTCCGCGTACGGCCGACGGCCAGGACCGGAACGGGACCTGCCCGGATTTGCTCTCGGCATGCAGCCGCGCATATTCGACGATCCCCTCGGCCGCCTCATCGGTGGGCTCGAACCGGCCAAGAACATAGGAGAGTTTCCCCGCCGCCTGGATTGCGACGTTGCAGCCATGGGTGCATCCCATCAGGCAGGAATGCCGGCGGGTCTGAATGGAACCGAAGCCTTCTGCCTTGCCCTCGATCTTTTCGGCAAAGCGCTCGCCGTCGGTCCGGTCATCGGTCTCCGGGTCCCAGCCCTCACGCTTGCACGTATCGCAGATCGTTATCAGTGTCGGAGTCATGGGCAGGCAATCCGGGCCGTGGCGTGCGTCCGGGGCAGCCCGGATCCGTTCCATCCGTTATCCGACAAGGCCGAACCGGAATCAATGATGTGGATTGCGCCGCTCTGTTCGCACCGTCGCGGCTTTCCTGCCTGTTCCGGGGTTCGGTCCGTTGAGGCCTGGATTCGACCCGGATCCATTGGACATCAGGCGGTGATGTTCGGACGCAGTGCCCTTTGCGCCGACGGGTCCCCGCGTTGCAAAGCCTTCCGGGCCGCGGGACCGACGGTCGCGAACGGCAACCGGCTGCGGCAGTCCGCGACAACCGAGAGCGTGCCGGACAGGGGATTCCGGGAAAATCCCATTGCGCACCGCTCTGGCCGGGAATAATCAGCCGAGGACGATGTTCTTCGGGGCCGGACAGGTGCACTGAGTCCCGCTGACCCAGACCGGGAGCGGGAGCGGTGATCGTCGATGCGGCAGCGCCGCTCCGACCCTGTTCCCTGCCTCAGGGAGGGGCCGGATGCGATACCCTGACGATTCGCTGAATTCCGATTCCGCGGTGTGGAACCTCCTTCCCGGCCGGGGCCGCCGTGGTGGCCATGCCGGGATCTCCGGCTTCGCGGAACGATCGAGCACCGCTCCGACGAGACCGCATCCGAGTGGTCTCGGACACGGGTGTTGGCGAGAGGCCGGACTCCCGTGAAAACCGGGGTCATGCTCTGCGGGCACGGGTCCCGAAGCCAGGCGGCGGTCGACGAATTCGCCAGGCTCGCCGAACATCTTCCGGCATGGCTCCCCGGGGACTGGGATCTCGAGTACGGCTACCTGGAGTTCGCCAACCCGGTCATTCGCGTCGGTCTCGACCGTCTCCGCGAGCGAGGGTGCCGGCGCATCCTGGCCGTTCCGGGCATGCTCTTCGCGGCGATGCACAGCAAGAACGATCTCCCGTCGGTTCTCAACAGCTATGCCGCCGAACACGGTCTGGACGTACGCTACGGTCGCGAACTCGGGGTCGACCCCGGGCTGATTCGTGCGGCCGGTGACCGGATTCGGGACGCCGTGACAGTGGCGGACAGCCGCTACGGCCCTCTGCCTCTCTCCGAGACCGCCCTCGTGGTCATCGGGCGTGGGGCGTCGGATCCGGACGCCAACGGCAATGTCGCCAAGATCGCCCGCATGCTCTGGGAAGGCCTCGGTTTCGGTTGGACGGAGGTTGGTTATTCGGGCGTGACCTTTCCGCTGGTTGAACCCTGCCTCGAACATGTCGCCCGCCTCGGCTACCGCCGGGTGGTCGTGTTTCCGTATTTCCTGTTCTCCGGGATTCTCGTCGACAGGATTCGCGGATTCACCGGAATCTGTGCTGAGCGTCATCCGAAAATCCAGTTCGTCAGCGCCGGCTATCTCAACGATCATCCCCAGGTCCTGGCGACCTTCGCCGAAAGAGCGACCGAGCAGGTGGGCGAAATCCCGCCGCCCAATTGCGGCACATGCAAGTACCGGACGCCGATTCTCGGCTTCGAGGCCGAAGTCGGAATGCCGCAGTCGAGCCACCACCATCATGTCGAAGGTCAGGGGGCTTCCGCCCCGGGATCCAATGTCGAGGCCTGCGACCTCTGCGATGACTTCTGCACCGGGGCCTGTCGCCTGCAGCCCTCTTCAGGGCCACACGATCACCACCACCACCACCATCATCATCACGGGCACGGGGATCACGACGGCGGGCACCATCATCACCATCACCCGCCATACCCTCATGCCGATCATCCGCATGGTCCGGAAAGCGTCCGGAACCTCGAAAGGCCCCGCCGATGAACCCGTCCGATGCAGGCGGACCGGAGACCGCGGGAACGTCCTGCGAGTCACCGATATCAAATCCGGTCCATGCCGGCCTCGAGTATGAACGTGTGCCCTCGGTGATCTACGCCAGGAGCTTCGCCGCCATTCGCCGCGAGGCGGATCTCGAGCGCTTCGATCCGACGATGCGTGGCGTGGTCGCCCGACTCATCCATGCCTGCGGCGATCCGGCCATTGTCAATTCGATCGTTTCGTCAGACGGGGTTGCCGAACGGGTGCGGGGTGCGCTCGCGTCCGGAGCGCCAATCCTCTGCGATTCCACGATGGTCGCGGCCGGAATCATCGAGCGTCGACTGCCGGCCGGAAATGCCGTCCTGACGACGCTGAACGATTCCCGGGTGCCGGGCCTGGCCGCGGAGATCGGCAACACGCGATCGGCGGCTGCCGTGCGGCTCTGGCATGACCGAATCGAGTCCGCCGTCGTCGCCATCGGCAATGCACCGACCGCCCTCTTTCATCTCCTCGAACTTCTCGACCAGGGCTGGCCGCGTCCCGCGGCCATCCTCGCCTTTCCGGTCGGTTTTGTGGGAGCAGTCGAAAGCAAGGCGGAACTGGCGTCCAATCCACGCGGCTGCGCTTTCTTGACACTGGCCGGGCGTCGGGGCGGTTCGGCCATGGCGGCTTCGGCCGTGAACGCCCACCTGGACGGAACGGAGTGATCGGGACGGTGGACATGGCGAACGGTACGGACGGGTCAGGATCGGTGGCGCCGGGCCGCCCGGCCCCTTGGCTTCACATCGTCGGAATCGGCGAGGACGGCATGGACGGTCTCTCGCCCCTCACCCGCGAGGTGGTGGCGTCAGCCGAGGTGATCATCGGCGGGGACCGGCACTACAGCCTCGCCGGGGTGGCCGGCGCGGAACGCGTTCCCTGGCCAAAGCCGTTTGACGCCATGATTGACCGGATCCGGTCCTACAAGGGCCGGCGCGTGGTCGTCCTCGTGACCGGCGATCCGCTCTGGTATTCGGCGGGCGCACGCATAGGCCGCACGATCGACCCCGTCGAGATCACCTACCATCCCAATCTCTCGGCCTTCCAGCTCGCGGCCGTCCGCATGGGTTGGTCGATGGCGGATGTCGAGACGCTGACGGTCCACGGCCGGCCCGTCGAGCAGATGATCGCCTTCATCCAGCCGGGACTGCGGCTTCTGGTGCTGACCACAGGGTCGGAAACCCCGTCACGGATCGCCGAATTCCTCACCGACCGCGGTTACGGGCAGAGCCCGATGACCGTTTTTTCCTCCATGGGCGGTCCCCGTGAAGAGCGATTCGACGGCCTGGCTTCCGAGTGGGACCGGGCGGTCCCGTCGTTCAACACCCTTGCGGTCGAATGCGTCGCGGCCCCCGACGCGGCGCTCCAGCCACGGGTACCCGGTCTTTCGGACGACCTGTTCATCCACGATGGCACCATGACCAAGCGGGAAGTCAGGGCCGTCACCCTCGCCCGGCTGATGCCGATGCGGGGCGCGCTTCTCTGGGATATCGGCTGCGGATGCGGCTCGGTGGCCATCGAATGGCTGCGGGCAACCCGGCACGGACAGGCCGTCGGGATCGAGCCTCGCCGCGACCGCCGGGTCATGGCCGCCCAGAATGCCCTGGCCCTGGGAACGCCCGGGCTGGAACTGATCGATGGCCAGGCGCCGGAAGCGCTCGCCGGGCTGGAACGGCCGGACGCGGTCTTCATCGGTGGCGGGTTGAGTTCGGAGATCGTCGAGGCGAGCCTCGAAGCGTTGCGTCCGCTCGGACGCCTCGCTTGCAACGCCGTCACCCTGGAGACCGAAGGCGAACTGCTCCGGCTGCAGCGCGACCTTGGCGGAGAACTCGTGCGGCTCCAGGTGAGCCGGGCGGCCCCGGTCGGGACGCGGCTCGGCTGGCACCCGCAGATGGCGGTGACCCAATGGAGCCTGGTGAAACGGTAACGGGCACCGGTCCCGAACCGGTACTTGGCGTGGCTCCGGGCCAGGTCTACGGCGTCGGCGTCGGGCCGGGCGACCCGGACTTGATGACGGTGCGAGCCCATCGCCTGATCTCCGGTGCCGAGGTCATCGCCTATCCGGTGCTGGAGACCGCCGAGAGTTTCGCCCGGTCGGTCGCCGGCGCCGTCATTCCACCGTCGGCGCGGGAAATTCCGATCCGGATTCCGATGACGATCGAACGCGAACCCGCCCAGGCCGCCTATGACCACGGCAGCCGCTGCATTGCCGCGGAACTTGATGACGGGCGGGATGTCGTGGTGCTTTGCGAAGGCGATCCGTTCTTCTTCGGCTCCTTCATGTACCTGTTT
Source organism: Paracoccaceae bacterium (assembly GCA_028874915.1). GTDB lineage: Bacteria > Pseudomonadota > Alphaproteobacteria > Rhodobacterales > Rhodobacteraceae > JAPPHA01. Next base: position 41,693 of record JAPPHA010000004.1, read on the forward strand.
TCGCGCCTGTCCTCGCGCTACCGGGTGGAGGTGGTCCCCGGCGTGAGTTCGCTGACCGCCTGCGCGGCCGTGCTCGGCAGCCCGCTCGCGGCCCGGGACGAGGTTCTGACCATCGTTCCCGGCACGCTCCCGGACGCCGAACTCGGGCGCCGCATCGACGGAAACGAAGCTGTCGCGATCATCAAGGTCGGGCGGCATCTTCCGAGGATCCGATCCGTCCTCGACCGGCTGGGGCTGACCGATTCGGCGGGCTATGTTGAACGGGCAACGCTCCCGAGCCAGCGGATCATGCCGCTTCGCGACGCGCCGGCCGCAGCGCCCTATTTTTCGATGATCCTGATCAACCGGACACGGGACCCGTGGCTGTGACCCCTGTCGTCGTCTGCCTGACGGCATCCGGAGAGGCGACGGCCCGTTCCGTCGCCGAAAGCCTCACGTGCCCGGTCCATGGGCGGCGCGGCCGGGTGCATCATTCCGATGCCGTCTTTGACGAGACGACGGAGCATCTTCGGACGCTGTTCCTGTCCGGGACGCCGATTGTCGGGGTCTGCGCGGCCGGGATCCTGGTCCGCGCCCTGGCGTCTGTCCTGGGAACCAAGGCCGAAGATCCGCCCGTTGTCGCCGTTGCCGAGGACGGGTCGGCAGCCATTCCGCTTCTCGGCGGTCACAGGGGCGCCAATCGCCTGGCCCGGAGGATCGCCGGGGACCTCGGCGGGCTCGCCGCCGTGACCACGGCCGGTGACCTGGCGCTTGGCGTCGCGCTCGACGAACCTCCGCCCGGCTGGCGTCTGGCGAATCCCCGGGACGCCGGGCCCGTCATGGCGGAACTTCTTGCCGGTTCCGGTGTCAACATTGAGGGAGAGAACCTCTTTGGCCTTGATCCCGAACCCGGGAGCCGGGTCAAGCTTGTGGCCACCGAACGGCCGGATCCCGAAGGTCCGGGCTCTGCCCGGTTGATCTACCACCCCAGGCGTCATGTTCTCGGAGTCGGATGTTCCCGGGGCTGCAACCCGGAAGAACTGGCAGGGCTTGCACAACGGGTCCTGGCCGATGCCGATGTCGCAGGGGGGGCGGTCGCCTGTGTCGCTTCACTTGATTTGAAGGCGGACGAACCGGCGGTCTTCGACCTCGCCGATGGCCTGGAAGTCCCGCTCGCGCTGTTCACCGCGGCCGAACTCGAGGTCGAATCTCCGCGTCTCGTCAATCCCTCGGAGGTGGTCTTCCGGAAGGTCGGCTGCCACGGCGTCGCCGAAGCCGCCGCACTCGCATCGGTCGGCCCGTCGGGGCAGTTGGTTGTGGCGAAGGCCCGGACGGCCCATGCCACTTGTGCCCTGGCGAGGGCCGACCGGCCCATTCTGCAGCCGCGCGGCCGGAGGCGCGGGTCGCTCGCCATCGTCGGTGTCGGGCCGGGAGCCGCCGCCTGGCGGACGCCGGACGCGTCGCGGCTGATCGCGGACGCAGACGAAATTGTCGGCTACGACGCCTATATCGACCTGTTGGGACCGCTCGCGGTCGGGCGGACGCGGACCGGATTTCCGCTGGGAGCCGAGGAAGATCGCTGCCGCCATGCCCTGGAACAGGCCGCGACCGGGCGGCACGTGGTCCTGGTGTCTTCGGGTGATGCCGGAATCTATGCCATGGCGTCCCTCGTCTTCGAATTGCTGGATCGGGCGAAACGCGGCGAGCCGGGACATGGTCTGAGCGATGCCGCCCGGCGGATCGATATCCGGTGCAGCCCGGGCGTTTCGGCCATGCAGGCGGCGGCGGCGGCGGCGGGCGCACCGCTCGGCCATGACTTCTGCGCCGTATCGCTCTCCGATCTGATGACGCCGCGGACGGCCATCCTGCGCCGGATCCGGGCCGCGGCCGAAGGCGACTTCGTCATCGCCTTCTACAACCCGGTATCGCAACGACGACGAAGCCTCCTGAACCAGGCGCGGGACATTCTCCTCGAGCACCGTTCGCCGATGACTCCCGTGGTGGTCGGACGTTCGCTGGGCCGGTCGGGAGAATCGCTTCGTCATCTGGATCTCGCCGACCTCAACGCCGACGATGCGGACATGCAGGCGGTCGTTGTGGTCGGGTCGAGTCGAAGCCGCCGCCTTGAACTGGGCGGCCGGCAATGGATGTACACGCCGCGCGGCTACGGCGATCGACTGGCCGGGGTCCGGGCGGGGTCCCGCCCGGAACCGGAACCCGGACCGGGAGACTGGGAATGACGGTCTATTTCGTCGGCGCGGGCCCCGGTGATCCGGAGTTGATCACCGTCAAGGGCGCGCGGATCGTCCGGACCTGCCGGACCTGCCTCTATGCCGGTTCGCTGGTCCCGCCGGCCGTCATCGCCACGGCGCCTTCGGGCGCGACCGTGATGGACACATCCGGAATGACCCTCGACGAGACCCATGCGGCCATTCTCGCGGCCGAGACCCGGGGCGAGGATGTCGCCCGTGTCCACTCCGGGGACCCTTCGCTCTACGGGGCCATCGCCGAGCAGATCCGGCGATTGATCGCGGACCGGATCGACTACGAGGTCGTTCCCGGCGTTCCGGCCTATGCGGCCACGGCAGCCGCACTCGGCCAGGAACTGACCCTGCCCGGTGTCGCGCAGTCGATCGTTCTCACGCGGATGGCGATGCAGTCGACCGCGATGCCCGAAGGCGAGACACTCGAAGCCTTCGCCGCCAGCGGCGCAACACTCGCCATCCATCTGGCGATCCGGAACCTCCGCGAAATCGAACGTCGGCTGGAACCCTTCTACGGGGCCGACTGCCCGGTCGTTGTCGGCTATCGTGTCGGCTGGCCGGACCAGATGATTCTTCGGGGAACACTGGCGGACATCCGGGGCCAGGTCCGGAAAGCAAGGATCACCCGAACGGCGCTGATTCTGGTCGGACCGGCCCTGGACCCAGAATGGGCACGCGGGTTTCCGGATTCGGCCCTCTATGATCCCAAGAAACCGCATGTCCTTCGCCCGGTCAAAGGAGTCGAGCTTGTTGAAGATCACAACATCTGAACGGGCCCGGTGCCAGCAGGAGCCGGGGAGGACCCTTCCCGGAGTTGTCGGAGCGGAAGCCACGGTGGCTCCGTGGTGGTGCGGTCTGAGGGCGATGGTCACGCGATCCATGATGATCATCGCCACTGTCACAGGCGTGGCAGCAGGGTCGGTGGAGGCCGCAGAACGCCGGACCGCTGCAGGCCCGGTCCTCATCACGGAAATGGCCACCGGGCTCAACACGCCCTGGGGGATCGGCTTTCTCCCGGATGGCCACTACCTGGTGACCGAACGGGACGGGCAACTTCTTCATTTCGCTCCCGGCCCGGGGGGCCAACGTACTGCCGTGGCCGGAGTCCCGAACGTCTTCGACCGGGGACAGGGGGGACTGCTCGATGTCGCCGTCGCCCGGGATTTTGCGGAATCCCGTCAGATCTTTCTCACCTATTCGAAACCCTATCGCCGGGGCCGGAGGGCCGGGACCGCCCTTGCCGTCGCGACCCTGTCCGCCGACGGCAGCCGACTGGACGACGTCCGGGTCCTGTTCGAGATGCTGTCACCGTCCTCCGGGTCACGGCATTTCGGGTCGCGGGTCGCCGAAGCCGAGGACGGCAGCCTGTACCTGACGATCGGAGATCGGGGCGGGCGCGACAAGGCGCAGAATCTAGCGCTCCACCACGGAAAGATCATCCGCATCCACCGCGACGGCAGCGTTCCCGAGGACAACCCCTTCATTGGACGGAGCGGGGCCCGGCCGGAAATCTGGTCCTGGGGCCACCGCAATCCGCAAGGGCTGGCCTTTGACAGTGACGGCAATCTCTGGGCGGTGGAGCACGGACCGATGGGCGGCGACGAGATCAACCGCATCGGCAAGGGGCTGAACTATGGTTGGCCGGTCATCGGTTACGGCCGCCACTATTCCGGGGCACAGGTCGGTATCGGCCATGCCAGGGAGGGACTGGAGCAGCCCGAATTCTACTGGGATCCCTCGATCGCGCCCTGCGGCATGATGATCTATTCAGGTCGACTCTGGCCGGAATGGCGCGGCCAGATCTTCGTCGCGTCGCTGAAGTTCGATCTCATCTCCCGTCTCGACCCGGAAGGCGGGGTTTCCGAGGAAGAACGCCTTTCCTTTCCAGAGACCCTCCGGGTCCGCGACGTCCGCGAGGCACCGGATGGTTCCATCTGGTTTCTCTCCGAAGGCAACGGCGCCGTCTACCGGATGGCCCCGAAACGATAACGGGTCCGCCGCCGGACGGCGGGTGGACCCGCGGTGACCTTCGCCGTCAGGCTGCCGCCTTCCACTTGATGGAGCATCCCATCGACGGGATCTGGTCCTCCGGACCCCGACCGGTTTCGGCCACCTGGCGCATCGCCTCGAACAGGTCCCGCGTGGTCTCGGCCGTGGCCGGGTTGCGTCCGGCGCTGTCCAGCCGGCCCCGGTACTGGAGCTCGAGATCGGTGTTGAACCCGAAGAAATCCGGCGTGCAGGCGGCGTCGTAGGCCTTGGCGACGGACTGGTCCTCGTCATGCAGGTAAGGAAAGGGGAAGCCCGCATCAGCCGCGAACCGGATCATGTTCGGAAAGGAGTCATCGGGGTAGGTGGCGGCATCATTCGAACAGATCGCCGCGACTCCGATCCCGAGGTCCTTGAGGGCGTTGGCCTCACGAACCAATCGGTCCCGGACCCCGACGACAAAGGGGCAGTGATTGCAGATGAACATGATCAGTGTCCCCTGGTCTCCGGTCACATCGGCGAGCGAGACGGTCGTTCCCGTGGTCGAAGGAAGCGTGAATGCGGGCGCTTTCCAGCCAAAGTCGCATACGGGCGGTCGGACGGCCATGGAAGTCTCTCCAGTGTAGAAGGCTGCGGATTCAGGCCCTCGAAGCGTGGCCAGGTCCCGCAGACGGATGTCGGAAGGTGACCCCGAGTGTTAGCCGATCACCGTCAGGTTCGCAAACCTTCCGGATTCATCCGCGGTTCGGTTCCGACGTGCGACTCCCGGATTCAAGCTGCGGCGATTCCAGACTTTCATGCTGGGAGAGGTCAACCACGACTGGTGACAAGGGCAGGAATGGAGATCCCGCCTGCCTGTGCAATCCAGCGTTTGGGCGGTCTGAACCTCACCGCGATTGCGACGGCATCGTTTGAGCAATTGTAGCAGCCGATTGACGGGGAACAGCCTCGGTAATCCACCACGTCCTACCTCTGAGGATCGCGACTTTCCGGCGTGTTGGGTCGATGTCAGTGTTGTCATTGCGTTGGGCGACATCCGTCAGCAACACCGGCTTCGGAAGATTGGAGTCCGTCACCCGAACCGCCTGCGTGCGTCAGTTCACACGAACCCTCCGACCGAGATCCTTGCAGCCATTCGTCGGATCATCTATCCATTCAGAGTTCCACCACGGGTCTTCGCCCCCTACGACCCGCGCCAGACTGCCGAAAGTTGCGTCCGGCGAACATCTGCCTGCGTGCGGTATCGCGAGCAGGACTCGACTCGCATCGCGTGTAGGGAGGTTCAACGAACAGCGGCCTGTCGACTGCCCGACTGGAGCATGGCAAACCGAGTCGATGGGGGTGTTCGCTGTCCGGCACGCACCAGTGGACTTTTCGGAGGAGAATTTCCAGAGTTCAACCATGTTTAGAACGCATGTCATTCTCATGCTGCTATTCATCGTTGTTCTTATTTCGCATGTTGTCGACGCCCATGCCTTTCAGGAACATCAACTGTTCGATTACACGACTCTGGAAAGCGAATCCATTCAGGAACGGCATAAGGTAGAAGAGGCGCTCAGCCGTGCTCGATCCGCACCGACAACAAAAGAAATCTACTTGATAAGGTTCAATGTTGATCTTCTTGATTCACTGAATGACAGAGTAGACAAATCTTCCGGTGAAGAACGTATGTCTTTCGAGACAAAGGAAACACCTGTGTATTTTTATACACCTTCCGAAGAACGTATCGAATTTGATCAGATTTACATTACACGAGAGACGTCTTCCGATTACTTTGTGCACGGTTCTCACACCCAGGGTTTGCTTGCAGATGTATTTGCCGAATTCTACCTGTCTGTCTTTTCCGGATTGGTTCTTGGAAACATTGATGTTGGAAGTGAGTCGTATTTTGTAAGCTCCTTCGGTGAAAGTCTTCATGGTCTGAGGCTTTTGGACAAATCGAAATTCAAAAATGAAGGTCCACATCATTGCGTGGATTGTGGCGAATGATTACAGCAATGGCGTTAAATCAACGAATTTTGTGGACCAGCGCAGGATCCGGTCGCATGTGAAACCGTTTCCGGCTTGCCGGAATCTGGATGCTCCGTTCAGCCGGACTGATTCAGGCCTCCATCCTGTTTCGCGCCGCAGCGCCGACCAGCCGCATGGCTGGCCCCGTTTCGACGGTGACGGTCCATGGCTGTCCGGATCATGAGCGGTATGCGCCCCACTACGCTGACGCAACCCTTGGTCTGGTCAGTCATGGCCATTCCCGCCCTGGACGGGGAGGCTCGGTGCCACAAGCGCCCGATCCGGTGTGGGGCCGGGTGTCCGGCCGCCATCGCCCCAAGGTTGTGTCCTGAGATCAGGCCGGGTGGGGCTTCGCGCATGGAGTCGCCGGAGAGCGTGATGGGGTTGCATAGCCGACGATCCGGTCGACGATGGCGTCGGCGATGGTCCGCTCTCCAACGAGATCGTTCCAGCGCTCGGCGAGTGCATCGCGGTGATCGAGTGCGACATCGAGCATCACATCGCCAATGAGGCCCGCCCCTTTCGCTGAAGCAAAGGCCTCGAAGTTCTCATGGAGGCATGGAGAAAGGGACACCAGAAACTACAGGAATCGGCATCGTGAAATAGAAACAAGCCAAGCATCCGGGCCGGGTTCGACGGGCGGAACGGGCGCTACAAGATTCTGTGCAGGCTTCAAGATTCTGTTGATGCTGGGAGTTCGACGCTTCATCGACGCGCAGACAGGCTGCAACTGGTTACGGCAGCAGCATAGTTTCGTCGCATCTCACGCACAACGAAAGTCCTGAATTCGGACTCGCCAGCTTCATCCTGCCTAAGGACGCGACCACTCCAACGTGGAGCGGATCATGGCCCGGCAGACGGACAAATCCGTAGTCCAAAACCGTCCTTACGTCGCCATTGTCCCGTCGCAATGGCCCCGATGCCGTTGTGCTCACTGCTACGGAGATTATTGGCTGGAGGCCCAAGAAACGGCGTTACGTCTCCTCACCGAGCCCGGAGGTTTTCACAACCGCGATGGCCGAAAGACACAGAACGAGCCGTGTGGCGAAGGCAGCCTGAATCGATGTGATTTGGCAGGCAGTGTCGACGACGTTCTCAGAACGCGTAACGCAGGGACATTCGAATCCCTTCGCCCGCGAGTTTTGCCCGTGTAGGCGCCAGATTGAGCGGTACAGGATCCCGGCTTCCGTCTCGCCAGACGACCTCGCCGCCACCTTCGCCGGTATGAATCTCGCCAAGATCCGTGCGACGCCATGCCAGATCGAGGCTTACCCGCTCGGTCAATGGCAATGCGACCCCGGCAGTCACCATCCACGCCTTTCCGGTACGTCGTCCCCCTGGCACAATCGTCATCGTTCTCGGGAAATCCATCGTGGTTGTTCCGATCTCGGTACGCACCGAGCCGAGCCCGGCCCCGACAAACGGTTCCACGGGACCCAGGGCGGGCACACCAAGCCTGGGAAGATCAAGGTAGACGGCAAACATTCCGGACACGGTCGACAGCTCTGCCGAAACCGATTGGCGGCGTTCCGGGGCCAGGAAGTTGGCACGGCCCTCGAATGTGAATCCCGGCCGGTACTCAAGCAGAACCTCGAGCCGCGCCGCCTTGACCCTGTAGCCAAGCCCGAGCTCGACCGCCGTCACGGAATCGAATCGACCGGTCGACCGGGTGGGTGCGCCGTCGTGGCCGGTTCCGCAACCGTAGAGCGCTGCCCTTGGGGTACTGTCGCAGTCGACGTCGGTGAACACGGCCGGCACCGGCCAATCGACCCCGATGCCACCCCTCAGATACATGTCATTGGCAACGGATCCGGTCGCCAGGCCCATCCCGGCCATGACCGAGACCGCCGCCAGTCGAATCATCCGGGCCGGCTCACGAGCTGACGCGACGTGGTGCCGTTCTGTCGTCGTGCCCGCCAGGCGACGGACCTGCGCATGGGCACGGCTGATGATCGAATGCAAGATCTTGATGTACATGTTCATCCCTTAACCCGCCCCTTCTTCGCCTGCTCATTCAGGGTTGCTTCACCTGCCAGACCGTCGAGGAATCCCTGGTCAGGGCCATTTGACACGATGTTCCTCAGACATCGGAATCCATCCCCTCTGCGAGGGAAATCGATCAACGACATCTCATCCGCCGCCATCGTTCCGGCGAAAGACGCCCGGCCGTTCGGCCGGGTCGCACCTTCCGTTCATCGGCATGTAGCGCCTTGATATTGCCCATGCAACGGATCGGTGCCTCCGCCGATTGCCGCAATCACCAGATCTGCGCGAACACCCGTTCGAGACGCGGACGTCATCGGCGCCCGGTCCATCCCGAATGTGCAGTCGATTTCCGCGATGTCTGGGTCCGGACATCAGCCCCCGAGCCGGGGCGGGGCCAAGGCTCGGACCAATTCCGGCATCAACAGTCGTCGGGGCGATCAGGGCCAGAATTGCTTCGCCGAAAACGCAATGTCGTAGAGCCACGCCTTCAGCGCCCGGTTTGGCACAGTGGCGATTCCGGTCACCGGAAGCGGGAGACCCGCCGGGTCCGATCCGCACAGCAGTTCAGCCATGGCCTGGCCGAAGACCGTACCGGTCGTGATTCCCCGTCCGTTGTAACCGATCGCCGTCCACAGCTCTTCTGCCAACTGGTGGATTCTGGGGACGTGATCCGGTGTCAGGGCGATTCGCCCGTCCCAGGCCGTCTCGAACCGGAGTTCGCCGAGTTCCGGAAAGAGGCTGCGCAGCCGGCGCTGCGCCCATCGCCACGTCAACCCGTCTTCGGAGGATCCGATCACCCGACCCATTGTGCCGATCTGGAGGCGGCCTGCTGCGTCGCGGCGGATGCTGGCCATCACCTTTCCCGTGTCCCAAAGCCCTTGCCGGCCGGGAAGGATATGGTCGGCTTCCTCACCCAGCGGCGGAGTGGAGAATTGCAGATAATGGATCGGAACGTAGACCTGACCGAGCCCCGGCCAGAGCCCGTCCGTGTATGCATTGGTCGCCAGTACGACACTGTTCGCCGTGACCGTGCCCTGTCGCGTCTCGACTCGCCAGAATCCGGCGTCGCGGCGGAGCACTTCGACCCGGACACCCGTACTGATCCTGGCGCCCGTCATTTGCGCCGCCCGGGCCAACCCCCGGCAATAGCCCATCGGGTTTATGGTGCCGGCACGGCGATCGAGGAGACCGCCGAAAAAAGCGCCGGTTCCGGCGAGTTCCCTGACGGCATCCCGGTTCAGGAGTTCGACGGGCGCGCCGAGCCGTTTCCATTCGGCATGGCGAACCTCAAGATTGCGTAAACCGGCTGGCGAATGAGCGACATGCAGGGTTCCCGTCCGGGTCGCCGAACAGCGGATTTGATGACGCTCGATGATGTCAAAAACCGTTGCCGGAGCCTCGGAGAACCGCTCCAGAAACCGCGGACCGAAAACCGGTCCGAGCCGCTTCCGGACGTACCCGGGAGGATGCCAGGTCCCGGCGTTGACAAAGCCCACACTGCGCCCCGACCCACCGTAGCCAACATGTTCGGCCTCGATCACATGGACCGAAAGACCGTGTTCGGCCGCGTGCAGTGCCGTCGACAGACCGGTGTACCCGCCCCCGACGATGGCCACATCGACAGGGCCGCCGGACTCAAAGGGACTACTGACATCTTTTTCTTCGGCGGTCCCGGCCCAGAGCGAGACTGGTTGCCCGCCATTCAAGTCCGACATGAGTCCTCCGATCCCGCTTCCCGCCGGTCCCTACCGCAGTACGGCCGGGCTGGCACGAGGTCCGCCGGTTTAGTCAAACTAATGGTCGGCCTCTGCTGGACACTTCTATCTCGGGAGAAAACGTGTTGGGACGTTCTTTGTGTCGGAAGTAGCTGCTAAAGTGCTGAAATAGGAATTCGGCTGGCCGGGCGGGCCGTCCACACCTGTTGGCCAGGTGATCCCACAGCACTACCGGGCCGATACACCCGCGCTTGCGCCTCATGACAGCTCACGTTCGAATCAATTTGTTTGCCATTAGTTTGCCAACTCGGAAAATCGGCCGCCCGGGAAATGAGAAAGCCCTTGAAAACATCAGTGCTTTCAAGGGATGTGGTGGTTGCAGGGCCCGCAACCACCGAGACCGGCATTCTCTGATAATCTCGACTCTGATTCGTTGTAACTGTCTGTATTTGCGAAGGGATTTGGAGTCGGCGCCCGATCTGCTGTGAGCGGTCAAGTGTTGCTTGTGAACACTCCGTCACCTGGAGGCGACGGCTTCTCGGCCAAGCTACGCGGCAACCCGCCCGCTTTGCGGCCGAAGGCCGGTTCCCGGCCCTGAAAGCGCAGCAGTACGTTGCGGGCGGCATTGACGTCGCGGTCCATGACGAGGCCGCAGCTGTCGCATTCGTGCGCCCTGTCCGCGAGCGTCTTCCGCCTTTCCGGCTGCAACCCGCATCCGCTGCATTGCTGCGAGGTGCCGCGCGGGTCGACGAGAGCCACGGACCCACCGGCACTTTCGGCCATGTAGGCCAGCATGTCCCGCAACTATAGCGCGACAATCTGGATGCGGAGTCGCGCCTGCCGGCGAGTTGACGTGTTCTTGACGTCGACCACGGTACGGAACTAAATTCCCCGTCGAGACGCAGCCCTGTACTGCCCTCTTTCCGAGGCCCGCGCTCCGGTGTGGGCTTTCGTGTTTTCGGAGGGCTGCAGATGACGTATTTCGCCTAACTTGACGAGTTTGGACGTGTCGGCCCTTATGTCGCCCGAACGGACCCGAGATACCGGGAAAGCCCCGTGTTCGGCCTCGCGAGCTTCGTCCTGCCGACCGACGAGGTGCGCGGCTTCGGAACCTGGTTCTACCAGCGCAAATGCGAGCTTCTCGCCTTCGAGATCGAGCGTTCGGGGAAACACCCGGCGCTCTGGGAGAAGAAGGGCGCCAGCCTCTACACGGTGACAAACGTGGGTCGCTACCCCGAACTGCGCAAGTTCACCAACCGGCTGCTGAACCGGATCGACGCGCTGGGCGGCTTCGCGCTCCATGTCGGGATACGAACGACCTCGATACAAGAGACCCACGACCCCAACCGACTCTATGCGAGGGTCTTTCTCGAAGCGATCAAGCGGATCGACCAGTTCTGCGCCGAGGACTGCGACCCGCCGGAACACTTCGTGCTGATTCTCGACGAACACAACCAGCGTCCCGCTCTGATTGCCTGTGCCGCGCAGAGCATGTACCGGCCCAATGAAACGCGTCGCCGTCTCATCGAGCCGCCGTTCCATGTCGAGAGCCATCGATACCAGACCCTTCAGGCAGCCGACTGGATTGCCGGGCTTGTCGGGCGCTTGGGCGCGGTCTGGGCCGAGCCGGCTGCCTGGCCCGAGAACGAGATATTCCGCCGATACTTCGAGCGCCGGACCAATCGCGTTAGCCGCCGCAGCGGCATCCGTCGTTAGCTGACGGCACGGCTGGCTATGCACGTTGTTGGGACCAACCTACTCGACGCATTCGAGTTCGCGCCTCCAGGACGTGTACAACAACGCGATTCCGACATGCTTGCGCGGGGCGTTGAACGGCCCATCGAGGAAATAGGCGAGATATTCAGCGACAAGGCCAAGCTCTTCCCGTTCCTTGTCATCCGGCGCCTGCCCGAAGTTCTCCAAGGCAACGGCAAGCAGGCGATCGAAGGGCCGTGGACAAATGATGAAGCGCAGCGACAGCGGAAAGCCGAGCTCCGTTGCCATGACCGCGAACACCGCGCGCTGAACGTGACCGTTGCCATCGATGAAGGGATGAATCTTCCCGAACCGGCAGAAGGCGTAGGCAAGATCGATCAGCCTGTCATAGTCCTCTTGTTCGGGTTCTTTGAGCAGTGAATGGATGTTGATCCCGCGTTCCTGCATGGGACAGGGCACTTCGCGGGGCGGACAGAATTCGTACACGACATCGGGATCGATCTGACTCGGGGCGGACATCCGTACATCGGCAAGCGGCGTGTCCGGCGTGCCCCAGTAGGTGCCGGCATATTCGGGATAATCGGCCGGCGCGAAATCGGCGGTGAACAGTTCGCGGTGCAAGTCCCGCTGATATTCTCGCCCTTCGCGTCAGGCAAGGTCCGGCTCGAACGGGTCGAGGAGCGGGGCCTCTGGCCCTCGAATTCAGCGCGCCGGTGTAACAGGGATCTCTATGGCAGGCTCTTCATAGAAGTCGAATGCGAAGCAACGGCTTCCGTATGTCGCGGCACACGAGTTACCCTGATCCAGAATCATCAACACCTTACCCGGGCAAACCGACCGTTGCGCAACTCATGGCGCCAACCGGCATAGGCCGAACCGTTGAAACCAGCCGTTCAGGCACCCTGGATCTCGCGGCGAAGCGTCAGGGCAGTCGCCGGATAGTCAATGTTGAGGTAATCGACGCCAGCAACAAGGGCTTTCCGAAATGCGATTTCGTCGCGGCGCGGAGTGTGCATCATGATCTCGAAACCCCGGGACCGCGCGAACGAAATAAGCTGTGTCGTCATGTCAAAGCTGTGAAACTCAAGTATCGAGGCGCCCGAGGCCCGGGCCTCCTCGATGTCGGGATGATTCCGGTAATTCACCATGTGTAGCTGGTGGGGCATGGCCTTTCGCAGCGCCGTGCGCAGTTCATCATTCTCCGAATAGATGATACAGCCGGACCCGAGACCCGCGGCTTCGAGTTCCGCCGCCAACCTGCAGGGCACAGCGGCCTTGACCTCGACATAGAATCCTACAAGCGGTTTGAGTTCCATCAGGAAGTCGATCAGGCGCGGAAGCGGCTCGCCGGCAAAATCCGGGCCAAACCACGTCCCGGCATCCAGCCGGTCCAGATCCCGGCTCTGCGCCCGGGAAATCAGTCCGCGGCCATTCGTGGTGCGATTCAACGTAGCGTCATGCAGGACATAGAGGACACCGTCGGCGGATTCGCGAACGTCCAGCTCGACAATGTCGGCACCGAGCTCCGCCGCCCGCCGACCAGAGGCGATCGTGTTTTCCGGTGCTACCCGACAGGCTCCGCGATGACTGACTATCCTCGTCACGGCAACACCGTAGGCAACATGGCCGTCCGCCGCAGCTGGCTCCGGGGACCGGCGGGCGCGAGCCACCGTGTTCGCATCCACATTACGGCCAAACCGTGGTGCCAACCATTTCGTGGTCGGAAAGATTCTCGCCATTGGCGACGCATGCCGGCACGACGAATGGCCGGTCCGCACACTCATTTCGCACCAGCAGCCAGTCCAGCATCGTCAATGGACTGTCAGGCGGATCTTCTGGATGCGGCCTGGTCGTATGCACCCCGGTATTGGTCTGCCGCCAGTCGAACCCCTCCTCGGCAATGTGAGCGAAACTCGGTTCAGGCTCGGCAGCCCCGTCCAGCACCGCGGACCCGGCAAGACCGGCCTGAAGAATCCCTTTTGTGTTCAGGTCGCCCCCGAGACCAAGTTCGACAAACTCGTCACCAAATGCATGCCTCCAGCCCGGGCAGCTCGCCAAATCACCGGGCGTGTCGCGCTGTCCGGACCGCGCCATGCCGCGGTCCGTTTCGGTGGCAAGCACGACTTCGGCGCCAGCGCCGGCAGTCACGTCCGCGCTTTGCGCGACCTGCTTGCAGCGTTCCATATTCCAGGCCGTGACTGTCAGTCCCGGCTATGACGCAGCCGGCGCCGTCGAGGCGGGCATTTCCATGGTGTTCAGGCCGGGCCAACCGGCCGGCAGCCGGTCATGCACCTTCCTGCTTCCGGATAACGGCAGGGCTTCCTGACGCTGTACGGCGGCTGGGGGCTCGAGCGTCTCGACCTGACGGGCAATCGCACTGCATGTGATTGCTTTACCCGATGGCAGCATGCAAGTCGGACATCCTCTGGCCGGCGCCATCAAAGACAATTGTATCCTGCGATCGGAACGAGACGTGCAGTTTGTCACCGGCCGACCATTTCGGGCGCGATGTGGCTTCCAGGAAACGCAACGGTCCAAGATCGCTGTCGGCTGTTACCAGGGTCTCGCGTCCCATCGGCTCTACCGTTGTCACCGTCACCGGCAGCCCGGTTTCAGCCGAATGCAACAGTTCCGGTCGAATACCAACGGTCTCGGCCGTATCCGGAACGTCAAGCACGGCGCGCTGGCTGGCCTGTAGCCTGATCAGGTTGATCGGCGGCGAGCCAATGAATCCTGCGACAAACAGGGTATCGGGACGGAGATACAGGTCTTCGGCGGTTCCGGTCTGTTCAATCCGTCCGACATTCATGCAAACGACACGGTCCGCCATTGTCGTCGCTTCCAGCTGGTCATGGGTCACGAGGATTGTCGTTACCGCCAATTCCCGGGTAATCCGGCGGATTTCGGCACGCATTGTCAGCCGCAGGGTTGCATCGAGGTTTGACAGAGGTTCATCCAGCAACAGGAGATTCGGCTGTTTGACCAGCGCCCGTGCCAGCGCCACCCGTTGCTGCTGGCCACCGGACAACTGGCTGGGGCGGCGTTCCAGCAATTCGCCAACCTGCACCAGTTCCGCCATCTCACGTGCCTGCGCGGCCGCATCCCTTGTTTCCTGGAACCGCAACGGAAACATGATGTTCTGCAGGACATTCATGTTCGGATAGAGCGCGTAGGACTGGAACACGATTCCGACATTGCGGGAGCGAGCCTCGACGTCGTTGACACGGGCGCCATCGAAAAGGATGTCGCCACCGCTCGGGAGGTAGACCCCGGCCAGCATGAACAGGGTCGTTGACTTGCCGCAGCCCGATGGACCGAGCACCGCCAGGAACTCACCGTCCCGGATTTCCAGATTTATACCG
The DNA here is from genome assembly GCA_028874915.1 of Paracoccaceae bacterium. Classification (GTDB taxonomy): domain Bacteria; phylum Pseudomonadota; class Alphaproteobacteria; order Rhodobacterales; family Rhodobacteraceae; genus JAPPHA01. Next base: position 56,711 of record JAPPHA010000004.1, read on the forward strand.
TCGACGGCAGTGACCTGGTCCCAGACCTTGGTGAGATTTCGCAGTTCAACGTTTGCCATCAGCCCTTGACACCTCCGAGTGTCAATTGAGTGAGGAATTTCTGACAGAAGAGATATAGCAACAGCGAAGGTATGATATAGATGACACTGACAGCGGCAACGACACCATAATCCACGCCCATCACGTCTTCCGCCACATAGTAAAGGTAGGTGGACATCACCCAGTAGGAGTTGCCGGTCCGCAGGGCCGTGACAAAGACATACTCCTCCCAGCCCTTGATGAAGCCCAGGACAGCAATCGCGATGATGCCGCCCCGCACCTGCGGCAGCACGACCATCCGGAAGGCCTGCCGGCGGGAGGCGCCATCGGTCATGGCCGACATCTCGATGTCCCATGGAACCGCGTCAAAAAAGCCTTTCATGATGAAAATGAAGAATGGCAGGTCGATCGCGGTCAGTACAAGGATCGGTCCTGCCAATGTATTGAGCAGTCCAATCCAGAAGATCACGAGAAAAATCGGGATGGTCAACATCCAGGGATGGAACACTTCCAGGATCAAAAGCCCCTGCAGGAACTGGGAGCGGCCGCGAAATGCAAAGCGGGAAAGATAGTAGCCCGCCAACGTCGCCACCGTGACCTTGAGCGCCATCGAGGTCGCTGCCACAAACAGGGAATTGACAAATGCCACCCAGACCCAGGGAAACTGTCCGCCAGCCGTAGCGGCGCCTCGCAATTCCTCCACGAGGTTGGGATTGACCATGAACCGGTAATTGTAGAGATGCAGGTCATCGCCGACACTGAAGGCGAGTCCCACGACCGCAAGCAAAACCAGGATCACGGCAGCATAGATTCGCTGGCGGGCCCTGCGAAACACCGTATGGGCCGCGCCGTAGGCAAAAACGGTCGGCACCAGGATGGCACAGGCCCGCCACAGCACCTCGGATTCCACGCCGCCGGTGCGGGCGGAGATCGAAATCACGAAAATCCAGAAAAACGGCACGACCACCGGAATTGTGACGAGCGTCAGAAAGGCGATCAGAAGCCCTTGCTTGATCCGCCGGTCGCGGCGTGATCGTCGCGCCAGAAGTTCCCAGTCAGCCTGTGTCTTCGCCACAGCCATCACTGCACCTCGATCCGGGGCGACATCAGCAGCCGGGTCATGTTGGCAAGACGATAAAGAACCAGCGCCACGAATACGCCGATCACGATCAGGATCAGGGTAATCGCCGCACCATAGGCGTACTGGCCGGCACCTATGTCAGGCGCAAGCGTCTTGGTGTAGGCCAGCATTGCCATTGTCATCGTGGAGCGCGCCGGCCCCATGATCAGGAAAATGTACTCGAACGATACGAGAAGAGCGAGGAACTGAAAGACGGTAATGTAGCTGAGCGGCCAGCGCAGGGCAGGAAGGACAATGTGCCGGACTATCGACAGGGAGCCAGCGCCGTCGGCCCGCGCCGCAAAAAACAGATGCTCGGGAATCGAGCGGATGGAACTGGTCAGTATCAGCATGCCTATCGAGGCGCCGATGAAACCATTGGCTGTCACGATCAGGACGATTGGCGCATCAAGCTTCATGTTGATCGGGGAAAAACCAAGGACGCCAATGACCTGGTTTAGCAGTCCCCGTTCCGTCGGGTCGACGACCCAAATCCACATCAGCGCATAGACCACGGAAGGAGACATTCGCGGCAGCAGCCAGATTGCGCGATACACGCCGCCGAGCCAGTCCGGAAGCGCTGTCGTTGTCAGCGCGAGAATCAGTCCGAAGGTCAGGTTGAAGATCGCCAGCGTAAAGAAAATGTAGACAGCAGAGAGGCTCAGCGCCCGGTAAAAGGAAGAGCGGAGTTCAAACCCCAGCCAGGCGTCCTCACTGGCGCGGACAAGCTTGCTGAACTGCTTCGTGGTAAACTCGTTGATCCGAATGGTCTGCGCCATGTCGGTGAAGGCGACGACCAGGTCGACAAAAATCGGCGCCAGAAGCAAACAGACAAGAAAGAAAGATGCCGGCCCCAGAAAGACCAGCATGTTGGTACCGGTTCGGAAAGTCGACGACCGCACCTTGATTGAATCCGGGCCGCCATTATGGCGGCCCGTCCACCAGTTTAGATTAATCGAGGATGATCACGTCATCGCCAAGTTCGACTTCTAGTTCGTCGATGACGAGTTCGGCAGCTTCCTCGGGGCTCAGTTCACCGGTCTCGACCGCCTGAACGCCCTGGTAGGTGATGGCGTTATACTGTCCAATCTTGGCATGATTCGGCATGAACTCCGCGTGTTTCAGCATCGGTGTGCCGGCAATCAATGCCCATCCCTTTTCCACGAACTCCGGCATGGCCGCCTGTCCGTAGTTGATCGGGGTATGATTGGTGCCCACCGCATGCGCGGTGTTGGGCACGTGCTGCGAAGCCAGTGCCACGATCATGGCTGCCAGATCCTTGTTTGGCGTATCGCCAACCACATAGACGATCGGATGGCTGAGGTTCTTTGGCTGGCCGCCTTTTTCGCCCGGAGGCGAATGAATCCAAGTGATCAGGTTGAAGTATTCTTCAGCGCCGCTGACGCCAAAAGACTCAAGCTGCGCCCCGACATTCCAGATGCCGTGGAACTTGGAAAGCGCGTCGCCGCCGCGGAACGCTGCATGAACGGAGTCCCAGGACCAAGTGGTCATGTCAGCCGGCAGAGAACCGTTTTCAACGCAGTATTGCAGCCAGCTGTAGTATGCGACCAGACCTTTTTTGGTGACCTGCAGTTTGGCCTCGTCCTCGTTGTAGATGTCGATTCCGAATGAAGCCATTGCCATCTGGAAGTCCGGGCCGACGTTTGGCCGGTGTACCCAACCAACCTTGGCCGCTCCGGAATTGACAGCCTCAGCTGCAAGATCGCAGAAATCATACATCGTGAACTCGCCTGCCTCGACTGCGGCTGGCAGCCCGGCGATGAACTCCTCGGACTTTCCGGTGGCCCGCAGGATGTCGTTGTTCAGGAAGAACATCCGAATTTCCGAGTCCTGTGGAATACCGTAGCGCTCACCCTTGTACTTCACTGACTCCCAGAGTTGCGGAATCATGTCCGCATACAGGGGTTCGTTGGCTGCAATGTGCTCTTCCAGGTTTGCTGCCAGTCCAGCTTCCACGAATGAACCGATCCATTCATGGGCGGCTACAAGAATGTCTGGGGTATCGCCAACCGAATGCGCCTTGAGAACATCCAGGGAGTCCGCGTCAAAGCCGCGGGCATTGGTTTCGATAAGGTCGATGACCACACGAACGTCAGCGCCGGACGCTTCAAGAATGCGGTTTAGCTGGTCAGCTGCGGCGACAATATTGCCTGCACGCAGCGGTCCCGAGCGGTCGGCACGCGACCACAGCTTGACGGTGACATCTTCGGCAAATACCGGAACAGCAGTACCACAACTCGCTGCAATCAGTGTGGCGGCCGCCACGTGAACAAGTTTTTTCATTTTGCCCTCCTGTGACTTGAGAACTGAGACATATTCAACGGATCGATATAGTAGATTATTTTGAGGAGTTTTCCAGACAAAACTGCGGTCGCCCACGTTTCCAACTTTGCCAGCGCGGTGCCAGAGCCGGGCGGCCAGACGCATATTGTACCGGATTCTGTCGGTTTCCGAAACCACCGGCAGCTGACCCGATCACGCGCACTTGGGATTTTGGGCTGCCACTGCGAACGCCGGGGGTTGATGGGCGTGAACCCGGGGACGGGGCGCCATGGTACATACGGATTTCCGCCCGAACGGCGAGGGCAGCCCGGCTTTGACAGGATGTCGAAGTCCTGGGATCGCGGGCAGCACATCGGGGCCACCAGCCCTGTCGCGACGCCCGGGAGTATCGGTGTCCGGATCAAGGCGGGCCCGAACCAGGGTGCGACGACCCTTTGCACGAAGTCTGCGTTCGGAAACCCTTCGGCCAGTCGACAACCCCGAAGGACGGCCAGAAGCACGTGCTCTCGGTTGGAGAGGACGCCAGGCTGCCGTTGACGATCTCGAAGATGTTGCTGTCGGCAATGCCACGGTTAGGCGGTTCCTCGGGGTGGACAAGAATGGGTTCCCAACCGTGAACCGTGAAAACGGCGGGCATCGCCCTATACATACGGGCTGTGGAGCCGTGGACCGGGTCGGGCTGACAGACGGTCGAGCGGAAAATGCGCGGCCTGACCGGGTGAGGATCGTTCCCGGGGAATTGTCCCTTCGACGATTCCCGAGCCGTCCGGAATCCTTGAAGAGTCCCCAGGTCCGGACGGGGCGAACCGACTCCCGGCGCGTAGTGGTTCGGCCAAGCGTCCGTTCTCCAGGCGACTTTACCCGGAAAATTCTGATTCGGACAAAGTGGTGAGGTCAACAAGAATTGGCGGCCAAACGGCCATTCATCCCATTCCGGACGAGTCCGAATCGGAGGCCGGTCCGGTTGTGATCGAACCCGAATTCCGCAGGTCGGCCAGGGAGATTCAGCGCCTTGTCACGAGACCCACGGTGTTCGATGTGGATTTGCTGCTGCGCTATGCGCACAGGCGCGGATGATCGACAAGGATGAGCGGGAAGCCGCCGTTAACGAAACTCATGACACCGGCGGGCCCATCCTGATTTCCCGGCATGGCTGAAAGGGGCGAATGTCCACCCCTTGATCCCGGATGGGCGCGGGCGTATCGAGGCGGGAGTCGGAGGCGCACATGGACGCAGTCTTCTCTCGCCGGCGAATACTCGAACCCGCCGAACTCAGGTCTCTCAACCAGCGTTCGGACCTGATGGGCGCGCTGCAGATGGCGAGCCACCTTCTCGCCATCGCGGTGGCCGCCTGGCTGCACGCGCTGGCACTGGGAAGCTGGTGGGTCCTTGCCACCGGATTCGTGCTCGGCGTGTTGATCAACTTTCTCTACGCGGCCCAGCACGAACTGTCGCATGGCACGGTCTTCCGGACCCGCAAGCCGAACGAAGTCTTCGGCCGGATCATCGGCTTCGTGCAGTTCTTCCCGCGGGACTTCGACCAGATCATGCATTTTGCCCACCACCAGTGGACCCAGGACTGGGAACGTGACGGTGAGTTGATTCGCGAACCTTACACGCTCGGCAGTTATCTCCTGTGGCTGCTCGGAGTCACCTATTGGCAAAACCGATTTGTCGGGATCATCCGACGGGCCTCGGGCACGATTCTCGAGCCCTATATCCGGAAGGAGGAAGAGGCGAAGGTAATCCTGGAATCCCGCCTGCATCTGGCCGGATATGCGGTCATCGCCGCCGTGTCACTGATCCTCGGGACCTGGGCGGCGGTCACCTTCTGGCTCCTTCCGATGTTGCTGACCAAGCCCGTCCACCAGTTACAGAACACCATCGAGCATCTCGGCCTCTCGCACGAGAACGACATCCTCGAGAATACCCGTTCGACCCGGACTCATGCCGTCCTGCGCTGGCTCTGCTGGCAGATGCCCTATCACACGGCCCACCACATCTTCCCGTCGGTGCCGTTCTGGAAGCTCCGCCGACTCAATCAACGCCTCGAAGAGTCCGCCGGCGCCGTCCACCGGATGGGGTACCTTGAATTCCAGGTGGAGGTGATCCGAAAGCTCGCGCAGAAGGACGAGAGTCAGTATCCGATGAACGAGGTCTGGGTCGTTCCGCGCACGGGCGGGCGCAGGGCCCGCATCCTGGTCGATTGACCGTCGACGGGATCGGCCGCCGCCTGGGGCGTGCGCCCACATTCGCACGCTGCGGTGCCCGAAATGACGCAGGGAGCCCGGGCCGGGTCCTGTGATGCGCCAACTGAAAATCTTCACGTCGCTTTGGGCGATGCAGCCTCATGACCAGACCGGAATCAGGCTTTCGCACGAAAAGGTCTGCGAGCGCGTGGCCGGCGCCGGCTACGACGGGCTGGCTCTCGATCTCGGAGCCGCCGATGTCGAAACGGCCCTGGCGATCCGCCCGCACATGGACCGTGCCGGGCTGACGCCGCTGATTGTTGCCTTTCCCCGCAGCGTCGAATCCCTTCGTGAAACGCTGGTCATGGCCCGGGACTTCGGCTCTCCCTTCGTCGACGTCATCGGCCAGGTGATGCCGGTTACCGTCGAAGGGATGATTCCGGTCATTCGAACGTGGATCGAGATGTCGGAAACGGTCGGCATGCCGATCCATTTCGAAACCCACCGCAACGGCATCACCAACGACCTCTACGCGACCCTCTGCCTGCTGGACGCCATCCCCGAAATGCGCCTCTCGGCCGATCTCTCCCATTACGTGGTCGACCGGGAATTCCGCCTGCCCCTCGACCCCCGCGACCGATCCCACATCCGCCGCATTCTCGAACGGTCTGACAGTTTCCAGGGGCGGGTGGCCAGCCGCCAGCAGATCCAGTTGCAGATCGGGTTTCCACAGCACCGGAAGTGGGTCGACCTGTTCAAGGGCTGGTGGCGCGAAGGCCTGAAAGACTGGCGGCAGCGAAACCCCGGCGGCGATTGCATCTTTCTCTGCGAACTTGGGCCGCCTGAATACGCCATGACGGGTCCTGATGGCCGCGAGATGTCCAACCGCTGGGACGAGGCGCTGACGATTCGGAGTTGGGTCGAGGCGATCTGGGAAGGCCTCGGCGGAAACGATTGACGCAGATGGAATCTTCGCGATTGCGGTCGGGCACGTCCTTTGTCCGCCAGAAACAGTCGACGCACCGTTCCGAGCCCTTGCCAGCAGTCTTCCGAAGGCGTTTGATGGGCAGGCGACCCCGGTTTTCACAAAAGGTCATTCGGCATCATCTTCCAGCCCTGCGCCCTGTACCGGCATCTGTCGGTTGGTGAGAACATCCGCGTTCCGCTGCGCTTCATGTTCGTGGCGGGCAGCAACGCCGACCGGCGGGTCACCGAGGCTTTCGATCTGTCCGGATCTCGGAACGGCTCGACCGGCGGCCAGCGGAAGCGTGTGGAGCCGGCGCGGGCTCTCGTGAAGGATCCGACGCTGCTTCTGCTCGTGCTCGATGAACCCCTGTCCGATCTCGACACCACGCTGCAGCGAACCCTGAGGACCGGGATCAAGATGCTTCCGGAACGCCTCGGGGCAACGACGGTGCTGGCCACCCAAGACCAGATCCAAGCGACGACCACGGCGGACAGGATCACCTGTATGCGCGACGGGCGCATCGAGCAGATCGGAACCACGGGCCGGGAAGTCCTCTATGTCGTCGATTCCGCCACCGGAACCCCCCGGGCCCTCAAGTCCGACGGCTCCGATCGAAAACCGTCCGCACCGAATCGTCGGGGCGCGACCGGCCGGTGGGCCGTCTCGACCCCGGTTCCACCCCCGGCTCAATGACACGGAGTCCCGCCATGTACGCACTTCTCGCCTCCAACTCCGGCCAGGTTCATGTCTGCGGGCATCGCGGCCACTGCGTCGATCGCCCTGAAAATACAATGGCGGCGTTCAGCCGGGCCGTTGAACTCGGATGCACATCGCTCGAGACCGACGTGGTTCTGAACGGCGATGGCGACATCATCGTCCTGCATGATCACACGGTCGACCGGACGACCGATGGCCGCGGCTATGCCGAGGACATGACAACGGCGGAAATCCGGGCGCTGGATGCGGGCGGTCGTTTCGACCCGGCGAACGCCGGCGAACGCATTCCGCTCCTCGGCGAGGTCCTGGATTTCGCCTGCGAACACCGCATCGGCCTGCACTGCGAGATCAAGGACTCACCACAAAACGAAGACGCCCTGATCGCCCGGCTCGGGGAGCTCATTGCAACGGTCCCCGGGGCGAGCGACTGGCTGGTCGCAATCTCATTCGATCACCAGCAGTTGGCAAAGGCCCGAACGGCGATCCCGGGGCTCCGAACCGAGGGCATCACCCATGCCCGCCATGTCGACCCCGCAGGGATGGCCACCCGGGCGGGTCTCGATTCGGTTTCCGTCGAGGCCGACCGATTCCGTGCCGAGGACGGTCATGCGATTCACGGGGCCGGCATCGCCGTTCGTTGCCACCTGCCGCCGCCAGCCGTCCTCGCCAGCTACGAGCAATACGGGCGTGACCTGCGTTCCATCGCCGGAGGTTGGGTGGCCGAAGGGGCCGTCGACGTTCTCTCGGGTGACGATGTCGGATACCTCCGCGCGCTCGTCGACGAATTCACGCCCTCCTGACGGGGACCGTACACCGTTCGTTCCGTCAACCCGCAATCCGGGAGTCGCTTGCAGGCCGACTCTTTGGCGATTCGGCTGCCCGTCGGGGCCGAACATCCGGCCGGCGGCGTCCGTCTCGCAGTTCCGTAACCGGTTCGGGCTGCCCGCTCGCATTCGTTGTCCGTCAACACCAATCCAAGACTGGCTTCACGAAATCCGCCCAACTGAACTGGCCTCAACACACCTTGGCAAGCGGGCCCGTCCGAATCGGGCCGGTTCAGTCGTCTCGGCGGCGTGCCCGCAGATCCCAAGCATCGAGGACCCGCGAACGGGCGAGATACCACGTGATCCCGATCTGCCGCAGTCGATGGTAGGGGATAGTCCGGATCGATTCCACGGGCATGTCCGGGCTTTCGCCCATGACCGCCCGACAGAGCTGCAACCCGAACATGGACGCCATCGCCACGCCGCGACCGTTGAAGCCCAGACCGGCATGAACGTTCCGGTCCAGGCAAAACAGCCTCGGGATCTGATCGGGGGTGAGGGCGAGCTGGCCGCCCCAGTCATACTCCCAGGCCACACCGTCGAGCTGCGGGAATATCGCAAGGGCCATGCGCCTCAGATGGGCGACCGACCCCGGCTCCCGAAGGCTCATCAGGTTTCCCCGCCCGCCCATGACGAAGCGGTTGCCACCATCCAGGCGGTAGTAATGCAGAATGCGCCGTGCTTCGGCCACGGCGTGGCGACCCGGCAGAAGGCTCCGCAGACGTTCGCCGGCGAGCGGTTCCGTCGCCGTCAGAAAGGAGGTGATGGGGACTACGGTTTTCCGGAGTCCGCCCCAGAGGGAATCCGTGTAACCGTTGCCGCAGAAAACAACATGCCGGGCGGTGACATGGCCGTCCCCTGTCGCCACACGCCAGTCGGGTCCTGCCCGTTCAATGGTCATGGCGCGTGACCCGGTATGAATGCGGGCTCCCTGTTCGATGGCAGCCCGGGCGAGCCCCCTGACATAGGACAGCGGCTGGACATGGCCGCCCCGCGGGTCGCGCAGGCCGTAGCTGTAAAAGTCGCTCCCCAGCGCGTCGCTGACGGCCGTCCTGTCGAGGATGTCGGTCTCGACCCCGAACGCACTCCACTCTCGCGCCCAGGCGTGAAGGAACTCCTGCCCATGTCCGCCGATTCCCGCGTAGATGAGGCCGGGGCGTTCCGGATCGCAGTCGATGGCGTAACGTCGGACAAGTCCGAAAACGAGGTCGGCCGCACGGTTGAGCATGTCGAGGATTCCCGACGACCGTTCATGACCGAGTCTGGCGGCGGCCTCGGACGGAAGAATGCGCCACCCGGGATTGACCTGGCCCCCGTTTCGTCCGGACGCCCCCCACCCGATGTCATGGGCCTCGAGGACAACGCATCGCTTGCCGGCTTCGCCGAGATGCAGTGCCGTGGACAGGCCGGTTATTCCACCCCCGACGATGGCAACATCACTCTCGATCCTGTCCCGGAGCGGCGATGTTTCGGGCGGGGACGGCGCTGTCGCCAACCACAAGCTGTTCGGATGACCCGTCACCGTTCGTCTTCCTCCGTGCGCTGGATTCCCGGTCCCTGTTGGTCCGAATTCGGATCCAGACCGGTCTCCTTACCGGTGCCGCGCCGGTCTCCCCCCCGGAATTCAGATCCCGTCCCAGCGTTTCGCAGGACCATGTAACCCCGTATCCGGTTCCGCTGTAAAGAACTGCGAAACATGCCACGGGCCCGATACCTGCGGCGCGGCCGACTTGGCGGATGAACCTCCTGTCACCAAAGACCGGAGTTACATGGATTCCCAGCTTGCCGCCTGGAGAGGCGGTTCCGCGTCGTCAACACGCAAAGGAACTCCGTTCCGGATCCAAGGCCTGGGAAGGCGACACGCGCCCGGCGACTCACGTTACGGGCGGCGGGCACAGGACGTTTTCCGACGATCGCCGGGCCTGCCAACTGGAGCCCCTGAAACATACGCTGACGTCATGGCGCTCATGACGTGAAAACCATTCACGGAACGACCTTGTCGATGACTCGCTGAAACGCCGTTCCCCCGGGGGCGCTTGGCGACATCAACCCGACTGGCAGCCTGCCGGGCCGACGTCGTCGGATGGCCCCCCTAAAATCGCGGCACATTGTCACTGTCCGAAGTCCCCGACCGTTCGAAACGCGTGTCGATCTCGACTTCTTGTCGAGGTCGCTCAATACGATGCCAATCTGATGGCGAGCGCTTTGCTGGGCAAAAACATGGCGAGAATCAACGTCCGACAACTCGACCACGAACTCGTGCGGTAACTCAAGGGTCTCGCTTCTGCCAACAGACGTTCCGCATGGGGCTTCGGGACCCGAATCGAACATTGTCGGGCCATCGGTCGGTCCCTTGCTGACCTGTTCCCCGCCGGATACCGTCACAGCCTTGCCGCGTCATGCGATCGCGGGTCGAAGGAGAGAACTTCCGTTGCCAGGCCGAGAACCCGCCGTCACCCCGATGATGGCCCAGTACCTCCAGATCAAGGCGGAACACCCGGGGGCGCTGCTGTTCTACCGGATGGGCGACTTTTACGAAATGTTCTTTGATGACGCGGTGCTCGCCGCAGAGGCGCTGGATATCGCGCTGACCCGGCGGGGCGCCCATCGCGGCAAGGACGTGCCCATGTGCGGTGTGCCGGTTCACGCTGCCAACGGGTATCTCGAAACCCTGATCCGCAAGGGCTTCCGGGTTGCTGTCTGCGAACAGCTCGAAAGCCCCTCGGAGGCCAAGGCCCGCAGCAGCAAATCGGTCGTCAGGCGCGGTGTGACCCGTCTTGTCAGTCCGGGAACGGTCACCGAAGACAGCCTTCTTGACGCCCGGCAGCACAATTTTCTCTGCGCCTTTTCGAAGATCCGGGGCCAGTCGGCCATGGCCTGGTCGGACATTACCACCGGCGACTTCCTGGTTCAGCGGTGCCCGGATGCGATGATCGCGCCGCTCCTTGCCGAGCTGTCCCCGCAGGAAATCCTGGTCTCGGAATCCCTGGAGGAATCCCTGTTCGGGATCTTCGACGAGACGAACGCGACCGTCACGCCCCTGCCCCGGTCAAGCTTCGACAGCACGGCTGCCGAATCCCGGCTCGAACGGCTGTTCGGGGTCCGGGCGCTCGATGCTTTCGGGCAATTCGGGAAACCCGAACGGTCGGCGATGGGGGCCATAGTCGACTATCTCGCGTTGAAGCACTCCGGTCCGACCCCGAATTTTCGACTTCCTGTCCTCAAGGACAGCCGCAGGACTCTCCAGATCGACGCCGCAACCCGCCGCAACCTCGAATTGACGACGAACCTTGCCGGCGAGCGGCGCGGGTCGCTGCTCGACACCATTGACCGCACCCTCACGGGGGCCGGTGCCCGCCTGCTCGAACGCCGTCTCGCGAGCCCGTCAACGGAACGGCCGGTCATCGAGAGGCGGCTCGATTCTGTCGCCTTCATGGGTTCCTACCCGGATCTTGCGGCCGCCTGCCGAACGGAGTTGCGCTCGGTTCCCGACATGGGGCGGGCTCTCGGACGGCTTTCAGCCGGCCAGGGCGGCCCCCGGGACCTCGCGGCCATTCGTGACGGGCTGGCCCGGGCGGAACGTCTCACAGAGGCCTTCGAAAGCGGATCCCCGGACGCCACCGCCGGGCTGCCCGAAGAACTGGTTCAGGCGTTCGCCGCCTTGGGTGGTTGCGAGTCCCTCCAGTCGTCGCTGCAGGACGCGCTGGTCCCGATGCCTCCGGTTCTGGCCCGGGACGGCGGTTTCATCGCAGAAGGACAGGATGCCGATCTCGACCGGAACCGGAAACTTCGCGACGAGGGGCGCAAGGTGGTCGCCGGACTGCAGGCCGGCTATTGCGAAACGACCGGTATCGCTTCACTGAAGATCAAGCACAACAATGTCCTCGGATATTTCATCGAGACCCACGCCCGCCATGCTGAACAGATGCTTGGCGAGGCGATGTCGACCACATTCATCCATCGCCAGACTCTGCCCAACGCGCTCCGGTTCACGACCGCCGAACTCTCGCGACTGGAATCCGAAATCCTCTCGGCCGCGGATACGGCGCTGGAGATTGAAAGATCCATCTTCGACCAGTTGACCGAACAGGTTCTCGAATCCTCGGCCCGGATCGCCGATGCAGCGGCAGCCATCGCCACGATCGACGTCTCTTCAGCTCTCGCCGATCTCGCCCGTGGAGAGGACTGGGTCCGTCCCGACATCTTCGAGGATCGGCAATTCCGCATCGAAGCCGGCCGCCATCCGGTGGTGGAGACAGCGCTTCGCGAAAGCGATGCCGGATCCTTTGTTGCCAACGACTGCGACCTCTCCCCGGCCCAGGGCGACCGGCCTTCCATCTGGCTGCTGACCGGGCCCAACATGGCCGGCAAATCCACTTTCCTCCGTCAGAACGCCCTGATCCTGCTGCTGGCCCAGGTGGGGAGCTTCGTTCCCGCTCGGAGCGCAGCCATCGGGATCGCGTCCCACCTGTTTTCGCGGGTCGGCGCCTCGGACGACCTCGCGCGGGGTCGTTCAACCTTCATGGTGGAAATGGTCGAAACCGCCGCCATCCTCAACCAGGCCGACACCAACGCCTTTGTCATTCTCGATGAGATCGGCCGCGGCACGGCGACCTTTGACGGGCTGTCCATCGCCTGGGCAACACTCGAGTACCTGCATGACGTCAATGGCTGCCGGACGATCTTCGCCACACACTACCATGAGTTGACGGCGCTTTCGGGAACGCTTGACCGGCTGTTCAACGCCACAGTCGCCGTAACGGAATGGGAAGGCGACATCCGTTTTCTTCACGAAGTGCGGCCGGGCGCGGCGGATCGGTCCTACGGGGTCCAGGTGGCGCGGCTGGCCGGCCTGCCCGGGGCGGTCATCGAACGGGCACGGCTCGTCCTGGAGACGCTGGAATCCGGCGAGAGCGGCACCGGCGGCAAGCCCGAGGCCCTTCTCGCGGGGTTGCCGCTCTTCGATCACGAGCCGCCGCCCGGCCACAGGCCGGGATCGACACACGGCTTCGGACGCCGCCCGTCACCGGCGCTCGACCGGTTGCGTGACACTCACCCTGACGATCTCACTCCGAAGGCGGCGCTTGATCGTCTCTACGAACTGAAGTCGCTTCTCGACGACGAGGACACCCGCTGACCGTCAGACCTGGCGCCGTGGCCTCCTCGGCTTGCCGGTCGTGATCAGTCGTCGGTCTTTTGTCCCGGCAGCGGGCCCGCCGACACGCCTACGCGGGCCGCACGCAAGAGCCGGTCGTCTATCCGGAACCCCGTCTCGACAACGGTCACGATATGGCCGACGGGAACCTCCGGGTCCGGCGCGTTGAACATCGCCTCATGACATTTCGGGTCAAACCGATCGCCGACAGCCGGTTCGACCGCAAGGATCCCGTTCCTGGAAAATGCCGCATCCAGCTCCCGGCTGGTCAATTCGATCCCTTCGATCAGGGCACCGGCTGCCTCCCTTTGGGATTCGTCCACCATGGTGAGCGCCCGGTTCATGTTGTCGTGGACCGTCAGCAGGTCCCGTGACAGCCGCCGGCGGCCGGCGGCCTCGGCGTCACGGCGATCACGTTCGGCCCGCTTTCGGGTGTTGTCGAGTTCGGCAAGCGCCCGCATCCAGCGATCGCGAAAGTCCTCGGTTTCCGCACGGGCCGCGGCGAGCTGATCTTCAAGGCTGATCTCCGCCGTTTCATCGCCATCGTCCGGTCCGTCTGCCTCCGGTGGTGATTCAGCATCCGGTTCTTCGCCGGCTGTCCCGGACGTGTCGGCTTCTGCGGTCGTGTCGGCCGCGCCATCCGCTGCCGCTGCGGGCGTTGCCTCACCATCCTCGTCATCCGAAGGCTTTTCAGATTCCTGAACGTCTTCTTGGGCGCCTTCCTGGGCGTCCGGTTTCGGATCCTCCAGCTCCGGGCGACCCACGGCCTCCGGCGCACCGCCCGGGGATTCGGCGGTCTCCTCCGTTTTCATCTCGTCCATCCCTGCCGATCCCTCACTGTCAGAAGCTGTCGGTCCGTTCCTGATTCGACATCAGCCGGCTCATCAACTGCGCCGTATAGTCGACAATGGGAACGACGCGGCCGTAATTCAGCCGCGTCGGTCCAATGACGCCAACAGCACCGACGATTCTTCGATCGGAATTGATATAGGGCGAAATCACCAAAGAGGAACCCGAAAGGGAAAAAAGTTTGTTCTCGGAGCCGATGAAGATCCGGACGCCGGTTCCCGTGTCGGCAAGTTCGAGGAATTCCACGATTTCCTTCTTGCGCTCGAGATCGTCGAAAAGCGTCCGAATGCGTTCAAGGTCCTCTTCGTCGGTGGCGTCGTCGAGTAGGTTGGATCGGCCGCGAACAATCAGCCGCGAATCCGGCGAACTCTCCTTGTCCCAGGCGGCCACTCCTTTCTCGATCAGCGCCGTTGACAGCCGGTCGATCTCACGCTTGCGGACCTGAATCTCCTTTTCCACCACATCCTTGAGGTCGCCGACCGTATGCCCGGACATGATTGAATTGAGGAAATTCGCGGCCTCCCGCATGGCTGACGGCGTGGTGCCGGGAGGGGGCTGGAACAACCGATTCTCGACCTTTCCGTCCGCCGTCACCAGGACCACCAGAGCCCGATCCCGGGAGAGCGAGACGAATTCGATGTGCCGGATCGGCGCCTCCGACCGGGGGACGAGCACAATGCTCGCGGCGCGAGTGAGCCGCGAGAGGAGAGATCCCGCCGTTTCCATCATGGCGGCGACGTCGTTCGATTCTCTTCCGAAGGACTTCTCGATACGGTTCTGTTCCCGCCTGTCCAGGTCCTGCACCTCGAGGATTCCGTCAACGAACATCCTGAGGCCAAGGTCGGACGGAATTCGGCCGGCCGACACATGCGGACTGTCGAGAACTCCCAAGAGCTCCAGATCCTGCATGACATTCCGGATCGTCGCTGCGGAAACGCTCTCCGAAAGGCTTCGGGTCAGGGTCCTCGAGCCGACCGGCTCTCCGTGCTCGAGGTAGGCTTCCACCAGCAGGCGGAATACCTCACGGCTCCGGGCATTCAGCGTATCGAAAGTCGGTAAGGTGGACTGGACCACGGCGGAATCCCGTTCACGGACATGGATCGCTGCAATGGCAGGAAACTAACCCTGATCGTCCCGCATTGGGAAGACGGTAAGTCGCGCATTTCACGAAATGGGGATTGAAAGGGCTCGGTTTTCAAAGCGCCAGCCCGAAATACAGGGTCCAGTCCGCGGTTTCCCGAATTCGCAGCCTTCATTCCGGAGTTCCGACACCCGCTGGCCTGATCAGTGCTGGCAACCAGGACTTCGACACCGCAATCGCTGTCGACAATCGTAACCGGGCCGGTGATTGTCGCCGTCAGCGTCGTCGTTCTCAGGCGGACGGCCGAGGCCGACCCCCTGTGTTTTCACGTCCTGATCCGGCAGCTGCGTTACGGCCGATACTACGGGCCGGTGCCGCTTGATGCGCGGAAGCGGAAGTCCCGGTTCTGGCAACTGCAGACATCATCGCCGGCCGGTCCTGCGCCTGCTGGATCCAATGGACGGTCGCCATGGCCGGTGACGAGTACAGATTGCGGGACGGGTCGGCCGTGCGGACTTCGCCGACTCGCCCCGCGAGGGGTGGTGCCGGCTACGGCACTGGCAGTGTCCGCCATCCAGCCGGATCATGAGTCCGTTCTGCGCTCGTCGGGCTTGCCAATGACGCCGGCGACCGGTTCCTGACCGTCGTGATCTCCGAGAGAGTGCCGGCGGTGTTCTCCGAAGTGACCCATGATGGCGACGAGACCAAGTTGAGGCGCATGGAGACCGTCAGGATGCTCGCCGATATCCAGAAAGCGGTGCGACCGGAACCGACCCGATTACGGGGACACACGATGCCAGGTGCACTTGGTTCTCGTCACGAGATGGAGACTGTCTTTCAGGTATTCCGTGTCGTAGGGGCAATTTCCACGGACATCGGCAAACTTGCCGGTCCCGCCCATGATCTCGTAGCGGCCATCACCGCCGCCGCCGCCTTCGATCGTACCCGACCGTCTTTTCGCGAGGACATACATGTGATCCCCCTCGCCATCCGTAATCGTGCAAGGGGCTTCCAGATCGATGCCGGCTTTCGATGCTCGAACCAGGGCGATACAGGCCACCTTCGAGTCAGTGCCTTCGACAAAGGGATCGCCCGAACTCTCGAGTATCGTACTGGTCCCCTCCAAGGCCCCTCCGGTGACGAGGTCCCCAGCGTGCTCGAATGTCGTGAAATCCCGGACAAGACTTAGGAGGAGACGGAACGTTCCTTCTTCTGCGACCGCAACCCCGGCCGTTGACGCGAGGCCTGCCGATGCGACCGCCAAGGCTGCGACCAACCTCACGAATGGTTCCTGCAGTTTTCGATTGTCGTGGTTCCGAGCGGACATCTCAATTCTTCCTTCTTGCAACGGACTTCCCTGCCCCTTGATTCAGGGCAACACAGATTGTCCTAAACGGACCGAAGCTCGATATATGGACATCCTGAAGAACGTCCCGAGAACAGATTACAGGCCCATTGACGTTCGGTGAGGCTGGCGTCCCCCTGAATCCTCACACGTCCGGATCGGCTCCATCAGGCTCTTCAGTCCCGGCTTTTGCATTGTATACGATTCCACGTGAGATCCCCAGTTCGCGGACGATCCGGGTCGGTCATCGGCCTTCGGCCCGCCGTCGCCGGATGGTTACGTTGTCGACCCATGCAGGTCAGCCGCGACAGGACCCGTTTTCCGGCCGAGACAATCCCCTCGGCCTGACGCTCACGGCGCAGGTTGGTTTCGAATTCGGCAAAGACACCCGGCATGGGGACCACCAAAACCCGTGGAGACAAGCAACGGCATTGTTGAGCGAGAGACGCCGCTGGCCATGCCGGAGAAACCCGGAACTCAGCTGATGATCACGCTGGACGCCATTCCAGGGTGCACTGACCCCCGGGACTTTGGTGGTCCCCAAAATGGGTCGTGCGTCATAAGAGTGCGATCAAGCGGCAGGGTCCCCCGGTGCCGCCCTGATGCTTGGGCGCGCCGACGACCAAGGTGGCGCCGGTGGGCGGCATCTGGTCGAGATTGGCCATGTTCTCGACCGCCCAGCGGTTCGCCGGCAACCATGTGTAGTGGGTGATGAAATCCGCCGACAAACCATAATCGATCGAGAGTGTATCGACGCCGATTCCTGCAACGTCGGCCTCTTCCAACAGCATCGTGACCGCCTCCACATGGAATGCCGGGAAATGCATCTTTCCCTCATCATCGGCATTGCGGAACCTGGGCGAGCCCATCCGTTTCTGCCAGCCTGAATTTTGGGCGACACAGGCACCTTGGGGGAACGGCCCGTGCTTGGCAATCCAGGCCTTCAGATCGTCAGGCGTGACCTGCGCATCCGGATTTGCATCCGCCTTTTCCTGGAGATCAACGATGGCCAATGGGCAGACCAGAGCCTCAACCTGCACTTCGGCGATCGAAGTGCCGCCATCGGTAAAGTGCAGCGGAGCGTCCATATGGGTACCGGTATGCTCATTCACTCGCAGCATTTTCAGATTGAAACCATGCTCGGCATAGGTGAACACGTCCTCATCAAAGAACTGCTGTTCACCAAAATAGGTCGGAAAGTCGTGAGTCAGGGTATAGGTCAGGTCGATGGCGCGGTTGGCCTCCTGCGCCAGCACGGGCCTTGGCGTCAAAGCTGCCGAGGCCACAATTGCCGCACCTGCAGCTGCTGACCCGCGAAACAGATCGCGGCGGCTGAGTGCCTTTCCTTTGACGTATTCCATGATGACTGGATGGCACATTGTTGTCTCCTTATCGGTTGGTTTTCCCAAGTTATTCAACGAAAGTTGTTGGATGGGGTCCGAATCGTTGCATGCAGCACTTCGGACCACTGATCGGTATGGGCGAGTCATCGCGCGGTGTGTTTCTGGTGGGGTGAACCTCCGTGGTGGAATGATCGCTGCTGGATAAACTCTTGACTATTGGTGGCTTTTTACAAGCGCCGGTTCGGCTGCTCAGCGGGTTGCCGTGTAGGACAGGCGCAGGCTCTTGGCCGGCGAATTCTTGGTTGCCTGGGACTAGCGGCGGGGTCCTCAATGAAACCGAACTGCTGTGCAACTCCTTTCGCTCCGGTTCGGTCCCTCGGGCGTTCTGCCGCTGTGGCGTGCCTTCTCATCGATCCTGCGACATTGACCCCCCCATGTCTACAGCTTCTCGAATACACAACGCAGGTCGGGCGAAATCTTCAGATAGAACGCATCCTCAACAGGTCTCCCGCCTCGAGCAGAGAGAACGAACCGGGACTCTGTTGTCTTTCGAAACTCTTGCGCTTGAAGAAATGCATGGCAAGGCCTCTCGCATGACTTGAGATCCTTGTGAACAAGATGTCGCCTGCGTGTTCGTCGTTGTCGACCGGTCCATGGTAGACCTGCACGACCGAGTTCCACCCTGCTTTCCGGACGAAGGTGTCGAAAGCGAAATCCAGACCCGTTGCCGCAGCATTCCGCCATCATCGCACTGCCCCGAGAACCTCGGCTCCAAGTCGCACCCACTCCCGCGCGGCGGCGGCCCTGTCGAGAAAGCAAAAGTCATGATTGACTTTGCCGTCCGGAGTTGTGAGCCAAGCGGTTTCGAAGTCCGCAGGCTCGGCATACGACTCGCATACCAAGCGGTCATGATAGTCGAAATGGCGGCGGCATGCCGGACTTCCATTTCATCATGTTTCGGTGAATCGCTCATGATCCAACTCGTTTTGAATTGTGGTTGACAGGAGACGGGTGGCGGCAAGCACGCCTGTGGGGTTTACACTGGTCTGCACGCGGCCGGAGGCCTCCTGCAGCGTCTCGAATTTCTCCACGCTCTCGGCAGGCGTCAGTCCTGGCGGAAACACTTCGGGGCGCGGACCCCACGGCGAATGGACAGTTTTGGAACGGGCTCCAGGGCCGCAAAAATTCGTCCTGTTCTACCGCCACCCATTCCATGGGCCACGGGATACTCCGGTCCCGGCAACGGCGCCACCACACGACACCGTTCCGGAAACCGTCTGTCACGTGCGAGATTCATGCTCCGGGGTAAGTGAACGCAGAAAATCATGAAGGTTCTTAGGTAATTAGCTTGACTAATCGGAATAACAAAGCTCTCTTGGCGAGAAGAACTGAATCAAACACAAGAGAGGAAACGACTATGACGACGGTGCCAAATAATGGGCGGGATCCGTTGGGTGGCACGGCGCTGACGAATATCATCGATACGTCGAAACGCCCACGCCGTGTGGTCTTCGTGGGAGTGGATGCAGGACGCTACGACTACCTCGAACGCTTCAATGTTCCCAACATCAATCGAATAATCGAACGAGGTGTGAGTTTCCGAAATTCCGTATGCGGGAGCTTCATCTCTGAGACAGCGCCCGGCTTCTCTTCCCTTTCGACGGGGGTCTACCCAAAATCGCACGGTGTGTGCACCAGTCGACAATGGTTTGATCACAAATCTGGGGAAATTCAATACTTCTACGACGAAAAGACAGGCGAGCTGCGGCTTGAAGCGCCGACGTTAGCGGATACCTGGAAATCGTCCGATCCGAAGATCAAGGTGTCTGCCGTTTCGACGAAAGATCGTCCGAGCATACTCTTGGCGGGGCGCGAGGCGGATGTAGTCGCGTATTGCTACAACGAACTGGTGACGATGCGGGCGTTGGGTGTGCCGTACATAGGTCCGGGCGTGAACGAAGAGTACTTCGCTTGGACGGAGCGGCCCGGTCGAACAACCCCGGCCTATCTCGAAGGTATCCGAATTCCAAGAAAGATGGACTGGATCGGAGACGGAATTCGGCATCTCGACGTGGACATTGCGGACACTCCCGAGATTGACGTCCACATCATGGATGCCGCCTTGGCGATGTTCGATGCCGAGCAACCCGACTTGTTCTTCATCACCTTGGTCAGCGTCAACATAGTGGCGCATCTGTACGGCACGAATTCGCCGGAAATTCGCGAATCCGTAGAGGAAACGGATCGGCAGATCGGCCGCCTCCTGGAGTATCTGGAATCCCGCGGTTGGCTGGATGACACGCTCATCGTCATCGCGAGCGATCACGGAATGACAGATCGTCCGAATTCGGTCGACGTGATGTCTCATTTGGCGAATTCGCCGGATGTAGAGGCAAATGTCGCCTATTACCTGTCGGGCTCTTCGGGAGGAATTTATCTGCACGACACTTCGGCAAAGGCCGTCGAGAGCGCGGTTGCGGCTGTCCGGGAGATTCCCAACATTCGAGGCGCTTGGTACCGCGAAGATGCCGAGGCACCTTGGTTCATAAGACGCTTCGCGCACCGGCGCTGCCCGGACATCCTCATTCTCGCTGACTACAGTTATGGCTTGGTTGAGAAAGGCTGGACGAAACCATCCGTCCCGGCCCATCATGGCCCGCCGTATCTCTCCGACATCAATGTCTGGTCCATATTTTCGGGGCCGGGCGTCAAGCCTCTTGGCGTGATCGGCGATCCCCTCGACCTTACCTCTCACGAGGTGCTCGACGAAGAATTAGAGGCACGGCTTCCGAAGCAAGTAGACGTTCACCACACGATACGCGCCATCTGCGGATTTTAATGCATGATGGTGCGCACACGAGACATGCATGTCTAAAACAATCGATGGTGCTCTAATGTTGATTCCCGAGTCCCGCGTGATGATCGGCTATCCGATGACCTAACCCATGTTTAACGCGCACAAAAAAAGATGATTGTTTTTCAGTGGCATGTG
>JAPPHA010000122.1 GCA_028874915.1 Paracoccaceae bacterium
TTGCCGCGTAGCTTGGCCGCGAAGCCGTCGTCTTCAGGCGACGGAGTGTTCACTCGGATACGTTACCTGTTGGTGGAACACCGGCATCCGGCGACTTTTTCGCGCATTGGAGGCGCGAACGTTTAGGGGAAATGATATGAAGATACTGGCTTCGAAGACTGCCCTCGTAACTGGCGCAAGCCGTGGCATCGGCGAAGCGACGGTGCGTGCGCTTGATGCAGCGGGCGCCAGGGTCGTCCTGACGGCGCAGACGGTGAAGGATCTCGAACGAGTCGCTGCCGATCTCCGCAATGACCCGCTCGTCATTCCCCATGGCCTCGCCGAGACGGGTGCAGGGACGCACCTCGCCGAGACCGTCTTGTCCGAGACCGGCGGGGTGGATGTATTGGTCAACAATGCCGGCTTCGCGATCAGAGGAAAGCCGGAAGAACTCACCGAGGCAGATCTGGACAGGATTTTCGCGGTCAATTTCCGCTCGCAACTCATGCTGACGATCGGGCTTGGCCCGGCAATGATCGAACGAGGCGGAGGTTCGATCGTGAATGTTTCTTCCGTGGCCAGCCTGAGGGGACCCGTCAGGAGGATGGCTTATGCGGCCACCAAGGGCGCAATCGACGCGATGACGCGGGCGCTGGCTGCTGACTGGGGACCGAAGGGCATTCGGGTGAATGGCGTCAATCCGGGAATCGTAAAGACGGCGATGTTGGAATCGCGGCGGAAAGACATGACAGGTGTGGAGGATGCTTTGGCGGCGCGGGTCGCGCTCGGCCGGCTGGGACATCCGAAGAACGTTGCGGATGTCATCGTGTTCCTGGCTTCGGACGCCGCGAGTTACATCAACGGCGAGTCCATAACGATTGACGGCGGCATGACCCGCGTGATGACGGAACTCAAGGGCATCAGGTAGCCGAGCCTCCAGGCGCGGCTCAAATGCATGAATGGCGATTTTCATTGAGGTGCGTGTCCGAGGCGGCGCCTGGTGACATCGCGCCCTCATGGACTCGATCCGGAATCCGGTGTTCCCGGAGAAGATGTTCGATGCCGGTCTCACACGATTCGCCGGAAGTCCGCACAGGAAGTGAAACCGCCGCTGGTTCCGGGTGACCTGGCTTGCCGGGTCCATGACCGACTCAGGCGACCACGGCCCATACCGTCATCGGTCCTGGCTCATGTCTTGACTGCGGTCGAGGCGCTGGCCGTCAGGATATACTCGTACAGGCTCAGGATAAGATCGGGTTCACTCTTCCCGAGGCGTTCCCGTGCATCTGGGGCCAGAAGGCGCGTTCGGCATTTTGCGTCGGCAATCGTGGCAGTCGCGGCGGCACCGGACTGAAAAGCGCCAAGAGGTTCGATCACGTCGCCGGGAGAGAACTGAAAAATCCGGGTGCCGGAAGGATCGAATTGAGATGCCCGGCCTTCCGTCAACAGTTGGAGACCCTCGCGTGGCGCGTCGAGCGCGACAATCGCCTCGCCTGGCCGATAGGTCCGGGCTTCCGACCACGTCCCGAGTTCGTCAACCAGTTTTTCGAACCATGCCTGTCGATCCAAATGGCGTTCAAGGTCATCCACGACGCTGTCCAATAGCCGGCGGCGCATGTCGTCCTCACGGCCAAGCTCGGACTTCCATTCGCCAAGGATAATGTCCTCGCATCGTTCAATGGCATGGTCTTCGTCGCTCTCTATCGCCAGTCTTTCGCCTACCTTTGCCGGGAGTTCCGCCCGGAGCGTTGCCTCGAAACGGTCCGATGCCTTGAAAATGACGACTTTCACGCCTTCGGCGTCCGCAGACCGGATGAACCGGACGATCGCATTGACCGCAGAAAAATCGAATCCGGAGACATTCTCGAAACCCAGGAGAATGCAGTTCGGCGCAGGATCGATCTTCAGCGATTGCCGAAGCCGGTCCGCCAGCCTGTAGGCAATTCCAAAAAACAGGTAGCCGCGCAACTGGTAGGCTTGGGCACGGTGACCTTCGGCCAAAAGTATGGCACGGTCCGGCACTGCGCGCGTCTTCCTGCTTTGCCTGTCGCGCAAGGTGAACCGGGATTCAACGGCATCCGTCCTGCCCAGGCTGATCACGAAAATCACTCCAGTGACCAGCATTCCGATTCCGATCCCTTCGAGGAACCCGAGGGTAACGATCGTCACGAATACGACTACGATAATCAGGTAGTCGCTGATCACGAGTTTCCGAAAGCTCCTGATCAGCCATTCGTCCAGCATTTGCAATCCCAGGAAAAAGAGGACGCCGCCAATCAACGGAACGGGAAAAAGGGTCAGGAGCACATCACCAACCAGCAGGACAGAACCAAGTGTGACGGCGGTTACGAGGCCCGTCAGTCGCGTCATGGCGCCGAACAGCGTGTTTCGAATGCTGGTAAGCGCGATCAGGCAACCCGGTGGCGCACCGCCAAATCCGGTTAGAACGTTGGCCCAGCCGGCAGACCGGAACTCCCTGTTCCAGTCAAGATCACAGTTTGCGGCGAGCTCGATTCCGACGAGATTCATGACCACGCAGATTAGAGTAACGGTCGCCAGAATCAGGAGGTTCGGTATTTGCCCCGCGACGCCTGACCAGTCGATATACGGAAGGTCCGAGAGACCAAACGGAGGCCACAGCCCGCCGTGGGCCGTGCCGGAAAACAGGAGACCGGCCTCCCGTGCCTCGTCTCCGGATATTCCCAGGACAGCCAGGCCGACGTGGTAGGCGATGGCGGCGACAGCGAAAGTCGCCGGAAAGATGAGAAAGCCTTTCACGAGCTTTATCGTGACAAAGAGCCCAAGAGCAAAGCCGATCCCGACGACGATCTGGGGCAAGGCACCTGGCTCGGGAATCGTCGGGAAGCCGGCCTGCGTCCATGAAATTCCCAAGAGATCAAGCGCGATGAGGCATGCCAGCCCCCCTGTTCCGGCGATGAATCCTCCCGAAACGGGGTAAGGAATGAAACGAAGGAAATTCGCCAGTCGGAAATGTCCGATCACGAGGAAGCACAGGCCCGTAGCCGCGGTGCCGATCAGTGCCACGGCTACGGCTGTCATGAAGAGCGGCATTCCTTCCAGGTCGATTGTGCCCGCGATGACCACGAGCATCATCACGGTTGGTGCCGGCGCACCCGCCATGGCGCCCGGGAGCCCGCTCGTCAGCGCGACCACGGCCCCGATGACGCAATAACTGAATAGAACGATTCCGGCGCCCACCGTGAAAAAAGGCGACAGGGGACCGGAAAAAATGGCTGCGGCCATGGATGTGCTGAAGACAAGGATAATTACCGCGGACATCGAGCCGCAAAACAGCGCCGGGATGACCTTGTTCGAATTCACGTCCTGGCCAAGTTCCCTGGCGAGCGAGATCAGTGTGGCAGGCATCAGCTCCGGGCCTCCCGGTCAGGCCGTTTCGGCTTCGATCGCAGGAATGCCAACAAAGGATTCAGCAGCCCCACGGCGCAGAGACCCGCACCGGCGGCGGAAATCCCAAAGCTGTCGAGAGGTGGCACCGCAAGCAGGATGCCGCCGAGAACCAGGCAGGCTCTCGCAAACACCGTTGCGAAGGTAAGCCTTTGTTGACCCGTGAGCCCGAGGGAAACCGCAGCCAGGCCGGCAAATGTCAGCAAGGAGACGGCCAGGATCTCGAGCGCTTCCCCCCGCATCAGGAGCTGTGGTCGGAAGACAAAGGCAAAGGGCACCAGGTATTTCGGCATTCCGAGCGCCGCCGCAAGCCAGCCGGTAGTCCAGTAGTTGCTGTGCGCGATGGAAGCGGCGGCATAGGCGGCGAGAGCCACCGGCGGCGTGATCATGGCGGCGAGGGCCGCATAGAACACGAACAGGTGGGCATCCAGGAGCGCGACACCGAGCTCAACGATCGCGTGGCTGATCAACAATGCCACGAGCACGTATGCAAGGCTGGAAGGGATGCCCAGCCCGAGAACGATACACGCGAGAAACGAGCAGACGAGAAGCAGCGGGAGGTTACCGGACGACCATTCGATCATCAGCGCGGGGAGCTTGGTTCCAAGCCCGGTCAAGAGCACGGAACCGGCAATGATTCCGAGTGCGAGGCATGCGATGGCGACGTCGATCAACTCGCGCCCGCTGTCCAGAAGGGCATCCAGCAGCTTCCGTGGAGTCAGGCGGATGTTCCAGGGAAGGCTGACGGCGATGCAGGACGCCATGGCGATCATCACTGACGTCTGTAACGGGTGGCGGTTCGCGAGAAGGTAAACCAGGATTCCGAGCGCGCAGAAAAATGTGAGAATGCCTGGATGCAACAGGGCCTTCCCGACCGAAGGCCTGTCCTCGTCGGTCAGGGTAGGATCCCGTTCTTCAAGGACTTCGGTTCTGGTGATCCTCAGCCAGACCGCAAGGCCGAGTACCAGGAAATAAAGGAGCGCCGGGATGAGGGCGGCCACGATGATATCCGCATAGGCAACGTCAAGCAGGACGATCATGAAGAAAACCGCGAACCCCATGACCGGGGGCATGATCTGGCCTCCGCTCGAAGCAGCCGCCTCGATCGCGGCGGCGAGTTCCCGGCGAATTCCCGTGCGTCTCATGAGCGGAATGGTCATGTTTCCGGAAATGTAGACGTTGCCCATCGTGCTTCCCGAGACCGTGCCGACCATGGCGCTCGACAACACTGCCATGAGCGGAGGGCCGGTGCGCCCGCTGCCGAACAACGCGCGCGACAGCCCGATCACGAAATCCATCGCACCAACTTGCTGAAGGATTTTGCCGAGTATCAGGAACAGCGCCATGTACTTCAGGCATGCACTGAGCGCAAAACCCAGGATGCCGGAGTCGTTCAGGTACAGAAACGAGATAATCCGCTCGAGACTGAACCCCCGGTGTCCTCCGAGCCAAACGGGGAGATGTTGACCGAGAAAAAGGTATAGAAGGAATACGCCGGCTACGACAGCCAGTCCGTATCCAAGGCTGGACTTCACGGCAACCAGGATCAGGTAGATTCCGATGAATCCAATCGTGATGTCGGTCGAGTTGGGGATTCCCTCGCGATAGGGAAGTTCCCGCGCATTCAGGATGATATAGCCGAAAACGATGATGCCTAGGAGCAGGTGCAGGCAGTCGAACGCCTTTCCGACTGCCGTCGGGGACCGGGTGGGAAAGAAGAATGCCGTAACCGCCAGGAGGGCGAGCACGGCGCGCTCGGGCAACGGCGCACCCGGATACCAATAGTTGTAGATGCCATAGAGCGGGACAGAGAGGAGTAGGGCTTGCCGTACCCACCTTTGCCCCTGTTCCATGCCAGGCCAGGGCTTCACCGACCCGGCCGGTGTCCTGGCGTCAGTTCCCCGATTCCGACTTCCAGAGGCCTACCTCCTTCCAGTACTGTATCGCGCCCGGATGGTACGGGAAGGGTTCGGATGACGATGTAAAGACATCGGGGTTTTCCACGGCCGCTCGAACTGCCGGTAGCAACAGGACAATCTGTTCGATGTTTTCGTGCAACGTCTTCACGATTTCATAGGCCGCTTCATCCGGCATGTCGTCGCGTGCCGCCAGAGCCGACATCGTCAGGCTGGGACCGTAGTTCCGGAAGTCCAGATTTGGGAGCGAACCCGGTTCAAATGCGAAAACCGTGAGTCCGGCCTTTTCCATTGCTTCCTTGTCTGTCTTGACCCAAACGGCGTCGTGGGCACTCGTATATTCTTCGATAATGGCGGCCAGTTTTGTCCCGACCGTCCACGCCAGCGCAGCGTCGACACGCCCTTCGGCGAGGAACCGATACCGGTCTCCGGAAGAAAGCGGTACTTCCTCGACATCATCAATCCACGCGACACCGTTGCTCCTCCAGAATGGCTCGTGCAATGCAGACGTCCTGAGACTGGAGCCGAGTCCAACGCGCTTGCCCTTGATATCGCCAAAGTTCTCGATCCCGGAATCAGGTCGTGCGATCAGGTGTCCGATGATGTGAACAAATCCCATCAGCGTACGTATTTCCTGATAGGGAGCTTCACCCGGTTCCAGGTTGCGCCCGTGCCAGGCATTTCGCATGGCCGCACCGGTGATGCTGACGATCCCGAGGTTAGCCTCATCACGCCGCAAGAGGCGGGAATTCTCGATGCTTCCACCGGTCACGGCGACTTCGAAACGTCCTTCGGGAAACTTCTCGGAAAAGAGCTGTTGCATCGCAGTGCCGAGGATGTGCGGAGTCGAACCGGCCGATGCGGTACCGACAGTAAATCCTTCCAGAGCATTCACCGGTGAAAACATTGCGAGGGAAAGAGAAAATACACAGGCTGCCGGAGCCACCACAGCCCGTGCGCCCAACCGAATCCGGTCGAACAAGGCAGACGTTTCCCAACTACAACGATTGTTCAAGCTGTTCGTAAACATGATTGTCTCCTTGGATTATTGAGGCGCCTCGCCAGAATATTGCCAAAACGACCGTCGCATTGGTTTCGATGCGCCGACCCCAAAAGGATTTGAACGCGAATTCGACGAGGCACGAACGCGCGAATCGTGCGGGTTCTCTCCGGTTCGGGTGTCAGAGTGTCAATGTCTCCTTCCCGGTTAAGGGACTGACTGGAAGCCGATCCCGGTGGGCGCAATTTGGACTGCACCCGCCGCTCATGCAAGCACCGGAATCGGCAGCCACATGGCGTGTGTGTGGGGTGAGCCTCCGTTGATCTCAGACCTGCATATGTTGCGAGGTTTCCGCCCGATTGGCAGGAACGGAGGGGTCGTCGAGACTGCGACGCCCCTTGATCTCCGCCAACACCGAATGTTGGTTCACGGGTCGCGGCCGCCCGTGCCGCGGCCCCCACAAGTGATTGCCGGGTCGGCCGCATGAAGTCTCCCGACATCTGGAAGCGAGTGACGTTGTCCAGTGGCCGTTCGACGGCGGAGGGAAGCGATGGTGGTCGGTTTTGCTGTCACCGGATGTCGCGGCGCGGGAGTTCCGGTGCGGCGGTCCACGTCGACGTCTTGCGGTGGTTCTGGCCAACGATCTCCGGCAGTTCGCGGCAATGCTCGAGCCCGCGGACGGCCAAGTCAGATTCGTCAAGTTGAGCTCAAGACTTTCCAAAAATTCGAAGTCAAGGATCAGGATCGTTGTTAAGGATATCGTCATAGCCGTGCCCGTCGGGAGGGCGGTCCGTGATGTTCCGTCTCGACCGTTGGACTTCGGGCCGCCGGACCCTGCGAAGGGTTCCCATCAGAATTCCAGGATCGCGAACAACTGTCATTCGACCTTGACCTAATACGTGGTCACCACCGTGGGCCAAATTCCGGGCTTCACCGACAGGGGTGACGGTCTTTAGCGTCGAATTTGCCGCCGTACCCGAGTGGCTACATGGGCATGGCGTCAAAGGCTCTCGACCACACAAACGTCCTCCCCGACCAGGGCGACGTCGCCCTCATTCACCAGTAATTCCAACACCGTTCTGTCGCCCCGGGCCTCGA
Source organism: Paracoccaceae bacterium (assembly GCA_028874915.1). GTDB lineage: Bacteria > Pseudomonadota > Alphaproteobacteria > Rhodobacterales > Rhodobacteraceae > JAPPHA01. The sequence continues at coordinate 7,420 of JAPPHA010000122.1, forward strand.
CGTCGTTGGTGACCTTTTCGGTGTTGAGCTCATAGAGGATGTCGCCGGCCTTGAAACGGTTCCCCTCCGCCACTGACCGACGCACGATGGTTCCTTCCTCCATGGTCGTTCCGATCCGGGCAAGTTCGAGTCTGACCCTCATGTCGTGAACTCCCGGCCGAGAATTTCGCCTGCGGCCCTGACGATTCGCTCCGAGTTCGGCAGGAGCGGTCGTTCAACAGATGGTGCGTACGGCATGGCCGTGTCGGGGACGGTAATTCGTCGCACCGGTGCCTTCAGGCAGGAGTGGGCCTTGTCGGCCAGGACTGCCGCGATGTGGCTGGCGGCCGAACAGCGATCGCGGGATTCGTCGACAATGATCACCCGTCCTGTTCTTTCCGCCGACGCCAGAACCGCGTCCATGTCGAGCGGAACCAGGGTCTGCATGTCCAGGACGTCAACGGATACACCGGCCTTCTCCAGGGTTTTCGCAGTCCGCGCGGTCATCCGTGTCATGGACCCCATGGTAACCAGGCTGAGTTCATGACCTTCCTGCAGTTGATCGGCTTGCCCGAACGGCGTGACATAGTCGCCGTCGGGGACCTCTCCGAGCTCGCCACCGCGCCCGCCGGGTTCAAGGTAGACTGTCGGGTTGTCGGACCGGACCGCCGTTTTCATCAATCCCTTGGCGTTTTTCGGGCTCGAAGGGACGGCAACCTCGATTCCGCCAAGGTTCATGAGGGGCGAAAAGGGCGTGTCAGAGTGTTGGGCTGCGGTCGAACGTCCGCCGCCATAATTGGCAATGATGGTGATCGGCAGGGTGACCTGTCCCCCGGTCATCAGGCGGAGTTTCGCCATCTGGTTGGCGATGGCATCAAACCCCGTGTACAGGAAATTCGCGAACATCATATGGAGCACAATGCGATAGCCGCAGGCGGAAGCGCCGACAGCCAATCCGGTCATTGCCGCTTCAGAAATCGGCGTGTCGCGCACCCGGTCGGGTCCGAACCGGTCGAAAAGGCCACGGGTGTCTCCAAAGATGCTGGCCCGTACATCCTCGCCGATCACTATGACCTTGGGGTCCCGTTCCATTTCTTCCGCCAGAGCCTGATTGACAGCCTGGATGATGCGCATCCTGGGCATCACGCGCCTCCATTCGCGAACATCAGGGGTGCTGCGGTGCCGGGTTCCGGCGGGGTGCCCGATTCGGCAAAGGCAACACTCTCGCTGACCTCGGCATCGACCTTGGCCGCGATCCTGTCCAACTCGGCCGTTCCGACTTCGGTTCGGTCCTCAAGCCAGGTCCGAAACCGCATGATCGGATCCCGTTTGCGCCATTCGGCGATCTCGTCCTCCGAGCGGTAGGGTTTGGCAAGAATCATGGCTTCGGCCGAAAAATGGCCAGAGTAGCGATAGGTGTGGGCTTCGATGAAGACCGGTCCGCACCCGCTTCGCACATGATCCATCGCCGCGGCGCCCGTACGCCAGACTTCGATCACGTCGTTACCGTCAATTCGCCAGTTCGGCATTCCGAAAGGGGCTGCACGGTCCGCGATGACACCCGCCGTCACCGCTTCGAACGGGGAAAACTCCGAGAAGCCGTTGTTTTCACAGACGAACAGCACCGGCAGTTTCCAGAGCGCGGCGATGTTCAAACACTCCATGAGTACACCCTGGTTGGCAGCGCCGTCGCCGAAAAAGCTGACGGAAACCCGGTCAGACCTGTCGAGCTGGCTGGCGAGGGCGGCACCGGTCGCGATGGCGAGGCCGGCCCCGACGATTCCGTTGGCGCCGATAATTCCCTTGGAAAAGTCGGCGACATGCATGGATCCCCCCATACCCCCGCAAATTCCCTCGGCTTTGCCGTAAATTTCGGCAAACATCACCCGTGCGTCTCCACCCTTTGCGAGGAAGTGGCCATGTCCTCGATGGGTCGAGGTGATCCGGTCGTTGTCATCGAGATGAGCACAGAGTCCGACGGATACGGCCTCCTGTCCGTCCGAACAGTGGACCTGGCCTGGCGTTCGACCCAGCTTGACGTCCCTTGCGAGTTGCTCCTCTGCCTTTCGGATCAGCAACATTCGGCGGTACATTTCCAACAATGTGCCGGGTTCCGGGAGAAGGTTCGGAAGGGTTGCCATCGTCTCCTTCGCCAACTCAGTTTCCGTCATTGATACCTCCGGGCACAATGCGATCTGGCCGTCGGGGCCACTAACAGGAATGACCGGGTGCTTCCACCATTTGCAATGTGTCGGAAACCGCCAACCCGGGCAGGCAGGGCGTTGTCGGCGAATGACCACGAACCCGACGCTCGTCGGAGCAATGTAACGGGGCTTCCATCGTCGAAAATGCTGGCACAGGATGGGCCGAGATTCACAGGGGTGCGTGTTCATGAACAAGCTTGAATTCGTCCTGGCACCGACACTGCGTCACGGATCCCCGGAGGCGCCACTCGTTGCCGAACTCACAGTTCTCTCACGAGGCGCAACCGAGGTTCGGGCACGAATCGAGCAGGGTGGCGAAGTCTGGACGTTGAGATTCCCTGCGAGTCGGGCGCCTTATCTGCTCCTCGGGTTTTTCCCCGAGGGCAGTGCGCGGATAACCATTCAGATTGCGAACAGCGAAACCGCACTGACATGGGGCCAAACGCTTCGACATGAATTGACGGACGTGCCGACCTCGCCACTCGAGTTCCCGCCGCTCACGACCCATGTCAGTTGTCCCGAGAGGATGGCCGGCCGGTTTACATTTCTGAGCGTTCGTCGCCGCGCGATCGGACGAACGCCCGATCTGTCGCCGGCACAACGCCTTTTTTCGACCGGCTGGGGCCTTTTGGTCGCGATCGACAACCGAGGGCGCATACGGTGGATGCGCAAGCTTCCCAATCGTTCGGCCGGGATCGAGCTGCTTGCCAATGGACACATCTTCGTTCACGACACGGAATTCTGTTCTCGGGAGATCGATCTTGTCGGCGAAACCGTCCGGGCCTGGTACGCTGCGGACCGTCCTCAGGGACCGCTTGAGACGGGCATCCCGGTTCCGGTCCGAAGCCTTCACCACCAGCCGCATCAGATGCCCAACGGCAACTTTCTGGCCCTGTCTGCCCATGCGAAGCAGGTTGCCGATTGGCCGGCGTCTGTCCACGATCCGGAAGACCACAGGTCTGACAGAGAGATCGTCGGCGACATGGTCGTCGAGTTCACTCCTGCTGGAGACGTTGTCTGGCAATGGGACAGCTTCGACCATCTCGATCCCTACCGGATCGGTTACGATGCCCTTGACGCCTACTGGCACGTGCGCGGTTTTCCGGGGGCGGCGGACTGGACCCACGGCAACGGCGTCACCTACGATCCGAGGGATGACAGCGTGCTGCTGTCCCTGCGGTTGCAGGATTGTGTCCTGAAGATTGACAGAGGGACCGGTGCGATCAAATGGATCCTCGGGGATCATGCGAACTGGCGAACGGATCTGCGGGCGAAACTTCTCACTCCCGTGGGAGAACCGTTTCGTTGGCCTTGGCACATGCACAACCCGCGATTGACATCCGAGGGTACGATCGTGCTGTTTGACAATGGCATATATGGTGCGCGCCCTGGCCAGGAACGGTGTCCGTTCCACAAGAGTTTTTCGCGGGGAGTCGAGTATCGGGTCGATGAAGCACGGATGACGGTCGAACAATTGTGGAGTTCGGCTCTGACCGATTCGGACGTCAAGGAACGCACCTGGGCGATGGGAGATGCGCACCGGTTCGAGGAGACCGATTCGGCAATGGTGATCCATTCGATTGCGATGCCAAAGGGGCGAACCGATATCGGAATGGATGAGGATGATCGGACCGTTCGCTATGTGGCGGAATTTCCGTCTTACGCGCGTATCCTGGAATACGACCGGAAGGACATTGCCAATGTCCTGTTCGACGTTACGGTCAGGGATCCCAACGAACTCGTCCAATGGGAGGTTTTTTCGGGCGTTCGCGTCGACAACCTCTATCCGGATCCCATGGGCGTCACCTTCGACTTTGGCGATACGCTTGAAAGCGCCCCGGAAACGACACGGATCGCAGAATGACCGATCTCGCCCCGATTCCCGTCCAGTCGATCATGGCCGAGGCGCGGGAGCACCAAGCACTCCCCAGGGACCCCAATTGGGCAGCGGGCGCCGCCTATGTCATCAACCGGTTCGATCCCATTGGGCGGGCCGCAGTCCCCATCACGGACCTTGGATTTCTCCGTGCCGATGCCGTCTATGATGTGGTTTCCGTCAGCCGCGGGCAGTTCTTTCGCCTGCAGGATCATCAGGCCCGGTTTGCCCGTTCCTGCGCCCGGATGGCCCTGAGAAACCCGTTTTCACCGGAAGCGGAGGCGTCACTTCTGAACGTGCTGGTGGCGAAGACCGGTCTCAAGGATGCCTATGTCTGGTGGGCGGTCACACGCGGTGCCAACCCGTCGGCAACGGCCGACAGGGTGCATGCGGGCCGGTTCAGGAACCGGTTTTATGCCTTTGTGGTGCCATATGTCTTCATCAAGGACGACGCCGAGCGGCGGATGGGGATACACTTGCATGTTGCCAGGAAACACATTCGCATTCCGGTGAATGCCGTCGATCCGCGGGCCAAGAATTTTTGCTCGCTTGACCTCAGCATGGCGCTGATGGATGCCGGGGAGCGGGGGGCCGATTGGGTCGTGATGACCGACGGAAACGGGGTCCTGACCGAGGCGCCGGGATCGAACATATTCGTAGTCGCAAACGGTGAGATCCTGACACCGGACGTTGGCTGTCTCGAAGGCATCACGCGAATGACCGTCAGGGAACTCTGCGCGGAACTCGGGTTGCCAGTGAGAGTCGGAACTGTGACCGTCGAGGCGCTGATGTCAGCCGACGAAGCCTTTCTGACCTCAAGTGCGGGTGGCATCATCCCGGTCGCCGTTGTGGATGGTTGTCCCCTGTGTCAACGGGCCGGTCCCGTGTCTACACGGCTTCACAATCATTACTGGACGCGGCGTTGGGCCGGCTGGCATGGCATGCCGGTTGACTATGGGGCAGACGAACTGGGTGCTGTTCGAATACCTGGCGCCGAGAGTCCCCCCGATTCACAATAGAGGACCCAAGATCCTTCCTGCCGGGGGCATCTGCTGGATCCAATCTCTGTCGCAACGCCGTTTCCTCGACGCCCCTGTGTCCTGAGCGGTCATCGTGTTGAACGGATCAGGTCGGCCGTTCCTTTACCTTGTCGCGCAACACCCCGATCAAAGACGGCGACGTTTCCTGATCGCGCGTCGGCATCGGACCGCACCCGCCTCCGCCGCACCCGGCCCGGATCTGGGTCTGCCGCCCGGGCTCGGAAATGCGGACGCTTGATCGTGGAAACTGAGAACCGCACCGGTTCCACTCTGGAGAGATCCTGCCAGTTTCGCTGCGACAGCTGTTTCAGTTCTGCCCGCAACCGTCCCTCGGGCCCGCGGACATCCGTGCACGAGTGGCGAACTTTCGGCAGGGCATGCGGAGCGGTCAATGCCGCCGCGACACACTGCCTGTCCCGTTCGGGCCATGTAAGTGCAGCCAGGGGCGAACGGAGTGGCCGTTTGAGTCGATACGCTTGATGACGATCTCCTCGGACAAGCGATTGTTGATGCTAGCGCGTGCGACCCGCTCCATGTGCCATGACGTTTGACGCCGATCGGGATTCTGCTCCCACAGGAGAGCTTCCTGCTGTTTCAGGACGCGAGCGCGCTCGGCCATGACCGCCGGATGAGAATGAAGCCATCGAATGAAGGCTATCGCATCCGCCTCCTGGTGCCACAGATTGCCGTAATCCGAAGCGTATTCCACGGCTAGGTCGGGTCCGGCCCAGCTCGTGCGATGCCAGATTCCGGTTGGCAGGGGATGCGGGTTGCCGCAGAGGACTTCGGCGATGTAGCCGTTCTCCACGAATCCGAATCGAAGGCTGGTCGCGGCTTCTGCGTATTGGCCGCGTCGGAAGAACAGGAGCGCCAACTCGTATCGATAGGGAGGAAATTCTTCGGCTTCGGTTTCGAAGAAGGACTTCGCCCTATCCAACTGTCCCGCTCTGAGGTACTCCGAACCGATGAAAAAGCGGACCCCCAGATTGTCGTCGGGATTCCATGCCAGTATCTTCTCCAGGACCGATATGCTGTCCTGGGTGCGGCCCGAACGCAGCCTGGAGAGAGCAACGCCGTGCGCGGCGCGCAGAAACGGGCGATTCTAAAGATGTTTCCATTTAATGAATTCCTCGAATCCGTCTGGCAGGACTGATACGCCCATCGAAAAACCGCGCTCGTATGCCTCATGGGCGCGTTTGAATTGGCGTCGGTCGTAAAGCGCGTTGCCAAGATGCGCATGTCCGTCAATGAACCAGGGGTTGCGGGCGACCAGATCCTGCAGCGCGTCGAATTACCGCTTCGGGCTCAGTGAACCTATGTCACGCTTATCCAGCAGATCGTCGAACTCTTCGACGACATCAAGGTAGCCGGCTGGATAACAGAATACGGCAACATCTTCGACCATTTCGATAGTGATCATCACGTTCACTTCCGTTTTTTCACAAAATCGGAGGACGCCTTATCAGACGACTGCGATGGCGTCGAAGTCCTTTCGGAAGTTCAACCGGAATCGAGTAACGGCGGGACTTGCATGACCAAGGTGAAGACAACGCACCGCCTTTGACACCTGTTCAGGCTGGTGGCCGCTGGAGCAATTCAACAACGTTCCCGTCGGGGTCGCGTCCATAGGTGAAGATGCCGCCAACAGGCATGGTCAGAGGAGGGCCATGGAAGACCATGCCCGCTTCGGTCAGACGGTTATATTCGGCGGCGCAGTCGTCTACCTCCAGGCAGATGTGGCTGAATCCCGGTTTCGCGACGGAACGAAGTTGGCACGTTGTTGCAACATCGGGGAAGTCAAACTGAAAGATCTCAAGCCCGGCGCCGGCAAGTCCGAGGAAGACCAGTCGGCCGCTGCTCCGTTCGAGCCCGAGCCGGGCCGACATTTCCGCGGCGTCTTCGCCCCAGGAGAATTCATGGAGGTAGTCGGCAAAAAAGCGCTCGGTATAGAAGGCCACGAGACGGTCAAGATCTCCCGTGGCCATTCCCACGTGGTGCAGGCCCTTGATCATGTCGACAGAATAGCCGATCAGTTTCGTGCGAACGACAGGGAATGAGACATGACTGACAGGATAATCCTACTCGGCACCAAGGGCGGGCCGCGAATCTCTACCGGATCAAGTTGGCCATCGTCGTCAGTCGTCGAGTTTTCTGGGCGACCCTACATCGTGGACTGCGGCCTCGGTGTCACGAGACAGTTCGTCGAGGCCGGATACACACTGTCCGATGTTCACACCATCGTCCTGACGCATCTCCACTCGGATCATTGCATTGAACTCGGGCCCCTCCTGCACACCGTGTGGTGCTCGTCGCCCAAACGCCAAGTTCCCGTCTACGGGCCAGCACCGCTGAAACAAATGGTTGCCAGCTTTCTTGAATCGATGGCGTATGACATCGACGTGCGTATGAAAGACGAGAAGCAGTTGGCTCCGCATGACATGTTCAAATGCGTCGAATTCGCCGAAGGGTTCGTGTTCAGGGACGAATTCGTCGAGGTGACGGCGTTGCAGGTTGTCCATCCGCCAGTAACCGAAACCTATGCGCTCCGGTTCCGGAGCCAGGACGCGACCGTCGTTTTTTCGGGCGATACCCGTTATTTTCCGCCCCTGGTCGACTTCTCCAGGGGTGCCGATGTGCTGGTGCATGAAGTCATGCATCATGAAGGTGCAAGGCGAATGTGCGAACGATTGACGGCCATCAAGCCCGACCTCTGGGCCCACATGATTGCCGCTCATACCGTTGGTGACGATGTTGGCCGAATTGCCAGCGATGCCGGGGTCGGGCATCTCGTGGTACAGCACTTCACGCCGAGCGACGAACCCGACGTCGGGCCTCCGGAATTTGAAGCCCTGGTGCGCGAGACCTGGAGCGGGCCCCTGACGATTGGGACTGACCTTGCGATCATTCCGGTCTCCCATCAACGATGACGATCAGGGGCCTTTTGTCTGGCTGGTTTGCCTCTGCTTCTGGACATTTGCGCCCCGCCTCCCGAATTCCGGACGCGGCGTCATATATTTTACGGCTGATATCCTCACACAGGAGTGCATATGGCCATTTCCCAATTCGCACCCGGCCGTGGTCGATCTTTGGCGAACAGGGTTTGGCAAGTCATGATCGGCGTCAATCTTGACGGGAAAACCCGGTCCGATCGAACATTCTGAATTGACGATTTGACCTCGGCGGCCCCTTGAAGCCAAGGCGGATGAGCACGCGATGCGACATCCTTGACATGGCGGATTTGGGTAACCGGATGTTCTCGCAAGCCACAGAACGCGACCGATTGCAGGTCGCCCTGTCTCGCGAAATCAGGCAGAAGCGAATTCCGGGAACAGGCCGGCGAGTCCGGTACCGGACGCTTCGCAGACACCGCGTTCGGTGATCAGTCCAGTAATCAGCCGCCCGGGGGTTACGTCGAAGGCGGGATTGCTGCCTTCGGTGCCATCCGGCGATACCTGGACGGCTCTGATCGAACCGTCGGGTGTTCGGCCCGTGACGTGGGTCGTTTCTGAACTGGCCCGTTGTTCGATCGGAATGTTCCGAACCCCATCGTCAACCGTCCAGTCGATCGTCGGTGATGGCAGGGCCACATAGAAAGGGATGGCGTTGTCATGAGCAGCCAAGGCCTTGAGGTACGTCCCGATCTTGTTGCAGACATCGCCGTTCGCTGTCGTTCGATCTGTCCCTGTAATGACCATGTCGACGAGGCCGTGCTGCATCAGATGCCCACCGGCGTTGTCGACGATGTAGCTGTGACCGATGCCGTGGCAGCCGAGTTCCCAAGACGTCAAGGCCCCCTGGTTTCTTGGACGCGTTTCGTCGACCCAGACATGAATGGGAATGCCGGCATCATGAGCATGGTACATTGGGCTTGTGGCAGTTCCCCAGTCCACAGTCGCGATCCAGCCGGCATTGCAATGGGTCAGCAGGCGGACGGGTTCACCGTCCGGTTTGTTCATGGCGATTGTCCGGATGACGTCAAGCCCGTGTCGGCCGATCCGGCGGTTGATCTCGATATCCTCCTCCGCAATGGATTCGGCCAAACGCATGGCAGCCCGTGCGCGTTCTCTGGTTGGAAGGGGCAGAAGCCGCTTGGTGACCCGATCCAGTGCCCAGCGAAGATTGACGGCAGTCGGACGGGTGTCGAGCAGTGTTGCGCGGGCCCTTTCCAAGGCCTTGTCACTTGGGTTTTCGCCAACTCTCACTGCCATTCCGTAAGCGGCGGTGGCCCCGATCAGTGGAGCGCCTCGGACCCACATGTCGCGAATGGCTGTGGCGAAAAGATCCAGTGAATCCAGCGTGACAACCCGGAATTCGTGCGGGAGCCATCGTTGATCTATGATCCGGACCTGACCGGATTGCGGATCGCGCCAGATGGACCGATAGTGTTTTCCGTCCACTTTCATGATGCCTCTACCTGCGGTTGTGGCATGGCTGAGTGTGCCTGTCTGGCCGATCGCAGGCACTGTGAACATTGCGCCTCCTGCCGGTCATGGCAAGGTGTCGAGTGCCGAACGAACTGTCTTTCATCGGGTTGGTTTGTCGGATCTTCCATTGACGCGCGTCAGAAGCATGATGACATGGGTTCACTCCGTACGAGAAACTCGGGTCTCCGGTGATGGCGCCCATCGGGGTCGGTTGGGCAAATTGTCGGAATCTCTTGCCTGGACGACTGCTGACGCCGGCAGAATGCTTGGATCGCTGATTCTCCGGCACACGTCGTGCGGTTTCCATGGATCAGGCCGAGACATTATCGTGACTCAAAGGGCCGCATTCAACAACCCCAAGTAGTCGTCCGCCGTAGCCGGACGTGGATTGGTCGCGCTCAGGTGATCTTTTGAGGCCCTTTCCGCAATTCCGGGCAACAGTTCAGGATCAACCCCTAGGGCCCGGAGATTCACGGGAAGGCCAAGCCCTTCGACAAAGTCGTGCATCCAGTCGTGGAGTTCGAATTCCGCCGAAACGTCCGCTGCGACGCGGATCTTCGCAAGGGCGCCCGCCGCATGGTCTTGGTTGAAACGGAGAATGTGTGGCAGCAGGATTCCGATCAAGGTCCCATGGTGAAGATGCAGTTCACCCAAGGGCGTGGCCATCGCATGAGCACCGCCAAGGGCCTTTTGCAGGCACAGGCCGCCCTCAAGGGCCGCCATCATCATCTCCCAGCGAGCCTGCCGGTCAGATCCGTTCTCGACGGCAATGGGCAGCCATTGGACGGCGCGGGCAATGCAGTCGAGCGCAATGGCACCGGCAGGCGGGTTGACCCACGGGCTCATCGTGGTTTCGATCCCATGACTGAGAGCATCGATGCCAGTTGCGGCGGTCAGGCGAGGGGATAGTGAAAGGGTCAGGTCCGGGTCGCAGATCACGACATCGGCCACCATGTTCAGGTTGACCGCGACAGACTTCGTGCCGTCAAGGAGCGTCATCACGCAGGCGCGCCCGACCTCGGCACCAGTTCCGGCAGCTGTCGGAATGGCAATTTGAGGTGAGACCCTGCCGATCGTCGAAGAGCCACCGGATGTCACGGCGAAGTCCCCAAGCGCACCGCCATGGCTTGACAGGAGTGCCACGGCCTTTGCCAGATCGATGGGCGAACCGCCGCCCAGCGCAATAACTCCGTCGCACCCTTTGTCCCGCCAGATGTCCATGCAATCCAGCAGCGATTGCTCGGTCGGGTTCTCGGTCGTGTCATCATAGACGAAAGGAACGCAGGGTCTTGCGGCGTTCAGCGCTCGTTCAAGGATACCCGCCCCGGACACGCCTTTATCCGTCACAACGAGCGGGCGCTTGAGTCCGAGCGCCGCGATCTCGGTTCCCAGCGTCGAAATCGCCCCGAAATCGAATACGATTCGAGAGAGATACTGGATTAACGGCACGCGGTTTCGTCTTCGACGTAGATGTGCTTCGTTTCAAGGAAGTCATTCAAGGCTTCCGTGCCGTGCAATCGGCCGATACCGCTCTCGCGGAGGCCGCCTGTTTCGACCTCGGCAAGCAGTCGATTGTGGCAGTTGAGCCAGACCGTCCCAAATTTGAGTTTGCGGGACATCCGCAGACCGCGGTCGAAGTCACGCGTGTGAACGGAGGCAGCGAGACCATAACGTGTGGCGTTGGCCCGGGTCAGGGCGTCAGATTCGGTGTCAAATTTCTCGAGTGAAGCGATTGGCCCGAAGAGTTCGTTCTGGACGAGGTCGTGCTCAACGTCGTCGATCTCGAACAGGCTCGGCGTGACGAAACAGCCGTCGGAAAGGGCATCGCCACCGTTTGAGCCGCGCAGAATCAGCTTGGCCTCGTCGCCGGCACGGTCAATCAGGCCAAGAATGCGGTTCTGGTTGTGGCGGTCAATGAGGGGGCCCAACTCGGTATCCGATGCCAGGGAATGGCCTGTCTTCGTGGCGTCGAAGGACTGAAGCAAGCGTGACCTGAACCGATCATGGATGCTGGCCTGTACCAGAATTCTGCTTATGCAGGTACACATCTGACCATTCAGCGCCAGCGCACCACGCTTGATCTCGACCAGTGCCCGGTCCTGGTCGGCGTCGGCAAAGACGATTGCCGGGGCCTTGCCTCCCAGTTCAAGGCCGACCGTTTTGACCGTGTCGGATGCATTGGCCATGATGATCTTGCCGGTTCTTGACGAGCCAGTGAAGGAGATCACGTCGATCTCGGGGTGGCGGGACAACACAGTTCCGACCTCCGTGCCATGCTCGTTAACCGAGTTGACGATTCCTTTCGGGAGAGTGTCAACTCGGTCGAAACACGCCATCACGGACGCGTTGGTCAGCGGTGTCTGGGGGGCCGGCTTGATAACCACGCTGCATCCCGCCGCCAGGGCGGGGGCGGCCGACCGGACCAGGAGGGTGACAGGTGCGTTCCAGGGCACGATCACTGAAACCACGCCCGAAGGTTCGCGCGTCATGAGGCTCAGCTTTCCCGGCCCACTCTCGAAAGTCCGGCCGAAGACGTTTCGAGCCAAGCCGGCAAAGTACCGCGCTTCGCCAATGCCTGCCGCAACTTCGTGGCGCGCCTGACCCAGGATCTTGCCGTTTTCCTGGGCCATGAGGCGCGCAATTTCATCCTTGTTGGTCTCGAGCGCATCAGCAAACTGGAGCAAGGCCGCGGACCTGGACCTGGGATCAAAGGCCCAGTTGGTGGACTCGAAGGCGGTGCGGGCCGCCACTACGGCCTGAACCGCAAGTTCAGTCGAACCGTTCGGCGCCGTTCCTAGAACCGATCCGTCATTTGGGTTGACGCTGTCGATGTATCCGTTTTGGGCGTCGCGGACCCACTCCCCCGCGATATAGTGATTGCCCTGAATTGTCGGCATGTGTTGCCTTTCCTGTTGGGACTTTGAATACTCAAAGGCCATACGGATTCGGTTAGGCCGGACTCAGGAGACTACCCGGTTTCGTCAGCGTCAAGCAAACCGTCCCTACCGGCCATGGAACTGAGTAACTGCGGAATTCAGCAGTGCTGTTGCTGACCCGGCAATCTTGATTGAGACGACCGGCGCATCGTCATCAAGCACCCTTCGACACCAGGTTTCCGCACTCAATGCGGCGCGTTCTCGTCATCAGGAGTGTCGCGGGCCATCCTTGCCCGTCGGGATGGGCGGGATCAGTGGGCGGAGAACGCGCGATGGACCGGCCGACGACGGTGGTGGACGGTCTCGGGGCGGGCAACTGGTTTCGCTTCCGGCCGGCACTTCTCCTCCGCAGCGATTGTGAATGCGGCGCTGACGCTTGAAGTCTTGCCGCAGGCGGTGCATGGCGACGCCATGGACAAGCGAAACTGGATTGCAAGGCACAAATTCTGGGTGCTCGCGCTGCTGTGGTTGCCGACAGGGGTCGCCCTGCAGGCGGCGGTGCGTTTTCTTCCCGACTCGAACGGCCTGCCGGGGGCCGGGATGTGGATGATGGCAGCGATTATGTCGGCGGCGTCCCTGCTCGTGCTGACCATCTGTGGTCTGCCGCTCGCGCTCGGCTGCCGCCGGCTCTGGCGCGCGGGCTACCGGCGGGCCGCCTGGTGGGCGGGGGTCGCGTTCGGCGCGATGACCGTTGCGGCATCGGTGTTCGCAGGACTGCTCGGCCCCGTCGCGATCGCCGTCTGTGCGCTTGTATTCAGCGCACCGGTTTGGCTCGCCTGCTGGTGGCTCGCGCGAAACGGGTGAACGCGGTACGCTGCGGGCCGGCTTCGCAGCAGGTACTACTGGCGGCATCCGTCCGGTGCCATGGTCATCGAAGGCTGGGCGTGGTGGGAAGGGCAAGACCCCTGTACACGGTCAAGCAGCGCAATTCGCCGGCTTCGAGGAGTGTGCGAGGCTTGCCGCCGAAGGGCACACGGGCATCGGGCGCAAGAGCAAGGTGTGAACGGGACTTGACCTTGGTTTTCGAGTGGCGTTGTTCGGGCCAGGTTTCTGCCGACTATGGGCTGTAAAGCCTTCATTGCGTTCGATAAGCGTACCCGATCCGGCCACCTTGTCAGTCCGACATCCTGGCGAGATTCCGGTTCCAGATGCCGTCACGGTCTGGGGGCTAGGACGAAGTCAAATGCGACATCCCAGAAATGGTTGCCAGAGAATCCCATCTGCCGGATCCGGTTGGGGTCGTCGACGCGGTTGAACTGGGCAATCAGACTTTCCTTGACGCCGAAAACCGCGTCCGAGTGAAGATAGGGATCGTCGGGATCAAAGATATGGGTCGTGATCTCTTCGAACCCGTCTGCTGAAATGATGTAGTGCAGATGGGCCGGTCGAAAGGGATGGCGTCCGAGGTCTTCAAGCAGCTGGCCGACTGTTCCGTCGGTCGGAATCGAGTAATGTCGCGGACGCACGGCCTTGAACCAGTAGATTCCGTCAGGTCCGGTGCGAAAGACGCCGCGCAAGTTGAAATCGGGCTGAATGCCCTTTTGTTGAACGTCATAGAAACCTTCGTCATTGGCCTGCCAGACATCAATCTTGGCGCCTTCGACAGGATTCCCGTCCACATCGAGCACGCGTCCACGCACAACCAGATCCTCGCCCTTTCCATCAAGGCAGATGTTCGACCCCATCGGATATTCCGGCGCGCCGCCGATGTGAAACGGCCCAAGCACCGTGTTTTCAGTAGCTCCTGTCGGACGGCGGGAATTGATCGCGTCAACAAGCATTGACACTCCGAGAACATCGGACAACAGAATGTACTCTTGACGCCAGTCATCACACATGTGGCCGGTTCGGGTGAGAAACTGAATCGCCTGCATCCACTCCTCACGGGTCGGTTCGATTTCCTTGATTGCCGCATGCAGGTGCCGGGTTATGACCTCCATGACCTGCTTGAGCCGCTCATCCCGGGCGTTCGCATTTCGAGCCGTGACGACTCTGGCGCTGTCGTCTTCGGCAAAATAACCCGTTTCGTGGTCGTCAATCATCACGTGGCCTCCCTGGATGCGGGTTCCGAATGACCCTGAAGCTGCTCCATGACCCGGCGAATCTTGCTCGCCGGCCCGGTTGCAATGTCCTCGATGCGCCAGCAGACGTTATGATCCGTCCGGACCAGCATACAGCCGCTGTCGGAGATTTCGCTGTTGCGCAACCTTCCGCTGGGGCGAACGGCACAGGGTTGGTGGTGTTCCGGTCAAGCCGATATGAACGGGATCCAAACGTCGTTGCAATCATGGCGATCCCAGATACCTGCGCGTCCCCGACCAAAACATTGATCAGTTTGGTAGCCCCGTGCCAAACATAGTTGTGCCAGGAGATTCGCTAACCCCTTTCGCAGTCGTAGGTCCGGACATGCGAATTCCGGGAATTCGGATCCACTGTTCGTGGCTAATGTAACTTTGAAGTTCGGGCGGGCGCATTCATCGTTAGCTCGGGTTTGTTGGTCTGCCTTTGACCGGTTTCAAGGTTGCGGAGCATCTCCGCGCCAGGCTCGCTGCAAGAGTCCACGTATTCCGTCCGGATTCACGGCCCGAGGGTTCGGATACGGAAGTCGGGTCGCAAGCCGGGTCGCGCGATCCAGATCCGTCTCTCGCAGGCCAAGGTCTCGGAGCGCGAGCGGCGCCCCCAGAGACCTGGCGAATTCCCAAAGGCCGATTGCCGGATCATCGACGCCGAAGATGTCTGATACCGGGGCCAACAACTGGGGTACGGCGACGCTGTTGAATGCGACCGCATGTGGAAGGATGATGGCATGGGTTTCGGCGTGAGGCAGATCAAAACTCCCTCCGAGCGTGTGGCAGAGCTTGTGGTGAAGCGCCATTCCAACCTCGCCGAGGACAGTCCCGCAGGCCCAGGCGCCGCGTTGCGTGTCTTCCCGTGTGGCGAGGTCGTCGGGAGCTTCAATCACTCTCGGTAACGCGGACCTGAACGCCGAGACTCCCTGGATCGCCAGCTCGCTTGCAGATTGCGTCCGGTCAATGGCGTACAGGCCTTCAACGGCGTGGGCGATGGCGTTGAGGGCACTCGTGACCGTCACTGGTATCGGCAAAGTCGCGACGAGTTCCGGGTCGTATATCACGATGTCGGGACGGACCCGAGGGTGCGTGAGGGTCGTCTTGACCCCGTTCTCGGTCTGGCCGAGGATCGGTGTGCATTCGCTGCCCGCGTACGTAGTCGGCAGAACGATCTGGCGAATACCGGTCCTGAGAGCCAACGCTTTTCCGAGCCCGATCGTCGAGCCGCCACCGACCGAAAGTACACAATCGGCGTCAACGGAACGCAGGTTTTCCAAGGCTTCCTCGGTGATATCGACCGGCGTATGCATTGCGGCCCTGGAGAAGATCCCTGCAGCACCGGCTCCGAGTTTTTCCGACATTTCAAGTCCCAGGTTGGACCGCCCGGGTGTCGTCAAAACCAGAACGCGGCTGACGCCCATCGACTGAGTGTGAACCCGGATCGAATTTCGGAGACCGATACCGAAGATGACGGACTGGTTGTCCAAGTGGTCTGATGTCCGGACCAAATTTGCTCTCCCCTCACGTTCTGAGCAACGAATTCCGCCTGGGCGATTGTCGGGAAGCGTTCAGTGGATTCGGCCCTGAACAGTTTGGTAACCTCAGTACCTGCCCGGGCTCGAGCCCGGTTGCCTTGCCAGCGCTGTCTGCATGGCGATCTGCCGCGGCCAGGAACCGGCCAGAATCGTTAACGGGGAAACCAGTGCCCAAATGACAACGCGAGTCACCGGTTGCCCCTGTCCTCAGTCCGGGCACGGCGGGCGTTGGTCTTGTGGTAGACTGAGGAATTCCTCGCTGTTCGGACAGAACAGCTGTTCTCCGGCGACACGAAATCCGGCAATGGCAAGTTGGCCCCTGACAGAAGTGAGCCAGTCGGCAAATTGAAGCGCGGTGTTATGCCGGACATGGTCATGGCGGTCGGGATTGACCAGGATCAAGCCGTAAGGATTGAAGAGTGGCGGGTCGGCACTGAACAGGATTGTCAGGTTTCCCTTGTTGCCAAAGGACAACCAAGTGCCGCGGTCGGAGAGAGTGTAGCCATCCGTGACCGAAGCCATGTTGAGGGCGGCCCCCATTCCGCTGCCGATCTCCCGGTACCAGCTGCCGGATGGTTCGACGTCAGCCATTTCCCAGAATTCCTGTTCCCGTTTGTGGGTCCCGCTGTCGTCACCGCGCGAAATGAAAATAACCTGACCTTCGGCCAATTTTTCGAAGGCGTCTCTGACCGAGGTCGCCAATGAAATCCCGGCCGGATCAACGGCGGGACCGACGATCACGAAGTCGTTGTACATGACATCGCGACGGTCGACACCATGACCTCCGGAAACGAAGGCATCTTCGGAGGTACGGTGATGTACCATTACAGCATCAGCGTCGCCGTTTTGAGCAATTCTCAAGGCTTGGCCTGTGCCGACGGCGACGACTTGGACATCAATCCCGGTTTCGTCTTTGAGGATCGGCAACAGATAGTCGTAAAGACCGGAATTCTGCGTCGATGTGGTCGAGGCCAGGGTGAGAGTCCTTTCGGTTGCGACACCCGGGACGGCGCAGAGGACCAAGGCCAGGGCAAAACAGAACCGCATCAATTCGCTCCATTCAGGTAGGTCTGCACGGGCCGGGACTCCGGGGCCGAAAAGAATTTTCCGGTTGGCGCGGATTCCACAATTTTTCCCTGATCCAGGAACATGACATGGGTTGAACAGTTCCGAACTTGCCGCAGGTCATGGGTTGCCCACAGGATGGCGACGCCCTTTCCGGCAATTCCGAGAACGATGCTCTCAAGAAGTGCCGTCGAAGCGGGATCGAGATTGGCTGACGGCTCATCCAGAAACAGAATCCTTGGGCTGGTCACGATGGCCCGGCCAAGCGCCATTCTCTGGCGTTCCCCGCCGGAGAGAGCTGCAGCCGGATCGTCGGCTCTATCGAGGAGGTGAACCGTCTCCAGAGTTTGCCTGACGATCTGGCGTCTCTCTTCTCCCCGGACTCCCGCCGCTGCCAGGGGAAAGGCCAGGTTGCCTGCCACTGACCGTTGCATGACCGCCGTATTCTGAAAAACGAATCCGCGGTTTCGGCGACCTTGATCGGCGTTGACTCCGTCCCACCGGACGGAACCGGTGGTGGGATCCAGCAACCCGTGACAAAGGCCAAGAAACAGGGTCTTGCCGGCGCCGTTCGGACCAAGAATGGCAGTGATCGACTCAAACTCGTGGTCGAGGCTCAAGGGGCCGACCCTGCACTTTCCGCCAGCAACGAGGGAAAGGTCGAGCAATTCAAGCCGCGCCATCAGCGGGAGACCTGATATTTCTGACCGAGGTGAAGAATGCCGTGGGTGAGCGCATTAACCAGAAATGCAATCGAGATCAGGATGATTCCGAGCGCAAGCGCGAGCTCAAGATTTCCCTTCGATGTCTCAAGGGCGATCGTGGTCGTCATGATCCGGGTCACCCCGTTGATGTTTCCGCCGACGATGATGACAGCACCGACCTCGGCAATCGCACGTCCGAATCCGGCGAGAATGGCGGTCGTCACGGCGAATCGCGCGTCCCAGACCAGCGTGGCCATTCGAAGTCCCGGCCCGGCATCCACGGACCGGATTAGCAGACGGTACTCTCGTTCAAGGGGCAGGATCGCCTCTCGGGTCAGTGCCATGACAATGGGAAAGATGAGCACTGACTGGGCAATGATCATGGCTCCGGGCGTAAACAAAAGGCCAAGGTCGCCGAGTGGTCCGGACCGGGACAGCAGCAGATAAACCATCAGTCCCACGACCACAGGGGGTAACGCCATCAATGATGTGGCGACAATCACGATCACGCGACGACCTGGGAAACTCCAGATTGCGACTGCGGCACCCGCGGGAATGGCCAGCGCAGACGCCACCAGGGTGGCGGTCAGGCTGACCCGCAGGGACAGCGTCACGATCATGACGAGATCGGAATCGGCACTGGCAATCAGCCGCCAGGCCTCCGAGAGTGTCAGCACGGTCAGCCCTTGATGCTGGGAAGCTTCGGGTTCACGGGTCAGGCAAACTACACGGGCCAATGGGGATGGCAAGGCGAAGGCGACCCGTTGCAGAGCCGAGCAGCATGGAATTCATCGTCTTTGGGATTTCGGGCATGAAAACGTCCGCTTCGCCCACGGTTTGCCCAGACCCTTGCGCCGGCAGGCGAAGCGGAATGATTGACACCTGGGGACAGCCGTGTAGAAGACGGTGTTCACGTCATCGCTGGACGTGGATCGTCAATCAGGGAATTGGGCCATGGCCAAGGCCACCACGATCAAGATTCGCCTCAACTCGACGGCGGGGACCGGTCACTTCTACGTGACGAAGAAGAACTCCCGGACGATGACTGACAAGATGTCGGTTCGGAAGTACGACCCTGTTGCTCGAAAACACGTCGAGTATCGGGAAGGCAAGATCAAGTAGTCTCCGCTATTCGAGACAGTGCGTCGCCGGTGACCGGGACGACTCACGAATTCGCACAGGAACATGAGATCAGGCAGTTCGCCGAGTCGGCTTTGGCGCTGCCGAGTCTCGTCGCCGGTGCCAAAGTGTGATTGGAGCCGAATGCGCCGGTGGCATGCAGTTCGGATCGTCCTGCAAGCCTCGGCCCCGAACTGGGAATACACGTTAAACAAAAAGCCAGCGGAGCCGAAATGTCCTTCGGCTCCGCGTCAGTGTCGGTGGCGAGGCGTGTGTCCGGCCTCTTGGTTCGTGTCGTGGCTCTTTCTGATCCGATGCTCCAGACGCGTGATCGGACTGGATTGTTTCCCGACCTACTCGCGCTGTCCCAGGAACTGGAGCAGGAACACGAACATGTTGATGAAATCCAGGTACAGCGACAGTGCCCCCATGATGGCCGACTTCTCGAGCCATTCGGTGTTCCCGCTTCCGGCCATCTGGAGGTAAGTGTTCTTGATCCTTTGGGTATCGTAGGCGGTGAGCCCGGCAAAGATGAGGACTCCGAGTACCGAAACTGCAAAGTGCAGCGCAGCCGATGCGACGAAGATGTTGATCAGGGACGCGGCGATGAGGCCGATGACGCCCATGATCAGGAAGCTACCCCATCCCGAGATGTCACGCTTCGTCGTGTATCCCCAGAGACTCAGCCCGGCGAAGGCGATGGCTGTTACGAAGAAGGTCTGGGCAATCGACATGCCCGTATAGACGGCAAATATCGTTGACAGGGACAGGCCGACGAGCCCGGCGAAGAGCCAGAACACCATCTGGGCCGTCGATTGGGCCATTCGGTTGATCGTGGCGCTGAACAGGAAGACCACAGCCAGGGGTGAGAGCATGATGACCCACCTGAATCCGCTGGCGAACATGAACTGCAGGATTTCCGGGGAGAGGATCAGTGTCGGCTGCCCGGAGACAGCACTCTTGAGATCGCTGCCGACCACGTAGGCCACCATTCCCGTGACAATCATTGCAATCGACATGAGCGCATAGACGCGGTTCATGTAGGCCCGAAGGCCTTCATCAATCGCGGCCGTGCGGACACCCGCACCAAGTCGGCGGATTGTCTGATTCTCTGCCATTCAGTTTACTCCCTGATTGTTTCGTCCCGAACGGGAAGCTCCGTCGAGTTTTCACCGGAGAATATGGGCGCAGAACGCGCGAAAATCAAGTCACATCGGTGTGCCGTCCCTTGGCCTTGGTGTCTGACCGCACACTCCGGATTGCGCACGGGAGGTGCCCTCGGGTCGGGTCAGGTGAACCGGGCTGACGGAACCAAGACACGAGGCCGAATCCGAATGGATCCCGGGAATTCGCTTACGATCCGGAAACGCTTTCGGGTAGCAGCGTAACGACGACCTTTCCGACGGCCTTTCGCGACCGCAGCAATTCGAGGGCGTCGTTGGCTTGGTCGATAGGGAACCGGTGGCTGACGTGCGGATGAAGCTGGCCGGCGCTGTACCAATTGAGAAGGGTCGCGAAACTTTCGGCGATGGCCGATGGCCAGAGCTTGGCGAATGCTCCCCAATAGAGGCCAATGACGGAAAGGTTCTTGACGAGAAGGATGTTGGCCGGAATCTGGGGAATTTTGCCGCTGGCGAATCCGAGTGGAACCAGGCGGGCACCGGGTCGGCAGGCTCTGAGTGCGGCGTCGAACTGGTCGCCGCCGACAGGATCGATCACGACATCGGCGCCACCGAGGGCCTTGACCCGGCTGATGATCTCATCCGGGCCGACAGCGGTGTCGATCAGGTGGTCGGCGCCTGCGCGATCCGCCGCCGCCAGGTGTTCCGATCCACGGGCTGCTGCAACGACTTCGGCCCCCATCAGCTTTCCGACTTCCACTGAAGTCATGCCGAGTCCGCCAGCTGCACCAAGGACAAGAAGTCGGTCTCCCGGCTGCAGCCGGGCACCGTGGCTGAGCGCGATGTGACTTGTGCCATAAACGATCGGGAAGGCAGCGGCGACATGATCCGGCATTTTGTCCGGGACTGGCAGGCACGCCGCTGCCGGAACCGATACATGTTCTGCCATGCCGCCATAGCCGCAATAGGCAGCCACCCGCTGGCCGCGATCGATTCCGGTGGAGTTTTGGGCCACGTCTTCAACCGTTCCGCAGATCTCCATCCCAGGTGCGAAGGGAAGATCGGGTCTTTCCTGGTATTGTCCTGACTGCATGAGGAGATCGGCGAAGTTGACGCTACAGGCATGCACCCGAATTCGGTGGTGTTCGGGTGTGATCGACGGCACCGGGAGATCGTATGGACGGAGCGGTTCGCCGTAACCGCTGACAACCATGGCCTGCATCGTTCGTTCACCTCGCTTCGCCTGTCTGACCTTTGCTGTGTTGAAATTCTCCATTTGGCCTTCCCGGCCTAAAACGCAGCCGGCGAACGACCGCAACAAATGGCTGATGGGGATGTTTCAATACCGATCCGTTCGCTATTGCCGCATCGACTGGATGAATCTTCGTGACAATCGTTAAGTGCCGACTTCAAGCCTGTCCATAATGATTCTGGTTGCAATCGGGAATGTTGGCGGAATCGGAGAACCTTGGACACAGGGTCCAGAACGCCATCCCGAGGAAGCTTCGAGTACGCGGGCATGAGTTTGAAGCAGTGTCGTAAAGACCGATTTCTCGGTGAAATCAACAAGACGGTGATTGCTCATAGGGGCGGTGAATTGGCCGATCGGGCCTTTTGCAATTCCTTTCAGGATTTCGATTGCACTGGCATGAAAAGCAAGAACCGGAAGACGCTCCAGGCGGTATTCACCGGACCGGTGCCGGGACACCGGTGTCTTCGACCGGATGATGGACCGGTTGCGCGAGGCGGTCCGGCCGGTGGCGGGCCGGGCTCCGGAGCCGACGGCGGCGATCATCGACAGCCAGAGCGTGAAAGTCACCGAAGTCGGCGGGCCTTGCGGATATGACGCCGGAAAACGGATCAAGGGGCGGAAATGCCACATCGCCGTGGACGATGAAGGCTCGCCGATCGTGATCAATGTTCACCCGGCGGATGTCCAGGACCGGGACGGGGCTCCGGCGGTGATCCTGGACCTTCTTGCGGTGACGCCAACGGTCCGCACGCTGTTTGCGGACGGCGGTTATCAGGGCCCGAAGCTGCGCCGGACGCTGGCGTCACTGGGGGTCTCGGATCTGATCGAGATCGTGGAAAAACCGCGTGACGTCAAAGCCTTCACCGTTCTCTACCGGCGGTGGGTCGTCGAGAGAACCTTTGCCTGGATGGGCCGGTGCCGGCGCCTTTCGAAGGATTTCGAGCGAACGCTGGCGAGTTCGATCGCCTGGGCCAAGCTCGCGGCCAGCCGGTTCATGGCCCGGCGGATCGCAAGACAGCAACGGTCTGAAGTCATTGCGTTTTCTGCGGAATGATTTTTGATTCAGACTCTCATAGAACTGAAGAACCGGACTTTCGTATGGGGTCGTCAAGCCTTTGCAAGCGAATGGGAACTGATTCCCATGCCTCGTTTGGTATCGATGCCCACGACGGTTGCTGACTTGTGTTCTGGCGATCGGAACTGACTGAACGCATTCGATTGGCGGTCCATGTTGCAGCTTGCGTTCAAGTTGGCGTCCACATACGGGCAAGGCTCCGCGATCCTGTTCAGGTCGTTTCTGATCGATGACGACCGTTTGTAAGCGGCAATCCGGCGGAATGCGAACGCGATGCTGTTGCAGGGACACCGTCTCCGTTGTCGAGAATTCGGCGTTACCCCGGGCCGACAAAATGTTCTGTGCGGTTTCGGATTGCCGACTCTCTGGGCCGTAGGAGAGAATGTAGCGAATGAACGAACGACCAATGGAGACTCGGAATGGTACTGAACCAGATACTCGATTCAGATCCAAACATTTCCGGGTTGCTGGAAATTGCCCACCAACTCGCGGACACGGCGGGTGAAATCGCTCTACGGTACTTTCGATGCCGGGATGTTGGTCTCGCCAACAAGGATGTGACCGGATTCGATCCGGTCACCCGGGCCGACAGGGAAATCGAAACCCGACTCCGACAATTGTTGGGAGAACTGCGACCAGACGACGGCATTCTTGCCGAGGAGTTTGAAGCGAAACCGGGTCGTTCACCCTACACGTGGGTCATTGATCCGATCGACGGAACGCGCAGCTTCATCTCCGGGACACCGGTTTGGGGGATTCTCATTGCGGTCAATGACGGGGGTTCGATTGTTCTCGGGATGATCGATCAACCCTTCACCGGTGAAAGGTTCTTCGGTTCCGGCGGGAAGGCCTTTCTTACCCACCGCGGCGAGACCACTCCGCAGTTCACGCGCAGGTGCAGGGGACTCGGAGATGCCGTCCTGTTCACCACTTTTCCGGAAGTTGGCACATCAGTCGAATGTGAGGCCTTCCGCGCGGTCAGCAGGAGGACCCGGCTGACCCGGTACGGGATGGACTGCTATGCATACGCTCTGCTTGCCGGTGGACACATCGACCTGGTGATCGAGGCTGGCCTGAATGCCTATGACATCCAGGGTCCGACCGGCGTAATCGAAGCCGCCGGCGGAATTGTCACGGATTGGCGAGGACGGCCCGTTCTTGACGGCGGTCGGGTTCTGGCGGCGGGCGATGCCAGGGTCCATGCACTCGCCCTCGAAGTTCTTCGCTCCAGTGTCGACGGAGAAAATCAAGGGGGACGTGCGTGAGGTCCGATTGCGCGGGACTGCGGCGGATCAAGACTTGGTGTCGTCGCATCAGGAAACATTGCCGGGAAGGCATCTGATACGATCGTTGGCCTGACGGTCGACCCGAAAATCTGTACAGACCGGCGGTAGGTCACCGAAGCATGCGTCCGAGCATCGTAACGAAGGTGATGTCGCCCGCCACACGCAACCGACCATTCAAATAGGCGGTCATCGGATCCAGGGTTCGAGCCAACAATGCGGAACACGTGTCGGAATCAACCCGGAGCGTGCAGTCGGGTTCGCTCCGCGCAGTCGTCGTTGCACTGTCGTCGGCTCCGTCGGGAAGCGTCGAAACCCGGGCGCCATCACCGTCAATGACGATTCGGCCTTCGTTTTCGATTTCGACGTGAAGGCATCCGGTAAATCCTCCGGACGGAAGTCTCCTGTTCACTGAGTTCGCCACCCGTGACAGCAATTCGCTCATCGCAAGCGTCTCCCGGTCCGGCGAACCCGGAGATTCGATTGGTACTCGATGTCGATTGCGTCTAGTCTGAACCCAACCATGTTTTCTTCCCGAAATGCTGTGAGTCCCGCCTCGTCCGGGATCCCGCCGGGAGTATTCGGGGTAATCCGAACCCTCGGGTTTCGGCGATTGGCGGTGATTGTGGCAATTCCCTTGGCACTGGCTGTAATCGATTGTCAATCGGTGCAGGCTGCAGGTCATGGGAAGCTGGACCAGCTTTTTGAACGTCTCGCGGACCCGGAAGAGCGGGACTGGAAAATCATCGAGCAGGAAATCCGGCGCCTGTGGGCTCAATCGGGGTCACCCACTGCCGACCTCCTCCTGAAACGCGGTTCAGAGGCGATGCGGCGCGGCGACTACGATTCCGCATTGGCCCATCTGACGGCACTCGTCGACAGTGCACCGGATTTCGCGGAAGGCTGGAATCGGAGGGCAACACTTTTCTATCTGACCCAGCGCTTTTCGCTGTCTGTTTCCGATATCGAGCGGACACTGGCTCTCGAGCCCCGGCATTTCGGCGCCATGTCCGGCCTGGCGACGATCTTCATTCGCCTGGGGCGCCCGGAACAAGCGCTCGCGGTCTACGAGCATCTTTTGACCATTCACCCGCATCAGCCCAGTATTCACGAAGCCATTAGGCGGCTTCGTGAACAGGTCGAAGGAACAGGGATCTAGGTGCGTTTCCCGCATCTGTGAACATGTCTCGACCATCGTCACGCACGGTTGCGGTTCTGGGACCGACAAATACGGGCAAGACCCACTATGCCCTCGAACGGATGCTTGGTTTCCGGACCGGTGTCTTCGGCTTGCCCCTGCGTCTGCTCGCCCGGGAAATCTACGACCGCATCGTTGAAATGCGAGGGCCGTCCGTGGTTGCCCTTGTAACCGGCGAAGAGACCATCATTCCGCCCCGGGTCCAGTACTGGGTCGCCACCACCGAAGCGATGCCCCGCAACACCGGCGCTGACTTTCTGGCAGTTGATGAAATCCAGCTATGTTCGGACCCGGAACGTGGCCATGTCTTCACGGATCGTTTGCTCAATGCGCGAGGCCACCGGGAGACACTCTTTCTTGGATCCGGGACCATGCGTTCCGCGATTTCTGAATTGGTGCCTGAAGCGAGTTTCCTGTATCGGGAACGGCTGTCGACCTTGAGCTATTCCGGACGACGCAAGATCTCGCGGATGCGCCCGCGATCAGCCATCGTCGGTTTCTCGGTCGAGGACATCTACGACATTGCCGAACGCGTCCGACAACGGCGGGGAGGGGCAGCCGTCGTCATGGGTGCCCTCAGTCCTCGGACCCGAAACGCCCAGGTTGCCATGTACCAGAACGGCGAAGTCGACTGCCTTGTTGCTACCGATGCCATCGGCATGGGGCTCAACCTGGACATCGACCACGTCGCCTTTGCCGGATTGTCCAAGTTCGACGGTCGCCGGATCCGAAACCTGATGCCAAATGAACTGGCCCAGATTGCCGGACGCGCCGGTCGCTTCCGGGACAGTGGCACTTTCGGAGTTACCGGCGGCGCGCCACCCATAGAGCCTGAGGTCGCGGCGGCCATCGAAGACAGTCGGTTTTCCCGGATTCGCCATCTGGAATGGCGAAACAGCCAGTTGCGGTTTTCCTCTGTTGGCGAACTGATCCAATCGCTGGAGATGCCACCGGAGCACCCGGCCCTGAGGCGGACACGGGAACAGGACGATGTACGGACGCTGAAGGCCCTCATTGCGTCGCCGGAAGCGGCCGATCTTTCGATTGCCGGTGATGATGTCAGGCTTCTCTGGGAAGTCTGCCAGGTCCCGGATTTCCGTCAGCTGTCGCTACATGAACATGTGTCGCTCGTCCTTGACATTTTTCGTCACCTTGGATCGGCGGCCCGGATTCCCGAAGACTGGCTTGCGCCCAGGGTCGCGGTTCTCGACAAGACTGCCGGGGACATTGATGCTCTTGCCCGGCGGCTTGCCTTTGTGCGGACATGGACATACGTAGTCCAACGCAAGGGCTGGGTGGAAAACGAGGACCACTGGCGCGGCCTGACCCGTCAGCTCGAGGACAGGTTGTCGGATGCCCTGCATCTCGCTTTGGCACAACGCTTTGTCGACCGCCGTGCGTCCATTCTCATTCGCCGCTTGGAACAAAAGGATCAGTTGATGGCGCACATAGGGGACGAGGGCGAAGTCACCGTTGACGGTCAACATCTGGGCCGTCTCGAGGGATTCCGGTTCCTGCCTGACGACAAGGCTCCAGAGCATTCCCTCAAGACTCTACGACGTGCCGCCGACAGGGCTCTCGGTATGGAATACTCCCGACGGGCAAGCCGGTGCTACAACGCCGGCAATCCGGAATTCGGCATTTCCCGGACTGGGGAGATCACATGGGAAGGGTCGGTAATTGGACGGCTCGCGGCGGGTGATGATGTCCTGTCGCCCAAGGTGCAGGCATTGGTTGATGACGCCGCCGGTCCCAAGGTGGCGGAATCCGTCAAGACTCGCCTTCAGGCGTACGTAAATGGCCACTTTGCAGAAGTCTTTGCGCCGCTGGTCAGTCTCCGGGATGATGAATCCGTTACCGGAATCGCCCGCGGCGTCGGGCATCGGCTCGTCGAGTCACTTGGGGTCCTGCCACGGTCACTGATTGCCGAAGAGATTCGCGGGATGGATCAGGAGCAGCGCAAGTTGATCCGCAAACACGGGGTCAGAATTGGTCAACGTACGATCTTCGTCCACTCGCTTCTGAAACCGGCACCGACGCGGCTCAGGGTTCTCACCTGGGCGCTCCGAAACGATGTTGAGGTGAAACCTGAACCTCCGACGCCTGGCCGCGTCACTATCGATGTGAACCCGGATCTTCCGCGGGCCTATTATGCTTGGGCCGGATTTCGCATCGAGGGACGACACGCGCTTCGCGTGGACATGTGGGAACGGATGATGGATCTGGTCCGGGATGCGGATGCCGTCAACGGTTTCGAAGCCACGCCTGACATGTTGTCGATAACCGGGCTGACTCATGCCGGCTTTGCCGAGGTGATGGAGTCCTGTGGCTATACGGTTGAACGGGGATCCCGTCCTCGTGTCCGACCGACCGATTCTGATACCATTGTTCCACCGGCGGCCGGGTCCGGTAGCCCGGATGATGCCGCGCCAGGTGCCGTTTCGGATGTCGTATCCGATGATTCAGACAGATCAGAAGAGACTCCGGTTTCCCCACCCGGGGAGAATGTGACGTCGGAAACTGCCCGAGAATCCGACGCCGTTGACGAGATCGTGTCGGAGCTGCCTGAATCGTCCCCGGCCGCGGAAACGGCTGCGGAAAAGACTTCGGAAAAGACTGCGGAAAAGACTGCGGAAACGACCGCAGAAACGACCGCAGAAACGACCGCAGAAACGACCGCAGAAACGACCGCAGAAGCAGTTTCAGCCTCGGCCGCTGGCGTAGAAACGGAGATTCCTGTTTCTGAGTCGGACGAAGTCGAAACCCGGACAGATGCCGATTCCGGAGACGGGGACGAGCGCCGCGCCACCACCAGTGATTCTGACGGAATTCAGACACGATTCGATGGCAAGAGTTCGCCCGACGAACCTGAAACCTTTTATGTGTTCCGAAAACTGCGTCGCCGGCCGAACCGGGTGGATCGCCAGAGCACCCGGGGTGCATCAGAACACGGAAGAATTCGTTCCGCACGATCATCTGCAAAGCAATCGGGCAATCGGCCCGCGCAGCGGCCATCTCGTCCGGCGAAATTACGAAGGCCAACAGGGACGTCGAAGTCGGGCCACAGAATCGTGGCGAAAGATCCGGGATCGGATGACACGAATCCACCCAGGCCACCAAAGGTTGCGAAAACGCGGGAAGTCTCGGGCGGGCCAAAGCCGGATCCCACAGGTCCGTTTGCGGTGCTTGCCGCCCTGCGAGACGAACTGGCAGGACGATCCGATTGACGACAGGGACGGGAGAGTCCATCCGGGTCGACCTCTGGCTCTGGTATGCCCGAGTCTTCAAGACCCGCACACGATGCGCTCTTCAAGTGAGTGCTGGAAAGGTTCGGGTTGGTGGGACGCGAATTCAAAAGCCGTCTCATCGAGTTGTTCCAGGCGACGTTCTTACGGTCGTTGCCGGTCGCGATGTCCGCGTCCTTGAGGTTTTGGCCCTTGGATCGAGACGTGGGCCGGCTGTTGAATCCCGCACACTCTATCGCGAGATTCCTGCCCGACCATCTCCCGGTACGGAGGTCACGTCGAACTGAAACTGGCGTTTCGGTATGGATGCGCGGACGATTTGCCCTTGAAAATCACTGGTGTCTTGCATAACTTGGAACGGTGGGCCGAGGCCCGTCTTCATTCCCGATATGACGATCTCGCGAGCGACCATGACGTATGTCGTCACTGACAACTGTATTGCCTGCAAGCACACTGACTGCGTGGAAGTCTGTCCGGTCGACTGCTTCTACGAGGGCGAAAACATGTTGGTCATCCATCCTGATGAGTGCATCGACTGTGGAGTCTGTGAGCCGGAATGTCCGGTTGACGCGATCCTGCCGGACACCGAGCCAGGAATGGAGAAGTGGGTTGAGTTCAACCGGGAATACTCGGAACTCTGGCCAGTGATCATTACGAAACGAGACAAGCTCCCCAATGCCGAGGATCATGACGGCGAGGACGGGAAACTCGAGAAGTACTTTTCGCCGAATCCGGGGGAGGGCGGATGACCGACCGTACCGAAACGAGGTCACCGATCCGATGTCACTCGGCGTTCGTGGTGCCTTGGGTCCGGGGGACGGGTGTCAGCGAACCGTTCGGTTTTGTGCCGTAGACGGAAACGAGAGGCTGCACCGTAAACGGAAGACCAATTGAGACCATGTTCCGGATCGACGCCGTGAGAAATTCGGGCCTCGCAGCCGGGTTCCGGCGCGTACGATGATTGGTCGGCACAGAACCGTACATCCCGGATTCGGCCGGGGGCCGGGTTGCCCGCGCATGGTGGCCCAGGTGGCACAGTAACGTGAAAGGCAAACCATGGCACCGGCCAGAAGAAGACTCCCCTTCAAGACGAATCAGTTTGTCGTCTATCCCGCCCATGGCGTCGGGAAGATCAAGGACGTCGAGACGCTTGATCTTTACGGAAGCGAGACAGAGGTCTTTGTGATCTACTTCGAGAAGGACAAGATGACGCTTCAGGTGCCGGTCGCGAAAGCGCAGAGCAACGGAATGCGTCAGCTGTCGTCCGAGGATCAGATCACGAACGCCCTGAAGATCCTTAAAGGGAAACCGAGAATCAAACGCGCCATGTGGTCGCGGAGAGCCCAGGAATACGATCAGAAGATCAACTCAGGGGATCTGATCGCGATCACCGAAGTCGTCCGCGACCTGCATCGCAATGATGAACAGCGTGAACAGTCCTATTCCGAACGCCAACTGTACGAAGCGGCACTCGGGCGCCTTTCGCGGGAAGTCGCCATCGTCGAAGGACTTGAAGAGACGGCTGCGCTCGGAAAAATCGACACCATCCTTTCGTCACGGGCAACGTAACGGAGGAATTGGTTCGAATCTTCGCCGGTTTGGTAGTTTTCGGAGTTCCGGCAACGCTATCTGATCGTGAGCCACCATCGGTAGACTCCGTGTACGGGGCGAAAGCGTGCGAATTTCGAACTGATCCTCCACGGACCGTCCCGGCCATCGGAAGCCGACGAAGTGTATTGTGGGTGGTGCCCGCCAACCGTGCGTTTCGGATTGCGGAAACCGGGCTCGACAATTTGTCGGGGGCCTGGCTTGTCGGCCTATGTGAGGAGCAATCTGCCAGCGGGCGGTCGATGTGTTCCGGAAGAATCCGGTCACGGCAGTTGCGTGCAGGTCTGAAAATCGCGGCGACCGTGTCAGGCTCGTTCGGCAAAACTCCGAATTCCACGTCGTCGCGGCGTTCGGCGCGATGTCACACACATTCGGGATCGTGGTTGTCCGAGGCTTGGCTTCGGCCTTTCGAAGGCTCGAACCATGGCGGCCGGCAAACAGTTTCCGTCTTGGGTTCCATATACGTTACCGACAGAGTGCAACCGCGACCGCCAGCGCCGCGAACTCCGCGAACTGCTGGCTGGCTCCCAGAACGTCGCCGGTTTGGCCGCCGACCCGCACCCGAGCGAGCCAGCAGATCGGTATGGCGGCAACGATGGCGGCAATGAACACTGAAAATCCCGCCAGCGGGCCCAGCGTCAGGGCGCAGATCCCGAGCGTGATGGCGGTTGACAACAGGACCGTGCCGCCGGGGGGGCGGCCGACCGACGCCGAAAGACCGTCCGATCGGGCATTGGGCAGCGCCGCCATGGCAAGGATCATCGGCAGCCGGCTCGCGGCACCGATTGCAATCAGGATCATGGTCAAAGACCCCGAATACAGTTCGGCGACTGCCGACCACCGCCCGATCAAAACCAGCATGAGGGCCAGCGCTCCGAAGACACCAATGCGGCTGTCCTGCATGATCGACAAGCGTGACTCTGGTGATGAGCCACCGGCCAGCCCATCCACGCAATCCGCCAACCCGTCTTCGTGCAGGGCTCCTGTCAGCAAGACAAGAAGCCCGATCACGAGGACGGCGCCCAAGGCGGAATTGAATCCAAAGGCACTGAACATAGTTCCGGCAATGCCTGCGAGACAACCGATCAGGCCACCGACGATCGGCCAAATCCATGCGCTTGCCGCAACGCCGCGGTAATCGGGGATGGCAACGCCGGGAATCGGAATCACGGTCAGAATTCCGGCGGCTGCAAGTAGTGAATCCCGGTCGAATTCAATCGACTCGAATCTGAGTTTCAGCCATTCCTGCATTGGCAACTCGTGACATGTGGACCGGGATGCAGAATCTAGGTTGCACGAATCGTCGTTCGAGAACAATTGCCGGAGAACCATGATGAAGCAGCACTTTGAATCCGTTGCGGCATTCCGGCAGGTTCTGGAGACAATTCAGGGCCCGGACTCTTCAGCCATGCGCGAGGCCGAGGAACGCAATGGGCAACTTACAAAACCGTACCGCGCACTCGGCCGACTGGATGAGATTGCCGTCTGGTATTCAGCCTGGCAACGGACACCCGTCCCGTCAGTATCCTTTCCTTGGGTCACCGTATTTGCAGGCAATCACGGCGTGGCCCGGCGAGGGGTCTCTGCCTATCCGTCTGAGGTCACCGCTCAGATGGTAGAGAATTTTCGGCAGGGTGGGGCCGCGATCAACCAGATCTGCCAGGCGGTCGGTGCCAGGTTCCAGGTCGTGGCCCTGGACCTTGACCGGCCCACGGCGGACTTCACCGTCGAGCCGGCGATGTCCGAAGCCGAATTCACGGCTGCATTGACGATCGGTTGGGATTCGTTCGAGCCTGCCTGCGATACACTTGTCGTTGGAGAGATGGGGATCGGCAATACGACCGCGGCCTCCGCAGTCGCGGCCGGGCTCTTCGGAGGACCTCCGAGTCGCTGGGTGGGCTCCGGAACCGGTGTCGATGCGGTGGGTCTGGACGTGAAAAGGCAGGTCGTCGAGGACGGGCTCCGAATGCACAGGTCTGTCTTCGGGGATCCGCTGGAAATCGCACGGTGCCTTGGCGGTCGTGAGTTTGCAGCCATGATCGGCGCGATCTTGCGAGCGCGCGTGGAATCGGTTCCGGTTCTTCTCGACGGTTTTATTTGTACGGCTGCCGCAGCGGTTCTCGAACGGGCGAAACCGGGCGCGCTAGATCATTGCCTTGCCGGACATCTCTCTGCGGAACGAGCGCATGGACGGATTCTCGAAGCCATCGGAAAGAAACCACTCCTGTCGTTGGACATGCGGCTCGGCGAGGCAACGGGAGGCGCGCTGGCAATTCCCATCGTGCGGGCTGCCCTGCAGTGTCAGTCAGGAATGTCGACATTTGCCGATGCGGCGGTCTCCGGGAGAGATGATGCTGGCGATGATTCCGGATCGGGTTCCAGGTGATTGGAAAGAACGCGGTCTCGGTCGAAGACTCGGCTTAAGGCACAAGGCGGAAATAGCAGTCTTGGTGCGCCAGACGTTTTGGAGGTGCCGGGAGCGCAGGTCTTGGCGAGGTCGGAATACGGCGGTCACTGTTTCTTGGAGGCGACGACCGGGATCGAACCGGTGTCTTCGGATTTGCAATCCGCTGCGTAACCACTCCGCCACGTCGCCATCCCCGACGGCGAAATCCGTATCTGACGGGAGACCCGAAGGCAAGAACCCGAGATTCGATCGATGGTCCGGATTTGTGATCGGAACCATAGAGCAAGCCGGCGATGCGAGCCCTGTAACGTGGGTGCTTTCCCGTGAGTACAGAAATTGCTTTGGGAATTGTCTTTCCGTCGGCGCCTTGAATTTTCGGTTTGGCCCATTCGATCCGTTGTACTGGCCGGTGTTGCCGCGCGTCCGACGGAGCACCAACAGCTTGGCGGTAGCTCTCTGCGATGCGACTGAAGGCAACGGCAGGACGAATCGTCAATGGAGGAGCGATCAAGTCACCCCACCGCCACCACGCCGTTCTCCGGTGAGAATCTCTCTCGCCTGCTGTGCTTCACTGCCCGCGCCACCGGCACACCACGGCCTGACGTATTCCTTTGCTCGCCGCGCCATGGGCCGAAGTGCGCCGCCTCTTTCAGTTGGTTTGCGGGATTCCACTTCCTGAGACCGCCATTGAATTCCCGGCGGCACCAGAGATTGGACTTGGGTGTTCAGAATACGGCGCACGTGGCGGTCCAGCCAGTCGGAACATGAGAAGGGTGGTCGCCGGGTGTTCAGGGGACAAGGTCGCCATTTTCGCGCCGTGAACTGAGGGATCGGCGCACGTTTGCGATCAGGATACCGTGCGACGTTGCTGCATGTCTCTCAATTCGGCTCGTCAACCATGCTAGAAACAGGTGAATTCGATGTCCGATGCCGAACGGGCTCAGACCATCGGCACGGGTAACTGCAAATGCACGGTTTCGGCCTTCAGCGAATTGCGAAAGCAACGACAAGGGCGATCTGAGGGGCACCGCAAAGGAGTACAAGGGCCCGCCCCGGAATCGAACGGAACCGCCGAACGAGCACGATCATCAGGACGAGGCAGAGACCGGCCTCGACGACACTGACGATGTTTCCGTAACGGGAACTGTCCCAATAGCTGATCGGACTCTCGAAGACCCAATCCGTGGCCGGCCAGAAATGCTGGCGGGCGTCGTCATTGTGCAGTGGCAGATCGGTGACGATGTGCAAGATCCCGCTTCCTCCGAGGGCTGACAGCCAGGGCCGGGCCAGCATCATGCCGGCCGCAAGAAGACCGCCCCAGAGAAACAGTGAGTTGTCGATCCGAAAAACGTTTTGCCATTCTTCCGAGAAATACTGGGTCCCGAACACGTGGTCACCGCTGTTGCCGAGGATGAAAAGGCTGTATCCAGCCATGGCATAGAGTGACAGGTCCGGGAGCAGCCCGCCGAGAATGGCTCCGGTGTTGATCCGGAATTCTGCCGGTTTGCCGAAGGCTGTAACCGCGATCAAAAGGTGGGTCGGTGTATTCATTGCATTCGGTCATGTCCTGTCTCAGACATCCGCCTATACGGAATTAGCCATGTCCGCGTCCATCATGATCCAGGGGACAGGCTCAAGCGTGGGAAAGTCGTTGATCGCGGCGGGACTTTGCCGATGTCTCAGAGACCGTGGATACCGAGTTCGACCTTTCAAACCGCAAAACATGTCCAATAATGCTGCCGTTACTATCGATGGCGGCGAGATCGGTCGTGCCCAGGCCCTGCAGGCCATGGCGTGCGGCATCGAACCGGACAGTCGGATGAATCCGGTTCTCCTCAAGCCGGAGACGGATGCCGGTGCGCAGGTCGTTCTGAACGGGAAACGGCTGACGACGGTCGAAGCCCGTGACTATGCAAGGCTCAAGCCACAGTTGATGCCCCCTATCCTTGACGATTTCCGGTCGCTTCGCAGGGAAGCGGATTTCGTGATCATCGAAGGGGCGGGCAGTCCTGCGGAAACCAATCTCCGGGCTGGCGACATTGCCAACATGGGATTTGCTGAAGCCGCTGATATTCCTGTGATTCTCACCGGTGACATCGACCGGGGCGGCGTCATTGCCCAGGTGGTCGGAACGCATAGTGTTTTGGCACCTGCCGACCGGGAACGCATTCGCGGATTCGTAATCAACAAGTTCCGGGGAGAGTTGGAATTGTTCGCAGAGGGCGTCTCCGACATTGCGGGACGGACCGGTTGGTTTCCATTGGGGATTCTACCCTGGTTTTCGGCGGCGTCCCGGTTGCCGGCGGAAGACTCGGCTTCGCTTCAATCCGGTCGAGACTTTGACGCGCCTCAAGCGCTCAGCCGCGCAACCGGTTCGGGGCCGGATCCGAGCCGGGAAAAGGTAGGCAAGCCTTTGACGATTGCCGTGCCTATGCTCTCGCGGATGGCCAACTTTGACGATCTCGATCCGCTGCACCTCGAGTCCCGGGTTTCTCTGGAATTCGTCAGGCCCGGTCGACCGATTCCGGCGGAAACTGATCTGGTTCTTCTTACGGGGACCAAATCGACGCGTGGCGATCTGCAGTTCCTGCGTTCCGAGGGCTGGGATATCGATGTCCTGGCGCACCACCGGAGAGGCGGTCATGTGCTCGGAATCTGTGGCGGCTATCAGATGCTCGGAACCCGGATTGACGACGGGGAGGGCATTGAGGGACCGCCCGGTTCATCACCCGGGTTGGGGCTTCTGGACGTCGTTACGGACATGAAACCAGACAAAACTCTCAGGCGCGTGAACGGCAGGGACCGGAACACAGGTGCGTCATTCCGTGGCTACGAAATTCACATTGGCCTGACCGCCGGCGTCGACTGCGATCGACCCTGGCTCGACATCGAGGGTCGGCCGGAGGGGAGCCAATCGCGCGATGGCCGCGTCATGGGTTGCTACGTGCATGGGTTGTTCACGTCCGACACGTTCCGTCGGGCCTTTCTCGATCGGCTTGGCGTCGGTTCGAGGGCGATCTCCTACCGCCAAGTAGTCGAATCGACACTGGACGCGCTGGGACGGCACGTCGAATCCAATCTCGACGTCGACCGGATTCTCGAGATCGCCCGATGACGGGCTGCCGTCTGGGACGGACAGTCGGACCGCAACCAAAATGGCATGGGAGACGGTCCCGGTGGGAAAGTGTCGTCGTCACCGTAACGACTGGGTCGGCCGGCGTTCCTGCAACCGACGCGGTCGCGGTTCAGACCTATCCGGGATCCGACGCTGGTTCGGCCTGGGCAGGGTCGGTTCCAAGATTCAGATGGGCCATGGTAAGGAGGCCCATTTCGAACAGGACTGTATAGGCTGCGACAAACACATCGCGCGTGGCAGTCAGCAAATTGGCACGGGCGTTGCGGACCTCCTGTTCCGCATTCAGGACATCGAGTGTCGAACGCGCTCCCAGGCTCTGCTCCTCGCGAACGCCTTCCAGAGCCAGCTGTGCAGACTCAACCTGCTGTTCGATGGCATCAACCGAGGCATTCGCGACGATCCAGTTCGAATAGGCGATGCGGATCGATTGACGCGTCACAGCTCCCGCGAGCTGGAGTTCATGGCGCCGCTGGGCAAGCACGGCGTTGGCCCGCTGGCGTTGGCTCCGGGACTTGCCGCTGTCGAATAGCGTCGCCCGACCTGTGAGACCCGCTGACAGTCGGCTACTGGTCGAGTCTCTCGTCGACTGCCTGCGAAGTGTGTGGGAAATATCTGCTGAGAGGGTAGGGATCCAGTTGCCCCGCATCTGGTTGGCGGTCGCCGACGCCGCTTCCATATTGAGCAAGGCTTCAAGAACTCTGGGATGCCGCTCCATGGCAACGGCTTCCGCTGCCGCCACGTCAGGGGGCAGTTCGGGGGGCGGAGGCGGAGAAACCAGATCTTGGGGTTCGGAGCCGATGACGCTCCGGTAGATTTCCCGGGACCTCAGCAGGGCTCCGCGCCTAATTTCAAGTTCTGCTCGCGCCGCCGACAGCCGCGCCTGCGTCTGGCTGACATCGGTTCTGGACAGGAGGCCAATCTCGAATCGATCGTTCGAAGCCCGGAGTTCTTCGGTGAGGACGTCGACATTGCTGGCAGCCAACGTGACGAGTTGCTGGTCCCGAAGAACGTTCACGAAGGCGGTCACCGCGTCGAGAAGGACCGCCTGCTCGGCGGCCAACAGTCTTTGCTCGCTAGAAAGAGCCGTCTGTTGCATGGCTTGAAGGGCATATCTCGACTGCCCGCCATCGAAAATGATCTGGTTCATGGCGAGCCTGAGCGAGAGGTCCCGCTCCGTCGAATCGTCTGTGTCGAAGTCCCTTGCCAGGGACGCGTTGGCAGTGGCGGAAATCTGCGGGAGGGCCGAAGCTGTCGTTTCACTGACTGCGGCATTGGCCGCATCAAGTACTGACTGGCCGATCCGGATCCGCGGATTGGTCTGATAGGCTTGGATCAGGGCATCCGCGAGTGTCGTGGCTTCACCCGGAACCGCAAGGGAAACTGCCAGAACAAGACACGAAACACCGATTCTGGCCTTTTTGATTTTCTTTTTTTTAATCAATGTCGTGCAGTTCATTCATCAACCCCTTCGGATGGATGCCGGCTCGGATGCCCAGATTTCGTCGAAGGAACGTGTCCGTTGAAATCCCGGCAAGACCGGGGCGCCTGAATCGAATACGCGGCGCCAGTGAATTGTCTTGCCGATTTTCTTGCCGAAACGGCAACAGCAAACGCCGCCGTTCGACACGAGAGACACAATTCGACCGCTGTCCTTCAATTGATCGCCGATCCGGACAGGTAGCTGTTCGATGGCTCCTTCGACGACAATGACATCATATGGGCCGTGGCGAGCATCGCCTTCGGCGAGAGGGGCATGCGTGACAATCGCGTTGTAGACATCGTGGCGGATGAGTAGGGTCTCGGCTTCGACCGCAATCTCCTTGATTTCCTCGACGGCGACGACGGCTTCGGCCAGTCGGGCGATGACGGCCGCAGAATACCCGTAGCCACAACCAAGATCGAGGACCAGCTCGTCCGGCTGGATGTCCACGGCGTCAAGCATCTTCGCGAAGGACCGCGCATCCAGAATCACCCTGCGAGAAAAGTCGTCGATCGGGATCTGGTTATCGGCGTAGGCGACGGATCGCATTCCCTGCGGAATCAACGCTTCCTTCGGAACGGCCAGAAACGCCTGGATGACCGGGAACTTCGTGACGTCTGCCGGCCGGATCTGGCTGTCGACCATAGTCGTCCGAGCGTGTTCGAAGTCCTGCATATGATCGGTCCCGAGCCGCAGAATTACTCCCACTGTCATCGTGTCACGCAATTCCTGCGGAGGCAAGAAAGAGCACCCAATGAGCGCCCATTGAGCACCCAGAATTAACTCCCGATCATCGGTTCCGAAAATTCCGACGTCGGGATGCTGTGCCTGGTCGGCCTCGCTGTGCCGGCACGCCAGGGCCGTGCTTGAAAGTCATTCGCCCATTGCCGAAACTGTGGACGGAGGATTCGATCTCGACGACTTGACCGGAGTCCCGGGATCGCGCCTGTTCGCGTTGACGGGTCGCACGGCCGCGACTCGTATTCAGAAAGGGATCGTTGCGGGAACGGCAACCGCGAACTCGCGCCGGCCGACCGTATTTTGTAAGTGGGGTTCAGGCTGCAATCATTCGGCAACCGATCGGATTCGGGATTCGCAGCCGTCAGTGCAATTCCGGAGGCGGAAGAGGGTGAAAACCGATGGAACACGTCAAATTTGTCAGGATGAAAGATGGCGATCGAGACGACTATCAGTTCCTGGCCGCTCACGAATCGGAATTCATCAGAGGAACTGCCGACCGTTTGCTGCGGGCCATGAAGGATCTCGACGAGACCCTTTCGGGATACAAGGTCACGCGGCTGGAACATTCAGTGCAAACGGCAACGCGGGCTTGGAGAGACGGTGCCGACGTGGACTGGGTCGTGTCGGCGCTTCTCCATGACATTGGTGACATCTTCGCGCCCTGCAACCACGATGAATATGCCGCCACAATCCTCAAGCCCTATGTCCGGGAACAGTGCCGCTGGGTGGTTGAGAAGCATGGCGACTTCCAGTTGGTTTATTTTGGTCACCATGTCGGCGCCGATGCCAACAAACGGGAACGGCATCGGGGGCATCGATATTTCCGAGACTGCGAACAGTTCTGCGAACGTTGGGACCAGGCGAGTTTCGATCCCGATTACCCGAGTCTGCCCCTGGATTTCTTTGAACCGATGGTTCGGGAAGTCTTCGCAAGGACACCGCATGACCCGGCGGTGCTTGGCGCCGATGACAAGCCTCTGGTGGATCCGGGAGCGGCGGCCGGACGAGTTGGCTTCGCGTCGAGGGTCTCGTCCGACTGAACGCACAAAGTTCCGGCCACGGTTTCGAATTCTAACGCGCGCTCCGGATCGACCGCGGAAATCGTTGACTCGTGCAGTCGCCGCCATTCCGTCGGAGAATTGGCGACCTGCGGCAACGGGGGGCTGCGAGACCGATAGGCCTGTGCATGGTCGCGGCGAGGTTGCGGCGGGTTCGGCTTTTCCTTCGGCAGCCGGATGCGTATGTAGCGGCGAATTTGACGACGGGGTGGTGGGTAGGCGCTGATGTCGATGCAGAAGACCTTCGATTTCCAGACTTGCGAAAGGGCGATCGATGATCGCTGGGAACGTGCGAAGGCGTTCCGGGCCGGAGCCAATGCCAGGGAAGGCGCCGACAGCTATTGCATCATGATTCCGCCGCCCAATGTGACGGGAAACCTTCACATGGGCCACGCATTCAACAACACCCTCCAGGACATCCTGGTTCGGTGGCACCGGATGCGCGGATTTGACACCCTCTGGCAGCCCGGTCAGGACCATGCCGGGATTGCAACGCAGATGGTTGTCGAACGGCAACTCGCAGACTCGGGATTGCCCGGCCGCCGCGATATGGGTCGTGCCGCTTTCCTCGACAAGATCTGGGAATGGAAGGAAGCGTCCGGCGGCACAATCGTCAACCAACTCAAACGGCTTGGCGCTTCATGTGACTGGGACCGCAACCGCTTTACCATGGACACCTCGTTTCATGATGCGGTGCTCCGGGTCTTCGTCGCCCTGTACAAGAAGGGTCTGATCTACCGGGGCAAGCGGTTGGTCAACTGGGACCCCCATTTCGAAACGGCCATTTCGGATCTCGAAGTCGTTCCGGTGGAACAGACGGGCAAACTTTGGCGGTTCCGGTATGCATTGGCCGACGGCGTCACCTACCGGCACCCGGTGGTGTTCGATGCGGATGGATCCCCGGCCGGATTTGAGACCAGGGACTATGTCGTTGTCGCGACGACCCGTCCCGAGACCATGCTGGGTGATACAGGGGTCGCCGTCCACCCAGAAGATGGGCGTTACCGCGAACTGGTTGGGCGAATGGTTGTCCTTCCGCTGACCGGACGCAGGGTTCCCATCGTTGCCGATTCCTATGCCGACCCGACGAAGGGAACGGGTGCCGTCAAGATGACTCCGGCGCATGACTTCAACGACTTCGAGGTTGCGAAGCGGACCGGTCTCCGGTCCGTCAATGTCATGGACACCAAGGCAGCGATGGCTCTCGTCGGCAATGCCGACTTCCTCGAAGGCTGCGCACCGCCTGCGGAAACAATGCGGCTCCACGGGCTCGACCGCATGGACGCGCGAAAGCGGGTCGTTGACCTTGCCGGGGATCAGGGCTGGCTGGATGGGGTCGACGACGACGTCCATGTCGTGCCTCACGGCGACCGGTCGGGCGTACCGGTTGAACCCTATTTGACCGACCAGTGGTTCGTCGATGCCGCCAAGCTGGCCGGGCCGGCAATGGACGCTGTTCACTCGGGCCGGACGCGCATCCTTCCCGAGCAGCATGAGAAGGCGTATTTCCGTTGGCTCGAGGATATCGAACCTTGGTGCATTTCACGGCAATTGTGGTGGGGCCATCAGATTCCAGTCTGGTATGACGAGGATGGCAACGCCTACTGCGAGAACACCGAGGCGGAAGCGTTGGTTGCGGCCGGTGGACGGCCGCTGATCCGCGACGAAGACGTTCTCGACACCTGGTTCAGTTCCGCCCTCTGGCCCTTCGGCACACTCGGATGGCCAGAAGAGACATCGGAACTCGCCCGTTATTACCCGACGGATGTTCTCGTCACAGGCTTCGACATCATTTTCTTCTGGGTGGCCCGGATGATGATGATGGGTCTCAATCAGATGGACGAGGCTCCGTTCCATACGGTCTATGTCCATGCGCTCGTCCGGGATGAGAAGGGCAAGAAGATGTCCAAGTCCCTCGGCAATGTCATCGATCCAATCGAACTGATCGACGCATATGGTGCCGATGCCGTCCGGTTCACCCTGACCTCGATGGCTGCCATGGGCCGGGACTTGAAGCTCTCCCGTGGACGGGTCCAGGGATACAGGAACTTCGGAACCAAGCTCTGGAACGCAGCCCGCTTTGCGGGGCTGAACGGTTGCCAGCCGCGGCCGGACTTCAATCCGGCCACACCCCAAAGACCCATCAACCGATGGATTATCGGCGAGACGGCAAGGGTCCGCGCGACGGTGGACGCCGCACTCTCCGAATACCGCTTCAACGATGCCGCCAATGCCCTCTATGCCCATGTCTGGGGTCGGGTCTGCGACTGGTACGTCGAGTTTTCCAAGCCATTGTTCCAGGGTGAAGACAAAGAGTCGGCGGAAGAGACTCGGGCGACAATGGGATGGGTCATCGATCAATGCCTGATTCTGTTGCATCCCTTCATGCCCTTCATAACCGAACAGCTCTGGGGCGATGTCGCCGAACGGTCGACAATGCTGGTCCACACGGACTGGCCGGAATACGACGTTTGCGACCTGGCCGTCGACGTGGCGGACCGCGAAATGAACTGGGTGATCAGACTCATTGAACAGATCCGATCCGTCCGAGTCCAGCTACGGGTCCCGGCCGGTGCAACTGTCCCGCTTTCCTGCCTTCAGCTGTCCGCCGATGCCCGGACCGCTCTGGAAACCAATTCGGCAATCGTCTGCCGTCTCGCACGAACGGGCGAGGTTTCCCGGCGGGAAAGCGCCCCCGCGGGCGCTGTCACGATCCCTGTCGACGGAGGCGTTTTTCTGCTCGAGCTTGACGGAATCGTCGATACTGTTGCCGAACGGGAACGGTTGCTCAAGGCCTGTTCCGGCATTGACGGCGAGATCGGAAAGATCCGATCGAGACTTGCGAACGACAGGTT
Source organism: Paracoccaceae bacterium (assembly GCA_028874915.1). Taxonomy (GTDB): domain Bacteria; phylum Pseudomonadota; class Alphaproteobacteria; order Rhodobacterales; family Rhodobacteraceae; genus JAPPHA01. The sequence continues at coordinate 48,830 of JAPPHA010000122.1, forward strand.
CATCGCCAATGCGCCAGACCATGTCGTGGACGAGCAGCATGCACGGCTGGAGACCCTGGCAGAGGAACTGTCGAAACTGAAGTCCGCGATCGATCAGATCCCGGCTGCGTAGTCCCATTTCTAGGGAGGGGTGAGTCGAATCTGGCGACGCGACCGCGGTCGCTGATTTTGCTCGGGCACTCATCACACGGAGGTCAGAAGTCGGATGCCGAGGTTCACGAATCTGGTCAAGGGATTGCCGGCCACCGTTCCGTTTGTTGGGCCCGAAGCCCAGGAACGCGTCCGAAACCGGCGGTTCCGCGCCAGGGTCGGAGCCAACGAAAGTGTATTCGGGCCGTCACCGAAAGCGCTCATGGCCATGCAGAAAGCCGCAGCTGGCGCCTGGATGTATGGGGATCCGGAAAACCACGATCTCCGGAATGCGCTGGCGGACCGGCACGGTGTCGATGTCGAAAACGTTGTGGTCGGCGAGGGGATTGATGGCCTCCTCGGGTACTTGGTCCGGATGCTTGTGGAACCGGGAGACAGGGTGGTGACTTCGCTCGGCGCCTATCCAACCTTCAACTTCCATGTTTCGGGTTTTGGAGGTGCCTTGGTCACGGTGCCCTACCGGGACGATCACGAGGACATTCAGGAGCTCGTCGCGAAAGCCGGGGAAACCGGTGCGAAACTGGTCTATCTCGCCAACCCCGACAATCCCATGGGAACCTTTCATCCGGCCGATATCGTGGCCGCGGCCCTTGAAAGGATTCCGGATGGCTGTCTTCTGGTTCTGGATGAGGCCTATATCGACTGTGCGCCCGAACCCGGACCGGCCATCAACACGGGCGATTCAAGGGTTGTCCGGATGCGGACGTTTTCCAAGGTTCATGGCATGGCAGGCGCACGAGTCGGCTATGCCATCGGCCATGCCGAACTGATCGGTGCATTCGACAAGATCCGCAATCATTTCGGAATGTGCCGAATTTCCCAGGCTGGCGCACTTGCGTCTCTTGGGGACCCGGACCATCTTTCGGACGTTGTTGCCAGGATTGATCGGGCCCGGCGTCGGATCGCCGCGATTGCCAATGAAAATGGGCTTTCAGCCATTCCGTCCGCGGCCAATTTCGTGGCCGTCGACTGCGGAGCGGACGGGGCCTTCGCGCGGCGTGTTCTGGAGAGTCTGATCAAGAGAGACGTGTTTGTCCGTATGCCCCTTGTTGCACCGCAGGACCGCTGTATCCGGGTTTCGGCGGGAACGAACGCCGACCTTGACCTTTTTGCTGAAGTCTTGCCGCACGCGCTGAGTGATGCCAGGAACCCCCAATCCACAGTGAATCGGCCAGTCTGATAATTCGTTTATTGGTCTATTTCGACAGCATCGAACCTTGCCCGTCACCACCGCCACGGCGACATTTGCCATGCCGTAGCCAATGTCGTTTTGCATCAGACTGATGCAGTTTCCCTTGCGGCATCAGGTTTTCGTACGCAGCAAACTTCGATCTTTCGTCGCAACCCAAAGGATAATCGGATTTCCATGCTGCCATCCCGCGATCCGGATGTTCGGGAAAAATGGTCTACAGTGGGTGTTGGACTAAGGCCAAGAAAATGATGTGACCTTGCGAAACCGTGCAATCTGTAGGAACCACTTGGGAGTACCGGAAGAGCACAAATAATGGGCCGAACTCCTTCACGTGAACCCGCAGTCGGGGGTGGGAACCTAACGTACGGACTATCGGAGAACTCAGACGAAACGCGTGGCCCGCCGCTGCCAATGGGCCCGTCAATGCCATCTTGTCTCTAATCGCTGCCTTCATCTTATTTGAGTCCGTCCACAAGATGTCTAGACTTCAATTCATTCGTCTGGTTCCTGGAATTGTAATCGTTGAAGTCGCAATGTTTGCTACAATTGCCCTTCGTCCGGATCTGTATGACTTCGGGTTCGGGCCAAGGTGCTTGACGGGTGCTTGGGCACGCCGATGCACAATCGATCTCGAATGCTCCCACCGGCCGACGATTCCCATCTTTGACGTTATGCCGGCCAACTGCCGATTTTGCTCTTGCGACAGGGCCGCCGCCGTGCGGGGGTGGTTGCTGCTTGGGAAGGAAACCTTGCCCGGAACTGTCCCAGAACGACCAAATGAAACACGCGCAAGGAACGTAGGAAAAACCGCCCGGCTCATGACGGAATAGTCCGAGCCCCTACGCAATGAATTCGACGCCCCGTCACCGGCGCAGTCATAGGAGTTACCGGTGCCGACTACGGCTTGGCATCGATCCAAAATCATTGATTTAGTGCCATAATTTTCTCGGGAAATTGCCGCAGTTACGCTGGCCGCACACAAGCGCCCGCAGAATCTAGTCTGTCACAGGGTCGGCAAAGCTATTCAGCTGGATCCCATTTGCCAGGCAAAATACGTCGTGCTGCGGGTCAAGGGCCAGGGACTCGCCCTTGCCCTCCGGGACGTGGCCGACTGGCTGATCGCCGTCGCTTGTGCTGCGTTGGCGAACCAGACGGAATTCGATTCGGACCGTCCACGGAATGTCGGCACGGCATGAACGATAGAACGGGCACAAAAATCGCTGAATCCACTTTGCAGCAGGTGGGAAATCCACAGGTTCGCGAATACAATTCCAATCATGAAATGAAGAAGGCCGCAGCCAGACTCCGGGATTTCCGTTGGTTCCCGGTCTTGTCATGCGTAGCGGACACAGTGGATCGTGACTTGGGCCGGACGCCCGAGGATCACGGCGAATTCCCCCTCGCCTGTTGTTCGCTCTTCGCGGCGGTCCCGCAGGGCACCGTGAACCGCCGTTGTTGTGAAATGTCCCCCCGATACTGTAACGAAAGCAGTGCCTGCACGCCGGACGGTGCTGTTCAGATGCACATGTCCGCTCACCACGAGTGGGACATTTCCATGGGTCTTGATTGCCCTGAGAAACGGCCCTGCCTCCGCAAGACACGTCGCGTCGACCGTTAGCTCGAGAGGCAGCACCGTATGGTGCATTACCACGATCACTGGCCGGTCAGAAAACGTCCAGAGTTGTCGCCGAAACCAGTTCATCCGCTGCGGACATAGATGTCCGACATCGACACTATGGTCATCCGGTGAACGCCCGCCGCCGTTCGTGTCCAGCAGGATTACGCCGTAGTCGCCAATTCGGTCGGAAAACTGCGCGTAGCCGCCCGGCAGACAGTCGGCACCGAATACCTTGGCAATGCCCTGCCGGCAATCGTGATTGCCGAGGCCGAGCCAAAGGGGACAATGCAACCGATCCAGCGCGACTTTTGCGATCCGGTATCCATTCACGTTTCGGCGATGCGTGATATCGCCATTAACGATTACAAGATCGGCGTCGTCGTAGTCGGCATTGATTGCCTCCACCGCAGCGTCGAGGCGGTTTGACGAGTTGATCCCCAGGAATTCATCGCAATCGTGATGGATGTGCAGATCGCTTAAGACAACCAGTTTCATGCTCAGTCTTTCTTCGAAGGCAGTCAGACAGGTCTTCTCGTCCCGCCGAGGCCAAGAGGCGGGGCTCATATGTTTTTCAGGGAGGTCAAGGATGCCATACCCTTGAGGAACACTTCCGTCATCATGGCGGTCACGATTGATGTCATAATGAGAACAATGAAGAAGTCCTGTCCGATCAGGCCTTCGGTGAAGAAAATACTTGCCAGGACAATCCCCGGACCACCGCGCGTGTTCATTGCCACGGCATAGCCAAAGGCAAGCCCCAAGTGCCTGAGCCGCTGCGCGATACAGGCAAAGACGCTCGCTATTTTGACAACCGATGTAAACGTCAGGAATATGACAAACATAACCGGGTCGAATTGCAGATGCGTGGTCAGGGACAATCCGACCAAGACGAAATAGAGTGTGCCAATCTGTTTCGTGGCCTGTTCCAGGCCCTCCCGCTTTACAAGCCAGCTCCATCCCCGTTCGCCAAAATAGAGCCCTGCAAACATGCCGGTGAGCAGGGGACCAACATCCAAAGTGATCCCGGCGAGAACCAAGAACCCGAAGCCGGGAAGAAGCCAAACCTCCTGTCCAGGCGGCCGCAATGCACGCACCCGGAACAGGCCGACAAACAATAGAAGAAACCCTGCGATATGGGCGACGTGGCTCGCGATCTGTGGCACCCACCCTTCCGCTGCGGTGGCAAGTGCTATGAAGATCGAGGTGGCCACGTAGACGATCAGGTCGCCGATACAACTTGCCAAGAGAATGTTCCGAGACAACCGCGTGTTGAGGAGATCGAGCGATTGAAAGATCTTCGTCAGAAACGGAAGCGATGTCACAAAGGTACAGAGCGACACGATCAGTGTCGCCTCGAGCGTGTTTCTTGCGCCGATGTCGAAGACTTCATGCGTTTGCGGAAACAGGGACAAGGTCGCAATCATCACGCATGATGCGGCAAAGGAGACCCCGGCACCCACCACAAGGCGGAACACAATGCCGATGTCCTGGCTCCGCATGTTCTCGAACGGAATACACGCGCCCGCCGTGGCCATCAGTACGACAAGCGTCGCGTCCCTGACGGGGTCAACGAGGGATTCCCCGAAGACAAGGGCTCTACCCGAACCCAGAGTGTAGAACCTCTGCAAGCCTTCAATGGCACCACCTACCAGATAGCCACAGACGATGGCTGTCACGATGACCTGCAGATTAAACCGCCGGTGTACGACTTCAACGCAGAGCAGCGCGACCAGCATGACAACGATAAAGGCAAACATTGTAATTTAGGTGCTGCCTTTCCATCGCTCCAGAACGACGCGGCCGTTGACCTGAAACGTGTCAATCAGCCAAAACGTCCGCAATCTCGGTGAGCAGTGTTTCGGCGTAGCAGGCAGCGCCGACGACAAACCGACGATCCTCGCCCTCCCTCGAGAACCGGGCAACCGTCCCGCCCAGCGCCGGGACCAAGGCACGGGCTGCCGACAGGTCCGTGAACTCTCCGTCGTACGAGACGATGCCACCGAATTTGCCGTTCAGAACCTTGATTGTCTCGATAACCGGCGACCAGGTGGCCATTAGCCGCTTTGCCCGGCTTTCGACCCTGTCGCGGACTCGGCGGGCCGTCGGATCGTCCCGAACGGCGTATCCCTGCGTCCAGCCGATCGTTGCCGAACTTAGCGGCCTGTAGGGCCGGAGCGGCGGCAGTTCGACGTCATCGAAGTGGATCGGACCGGCCTGCGTACCGTACACGATTTCGTCCTGGTGGGCGTCATGCAGGATCGCCGCCACCGGTTCGTCCTCAAAGCAAAGGGTTACTATGATGCCGTACAGCGGAATACCGGTGACATAGTTGTGGGTACCGTCGAGGGGGTCGACGATCCAACACCAGTCAGAGCTTTCGCCGGTCCGGCCAACCTCTTCGGAATGGATGTTATGCGTCGGATCAATGGCGGCGATGCCGTCAAGAATGATCTTCTCGCAGGCGAGATCGACATCGGTCACGATATCGCCATGGGCTTTGTCTGTCAGATCGAGATCTGACTTGAATCGCGTCCGGGCCAAGGCTCCAGCTTGTCGCACAGTGGCCAGAAGGCTTTCGATATATTTTTGTGCCTCGGCTTCGGGATACAGGAGATGGTTCGTGGCGGTCGTGTTGTTCATTGCGCTACTCTTCTTTGAATTCGCTCTCGACAATTGCTGCCCCATCAAAAGGGACGAGCTTCGTCCGATGGCGCCACATCACGAAGATGGCGACAGAAAGAATGACGACTGGGACATAAAAGAACGTGACCAGCGACGCCGCCATGAGCACCGCGCCAACAAAGGCCCCCAAGGCAATGCTGATATGCAGAACGGAATTACTGACTGTCAGCATCAGATCACTGATGTCCTTCGAAGTCTTGGCAATCAGGGCCTGCAGCGGCGGCGTACTCATCCACGAGACACCTCCCCAAATCATCATGGTTACAAGGACGCCCGGGAAGCTCGTGACTAGGAAGGGTGCCGCGGCAAGAATTGCTGCGTGCGCGACAAAAGCGAGCGTGATGGTCCGCAATTCTCCCAAACGATCCGAGACGAATCCGCCGACCTGTGCCCCGGCCATGCAGCAGCACCCGAACAATATCATCGCAATCGTAAGTTCTGATGCCGTGTAGCCCAGGCTCCCGCGCAGGATGCTTGGCAAAAAACTGAACGGGATCGCATAGGCCAGCATCCAAAGCAGGATGCCGGCCTGACCGATGAAGTGATCCGCCTTGAGCGCACGGATAGCCGAAAACTGCATCGACTTAGGCGGCGTTCCAACCTGGGAAACGCCCGGCCAAACTGTCCAGATCGCGAGTGCGCACAGAATCCCTCCGGCCCCGATCAACTGAAATGCCAGCTCCCAACCTCCGACGTCAGCAATCATGATGCTCAGCGGCACCCCGCAGACGAGCGCACCGCCAAACCCGGCCGCGATATAGCCCAGCACGCCTCCGCTTTGCTCCGCCGACACGAGTTTGACAGCCACACTCATGGTCGTCCCTGCAAAGGCAGCCGAAGCAGCCGCTAGAACCATCCGCAGGATCGACATTGTGACCGCATCATCGGCCAGGGCTGAGGCAAGGCTCGACGCAGCGATCACCCCCATCAATAGCGTGAGCATGAAACGCGGTGACATCCAGCGCACACCGATCAGAACCACGGGACCCACGATTGCAAAAGCAACGGAATAAAGTGAGATGACGACACTCAGCTCAGTCGGATGAATACCGAAGCTCGACGCGATGTTCGGCAAGATCCCGACGATTGACATTTCGGCCCAACCGACGATGAAGATTCCGACAAGCAGGATGTGAACGACAATGGGATAGACCCGCTGGGCGCGAAGTCCGGATGCGGTCGCGGGAAGGGGAGTTTGGCATACGCTCTTCACTGTTTGTCTTTCAGTAAGTCAAAAGGTTCGGCGGGACATGCGTGTGGGTTCCTATCTCCCTAACGTCCCATGTCCCGTTCCATTGCAGGCTAGTAACGCTGCAATTGGCGACCTTGATTTCCAGATCTGGTGCATTGAGGACCGTCCGTAGGAGACACTTTATGAAGCCGTTATGTGTCACGGCGACCACGCTCCACCCTGCTCCCAAGTACTTGTCCTCAAGCCACTTCATCGTGTCGTGGATTCCGCGCAAGTAGGTGAGATAGCGCTCCGTCAGCGGCCGGTTCGACCTCGTGCCATCCTCCGAGCCAATATGGAATTCGGCCTCGCGCAACGCTTCGCAAATTTCGACGGGCGACAACTCCGCACCACCCAAGTACTGTACCGTCTGGCACGCACGGCGCAGTGGGCTGCTCAGTACGACATCTCCTTTGATCTTTGCAGCCGGCAGGTATCGACACTGATTGTGTCCCAGTGGCGACAGTTCTGCATTGTTAGAGCGGTCTGTGCCTTTCTGCCAATGGGATTGACCGTGGCGGATCATGAATATTGTAGCCGCCATGGTCTGAACCCTCCCCGGCCAACTCTCCGTCCGGGAGATTTGAACCGTAGGACAATTGTGATGGGATCGTGACCCAGCCCGGGAAAGAACCATCGTTCGAACCTGCCAAGGTGCATCGCCGCGTCGTATGTCGACTCCGACGGAGCGCTGACCTGAGCGATCCGTTCCGGACCCGCCACCAATTTCGGGCGTTCGTAAGACCGGTAGGTCAACTTTCTCCGAGTTTCGCCGTCATGAAACTCCAGCAACTCGCTCACCCGATTCATAGGAATGATTGCGCAATCCAGCCGACACCTGACGGAATTGCATACGGACGGAAAACTGGTTCGACCCTTGCTTTGGCTGCCAAGGTGATCAACCTACCATGTCCAACACCGCGGCTGCCCGCTGGTACTTGATCATCTTGGTCACACGCGAACCAAAGCGCTCAACAAGGCTGTTCGTGAGGTAATCGATCACCTCCACCACTCGGGGATCGCGTGCAACCTCGTCGGAGATCCGCGGGTAGATTGCAATCTCGACTTCGGCCACGGGAACGTATTCGGGATTGCCAATTCCCTCGCGAAGGCTCCGTACCTGGGCACGGTCTATGCTGCAGCGCAGGCTATCCATCTCGTCGAGCCAGACGTAGAACGTGTAGCGCAAATCGTCGAGCAGCAGGGCGGGGTAGAGGCTCGTCGGGCAAATTCCCGTCTCCCTCTCAAGATGGTTCCCCGGATGGTCAATGTCGGTGCGGGCCATCAGCGAACGGACAATGCTGACTGCCCTGTCGCCGGACGGGTCCCGCTGGATCGCGCGTTTTTCCTCGCCGTCGAAAACATGGCGGTTGTCGCGCCGCACACCGTATTTGTCCTCCTTGCCCTTGAAGGCACAGAAAGCGTGCGTGATCTTGTTGCACGATGTCCTGAGAAGGGCGCCGGTCGGCAGAATATCCAGACCCGCAGTATCATAGTAGATCGCGGTATTCAGCGGGGGGTTTTCGCGGGCATCGGATTTTTCCACGATTTGCGCACCGCGAACGCTATTGCCGACCGCCGCCTTTTCGTCATCGAGCCAAGAGTAGTAGGACGCATTGCTGACATGGTCCATTTCCACCTTTCGGGCGAGTTGAAAAAAGACCGTTCTATGCCCGGATTTTTCGTAGATCTTGCCCTCGGGCATTTTGGTAATCACAATTTTTTCTCCGATCCTGTCAGGTGGTTTCTGGATATGTGCACGATGCATGCTCAAGAATGTGCGACCGCAGAAAACGCAGACGTTCCGAAAGGTTGTCTGGTGAAAAAAAAGAGTTTTGAACGCGCAGCTCAGTCTTGGGATAGACAGAGTTGTATACGGTCGAATGACTTCGCAGGCGCGGGCTCCGCAGGACTAACGTTGAGACCGTGTGTTGCTCTGGTAGACAGATGCGATGGATCGTGTCGAAGCTCAGATAGTAGGTCCGATCTTGGTCAGTCATTTGATATTTGCATATTTTCAGTCGCACATCGCCCAGATGCTTGTAAAAATTGGCGATATCCTTGTTTTCGGGGCAATAGGAGTAGGCGCGATAGAGTCGCGCATTCGGACAGTCTTCTACCGTGCGTTCGAAGACCTCACTGCGCAACGCACCGCACAAGACTTTCGACCAGAAGCTGAAGCGGTGGTCATGGATCAACTCATCCTGAATTTCGCCGACCGTATAGGGCGGGCGCCACAGGTGCAGAGTTAAACGTGCATGGTCCGGATTTCCATCATCGAACAGCACGATCTTGTCGAAATGATTTACATGCCGATAGGATCTCGAAGAAACGACTGCAAGTGACTCGTCATTCCCGACGATTTCCTCGATTAAACCGCAAAAATTTTCCTGGCTCCCGATTCGCTCGACAAAACCCGCATTCTCGTTTGAGTTCGTATCTGGAGCGAACTTCAGTTGGACGATTCCGGCTTCTATTTCTGCGAGAGGATTCTTGGTTTGAAATGACATTTTGAGACTCCTGAATTGTTTTGGGGTGATTCGTTAATGATCTCTCCGGCGATCACGCTCGATACCGGAAGTTCGATCGCCGGCGGCTCTTCGGAACTCTTTATTCGGTATGTGTATCGGGCATTCATAATCTCCGACTTTAACCGACACTTTTTTTGGAATCGCCAAAGCGGTGCGGTCATGACCGAGCAGAATTGGCGAACCCATTCGGCCTTAGCGAGGACTCGTTCCGACCCCGGTGGATACGAAACGACGAACAATCGAGTGTCCTCGAATCGTTTAGTGTTGGCGGTCGGGAAATCTCTCCGTTCTTTGTTTTTGTACATGGTTGCCCGTGATCACGGAGATTCCGAACGCTTCGAAGTGGTGCATCACGCTCTCCGAAAACCCGTCCGACTGCGGTGTCCAAGCTGTCCGATTGGGTCACTGATTGGAATGTCAGGGATAACATGTCTTTCTACTGCAACCCGTCAACTTAAACTCTAAGGATCTACGATTCCGCCAGAACAGCGTCGGGCAGTGAATCGTCTAACCTGTTCCCGAATGCCTGACGTAAGGTAGCGTTTCAGGCAAATTAGAAATCATAACGATGCATTAGGAGGAATGTTTGCAACTTTCCCTAATAATCCGCGAAAGACATTGCATTGACAGTTGAGGAACGTCCATTCCAGTACCGTCCTGGGCGTGGCTGTCCTCGGCAACGGTTGAAGACCGCGGCCGAGACGGTTTTCTTTGTGCGACCTCTCGTTAATGCACTGCTTTCGAGCAAAGTGCCGTGATATGGGGGGAGGTGCTGCAAGGGGTTCCGGGAAAGAGATGGTGGAACAAGTGATAGCAGTTGTTGCAGGGGAAGAGCAGCCACCTTAGCGCCAATGGCAGAACGGCGTTCCGAGCCGTGTGGAGGCTGTCGGTGCCGCTCCAAAGGCTTGCGCGATCGACGCAGTCGGGTGCAGTAGTTGATCGCCGGAAACAGCCAGAACCTTGGCAAGAGGAAAAGGATGGCCGCAGGCCCCGGATCCGCCACCGCCCAGCAGCAGACCGCGGACAGGATGGTTGGATTCAGCGCCGCGGTGATCTTTCCAAATGCTTCGTTGTTCGCGGGGTCACGCGAATGTAGCATGGGAACATTCGTGCACGATGTTGTTGAGGCCCCGCAGCCGGGTGGCGATGAATGCCGCAACAATTGCGGCGGCGGCGAAGCTTGCGCCGATCTCGGAGTTGGCAAACTGTGCCTAACGCCAACGTGAGGGTGACCAGTAGGAGGTAAGAGGCGAGGATCAACCCCGCCCTGGCACGGGAATGCCGGGGAAGCCCCCTGAAGCGGGGCAGGAATTTTCTTCTGATGGTTTTGCCGGACATGCTTGCCTCCACGCCGTTGGAAGAAGGTGACCGGCAAGTCGATTGGACTGGATTTCCGTTCAGTGGCATTGAATTTCGGAAGTGGACTTTAGGGACCCTGATGAAATACCTTTCCTACAAGCTTCTCGACGCGCTGTCCGCCGTGGTCCGGAACGGTTCCTTCGCTGCTGCGGCCGAGCATCTGGGCGTTTCCCAGTCCGCGGTGTCTCAGCGGGTGAAACTGCTCGAGGAGCGTGCCGGAACTCCCCTCGTCCTGCGGGGGCGACCCTGCGGCGCCACGCAGGCCGGGGCGCTGCTCTGTCGGCATCTCGACGACGTCAGGCTGTTGGAGCACGATCTCCTCACAGATCTTCCGCATGTGGACGTGGCGGTGTCCGAGCGGCCGGTGACGGTACGTCTGGCCGTAAACTCGGACAGCCTCGCGAGCTGGTTTCCAGAGGTTGTGTGCCGAGCGGGCAGCGAACTGGGCCTGCGGCTGGCGATTGTGCGCGACGACCAGGAGCACACGGTCGAGATGCTCAGGTCCGGAGAGGCCATGGCTGCAGTGACCACGGAGGGCGCACGCATCAACGGATTCCGCAAGACCACTCTCGGTACGCTCGACTTCCTTGCTGTCTGCGCGCCGCAGTTTTATTCCGAGCATTTTGTGGTTGGCGTAACGTCGGAGGCATTGTCGCGGGCGCCCTGCCTCGTGTTCGACAGCAAGGACCGCCTGCTGCATGGTTGGGCGCGTGCTCTGCTCGGCCGGCAGGTCCAGTTGCCGGGTCACTGGCTTCCGGACTTGCACGGCCAGATCCGCGCTCTCACCGCAGGCGGTGGATGGGGGATGATGCCGAAGCATCTCATCTCCGGGGAGCTGGATGCCGGGAGGCTGCGTGAACTGGTGCAGGGAAGGCCGTTTCCTGTCCCGCTCTACTGGCAGTACAGCACCAATTCGGGAAGGGTTCTGCGGGATCTTGCGGGAATCGTGAGGCGCACGGCGCACGACATGCTCCAGACAACCGAATAGCGCCCGCCTGAAACTCCGTCTGACCTGGAATGGGAAGGAAAAACCGAAAGGGAGAAAACTCCGGCGTCAATGGAGTCATATTCCGCATTGCCTCACCCAGTTTGTCGCGCCGCAGAAGTGGACTTTTCCATACCCAGATTAACCTTGCGCCATTGACGTCTGTGGCTGGGACCTTGTCTCTGGACATGCCATTCACCGTCTGTCAGAAACTCAATCCCTGTACTGTCTACCAGCAGTTTCAACGGTCCGCCGGTAAGCGTTCCGCCAGGCTGTGGTGGGTCAGCCGGCTATTCGAAGCCGTTCCGGTGGCTTCTTGGTTCTTGGTATGCGTCACGTCTGTTGGTGCGGCCATGCGGGTCCAGCCTTCCCCACGAAGGTTGGGGGAGAGAGCGCGGCTCGTCGTTGGTTGGCAGGAGAATGACCCGCCAAGGTGACTGGGAGGCGATAGCCGGAGAATCGGCCGCGGCGAGCTTCTCACCGCTTCAATGATGGGGCATTGCTCCCTGCAGTGGGAACTTCTTGCGGCGGTGATAGGTAAGCGCCAGGGAAATGCAGTGTTTCAACGGGGCAATCGGGAGGTCGGCGGACTTGTGCAAGACGATCGCACGGTTGCCCTCAAACTTGAGCGTGTCGGGGTAGAGCTCTTTGAACGTACCCACCAACTTGGTCCCGCAGTGGAAAAACAGCCTGTGCTCGTCCGGTCGCGATGCCTTCCAGCCCAGCCGTATGGTGCTGCCGGTTTTCGTCACGTAGCTCGGCTCCCCCCATTTTAGGGTTTCCTCCACTTCCCCGACCTCGGCCAGCGCTGCCGCGGTATCCAACACAAGCTGGCGCAGTCGGATGGTCCGCTTGCGGATTTCTGGAGGGTAGGTCTCAAAGACAGCGGATACTCCCGTGCCGGTGTCTGGAGTTGATGGCATGGCTACGGCTTACCTCACGTCATTGTAGGTGTCAGGATGGCCCACCTGGTCATAGCCAGCGAATCTATCGGCCAGCGCACCCGAGCGATCATCGACATCGAATCGAGGCCTCGCAAGGGGTTTGATAACACGACTTGACCTGCGCTATCGTGGAGCGAATGGCGGTCCTGGACGATGATGTTTCCGTAAGCACGACGTCGGACGAGAACGGTGCCGGGATTCGGTCTCCGCCCGGATCGACACCGGCGGTCGCGCCGTGCGATTTCAAATCCCTGTATGAACAGCAGCGGGCGCGGGCGGATTCGGCTGAAGCGCATTGCAAAGAGTTGCGCCAGGCGGAGGTATTCGCCCTTAACCATGCCGGCTATTGGAAGTGGCATTTCAAGTCCTGCAGGCGCTGGCTGAGCGAGGCCGAGGAGAAAGCGAAGGAAATCCGCAGCGCGGCACGCGACAAACCCTCGTTGCGGGCGCAGGCGGCGCGCCTGGGGGCAATTCTTTCCGAATTGGCGCACGTTCGAGTGAGGCCGCGACGATTTTGAGAAAGCGGCCGCGCGCCTGTTTGCCGACGCCGAAGCGGAGCTGGCCCCCTGCCAGACACCGCGCGAAGGCAAGGTTCTGCGCTCCCTGGTGATCCATTGCGAGGGAGGTCTTCGTCGACAAGCCGCACGTGCCCCCAACGAAATATTTACCGAGAAAATCATGCGCGATTCGGCAATCGGACGAGGGCTGAGCTTCGGTTCCGACAGCGAGGACAGAGCCAGATTCACCGCGATCCTGTACTCCGTCCTGAGCACTCTCTCAACGAACGGCATTGACGTCCTGCGTTGGCTGGAAGCATGGTTGACGTCCTGCGCCGAAAACGGCCGCCAGCCGCCGGACGACCTGTCGCCCTGACTGCGTTGTCGATGAGCGGGGGACGCCTGTGAAAGTTCACGGCCCGAAATGACCGGTGCGATCCAGTGCCGCTATTACGGCTGTGACTTCTCCGTTGAAGAAATGGCGCTGCTGCGCGCCCTGATCGCCACCGAGCCGCAGTCCAACCGCGCCGCGTTGTCGAGAGAGTTCTGCCGGCGCATGGGCTGGCTCAAACCCGATGGCGGCCTCAAGGACGTGATGGCCCGGATCACCATGCTCGCCACGCACCAAGACGGTGTGATTGCTCCGCCGCCCCCGAGAGGGCGGCGCAACCCGCCTTGCCCGATCGTCTTCTGACCCGACACCAAACCGCCGCTGGACCCGGCCCCCACAACCGTCGACGAGGTCCGCCCGCTGAAGATGCGCCCCGTCGTTCGCAAGACGCGCGGGCAGGCTTTTGAGCGAGTTCGTCGCCCGCTACCACTATCTCGGATACAAGACCCTGGTCGGCACCTAGATGCGTTACGCCGTCCACCGACCAAAACGGTTGGCCGCTCGCCAATGCTCGGTTTCTCTACCGCCGCTTGGAAACTCGCCCGCGATGAATTCATCGGATGGTCTCCGGAAGTCCGGGAGCGGAACCTGTGTCGCGTGATCGATAATTCCTGCTTCCCGATCATGCCCTGGACCCGGATTCCGAATCTGGCCTCCCACATCCTCTCGACCGTGCGCAGCCAACTGCTGCAAGACTGTTACATGCAATACAGGGTGATACCTGTCCTGATGGAAACCTTCGTCGAGACCCTGCGCTTCTCCGGTGCCGTCTGCCGGGCATAGGCCTGGCTACGCGTCGGGGCTACCTAGGGGCACGGTCGTTACGATCGGGAAGCGCTACGACACCCCTGCAAGGACGTCTGGCTCCGGCCTCTCAGAAAGGATTGGTGGCGCGCCCTCAATCACTGAAAGCCCGGTCTGTCGCGGGATGTACCGGTCTGTAAAAGGATTTAGACGTGCTTCGCACGATGAGAACCAGACCGCGAACTCTATGTGTTCTTCCATGTTTGACTCCAGTGCTCGATGAGTCCGTGCAACTGCCAAAAATAGGTGCTCCGGGGTGATTCCCAACTCATTATGATTGACTCACTGAACATGCCGGCCGCGGCGGAGTGCAGAAATCCGTGCAAGCCCCACTCGAGAAACCTCCCCAACTCATCATGCGTGCCGAAATTCGCGATGTCCTGGAGGAGCAGTTCTTCACGCGCACGACTCTGATTCCACCCCAACATTCCCATCTTGAAGCCTGCCGGAATTGATGTCCAAGGCGCAATGGTCGTTCCGTCTGGTCGTTCAGATTCGGGCAAGGAATCCACCCACCCCATGAATCGATCAATGTAGCCTCCGTGCCAGACTAGGAATTCCTCGCCTGAACCCGGTGTAGGTTCGACCCTTCCCGGAAGCCACGGAACGATAGCGCGACCTCCATCAGCAGGATTGCCTTCTCGTGTGTGCCAGTGCACATGCTCCTCGATCATCTCTTCGGGGATGTTGGCGATGTTTGGCATTTTCTCTCCTCCTGGTGACATTTCGAGACGTGAGAACTTGCTTCCCAGCGTCGGCTCGCTTCATGGCAAGTGTGTGGTGTGGTGTCTGCGCCATTTTCGTCAATCAGCATTGAGGCGCACAGTCCTATTTCCGCTCGACCGAAGCCTCATGCACGGCCTGACGGAACGCATACGTCTGCCGGAACGACGATTGGGGATCTGGTGAGCGTTTTCAGGAAAACTGATGGGCATCCGCGTGCCGTCCTCCGCAACCGGCATCTCCAGCCACGCCTTGATGAGACCGAGCATCCGTCCGTCGCTGACGCGCCGGGCAATGCTCTTCATCAGTTCGGCGTGCGTTATTTCGCCGAAGTCGTTGGACAGTTCGCCGTCGACCACCTCGTTATGCCCCGTGTTCAGGAGTTTGTGCATGCGTCTTACCGCGTCACACGCGCTCCGTTCCGGCCGGTAGGCATACTGCTCCGGTTGCAGGTCGGCTTCGAAAATCGGCTCAAGCACTAGCATGGCCGATTTCTGCGCCACCCGGTCCCGTTTGCAGGGAATGCCCAAGGGCCGGAACTGGCCGGGCTGTTTCTTCGGGATGAGAACCTGTCGCACCGGTTTCGGTGCGTAGGTCCCGTCCTTCAGGTCCCGCGACAGTTCCCCGAGCCAGCGCTCCACGTCATACACCTCAATGTCCGTGAACCTTTCCCCGTCGACCCCGGGAGAGCCGCCGTTGAGGCGCACCCAGGCCCAGGCCTCAATCAGGAAAACCGTTCGCCACACCTTGTCGGCGAGCGCGTGGAACCGTCGCTCGGCTTCTTCCTTCGCTTTCGCATGGAGCATGGTCCGGAATTTCCGAAACCTGTGTGACCCACTTAGGTGTTGACCAGTGGTCATGCCTTGCTTCCTTTCCATACCGTTCTCGAAGTCAGGCACCTTCCCTCGACCGGCATTACCCGGCGTCCTCAGTCGTGCGGGCCTCTCCGCTACCCTGCCGGCCCGGACTGGTCCTCGCGGATTTCCGGTTGGTGCGTGCACACCACCGACAGGGCTTCCCGTGTTGCCTCGTCTTCTTCCGTCTTGCAGAAATGCCGGCGCCACTACCCCGGCGGGAACGATCCGGTGTGTCTGTCGCTTGCTTCCCGAACCGCCGTCGGCCTTCCCCAGATCCCAGGGTGGGTCGGCTCCCGCATTGCCCGTTTCGAGGCCAACTCAGCGTTTCACTCGCGTTCCGGCCTGCATGGTCACTGAACCGCCCAGGGCGCCCCTTCTGCCAAAGTGCTTCAACTTACATCGTTACCTCCATGAACCGCCCAAGCTACTACCAACCGGGGCGACAGTTGTTGGGTGGGATCCGCACCCACCAGCGAGAAGTGCCTTACCTCGGCGCACCGAAGTTCCGAAAAGCAAATCGATCTGGCCATTGCCGTAAAGGATTGGATCATTGATCCGCAGAATCAGGAGACCGTTGCAGCCAACTGTCACCGCCCTCACCAACAATCTGAAGACCCGCGCCTCGCCGACGAATCTGTTCGATCGCCTGATCTTGTAATGCAGTAATGGCAGTCTCTACTGCTCCGTACGACAATTCCAATAGAAGCTTCCTGTCTATGATTTCAAAACTGTTGTCACTCTCGGTTTCGGAGAATTGAGGTGTGTCGCGCTCGATCTCTTCACCAGTTAAGAGTGCAAGAATTGCAGCCTCCTCATTGTTCGAGATGCGATGAGCACTGGAGATTCGATCATCACCAAATTGCGCAATATTATTTACGAGTAGTGCATTGAGCGATTCACCAAAGTCCTTTCTTGCTTCGGCAGCCAAATATGCCTCCGTATCTCCTTCTGTTGTTTCTTCCGTAGGAGCAGAAAGATGAAAGTACGCCCCAAGGTTCCCAGCGACGGAAGGAAACTTCCCAATAAAGTACTTGTGACGGCGGACAATTGGCCGTACGTAACCTTCGATCTTTCGATTGACTACGTTGATCGCCTTTACCATGTCGACTTCATTGGTTGACACCGTCAGATTCAATTGATTGATGAGCGGACCGATTCCAGCTTCTAGCTCGTGACCCATAGCCTCGGTGACATAAAGCATCATGTCGATCGATCTCTCTACGCTCATAGGGCGCTCATCAATTCGATAGGCCATTTGATTCAAACTTCTATCCACAAAACGGAGATCTGTGGACAGCGATACAAGAACATATCCTGCAACTATGATGGGAAAACCTAGAGTCCCGACCAAGTAGACGAAAGAACGAATCCTTGGCGGTATATCGACATGCGTATTTCTTTCTTGATCAACCTTTGCGTTTGCCATTGACCTTCTCCTACGCATCTAGTGAATTGACTCATGCATTTGATAACCATTTGACCCGTGACTCTATCGACTGGTGTCGATCGTTCGATAGCCGCGTTTCCACGACCCTGTGAGATCCCCGGGTTGCCGGCTCCACGTGAAAGGCCGTGCTTGCTTGGCGTTGTGATGGGCGATGAAGGCCTCGATGGCATCGATGCACTCGTCCAGCGAGTTGAAAATCGAGTGCTTGAGCCGACGCCGGGTGAGCTTGGCGAAGAACCCTTCAACGGCGTTCGTCCAGGTGGCCGAGGTCGGCGTGAAATGAAAGCTCCAGCGGGGACGATCCCTCAGCCATTCATGCACCTCGGCCGACTTGTGCGAGGACACATTGTCGAGAATGACATGAACCTCGGTCGCGGGATCGATGCCGGAGGCGACGGGGTCGAGAAAGGCCGGGAACTCCTGCGAGCGGTGACGCGGGACCATCCGGCCGACGACCGTGCCGGTGGCCACGTCAAGGGCCGCCATCAGGCAGGTGGTGCCGTTGCGCCTGGTGTCGCGGGTGCGTGTCTCGGCATGGCCCTCCGTCATCGGCAGCGGTTTCCGCGTGCGCCCCAACGCCTGGACCTGCGTCTTCTCGTCCACCGAGAGAACCACGGCATGATCGGGCGGATCGACGTCAAGACCCACGATGTCCGTGATCTTCGGCTCGAACCGCGGGTCCCGGGAAACCTTGAAGGTCTTGACCCGGTGCGGTTGCAGGCCGCGTCTCCTGAGAATGTTGCGCACCGCTGCGATGACCATCCCGCCCATGGCCTCGGCCAGGGCCTTCAGCGTCCAGTGGCTGGCATGCGGCGGCGGCGGCGACATCGCCAGGGCGATCAACGCTTTCACCCGGTCCTCGGGGATCGGCTTCCGCCCCGGCGGGCGGGTGGCATCATGGAGAAGTCCGTCGACGCCCTCGGCGAGGAAGCGGTCCCACCAACGCCAGACGGTGGGCTTCGACATCCCCGTCCGGCGCATGGTCTCCACCAGCCCGCAGCCGGCGCCGAGTTCGAGGATGATATGGGCCCGCCAGGCGTGTTTCCGAAGGGTCTGCGGGTTGTTCATGATGCCTTCGAGGCGCTCGCGTTCCGCGTCCGAGAGTTCGATTCCCTGCCGTGTCGATGCCCTGCCCATTGATCCTGTCTCCTGTCCCGAGGCCGCGCGATGGCAGCGACAGCGACGGAATCACAACCGTCAAAGGACTGGACACCTGTATTGCATCAACGACCAGGAACCTCGCTCATTGTCCAAGGACTAGTGAAGAGCGCGTTTCATGCAAATTAAACATCGTTAACGTGGATTAGAAAAAATGTACCTGACCATCGGTTCCGGAAAGGGCAGGGCCCTGGTTGTTCCGGGAGGCCCGTTCAGCCGGTCGCTCCGGGCGAACATGGCCAACTTCATGCATGCCCCGCCTATGCCAATTCTCTGCCGCACCCGTCCTTCTTCCATTTTCGGCCGGTACGACCGGAGACCGCCATTATGAGGCGATTCTCCCTTTGCGCCCTCCTGTAGGCGCTGTTTTCGAGCAGCGTCCCGTGGCATGCCGGGAGGTGCTGCGAGGGGATTCCGGGAAAGAGATGGTGGATCAGGTGATAGCAGTCGTTGCGGGGGAAGAGCAGCCACCTTAGCGCCAACGGCAGAACAGCGTTCCGGGCCGTGTGGAGGCTGTCGCTACCACTCCACAGGCCTGCGTGGTCGACGCAATCGGTCCAGTAGTTGATCGCCGGAAACAGCCAGAACCACGGCAGGAGGAACAGGATGGCCGCCGTTAGCGGATCCGCCACCGCCCAGCAGCAGGCTGCAAACAGGATGGCTAGTTTCAGGGCTGCGGCAAGAGCACCGTCGCGTACAGAAAGGTCGGGCCTCGCATAGACAGGAAGGTGCAGCCCGACAACAGGAGTCACGATGTGCCGGCACAGTGTTCGCGCGGTCAGCGGTGTCTCGAACCGGAAGGCCTGGATTCCCTTGAAGTCAAGATCTTTCTCATGGTCGCCGAGGTGACTGTGATGTGTCAGGTGTGCCTTCCGATACGCCCCGAACGAGCCGAGGGTCAGCGCCGCGGCGATCTTTCCGAATGTCTCATTGTTCGCGGGGTCGCGAACAAATGTAGCATGGGAACATTCGTGCACGATGTTGTTGAGGCCCCGCAACCGGGTCGCGATGAAAGCCGCAACAACGGCGGCGGCGGCGATGCCCGTGCCAGTTCCGGAGCTGACAAGCCGCGCGCCTAGCGCAATCGCGAGGGTGATTTGCAGGAAGTAAGAGGCGAGGATCAGCCCCGCCCTGGCACGGGAATGCCGGGGAAGCCCCCTGAAGCGGGGCAGGAATTCTCTTCTGATAGCTTTGCCAGACATGCTTGCCTCCACGCCGTTGGAAGAAGGTGACCGGCACATCGACTAGACATCATTTCCGTCCAGTGGCATTGAATTCCGTAAACTGACTTAAGGAATTTTGATGAAATACCTTTCCTACGAGCTTCTCGACGCGCTGTCCGCCGTGGTCCGGAACGGTTCCTTCGCCGCAGCGGCCGAGCATCTGGGCGTTTCCCAGTCCGCGGTGTCTCAGCGGGTGAAACTGCTCGAGGAGCGTGCCGGAACTCCCCTCGTCCTGCGGGGGCGACCCTGCGGCGCCACGCAGGCCGGGGCGCTGCTCTGTCGGCATCTCGACGACGTCAGGCTGTTGGAGCACGATCTCCTCACAGATCTTCCGCATGTGGACGTGGCGGTGTCCGAGCGGCCGGTGACGGTACGTCTGGCCGTAAACTCGGACAGCCTCGCGAGCTGGTTTCCAGAGGTTGTGTGCCGAGCGGGCAGCGAACTGGGCCTGCGGCTGGCGATTGTGCGCGACGACCAGGAGCACACGGTCGAGATGCTCAGGTCCGGAGAGGCCATGGCTGCAGTGACCACGGAGGGCGCACGCATCAACGGATTCCGCAAGACCACTCTCGGTACGCTCGACTTCCTTGCTGTCTGCGCGCCGCAGTTTTATTCCGAGCATTTTGTGGTTGGCGTAACGTCGGAGGCATTGTCGCGGGCGCCCTGCCTCGTGTTCGACAGCAAGGACCGCCTGCTGCATGGTTGGGCGCGTGCTCTGCTCGGCCGGCAGGTCCAGTTGCCGGGTCACTGGCTTCCGGACTTGCACGGCCAGATCCGCGCTCTCACCGCAGGCGGTGGATGGGGGATGATGCCGAAGCATCTCATCTCCGGGGAGCTGGATGCCGGGAGGCTGCGTGAACTGGTGCAGGGAAGGCCGTTTCCTGTCCCGCTCTACTGGCAGTACAGCACCAATTCGGGAAGGGTTCTGCGGGATCTTGCGGGAATCGTGAGGCGCACGGCGCACGACATGCTCCAGACAACCGAATAGCGCCCGCCTGAAACTCCGTCTGACCTGGAATGGGAAGGAAAAACCGAAAGGGAGAAAGCTTCGGCATCACTGGAGTCATATGTGATAAATTGATGGGACCGGTAACGGTTGTGGAAGAAAATCCTGTTGAATCCCACATTGTTTAGTCCCGACTCTCCGGTCCAATACCGGACTATCCTGTACGCGTTTCCTAGCGTGACCGGATCGGAGTTGGATGGTTGAATAGTATCCGGCGTTTCGCAACCTGGCAGGCGCGGCTTGGTCCTTTTTTCAAGGGTCTGGACTGTTGCTGGCAACCAAAGAAACCTCGCCCGGTCTCGAGAACCGGGCAAGGATGTGCGTCATCCTGAAGTTCCACCACCATGTTGACACGGCCGACGAGTGCAGATCCGTTATCCGTCCACGCATACCGCGACTGCGTTGCCGAGATGACGTGGCGTGAGACAACGCTTGATGCCTGTCCGGTCCACGCCCCGGTTGCCGGACATTCGCACGCCGCAGCGCCTACAGAGCCGCTTTACGGCTTGGTGACCGGCCACGGTCGCTCGCCATTGTTGCTGCGAGGCACAGACGACAGTCTCGCTTCTGCAGGGCTACTTTGCGGCGCGTCTGACCGACACAGTGGCTAGGATTCGTGTTTTGGCAATTGGTTTCGACTTACGCATTTCGAACGATGCGATAGGCGATCTTTGGCGAACGGTCGTTTCGTCTCGCAAGGGCGCCTGGACGTTTTGACATATTCAGCGGCGTGACTCATTGTCGCCGGCTGGACTGGACATGTTCGAATTTCACAGGCATGCTCGGCGCTCTGATCGTGGTCGGCGACTTGTGCGCCGGTGCCGCGAGCGAGCATGGCGACACGTTTCTCAAGGGCCTTCCCGGGCATTCCGGTCGGCCCTTTAGCTTGTCATGGCCTCGTTTCAGAGCCAAGGGGGACTGGTACATGCTTCCGACTTCGACGACGCATTCATCTGAGATTCGGAACAGGTCAAGGCCGCTTCCAATTGACCTCAAAATTCTCGGTGTCATGAATTCGATCGATTGGGTTTGCATGATTCGCCAAGTATTTCACGCATTCTGGAAGACGAGCAGTGAACATCATTGAGAGACGGCATGTCCGGGGCAGTTTCAAACCTGCCCTCAGAGGAGCGCACATCGCTTCCGAGAGTCGTGCGCAGCCGCGGGGTCGAGATACTCGAGATGCGACGCTCGATGATGCGAACGGCGTCGAGCGGGTTTCCCGGATCCTCAATTTTGGTCGCGACTCGTTCCGAGGCTGGCTTCGCAAGAACCGACAGACGGGCCCGGTATCCGTCGGCCTTGCGGCGATTCCGGAGCGGGAGTAAATGCTGAACCGGGATCAGGCACTCGAAGAGCTTGGCCGGTACAACCTCGATGCCGGTGTCTTTCCCGAGGTGGCATTGAGCGCCGTCCTGCGTGGCCATGACGTCACGGCCGGTTTCCATCGGCGCGCGGTTGCCAAGGACCTGACGGACGAATTCATCCGGGCGCGTGCGAAGGATGGGTTTCAGCCATCCGTCGAGTTGCTTGTCGTTGTCCCTTCGCAGGACCTGATGCGTTATTGGGTGCATGCGTTGTCGAACGTCAACAGCAGGTGTCCGAATGCAACTGGACTCACATTGCATCGTTCGCTCTCTGCGTATGTCGCGCCATCCGGACATTTATGATGGCAGGTGAGAAGGCTCCCTCCCACGCGTCAATCGACAACGGGACAGTACATTCCAGGCAGGAACGGGTCTGTATCTGTCTCCTGATCGCTTCGACCGTACTGACGATGATGGCGACAGATTTTTATGTTCCCAGCTTGCCAAGCATTGCCGGGGAGTTTCACGTCGACGAACGGGCGACTGCGCTCACAATGAGCTACAATTTGCTCGGTATCCTGGTTGGGCAGGCCATTGCCGGACCGCTTTCGGATTTTCTTGGCCGCTGGCGGGTATTCTATTTCGGAGTGGCCGGGTTCGCGATGTCCAGCGCGATCTGTGCGATGGCGGCATCGCTGGAAGCGCTGATCGTGTTTCGCGCGGTCCAAGGGGTCGCTTCGCTGTGCGGCGGAGCCATCGCGCTCGCACTGATCAACGATCTCTTCGATGACATAAAGCGCGTCAGGGTCATGAGCCTCTACGGAATTGCCGGAAGCATTTCGCCAATCATTGGTCCCGGCATAGGTGGCCTGTTTGAACTCTTTCTGTCCTGGCGCTTCGGCTTCGTTACACTCTCGATCTGCTCGGCGGCACTCATTGTCATCGCGCTGATAGCTCGTCCGGGGGAACCGGCCCACGGGCAATCGGCATCATTCGCGGGGATGTTCGCCGCGGCCAAGGACCTGCGAACCGTCATCTTCGCGCTCCCTTGCTTTTGGATCCTGAGCGGTGTGTTCGCGTTTTTGACGGCCGGGCCCTTCATCGTCGTGAATTCCCTGAATCACTCGACCTTCGATTTTGCGATACTGGCGTCCGTCGTTGCAATCGGCGTGTTGCTGGGAAGTTACATCACCGGACGAATGGCATATCGGCGGGCACCGTTCCTGGTTTGTGTTTGGGGCGTGGTGGCGCTGGCGGCGGGCGGCCTTCTTGTCGTCATCGGCTTTCACCTGGAATTCGGCAGCAGCGTCACGCTTTTTGCATTGGGTATAGGAATATTCGTCTTCAACCTGGGCGAGGGCATGCTCCTTGCCACGCTCCCGACGCTGGCCCTGTCTCATGTGGAGCAGAACAAGGGAAGTGCCGCGACGATTGTGAGCTTGAGTTTTTTGTCCGGGGCCATTTGCGGTGCTGTTGTTGCCCCTGCAGGTGGGTTGGAGCTTGGCCTGCAGCTTATGGGATATGCGGCGCTCTCCGGGATTTGCATCCTAGCGGGATGGCGGAAGTTCATTGCACGGTGAGCACGCCTCTTTGCTGGAATATCAATGGGTTTCCACGTTCCTGTAGCAGGTTTTGTCGTGGGCAGGAGAGTTCAGGTTGCCGGCACACCTGTTGCGCAAACTGGCCGATGGTGCATGAACTCGCCCCACAGATTGCAATTTGCTTCCGAAGCCCGAAGCCACCATCCATCGGTCCACCACGACCCGAACTGGCCTTGGCTAGTTCGCGATGACAGCGGGTGCGAAGGTGTCTACAGGCAACCAAAGGGGCGCGTGAACCCAAAGGCGCGCGAGCGATTTCGGAGAGAGGTGGGGATACTGTCCGGCGGGGCCGTCGAACACAGATCGGTTGTTCGTCTTCTGGATTGGGACGCGGACGCAGAAAGATCATGGTACATTAGCGAGCGAGGTGATCCGTTCATCGAGTGGTGGCGCTCTTGAAGACATGAGCACGCTTCCCACGAAGATTTGGCCGCAAAGGCGACTGATGTGGTTAGACAATTGGGAAGTGCACTAGGCGCGTGCCACGCGCAGCGTGTCGTGCATCGAGACGTGAAGCCGACAAACCTCGTGATGAAGCGCGGAGAGAAACAGCCGTGGCCGATACTGATCGACTTCAGCCTTGCGTATGAGCCCGATTTACCTCGACTGACGGACTCGCGTGAAGCGGTCGGTTACAGGAGATTCAGTCCTGATCCCGTGCGCTCGCGCATGGAAGGCGTACCCGCATGGCTTGATGTGTTCGCGCTCGCCCTGCTGGTCATTTGGATGTTGGACGAGCAGGCGTCGGACAGTGGGTCTTGGTTGCGGCCCCTGCACTGGCGGTACGCAAAGTACGACCGTGGGCTGGGGGGGAAACGCTGTTGGCAATCAATTCCTTCGCCGCAGCGTGTGCATTCGAGTCGGGTGCGCCGCTCAACGGCACGGAGTGTGTGGAATTGTTGGAACGATTGTTCCCCAAGGACAACCCCACCCTGTCCAGCGAAAATCCGACGGCTCAACTTGAGGAAATAAAACGAGGCAGGAGGCGGGGGTTGGCGGCAAAGAAGCTGGCCGAGGCACAGATTTCGGAGGAAGTCGAATCGAGTGCTCGCTTGGCGGAGATAACCTACCTGTCCTTGAGAGAAGCGATCCTATCAGTGGCAGATGAGCTTCGAACCGCTGGCGCGTCGGTAAGCGTAACGGTCGACAAGGAATTCGAGTTCAACCTGATCGGGGCGACGGACTTACTGTGGCTGCACGTTGGACCTTCAGATGTGAACATCCAGCTTCGAGCCAAGGTCAAGATGATTCCCGCATCCACCCCACCGCCGTCCATCGCGCGCAACGTGCAGTATTGGCGTCAACACCTGCCGGACTATGCAATCTGCTTCGGCTTTGCAGTCGAGGGCGGCATCGTCGCGACCGGCAATATTACGGACTTGGATGGCAGGTGGATAACCGTTGGCTGAACGGGCTGCATTTACATGCATGAACTCCAGGCTGGCTTCGGCCGTTATAGTGACAACGACCTTGGCGGTTCCGTCGAAGGGCCTGGGAAGAGCAGTTCGATGCAAGATGTTGCGGCATACGCCATGTCCATGCTGACGAACGCGAAATACTGGGAGTACATCACCGCAACGTCCGAGGACGGTCAGCGGGGCAGGGGTCTTCGTGATGCTGATGCCGCTGGTGTTAATCAGTAACAGGCCTGGTCGCGCTTCCTGGCCGTTCAAGCGCTCAGGGGATGAAAGCCGTTATGCAACCGGCGTTAAGCCCGAACGGCGCTTGACCGGCAGTTCCCGCCGAGCACTTGCGGAGAAAGTTACAGAACCTCAGCGCGGCTTCCGGGGGTCATCATATGAAGCACAAGGTAACAACTCAACGCGTTTCGGGGACGGAATCATGGGGATTTTTCCCACGTGGCGCGCCGGATGCGACGACGGCAGGGCCTGCACGCTGGCCGACACAAGTACTGGCAGAATGGCGGTTGGCGGGACGATGTGCCTGGCAAGCAAAAGCGCGAATGAGAACGAGCGAGCGGGCGCGCGAAGGATGACCGCCCAAGGGTCGAGAAGGCGATGTTGGCTCGGCAAGATAGTTCGGCCGCCATGCAAACTACCCGAGGAACGGAAATTACTTGCTTGACTACAATCCACTCGGCCGAACCTTGTGTTGCGAGCCATGCAGCGCCAGATTGACCGATCTTGGTAGAAGAAACTATTCGGCCTACAATAAAGGGGCGTATCGATGAGAAAGTGGCGCAAGACCCGCATCAGTCCAAAAACGCGCGAACGCATCAAGGAACGAGACCAACTGGTATGCGGCCGGCATATGGATGGGTGCGGGAAATCGATAAAAGGCCCGCGAACCATCGACCACATGATCCCACGGGACTTCGGTCCGCCGAATTCACGCTTGCAGAAATCGTTCGATCATTACTGGAACCTACAGGTCATGTGTCCCGATTGTAATAGTGCCGACAAGGGTGCCGCCGGGAAATTCACGGGTATACCCCAGTTCAAGTGCAACTGCCACCACTACTACGAGGATCCGAATGGTAGTAGGTATGTGTACCACTGGAATCGAGAGCAATGGCGGAAGCACCTCTACTATAAGGACACCATCCCCGCGAAGACCAATGTGCCCGGCAAGAGAAGCCCGACGAATGAGATAGTTGTCGCATCCAGGGAAGTCAAAGACCGCCGAGGCTATGTCAAAAACCAACTCGGATACCTTCTTGTGAGGACGCGGTTTTTTGACCGGATGATGATTAACGCGAGCGAGTTCGCTCGTGTTGGTCGATGGCGAGAGGCGAAAATGCAGTTGGACATGTTCTTGCGGCTATATTGCGAACACGGCGGTCCTTCGGCGCTTGAAGCCGATCTGCATCCGGTAGGCGCGGCGGACGCACTTCCTGTCCATGATTGGAAGATGTACGACAGCCGGGTCGCGTACCTGGGACATGTATACGGGCTTTGGACTCTGGCGAAACTGTACGAAGGCGGAGACATTGAGCGCTGGCTGGTCTGGTTGATAGAAGACCACGAATTCTGCCAGCACGAATCAATCACACTTGCGTTACAGGGAAGCTTGTTGGCTGTTGACGAGCCTGACTATGACGCGATTCTTGCCGGGTACATGACGTTTTTTGCGGAGCGCGTATTTTCACTGTCGTACGAACTGACGCCAAAGTTGCCGACATCGGAATCGGAAGGCGACGGCAAGAAATGGCGCTTGTTGCTGCCGGAGGCATTGTGCGGCCCGAGAACATTGGAAACGATGGAAGAGCTACGGCAGAAGAACGAGAATTAGCCCATGTTTAACGTTTCTTGGCGTGAATCTGCCGATTTCGGCGTATTTC
>JAPPHA010000076.1 GCA_028874915.1 Paracoccaceae bacterium
CCCGGATCTCGTCCCGAAGGAGCGTGATCTCGTCCCGAAGCTCGGCGATCCGTTGGTCCCGTTCGGCGAGCTGCTCGTCCCGTTCGACAAGCTGTTCGTCCTGCCGGGCGAGCTGTTCGCGGAGGCTGTCGACCATGTCGCGAAGCGCAGCGGTTTCCGCCCGCGCCGTGGCACCGGGGCCGGTCCGAGTTTCTGTCGTCCGCGAGTCACCCATACCCCCTGGAATCACGACTCGATTCCGGAGGGAATCCCCCATCGGCGAAAGCCACCGCAAGCCTCGGCACGGGGGAGACGAAGAACTTACCGGAACAATGAAACTCGAATAAGGTCAGCCCCTACCCGGCAAGATGCCCCAGTTACTTACTGGCACCGTCACGCGCCAGCAGGTACCGCATGCGCCGCCTGGAGGATGATCGAAAAAATTTGTCGCGAGTCGCCGATCATGCCGGCTGATACCGCCGGACGTCGATCTCGTCGGCCCGCGCGCGCATCTGCGTCGCATCGTGCCATGCCTGCATCCGCAACAGCAGGTCCATGCTGAGGCCGAACGCCTTTTCGACCCTGAGTGCCATTTCGGGCGAGAGTGAGGCGTTGCCGTTCACAAGGTCGGAGAGCGTCGCACGGCGCACGCCGAGAATCCGTGCCGCCGCCGACACGCTCAACCCCAGTTCCTCCAGCGCCTCGATCCGGATGAAGGTGCCGGGATGCGGGGGGGTCATCCCCATCTTGATGCCGCCGCTGGTCATCAGAGGTAGTCCTCCAGGTTCACGCGCTCGATCCCGCCGTTCCGCTCCTCGAAGGTGATCCGCCAGTTGCCCGACACCGATACGCTCCACTCGTAGCGGCGCGCGCCGGAGAGGCGGTGGACCCGCCATCCGGGCGGTGCCTCGCGGATGAAGCCCTCCATGGTCTCGGCCATGGCGAGCGCCGCCAAGATGCCGCGCACGCGGTCCGCGAGGTCCTGTTTCAGCAGCCGGGACGAGTCGGTCTCGAAGAGCTGGCGCAAACCCCGGTGGCGAAACGAACGGACGATCATGCCGCGCATGTGTACGGCATGACCGTGCAAAATGAAAGCGCCCATCCGACTGTCCGCATCGGAAAATCCGGGGCATGCGGCGTCATGCGGCGCCTGGAGGATGAACCCGCCTGTTCGGCCCTTGTTCCGTGCCGCGCGGGCGCATGTCTAGCTGGTATGGACCGGCAGACTTCCGCGCATTTCCCCTCCGCCGGCAGGCCGCCGCGATGGTAGCCTCAATCGGCAAGATCGCCTCACCGGCGCAGGGGATGGGGTATTTCGAGCGCGACGGCTACTACGCCAAGGACGGCGGCGCATACCGCGAGGCGAGCGCCTGGGCGGACTTCAAACCGCGTTGCTACCGCAAGAGCCGACGTCAAGCCTTCCGTCTCAGGATGGCTGCAGGAAAAGGCAGTCCGATCATGCTGCCTTTGAACAAGTCGGTTGTGAGCGAATCTGACTCGGTCAACGCGAGTCGACGTGCCGAGCGTGCTCCTCCGGGGTTGCACTGGGGCGGTCGTTCGGCGGCGGATCAGAGAGCGAATAGAAGAAACGCGTTGCGCACATGCGGATGAACACGATGGTTTCATATCGTCGAAGGAACATTTCCGCGTTCTCCGTCACGCTGCATGATGAAAGCGCAGACGGTCTTGCCTTCGGCGGAGGACTCCTGCCCAATGCGCTGCCTTGCTGCCCTGCTGCTCCGCTGCTCCTTGGATTGATGAAGGTCACTACGAACGGTGTTTGTCTGAGCCAAAGTGTTTTTGTGCCTCCGCTCATCGTGGTGTACGTGGATTCGGTGCCTTTGGGCAAAGCCGGTCCATCTGACAGACCTTTGGAACTTCTCGGGATGCCCGGGCCTCGAACAGAGAATGGCGGGCGGGATAGGAAGGCTACAGCGGCGTGGGGCTCCTGTTCCGGAGCCATGACTTGGTCGAGGCGGAGTGGCAAGATGGCGGCAGGATGCATAATCGGCCCGTGAACCGCCTGCGCCGGGCTCGCCCCGGTACAGGGGGGACCGCGTCGGTCGCGATCCGGACAACGCACGTTCGTCCCTTGGGATCGGGGGCGCAAGACTTTCGCCAGAAACCCGCCGAATCCAACATGGGCCTTGATTTCGGCTTTGAAGCGGGTGAGGAACATACGGGACAGACGTTGCCATCAAGCGGAGCAGGATCCGGTGGCAAGACGGAGAATCGCGGACGTTCGTGTGCCGTGGAAAGGGCGAGATCATGGATGATTTGCGGAAAGTCAGCAGCCCGGCACGGGAACTGGCGGATTGCGTGTCGCAGCCTTTCGACCGGGCGCGGGGGATGCCGAAGAGCGTCTTCACCTCGCAGTCCTTCTTCGAGCAGGAACTTGAGCATATCTTCCGCAGGGAATGGTTCTGTATGGGTCGCGCCGACGGGCTGACGAATCCTGGTGACTATTTTGCCTCGGAACTTGCCGGCCAGCCAATCATGGTTCTCCGCGACGGCGATGGTCGGCTCCGTGCCCAGTCCAATGTCTGCCGGCACCGGATGTCCGTTATCCTGAAAGGCCAAGGCAACACGAAAACGATTGTCTGTCCGTACCACGGCTGGACCTACGGGCTGAACGGAAGGTTGCGGGGTGCGCCGGGGATGTCCCGCAATCGGGATTTCGACCGCAGCTGCTACAGGCTTCCTGAGATCCGCTGCGAGGAGTGGCTGGGTTGGATTCTCATCACCCTGAATCCGGATGCGCCGCCGGCCAGCGAGGCTCTCTCGGAAATTGGGGACATGGTCGCCGACTACGAGATGGAGACCTACAAACAGACCTTTTTCGAAGTCCATGAGTGGAACACAAACTGGAAAATTCTCGCCGAGAACTTCATGGAAAGCTATCACCTTCCGGTCTGTCATGCCGACACCATCGGAGGACGGTCGAAAGTGGATGACATCGAGTGCCCGAAGGGCCGGCCGGCATTCAACTACCACACGCTTCAGAAGGAAGAGAGTTTCAAGCTGTCGGTGGCTCATCCGGACAACCGCCGCCTGCAAGGTGACCGCCGATACATGACCTGGCTGTTCGCCATCTATCCGAGCATGCTGGTGACCCTCACGCCAGGGTATTTCTGGTTTCTCTCGCTCTGCCCGACGGCTCCTGGACGGGTCCGCATTTTTTTCGGAGGTGGCATGTCGAGAGATTTCGTCAACGACCCGGAGAGCCCGGCGTATTTCGCCGACGTCAAACGACTGCTGGATGAGGTTAACGATGAAGATCGGGACTGCACCGAAAGAGTCTATGCGGGCGCTCTCTCCGATCTGGCGGTACCGGGCCACTTGTCCCATCTTGAACGGCCGAATTTCGAGTTTGCCCGCTACGTGTCGTCGCGAATTCCGTTCTGAAGGATCGCGGGAATCATAGCCAGCGCGGTCTGTTCTTGAACCGGTCCGGATCCGGCTGCCTGCCCGTCGGTCAGCCAAGCCCGAGGGATCAGCGCGTGAACTTCCGGTACTTCACCCGCCGGGGGACCAGCGCGTCCGTTCCGAGCCGACGCTTCTTGTCTTTCTCGTAGTCCTCGAAGTTTCCTTCGAACCACTCGACCTGGCTGTCGCCCTCGAAGGCCAGAATATGAGTGCAGATGCGGTCAAGGAAGAAGCGGTCATGAGAAATGATGACCGCACAACCGGCGAAGTCGACGATAGCGTCCTCGAGTGCCCGGAGCGTTTCCACATCGAGGTCATTTGTCGGTTCGTCGAGCAGAAGGACATTGCCGCCACGCCGGAGGAGCCGGGCCATGTGCACCCGGTTGCGTTCACCGCCGGAAAGCAGCGATACCGGCCGCTGCTGGTCGCCTCCCCGGAAACTGAATGCCGAACAGTAGGCGCGGGAGTTCATTTCGGCATCGCCCAACGTGACAACGTCCAACCCGTCCGACACTGCCTCCCAGACCGTCCTATTGCCGTCGAGACCGTCCCTCGACTGATCGAGGTAGGAAAGGACCGCCGTTTCACCGATCTCGACGGTTCCTGAATCGGGCTGTTCCTGACCGGTGAGCAGGCGGAACAGGGTTGTCTTGCCGGCACCGTTGGGACCGATGACGCCTACAATGCCACCCGGCGGTAGGCTGAAGCTCAGGTTCTCGAACAGCAGCGTATCGCCATAGGCCTTTCCGAGACCGTCGACATCGATCACGCGATTCCCGAGGCGGGTGCCGTTGGGAATGACGATCTGGGAGTGTCGGATGCGTTCTCGTTCCGACTGTGATGCCAGCGTGTTGTAGGCGTTGATTCGGGCCTTCTGCTTGGCCTGACGGGCCCTTGGACTCTGGCGGATCCATTCGAGTTCACGTTGGAGAACCCTTTGTCGCGACCGGTGGTCGCGGGTCTCGTGCTCGAGGCGCCGGGCTTTCTGCTCGACCCATGAGGAATAGTTGCCCTCCCAGGGGATGCCACGGCCCCGGTCGAGTTCCAGGATCCAACCGGTGATCTGGTCGAGAAAGTAGCGGTCGTGAGTGACAATCAGGCACGTCCCCGGGTAGTCGATCAGAAACTTCTGAAGCCAGGCAACGGTTTCGGCATCAAGGTGATTGGTGGGCTCGTCCAGCAGCAGCATGTCCGGGGCTTCCAGGAGCAGCCGGCACAGCGCCACACGGCGACGTTCGCCCCCCGACAGGGAGCCGACACTTGCCTCATCCGGAGGACAGCGAAGCGCTTCCATGGCAATGTCGACATGGGAGTCGAGCGTCCATAGATCCTCGGCGTCAATCCGGTCCTGGAGCTGCCCCATTTCCTCGGCTGTCTCGTCTGAATAGTTCATGGCCAGCGTGTTGAAACGTTCGACAATCGCCACCTTTTCGGCGACGCCGAGCATCACGTTTTCGCGGACGGTGAGCGAAGGATCGAGTACGGGTTCCTGGGGCAGGTAGCCGACGCGAACCCCCGGAGCGGCCCAGGCTTCGCCGGCGAATTCCGTGTCCAGCCCGGTCATTATTCGCATCAAGGTCGACTTGCCGGAACCATTGACGCCGACAACTCCGATTTTGGCTCCCGGCAGGAAGGAGAGGCGAATGTTCTCGAAACAGGTCTTCCCGCCCGGCCAGGTCTTGGAAAGACCATCCATGTGATAGACATACTGATAGGATGACATCCCGTGCCGCCCCCGGGTCCGCCTTGCCTGCTGCTGGCCGGCGGTCTATCGGGTTTGGCGGCAGCGGACAATCATGTGGGCGGGTCTTGATGCGAGCGAAGTTTCGACAAGCCTGGTCCCGAAACGGCCCTAGGGTCCGATCCGGCACAAACCCCATGCCGTCGACAAGCGGGCGATTGGGACCGAGCACATGGCACAGGATCGTGACCAGATGAGATCGGGCCTTCCCGCGGCGTGTCCCGGCATGCGGATCGGACTTCTCGGAGGATCGTTTGACCCGCCGCATGCCGGCCACGTTCACATCACGCTCGAGGCGATGAAACGCTGCCGTCTTGACAGGATCTGGTGGCTGGTCAGCCCGGGCAATCCGCTCAAGGCCGACCCGTCGGCGCCACTCGTCGACCGATTGACGGCGGCCAGACGGGTGATGCGTCATCCGCGCGTTCTGGTCACCGACGTCGAAACGTTGCTTGGGACCCGGTACTCTGCCGAAACCCTGAAACGGCTGCTTCCCCTTTACACCGGCGTGCGATTTGTCTGGTTGATGGGGGCTGACAATCTCGCCGGGTTGCACAGCTGGAAGAACTGGCGCCGGATTCCCGAGATGGTTCCAGTTGCGGTTCTTGCACGCCCCGGGCGGCAATTGCGGGCCGCCCGATCCGTCGTGGCGCGGACTTATGGGGACGTAAGGATCCCACCGTCGGAAGCGATACGGTTGGCATCGGCCCGGCCTCCCCGCTGGGTTTTGCTCGGTGGCCCGACTGTTGGTCTGTCATCAACGGCTATCCGTGTTGGTCGTCGTTGAACCGCGACGGCACGATCGATCGTTGATCGCGTTCGCCGGGATCGGGCGAAAGGCTGTCCGCGAAACGGCAGTTGAGGCGAGTCCGCCTGTTGACCGTCCGCATGACCGGCCCTAAGCACGCATCGCGCTCCTGACGTCCCAATTGCGGCCCCACGCCATGTCGACAAAATCCCTTCGCCAGGTCGCCGAGTTGTCCCGGGCCTGGCCTTTCGAAGAAGCCCGGAAGATCCGCGCCCGATTGGTCTCGGCAGGTCCGGAAAAGGACCAAGTGTTGTTCCAGACCGGTTACGGGCCGTCCGGTCTTCCCCATATCGGGACGTTCGGCGAAGTGGTCCGGACTACCATGGTAAGGCGCGCTTTCGAATTGCTCTCGGATATTCCGACCCGCCTGATCTGTTTCTCCGATGACATGGATGGGCTGAGAAAGGTTCCGTCCAATGTTCCGAAACAGGAGATGTTGCGAGAGGATCTCAATCTGCCGCTGACTCAGGTGCGTGATCCTTTCGGAATTCATGAGGGATTTGCGCAGCACAACAACGCTCGGCTCTGTTCCTTTCTCGACAGCTTCGGATTCGACTATGAATTCGCCTCGGCGACAGAGTACTACCGGTCCGGTCGGTTCGACGAGATGCTTCTCGTGGCGCTTGAGCGATTCGATGAAATCATGGAAGTCATGCTGCCAACGCTGGGTCCGGCTCGGCAGGAAACCTATTCGCCGTTTCTTCCGATCAGCCCGAAGACGGGCCACGTCCTGCAGGTTCCGACGCTGGAGCGCCATCCCGGCCGCGGCACCATCGTGTATGCCGAACCGGACGGCGAAACCATCGAGGTGCCGGTGACCGGTGGCAACGTCAAAATGCAGTGGAAACCGGATTGGGCGCTCCGCTGGGCGGCGCTAGGCGTTGATTACGAAATGTCGGGGAAGGATCTCATCGATTCCGTCAAGCTCTCTGGCCGGATCTGTCGGGTCCTGGGACGCCCGGCGCCGGTGACCCTGAGCTACGAACTGTTCAATGACGAGACAGGTCAGAAGATCTCGAAGTCGAAGGGCAATGGCCTGTCAATCGAGGAATGGCTGCGCTACGCAGACCCCGGAAGCCTGTCTTATTTCATGTTTCCGAAGCCCCGGACAGCGAAGCGATTGTATTTCGGTGTCATCCCCAAGACCGTCGATGAGTATGACCGGCACCTCGCGGCGTTCCCCGGCCAGAGCGCAGTCGAGAGGCTGAGCAATCCGGTGTGGCACGTTCACGGGGGTGCGCCGCCGGACGCGAACATGGTTCTGTCCTATTCCATGTTGCTTAACCTGGCCTCCGCTTCCGGGGCTGACAGGGCGGAAACGCTCTGGGGGTTCATCAACCGCTATGCGCCGAAGGCGAGACCCGAGACCCACCCCGGTCTTGATCGGGCGGCACAGGGAGTGGTGCGGTACTTCAACGACATCGAGAAGCCGAAGAAGTCCTATCGGACCCCAAACGACCGAGAACGGGCGGCGCTTGAGGATCTCTCGGGACGGCTCTCGAGTTGGGATGGCGACACGGATGCCGAATCCCTGCAAGGGATCGTTTACGCGGTCGGTCGCGACCATGGATTCGAACCGCTCCGCGATTGGTTCCGGACCATCTACGAGGTACTGCTCGGATCCTCACAGGGGCCCCGATTCGGTGGGTTCATTGCCGCTTATGGAATAGCCGGCACCTGCGATCTGATCCGGGGCGCCGTTGACCGCTGACCACCGGCGATCGGTGCAGAGCAACCAGGTTACGGAGTTCGGTGGCCGGGACCGATGGTAAGGAAGATCGGCGGGAACGCGGCGACTCCTATCCTGTCCCGGTTCCGGGAAACGATCAGTGGGTCCAACTCTCCCGGCGGTCGACGGCGAAATTCTCCGCGTATCCACGTTTGCGAATGACAGGTTTTCGTCGATTCGGATTCGATTCGGTGAAAGCGATTCCCCGGGTCCGAGCATAGTCGATCGCATCCTTGCGGGTCGCAAACTCGAGCCGGACCTGGTTCCGCATGTCGGCAGTACCGGTCCAGCCCATCAGCGGATCGATGAACGACGAGGACTCGGGTTCGAACTCCAGAATCCAGCACCGGGACCGGGCAGTTCCCGATTGCGTCGCGCTCGGTGACGGTTGATAGATTCGGGCAAGCATGCGGTGACTCCCTGGACGGCTATCGGTTAGCCAATGCGTTTGCGTTTGACAAGCACGCTCGCTGTCCGGAGATGATCGCGCCAATACGGGGTTGAACCCGTGAAGGCATCCGAACAACCTTGGCGACGCCACAACCAGCCATGCGGAAAGGAGTCGAAGGCCGGTGGAAGGAATGCGGGAATTGAAGGCGGGCACCCGGCCCGAAGGTGCAATGACTGTTCAGGGCAGACGGCCCTCCAGGCCGGAAGGGGGACGGCGGCTGGTCATGCACAGTACGTTCAAGCCGGCTGGCGACCAGCCGTCGGCGATCCGAGAACTGGTTTCCGGCATCGGCGAGGGTGAACCGAGTCAGGTTCTGCTGGGCGCTACGGGGACCGGCAAGACGTTCACCATGGCCAAGATCATCGAAGCGACCCAACGTCCGGCCATCGTCCTGGCGCCCAACAAGACCCTGGCCGCCCAGCTCTTCGGGGAGTTCTCGTCATTTTTCCCCGAGAACGCGGTCGAGTATTTTGTCAGCTACTACGACTACTATCAGCCGGAAGCCTACGTCCCGAGAACCGACACCTATATCGAGAAGGAAGCGCAGATAAACGAGCAGATCGACCGCATGCGCCACTCGGCAACACGATCTCTTCTGGAGCGTGACGATGTCGTGATTGTCGCCTCGGTGAGCTGCATTTACGGGATCGGTGCTCTGGAGACCTACGGTGCGATGACCCAGACGCTGTCGGTCGGCAACTCGGTCGATCAGAGGAAACTCATGGCTAGACTGGTTGAACAGCATTACCGGCGCAACGACAATGCCTTTCAGCGCGGCAATTTCCGGGTTCGCGGAGATTCCATGGAAATCTGGCCCGCGCATCTCGAGGACCGGGCCTGGCGACTGTCGTTTTTTGGTGACGAACTTGAAAGCATCACCGAATTCGACACGCTGACCGGTCAAAAGACCGACGACCTGGACCAAATTCGCGTTTATGCCAACTCCCACTACGTGACACCACGCCCGACGCTTCAACAGGCCGTCAAGCAAATCAAGGCCGATCTCGTCCGGCATCTCGAGGTTCTGGAGAAAGACGGCAAACTTCTTGAGGCCCAGCGCCTCGAACAGAGGACGCGGTTCGATCTCGAGATGATTGAGGCGACAGGTGGCTGCGCCGGGATCGAAAATTATTCGCGGTACCTGACCGGGCGGGCGCCGGGGCAGCCGCCCCCGACGCTCTTCGAATACATCCCGGATCACGCAATCGTTTTCGTCGACGAGAGTCACGTCAGCGTCCCGCAGATCAACGGCATGTTCCGCGGCGACTACCGGCGCAAGTCGACACTTGCCGAACATGGGTTCCGCCTGCCGAGTTGTACCGACAACCGGCCGCTCAAGTTCGAGGAATGGAATGCCATGCGCCCGCAGACGGTTTTTGTCTCGGCAACACCCGGTCCATGGGAGCTGAACGAAACCGGTGGCGTGTTTACCGAACAGGTCATCCGGCCGACGGGACTTTTGGATCCGAACGTGGAAGTCCGTCCCGTCGAGACTCAGGTCGATGATCTCCTCGACGAGGTTCGGGGCGTGGCGAAGCGCGGCGCCCGGGCACTGGTGACCACATTGACCAAGCGGATGGCCGAGGACCTGACCGAGTACCTGTACGAGCAGGGAGTTCGGGTCCGGTACATGCATTCTGACGTCGACACCCTGGAACGGGTTGAGATCCTGCGCGATCTCCGACTCGGTACATTCGACGTTCTCGTTGGTATCAACTTGCTTCGTGAAGGGTTGGACATCCCGGAGTGCGAGCTCGTGGCTATTCTGGATGCTGACAAGGAAGGATTTCTGCGCTCCGAAGTGTCACTCATACAGACGGTTGGGCGGGCGGCCCGAAACGTCGACGGCAAGGTCATCATGTATGGAGACCGGGTTACCGGATCCATGCAGCGAGCAATCGACGAAACCGAACGCCGGCGGGAGAAACAGCACAAATTCAACCTGGCAAACGGAATTACGCCCGAAACCATCAGAAAAAATGTCGGTGACGCGCTTGCCGGGCTCTATGAAGCGGACACCGATCTGGGAAGAGTGACAGCAACCGTCGAGCAACCGCTTGTCGGGGCCAATCTGGCCGCCCATCTTGAGGGTTTGCGCGAGACGATGCTTAAGGCTGCCGAGAACCTGCAATTCGAGGAGGCGGCACGCATTCGCGACGAGATCAGGCGACTCGAGGCTACCGAACTCGCCATATCGGACGACCCATTTGCCCGGCAGTCGGTAGTCGAGGCTACGGTCGAGACCGGCGCCTCGACTTCCCCGTCTGCGGTGAGGGATCGCAATCGGATCCGGTCGCAACGAACGCGGGGCGGGCGCAGAACCAAGCGTCGGCGGAGGTAGTCCAACCCGCAGGCGAGGCGCCGCCGGGACGGTACTGTCACGGTGCGTCGATGGGCTCCGTTGGAAATTCAAGCCGAAGGCGTTTCAAACGAAAGTTCGGACTATTGACCGGGATTGCGCCGCGTCCGGCCTTGATGTCCTACGCCCAAGCGGTTGAGTTTCTAGATAGGATCCAAGCGCATCTGCGGATGCCGGTGACGCACCGCAAGGCGATCCGTGTTGGCGGCTGGAACAATGCGCGGGATTCTGGGTGGTTTGCCGCGTTTTTTC
>JAPPHA010000054.1 GCA_028874915.1 Paracoccaceae bacterium
CGTCCTTCATCCGGTATTTCATGTCCCAGATCTGCTCGGATATCGGGGCGGGAAATGAGTTCATGGGTTGTCCTTTATGAGTACAAAACAGGAACGCACTCTAACGATACCGGTCACCCTCGTCAACCGATTGCATCCTGAAATTCGGAATGAGAACGGGTGGACGGTACCGCCAACCGCCAGAACGTCTTCGGCCTGCGGATCTCCCGAGTGACCCGACACGACGGATTCATGCCATGAACGGGCAGGCAAACTCCCGTTGCGGAATCTGTCCGAACCGCTGACGGATTCCCGGAATTCCGTGTGCCAAAAGGGAAGGCAGAAAACGATCCTGCCTTCGCCCCAATCGCTCTTGCAGACGGTAGGCTTCCGGACACGACAGGTGGATTTCGATGAAAACCGGAAAGTGAGTGCAACCGTTTCCGGCGCAACCAAACTGGGTCGACGTCGTCCAGCAAAGATCGAATCGACAGAATTCCTGCGCTCAAGCAATTCGCATCGAGGACTCTCACCCTGTGTTTCCCTCACAGGCCATCCGGGACAATCGCATTGGAAACCACGCCGAACTTTGAACGGGAAACTTCAATACACCGAATCGACTCCAGGATTGCCATCAAGATAGTCGACGGGGTCCCGGCAAAGAGGCGTTCGGTCAAAATGTCGGCAGGCCAAAGGGTACCACAGCGAGTCCCAATCAAAGTAAAATACATATCGAGATCGGGCGAATGCCGGATTGCCGGCGAGACAGGCGAGTCGAAATGAAAGAGGCGGATGTCACGACCA
This sequence comes from Paracoccaceae bacterium, assembly GCA_028874915.1. Lineage (GTDB taxonomy): Bacteria > Pseudomonadota > Alphaproteobacteria > Rhodobacterales > Rhodobacteraceae > JAPPHA01. The sequence continues at coordinate 784 of JAPPHA010000054.1, forward strand.
TTAGTCTGAGCGAGACCCTGCTCTGGATGGGTGAGGACAGCACCGACTGGAGCGAAGTCCTCAGGCACGAAATCGAAGGAGAAGTGCCGGAACTGGGTCCAGATGAGGGTGAGTTCGATGAATCCATCACGAGGATCGCCGCGCCTCGCCGGAAACAGGCGATCTCGCCCTGGCTGGACCGAGACATCCTCGAGTTCTTCGATGCCCATGGGCGGGGTTACCAGGCCTGCATCAACGCGGCGTTGCGTCTCCATGTGAACTGCTGCCGGAAAGCGGAACGGCAAAGGAGTTTTCCTCCTGAAAGGCGCCCGAATTCCGATCACGACAGTGACGACGCAGCGCTCGGGCGGGACCGACTCCAATTCATGCGTTCACTGTTCGGGGGACGTGCATTTTCGAAACGGTTCCGACACGGCTGGAAAACCGGCGCATCACGAAAGTCCCATGGACGTGTGCCATGAACAACGGCCGACCGCCACATTACGCCACACCGGACCGGGCAAAAGGCAATCGAACTTCGCGATGCCGCCACCAGGTTCGGTCACCAAATCTGTCCAGGAAAACGGCTGCTTTCATTCGCTTTCCAATTCCAGTTTTCCAAGCAACACGCAGGCCGGATTTGTGGTAGTTGATCTGATCCGAATGGCAGGCCACGCCGGAACGTGGAATAGTCATGCGCCCAAAGTCTGCGGTGGCACGTCCGACCGGGCTCAGTCCCGACTCAGGCACTGTGGTCCCGCGCCATGACCTTCCGGATGGAGCCCAGAGCGTGACACATCGGCACGTCAATCTCGTCAAACTCTGCGTCGGAATTCGGAACCCGAATCAACTCCGGTACTGGCAGAACCGCCGTCGGGCCGAAGCGGAGGCCAATGGCACATTCTGGCGCCCAAGTCATGTCACCCGGTCGCGCCCGCGGCGACTCACCGAAGTCCTGGCAGGCGGTTCGCTTTACTGGGTGATCGATGGCGAGATTCGGGTCCGTCAGGCCATCCTCGCCCTTGAACCCTGCATGGGACAGGACGGAATCCGGCGCTGCCGAATTGTCATGGACCCACAACTTATAGACACCGTCCCGGTTCCGAGATCCCCATTTCAGGGCTGGCGCTACCTTGAAGCGAAGGACAGCCCGCGAGATATCGAAACGGGAAGCGGCGGGGACGGCGACCGGCTGACGCCAGAAATCGCCCGTGCCCTTGACGAAATCGGCCTGCGCTGACCGCTTCGGCCGGATTCCGCGGCCAGCATGGATCGACGGATCGCAGGCTTCACGTACCGAGTCCAACCGGCAAGGAAAAACCGGCCCGATCCGCCAGGCCGAGCAGGGTCGAGCGGTCATCGCCGCGCCAGGGAGCCGAATGGCTGGCCGCCAGTACGGCCTGGGACGACAGGATCATGCCGTCATCCAGAATCCTCAGGTGGTTTGCGCGAAGTGTCTGGCCGGTTGCGGTGATGTCTGCAATCGCTTCCGCCGTGAGATTGCGGACTGTCGCCTCGGTCGCACCCTGGCTGTCCACCAGCCGGTAGTCGGCGAGTTCCCGCTCCGCCAGAAAGCTCCGCACCAGATTGTGGTACTTGGTGGCAATTCGGAGCGGACGTCCGTGAACGTTTCGAAATGCGCCGGCAACGGCGTCAAGATCATCGACCGAGACGACATCCGCCCAGGCATCGGGAACGGCGATCACCAATTCGGCGAATCCGAAACCAAGTGGCAGGAGTTCGGCGACCCGCGTCGTCCGAAACGGCAGGCGTTCCCGAATGAGGTCCTGGCCCGTAACGCCGAGGTGGAGCTGACCCGCATCGAGCTCGCCGGGAATCTCGCTTGCGGGGAGGAAAACCGGTTCGATACGGGAATCGCCGCTCAAGTGGCCGGCATACTCGCGATCCGAATCAGCTGGTATGACCGTCAATCCGACGCTGCCAAGCCAGTCTACGGCCGCCAGCCGAAGTCTCCCCTTGGCCGGAATCCCGAGTTTCAACCCGGCCAAGCGGCACCCTCCTTACAGGCGAGCAAAACCTCCGGACGAATCACGCCACCCACGGCTGGAACCGTCGTGCCACCGCCAAGAATGCCCGTGAGTGCGTCGTAACGCCCACCACTCGCGACCGGCACTGTTCCCCGTGTTTGCGGAGATTCGAACCCGAAGACGAACCCGTCATAGTACTCCATTGATCGACGGCCATGTCCGGTCGAAAACCGAAGGTGATCGATATTGATCCCCACTGACCGCATCGCGTCCCGGCGGTTCGAAAGGACGTCAATCGCCGGCGAAAGCGCGGGCAGCACTCCCGTCAGTTCCTCGAGTTCCGCCAGTGCCGATGTCATCGTGCCCCGGAGATTGAGGACCGCCTCGAGGCCCTTCACCTGGGCCGGACCGACGGGAGGCGACGCGGCTTCGGCGGCAAGTTCCGCTAGACGGGCCTCGATTTCCGCTTCGCTCCGAAGACCAATGAGTGGCGGCGACTGGTCGCCTGACTCCCGCCGGAGACCGGGTCGGATCGATTCATCCGGGCGGGCGCCGCTGAAGCCATCGAGCAGCCGGCGAAACCGGTTCGGCCTCCAGAGATGCCGGCGCAGCGCGGCCTTCCGACGGTCATGCGTCTCAAGGCTGTCGACAGCCGCGAGGAGAATTCCCATGTCACCAACCGTGACCGTGAGCCCGGCAGGCGCCAGCAATTCGCAGAACAGCCCAAACAATTCGGCGTCGGCGGCGGCTCGATCCCCATTGCCAAAGATCTCGTAGCCAACCTGCAGGGTCTCCGCCGGACGGTCCGAATCCGGTGGCTGCATTCGCCAGACCGGCCCCAGATACGCGAAACGCGCCGGTCTGCCCCCCGTCTCCATGACCATTCGCGCAACCGGCACCGTATAGTCAGGCCGCAACATGAACTCGCCCCGGACAGGATCCCGGGTGACGAAGGCACGGGCGCGAATGTCTTCTCCGTAAAGATCCAGCAGGAGATCGGCCGGTTGGAGGACGGCCGTTTCGACATGAACAGCTCCGGCTTCCGTGAATCGCGACAGGAACTGCTCGGCACGAGCCCGAACCTGTTCCGCGTTCATGGCCCATACCTGGCCGTTTTGTCCTGGGGCGCGTCCGGCCGCCAGTCGCCCGACTGCCGATTCAACGCAGGTGTCCGCACTTGCCTCTTTCATGTCACGGCATTCCCGGCAGTCCCTGCGGGTTCCGATCGTCCCGTCTGCCCGTAGCGCGTCATTTCCGACCGAGGTAACGGGCTCGCCGACTCTCCAGTTCCGCCGTCCTTTCGGAGTCAGGAAGGCGAAACACGTCAACCAGCCGCCGAACCTCGGCAACGAGGCTGGAACGCGGGACATCCAACTGTGCCGGCTGCTGTTTCCATGCGTCGCTGGTTCCAATCTCGGGCGCCAGCATGCGGCCAACGACGAGATCCTTCAGTTGAACGACATCACGGGCCTGTTCAATGGATCCCTGGATCACCGCCAAGGGGCTGTCCCTCCGGTCGGCGTAGCGGAGCTGGTTGCCGAAGTTCTTCGGGTTGCCAAGATAGAGTTCGGCGCGGATTCCGGCCTGTCGCAGTTCCGCAACCATCGCCTGATAGTCGTCGAGCCGGTCCCGGTCCATAACCGTAACGACAACCGGACCGGAGCCTTCCGGGGCCGATACGGTTTCCGGACGCCGTGCGGACAACGCCGCCAGAAGTCTGTCGACACCCACCGAGACGCCAGCAGCGGGAACGGCCTGGCCCGTAAATCGCCGGACCAGCCCGTCGTAGCGTCCGCCACCGGCCACGGAACCGAATCGCTGCAGCCGTCCCTTCCTGTCTGTGACCGGAAACGTCAGTTCCGCCTCGTAGACGGCACCGGTATAGTAGCCGAGCCCCCGGACCACCGCGGTATCGACACAGATCCGATCCGGACCATACCCCCGAGCCCGAACCAACCGTTCGATTGCCCGCAGATCGTCAACATCCGGACCGAGTGCTTCAAGCCGCCGGAGTGCCGCTGCATTGGCGGCGTCTGCATTGTCCGTTGCGACCGGATCCGATTTCCGGCCGGGATCGAGTGGCGCCCCTGCGGCTATCATGTCGAGGATCGCTGCGATCTGCTCGGGATCGAGCCCGGCCCCTTCTGTGACATCGCCGCTTTCATCGGTGCGCCCGGCGCCGAGCAGTGCCCGAACCCCTCCAGGACCAAGACGATCCAGCTTGTCGACCGCCCTCAGCACGATACCTCGTTGCCGTTCCATGCTTCCCGGGTCCGATGGATCGAGAATTCCGGCTCGTCTCATGATCCCGTCGAGAACCGTTCGGCTGTTCAGCCGGATGACATAGTCGCCTCTGACAATGCCGACGGCTTCGAGGACATCGGCCAGCATCATGCACATTTCGGCGTCGGCGGCAGGAGACGCGGAGCCGACAGTGTCCGCATCGCACTGAAAGAACTGGCGGAACCGTCCTGGGCCCGGCTTTTCATTCCGCCAAACCGGCCCGGCCGCGTAACGCCGGTAGGGAAGCGGCAAATCGTTGCGGAACTGGGCATAGACCCTCGCCAGGGGCGCCGTCAGATCGTAGCGGAGAGCCACCCAGTCGCCTTCGGCGTCCTCATGACCATCCTGCCAGGCGAACACGCCTTCGTTGGGCCGGTCAACATCGGGCAGGTACTTGCCAAGGGCCTCCACCGTCTCCACCGCCGGCGTGTCCAGCGGCTCGAATCCGTACAGGTGATAGACGGACCGGATTGTGGCCAGCATTGCGTCACGCTGGTCGACGGCCGACCCGAAATGGTCCTGGAACCCCCGTGGCAGCCGCGCCCGGGGCCGGGCGGTCTTGGACCTGCTGTTTTTCGCCATCGGATTGTTCCTTCGGAAGACCGCACCAGGACGACGGATTGCGCCGCCGCCATATACGCAAGACCGATCAGCTTGTCATGGCGGTCAGGAACACCTCCATCCTCATTCCCGCAGTTCCGGTTCGGTCACGGGACTGCCGTTGCGCCCGGTCCCCGGGTCGAAGTCAATCGGACATGTCTTCGACATAATGGACGCCAGGGATGTGGGTGAGTGCGTTCCGGATTGGCGGCGTGACCGGAAAGCGGTCCGCCAGGCAGACTTCCACCTCGCCAGGCAGGTTCGGGTCCATCAGGACCAGCCGGACCGGGCAGCCCCGGCCATTGCCGCCCTCCCGGCCATCACCAGCGAGTTGGGCTGCGACTGACGCAATTGCCGATTCCCTGTCTATGAACAGCCGGACACCGACCGGACGCAAACGACTGGTGGCCCGATCTGCCGACTCGACACTCCGGACCCGAAGCCGCTGGCTGTCGTGCGGGTCAACGGGCTCAAGATCGAGCACGACATTGGCACCGACCTCCAGCAGGCTTCGCGTCCCTTCCAGCACGTCAGAGAAGACCATGACTTCGTAGGATCCAGACGCATCGCTCAACTGTACGAAAGCGTAGCGATTGCCACTCGCCGACCGCCGGTCCTGGCGGCCGACAACAGATCCGGCAAGGCGGGCGGTGACGGTGGTTTCGGGCTTGGCATCGTCCAGACGACGTTCCAGTTCCGCAAAGGCGATCACGCCGAGCCGTCCGAGGGCATCGCCGAAAACATCCAGAGGATGACCGGAGAGGAAGAAACCGATGGCGTCATACTCATTTGCGAGGCGTTCGGCGAGACTCCAGTCTGCCGTTGCGGGCAATTCCGGTGGTGGAAGGGCCTCTCCGCCATCACCGAACAATCCGATCTGCCGATCGTCGCGACGGTCATGGGCAGACGCGGAAAACCCGATCAAAATGTCGATTCCACCGAGGAGTCGGGCCCGATTCGGGTCGAGGGCATCGAGAGCGCCAGCCCGCACCAGGGTCTCCAGCTGGCGTCGCCCCAGTCGCCGAAGATCAAGACGGCGGGCAAAATCGAAGATGTCGGCGAACGGCCCGGCCTCGAACCGCGCCGATTCGATCATGCGCATCGCCTCCGCCCCGGCATTTTTCAGTCCGCCGAGCGCATAGTCGATCCCGCCATCACTGACGACGAACCGTGCCTTTGACCGGTTGACGCAAGGGGACCGAAGGTTGATGCCCAGCCGGTCCACCTCCTGTCTGTATTGCTGCAGTTTGTCGGTGTTGTGCAGGTCACCATTCATCACCGCGGCCATGAACTCGACCGGATGGTTGGCCTTGAGCCACGCCGTCTGGTAGCTGACGACGCCATAGGCGACCGCATGCGACTTGTTGAACCCGTAATTGGCAAATTTCTTCAGCAGGTCCCAAACCTCAGCCGCCTTGCGGTGACCAATCCCGTTTCGGGCCGCGCCTTCGAGGAACTTGGGCCTCTCGGCATCCATCGCCGATTGGATCTTCTTGCCCATGGCTTGCCTGACCACATCGGCACCGCTCAGTGAGTATCCTGCCATCGCCCGAACGATCTGCATCACCTGTTCCTGGTAGATGATGATGCCCTGGGTTTCGTCCAGAATCGGATCAATCGATTCGTGGAGATAGTCCCGGGATTCCAGCCCGTTCTTGACGTTGCAATACTTGGGGATGCTCTCCATCGGGCCCGGGCGGTAAAGGGCCACCAGGGCCACGATGTCCTCGATGCAGGTGGGTTTCATGCGGCGGAGCGCACTCTTCATGCCACTGCTCTCCACCTGGAACACGCCGACGGTGCTCGCAGTCGCATAGAGGCCGTAGGTCTTGCTGTCATCCAGAGGAATATCCGAGATGTCGACGTCGATATCCCGTTCCCGAAGCAGGTCCAGCGCGTTCTTGATGACCGTCAGGGTCTTCAGGCCAAGGAAATCCAGCTTGACGAGCCCGGCGCGTTCCACCCATTTCATGTTGAACTGGGAAACCGGCATCTCCGACCGGGAGTCCTTGTAAATCGGAATCAGTTCATCAAGTGGTCGGTCCCCGACCACAACCCCAGCGGCATGAGTGGATGCATTGCGCAGAAGCCCCTCGATCTGCCCGGCAATGTCCAGCATCCGCGCGACGGCAGGATCGTTGTCCGCTTCCTCGCGCAGCCGCGGTTGTTCGCTCAGCGCCCGGGGAATCGAAAGCGGCCGGACACCGTCAACGGGAATCAGTTTGGCCAGCCGGTCGACCCTTCCGTAGGGGATCTGAAGCACCCGGCCGACGTCTCTTACGGCCGCCTTCGACAACAACGCCCCGAACGTGATGATCTGGGCGACGCGGTCCGCACCATAGCGTTTCTGGACGTAGCTGATCACGTCCTCCCGCCGGTCCACGCAGAAATCGATGTCAAAGTCGGGCATCGACACCCGCTCCGGATTCATGAACCGTTCGAAGAGCAGCGAGTAGCGAAGCGGGTCGAGATCCGTGATGGTCAGGGCATAAGCCACGAGGGAACCGGCACCGGATCCCCGGCCAGGACCAACCGGGATGTCATTGCGACGCGCCCATTGAACGACATCAGCGACGATCAGGAAATAGCCCGCGAATCCCATGTCCTCGATGACGCGAAGCTCGAATTCGAGCCGGCTTCGATATTTGTCCTTTTCGACAGCCAGCGGAATGGTCTCGAGCCGTCTCTCCAGCCCGTCACGGGACTGGCGTTCGAGTTCCTCGAATTCCCTCTCCGTCAGTTTCGGCAGGATCGGATCCCGTGAAGGGACCCTGAAGGCGCAACGCCGGGCGATTTCCATGGAGTTGTCGACAGCCTCCGGCAGGTCGGCAAAGAGGTCCTCCATTTCGCGGGACGACTTGAGATAGTGGTGCTCGGTCAGCCGGCGCCTCGGTTCCTTCTGATCGACGTAAGTCCCATCCTTGATGCAGAGCAGGGCATCCTGGGCGGAATGCATGTCGCGGGTATCGAAATGAACGTCATTGGTGGCGACGAGTGGCAGACCCATGGAATAGGCCATGTCCAGGAATTGCGGCTCCGTGGCCCGCTCGTCCTCCGTCGCCCACTGGCCCTCCACCGGGTGGCGCTGGACTTCCACATAGAGTCTGTCACCGAAAATCTGTCCAAGCCTCTCCATCAGGGCCCGGGCAGGACCGGTCTGACCATCCAGAAGAAGCCTCCCGATCGGACCACCCGCTCCGCCGGACAGGCAGATCAGCCCTTCGGCCCGGGCTTCCAACTGGGGAATTCCGACATGGGGCCCACTTCCGCCCGCTTCGAGAAACGCGAAGGAGTTGAGCCCGACGAGATTGCGGTACCCCGTCTCGTTCTTGGCCAGGAGGACAACCGGAAAGACCCGGGTTAGACGGTTTCCGGACGGTCGCCCCTCAATGGGCCTCTGCCCCCGGTCGGGTCGTTCGCGAGGGCCACCGTGTACGGACCGCTCCGCACCGCCGCTCCCGTCGTCGACAGCCACATCCAACTGGCACCCGATGATCGGTTGCACTCCGTTCGACGCTGCTGTCTCGGAAAACTCGAGGGCCGCGAACAGATTGCCGGAATCGGTTACGGCGACGGCCGGCGCCCCAAGTTCCTGGCACCGCCGGACCAGTGGTTCGACGTGGATTGCGCCCTCCAGAAGCGAATAGGCGGTATGAACACGAAGGTGGATGAATCGGGGCGGGCCGTCCATACGTCGGACATAGCCTGATGGCTCTCTTCGCGAAAGAACCTGACGAACGCCGTGACGTCAGAGGAAGCGTATCTCTGCCGACCGACAAGCGCCCGTCCGAACGACATCACCCTTGCATATGGGCGCATGCCCGTTCAGGTTCCGGGATGGTCGATGCGGCCGTCTGTCCGTCCGAGAGCCCGTGACGGGTGTCTCGTCAATTCGGGAGATGGGTGGACGCGAACGGAACAGCAGGAACGGAACGATGGGAAAACTGACAACCCATGTCCTTGATACGGCGAACGGGTGTCCCGCCGCCGGCCTCCGGATCGACCTTTTTTCACTGGAAGACGGGCGGCAGCGCATCGCCGGCGGCGTGACCAATGACGATGGCCGCATTGATCCTCCGCTTCTTTCCGGTCCGGCCTTCCGGCCAGGCCTCTATGAACTGGAGTTCCACGCAGGCGCCTATCACGCACGGATCGAGGAGCACCGCCCGGCCGGTCGGTTTCTCGAGGTGGTGCCGGTGCGTTTCCGGATTGTCGGCACTCGCCACTACCATGTGCCCCTGCTGCTCTCGCCTTACGGGTATTCCACGTACCGGGGCAGTTGATGGTGCGGATTCACTTCCAACTTAACGGAGCTGCCATCGGTCTTGACGATCCGGATCCGACAGAAACCGTTCTCGACTGGCTCCGGATCCGAATGCGCCTGACGGGAACCAAGGAGGGCTGTAACGAGGGCGACTGCGGTGCCTGTACCGTGATGCTCACGATGCTCGCAAATGGCGGGTCTGTCGAACATCGGGCCATGAACGCCTGCGTGCTGTTCCTTCCGCAACTTGATGGCAAGGCGATCCGGACTGTCGAGGGGGCCGGAACACCGGAGGCGCCCCACCCGGTCCAGGCCCGGATGATCGAGCACCACGGCAGCCAGTGCGGTTTCTGTACCCCGGGTTTCATCATGTCGATGGTGGCGGCCCATGCCTCAGGTCGGACCGACCATGACGATGTCCTTGCAGGCAATCTCTGCCGCTGCACCGGTTACGCCCCGATCATTCGGGCTGCGGAAGCTGCTGAAACGGATCCACGGCCGGCCTGGCTGGAGGCCGACGCGGTGGCCGTGAGGACGATGGCCCGGGACCGGAAGCCGGCGACCACGGGAATGGAAGCCGTGGCCGGTCCGGCTCACGAAAGCGCGACTCCGGCGATGGTTCTCCCCGAGACGGCCGATCAACTGGCCGAATGGTACCGGGACCATCCCGACTGGACACTGGTTGGCGGCGCCACCGACCTCGGTCTCGTCGTCAACAAGGCACTGAAACCGATCTCTCCGGTCTGTTTTCTTTCCGGTGTCCGCGACCTCCAGACCCTGACGGCCGAGGACGGAGGTCTCCGGATCGGAGCCGCGGCGACCATGGCTGACCTTCGAGATGCCACCGCCGACCGCCACGCCGATCTTGCGGAACTCCTTCGACGCTTCGGTTCCGAACAGGTTCGCAATGCCGCCACCATCGGCGGCAATATCGCCAACGGCTCGCCGATCGGTGACGCAGCCCCTGCCCTGATTGCCCTCGACTGCACACTCACGCTCCGGCATGGCGACGACCGGCGGGAGATCGCGCTCGAAGATTTCTTCCTCGCATACGGCCGCCAGGACATCCGCCCCGGAGAGTTCATCGAGTCGCTGTTTCTGCCGGCCCAGCCAGACCGGCTCCGATGCTACAAGCTGTCCCGGCGTTTCGACCAGGACATCACCGCCGTCCTCGGGTGTTTCAACATCACTGCCGAGGCGGGACAGGTCGTTTCCGCCCGGATCGCCTTTGGCGGCATGGCAGGCACGCCCATGCGCGCACGCCACACCGAAGCCCTCCTCCTCGGGGAATCCTGGACCGTGGGCAATGTCCAACGGGCCTCCGCCGCGCTCGTGGAAGACTTCACTCCGATCTCCGATCTTCGGGCCTCCGCGAGCTACCGGATGCAGGCCGCCCGGAACATGTTGCTCCGCTGTTTCCTGGAGGATACCGATTCGGCCCCAAGGATCCTGGACCAGGCACCATGAGCGCGACCGGAGGCCATCCTCATGAATCGGCGATGTCGCATGTCACCGGCACCGCCCTTTATCTTGATGACATTCCCTCACCCCGGGATTGCCTGCATCTCGCCTTCGGCCTCGCCTCCGTTTCCAGGGGACGCATCGACCGAATGGATCTCGACCCGGTTCGCCAGGCGGACGGCGTGATCCGGGTCCTGACGTCGGCCGACCTGCCGGGGCCAGCCGACACATCTCCCGTCGCCCACGATGAACCGCTCCTCGCTTGCGACCACGTCAGCTTCCATGGCCAGCCGCTCTTTCTGGTCGCAGCGGAAAGCCACCGCGCCGCCAGACTCGCAGCGCGGCGCGGACGAATCGACCTCACTCCCGACGACCCGATCCTGACGATCGATGCGGCCATCGCTGCCGGGCCATCGGCGCGAATCGAAGACCCGGTAGTCTACCTTAAAGGCGATCCCGAAGCCGCCATCGCCTCAGCGCCCCGGGCAATCTCCGGGCGAGTGGAAACGGGGGGGCAAGAACATTTCTACCTCGAAGGCCAGGCCGCCATGGCGATCCCGCAGGAGAGTGGGGGCATGTTCGTTCACAGTTCCTCGCAGCACCCCAGCGAGATCCAGGAAAAAGTGTCAGAGGCTCTCGGCCTGCCGCTCTCGGCGGTTCGAACGGAGGTCCGGCGCATGGGCGGCGGTTTCGGTGGAAAAGAGAGCCAATGCAATGCCCCGGCCATCGCCTGTGCGGTCATGGCCCGGATTACCGGGCGCCCGTGCCGGATGCGCTACGACCGCGATGACGACATGGCCATCACTGGAAAGCGTCATGATTTCCGGATCGACTACCGGGTGGGATTCGACCGGTCAGGGCACATTCTCGGAATCGTTTTCGATCATTACGTCCGCTGCGGCTGGTCACAGGACCTGTCCGCCGCGGTCGCCGACCGCGCCATGCTGCATGCCGACAATGCCTATCATCTGCCAAACGTCCGGATCACCTCGCACCGGTTGAGAACCCACACCGTCTCGGCCACGGCCTTCCGGGGGTTCGGCGGCCCCCAGGGAATGTTCGGCATCGAACATGTCATGGAACAGATGGCACGGACGCTCGGATGCGACCCGCTTGAGGTCCGGACGATCAACTTCTACCGTTCGGCCGGGCCCCTGGAGACCGGGACCTCCGGCGGAACGAATCGACTCGCACCGGCCCGCGCAGCCGAGGATGTCGAGACGACCCCGTATCACATGCCGATCACGGACTCCGTAATTCGTGAGATCGTGGACGAACTCGCCGAGCGGTCGGACTATCACGCACGGAGGCAGTCCGTCTCCGTCTTCAACGCCAGGAACCCGACGCTCAAGCGCGGCCTCGCACTCACCCCGGTCAAATTCGGGATTTCCTTCACGCTCACGCATTACAATCAGGCAGGAGCCCTGGTCCACGTCTATCGTGACGGCTCCGTCCAATTGAACCACGGCGGCACCGAAATGGGCCAGGGCCTGTTTACCAAGGTCGCCCAGGTTGCCGCCACGACCTTCGGGCTGCCTCTCGAGGCGGTCCGGCTCACCGCCACCGATACAGGCAAGGTCCCCAACAGTTCGGCGACGGCCGCATCCTCGGGATCGGATCTCAACGGAATGGCCGTCCGGGCGGCGAGCGTCGAAATCCGTGACCGCATGGCGACGTTTCTCGCTGAGCGATGGCAACGCAAACCGTCCACCGTCCGTTTCGAGGCCGGGCGGGTCTGGTTCGGCGACGAATCGATTTCGTTTGGCGAGGCGGCGCGTCTTGCCTACGAAGGGCGGATCGCGCTGTCGGAAACCGGTTTCTACGCAACGCCGGACATTGCCTGGGACCGGCGCAACGGCCGGGGCCGCCCCTTTTATTACTTTGCCTATGGTGCCGCCGTCACCGAGGTGGTGATCGACACCCTGTCGGGGGAGTCGCGAATTCTCCGGACCGATATTCTTCACGATGCCGGACGTTCACTGAACCCGGCCATCGACATTGGGCAGATCGAAGGCGGCTATGTGCAAGGCGCCGGGTGGCTGACGACCGAGGAACTGGTCTGGGATGCCGGGGGGCGTCTCCTTACCCATGCCCCTTCGACCTACAAGATTCCCGCCTGTTCCGATCGGCCGATCATCTTCAACGTGTCGCTCTTCGACAATACCAACCGGGAAGACACCATCTTCCGGTCGAAAGCGACCGGCGAGCCGCCGTTAATGCTCGGGATTTCCGCCTTCATGGCCATCAGTGATGCTGTCGCCGCCTGTGGCAACCGGGGAGTCGAAACGGAAACTGAAGGCGACTTCTCCGGACTTGACGCCCCCGCCACCCCGGAACGCGTGTTGCGGGCGATCGGCCGGCTTCGGGGCGAACACTGGTGACCGGACTCGACCTCCACGCGCTCAGCGAAGCCGTCGACCGTCATGGCCGGATCGCCAGGGCAGTGATCGTCGATCATCGCGGATCGACGCCCCGCGAGACCGGAACGTCGATGCTGGTATGGCCGAACGGTCAATCGGGCACCATTGGCGGTGGTGCACTCGAATTCGCAGTCGCCGACGACGCACGGCGGCTGCTGGACGGGAGCGGCAACCGGCGGCTGTTGAGGATCCCGCTCGGTCCAGGCATCGGGCAGTGCTGCGGTGGCTCCCTGTCGGTGGCGATCGAGGTTTTCGACGGAGACTGTCTTCCCGCTCTCGAGGGTGGTGACTCGAATGACGGCCCCGGCGTCCCGGTGTTTGCCCGGGAATTCGACCAAGGCGACGGCGGCTGCGGATCCGCAGGATCTGGCTCTGCCGCTCCGCGCCGGGTCCGAAGACGGATCCGCGACATCCGTTCCGGCGCCGCTCCCCCGAGACTCGCATGGGTCGACGGCTGGCTGGTCGAACCGCTGACGCGCCCGGAACGCGAAATCTGGATATATGGTGCAGGCCATGTGGGACGAGCCCTCGTCGCGACGCTGTCGGACCTGCCCTTTGCGCTCACCTGGGTCGACATCAACCGGGAACGATTTCCGGCAGACATTGACGCCTCTGTGCGGGTCCTTGTCACTTGCGGCGAAACCGCCAGCCATGTTGACCGGGCTCCGGACCGTGCCGACCACCTGGTTCTGACCCACAGCCATGCCCTGGATCTCGACATCTGCGACAAGATTCTCCGCCGGCCATTCCGGTCGCTGGGCCTGATCGGATCCCGGACCAAGCGTCGCCGGTTCGCCGGTCGCCTGCGCGTCCTCGGACATGATGATGACACCATCGCTCGCCTGACCTGTCCGATCGGAATCCCGGAACTCGGCAAGCATCCGCGAAACATTGCCATTGGCGTCGCCGTAACGTTACTCAAGGGGGACGGTCCGGGCGACGGCAGCGGGGGGGCTACGGATTGACAACACTTCTCGATGTCCGGGGCATGACCAAGGCCTATCCCGGAGTCCTCGCCTGTGACGGCATCGCCTTTGATATCCGTGAGGGCGAAATTCACGCCCTCCTCGGCGAAAACGGCGCCGGCAAGTCGACCCTGGTAAAAATGATCTACGGGCTCGTTCGGCCGGACTCGGGCGAAATGCGGCTCGGCGGCACGCTCTTCGCACCACCGGAGCCCCGTGCTGCGCTGGCCGACGGCGTGGCCATGGTGTTTCAGCATTTCTCGCTGTTCGAAGCCCTCACCGTCGCCGAGAACATTGCGCTCGGCATGGATGATCCGCCGAACGCCGCAACGCTGGTGAAGAGGATCCGCGACGTTTCCACCAGCTACGGGCTGGCGGTTGACCCCGATCGAATCGTCGGCGACCTGTCGGCAGGCGAACGCCAGCGTGTGGAAATCGTTCGCTGCCTGCTGCAGTCGCCGCGAATCCTGATCATGGACGAGCCAACCTCGGTCCTGACGCCTCAGGAGGTGGCGCTCCTGTTCCGGACGCTGAAGACCCTGGCCGCGGAAGGAACGTCGATTCTCTACATCTCCCACAAGCTGGAAGAGATCCGCATTCTCTGCGACAGGGCAACGATCCTCCGAAACGGCCAGGTGGTCGCGACATGCATCCCTGCCGGGGAAACGGCCCGCAGCCTGGCGGCCATGATGGTGGGATCCGGGCTGGCGGTGCCGGAAAAGCACAGGGCGAAACCCGGGGAGACCCTTCTTGAGATCTCCGGCCTCTCGATGCGATCCATGAGTCCCTTCGGGACCCGACTCAAGGACATCACATTCTCGTTGCGCGCCGGTGAGGTCCTCGGAATCGCGGGCGTCGCCGGCAACGGACAGGACGAACTGCTGCTGGCACTCTCCGGCGAGGAACGCTCGCCGCCGGGAACGATCATGCTCGCCAGCCGGGATGTCGGCCCACTCGGCCCCAGTGCCCGGCGTTATCTCGGATTGCTCGCCGCCCCCGAGCAGCGTCTTGGACACGCGGCGGCCCCGGACATGTCACTGTCCGAGAACGCACTGATCACCGCCGCTGTGCGCCGTCGTCTGGTCCGGCGCGGATGGAGTGGCCTCATCGACTGGCCGGCGACAGACCGATACGCCCATGAGGTCATCACCGCTTTCGACGTCCGGACCCCGGGGGTGACCAATGCTGCGAAGTCGCTGTCGGGCGGCAATCTCCAGAAGTTCGTCATCGGCCGCGAGATTCTTCAGGACCCGCGTGTACTCGTCGTCAACCAGCCGACCTGGGGGGTCGATGCCGCTGCGGCCGCGGCCATTCGCATTGCCCTGATCGAACTCGCTGAGCAGGGAACCGGAGTGCTGGTGATCAGCCAGGACCTGGACGAGTTGATGGAGATTTCGGACAGTTTTTCCGTCATCGCCGGCGGTCGGCTTACGGCCCCCCAGCCGACCCGCGGCGCCACGGTCGAGGACATTGGCCTTCTGATGGGCAGTACCGGAGCCAGCGATGCTGCGGCTTGAACCGAGACCGGAACCGTCGCGCCGGATGCTGGCGCTGACGCCCTTCGCCGCCGTCTTGCTGACCATGCTGGCGGGAGGATTCCTGTTCGCCTCTCTCGGAACCAACCCTCTGGACGCGATCCGTGTATTCTTCTGGGATCCGCTCTTCGACAGCACCGTGGCCAGTTACACGCGACCACAACTGCTGGTGAAGGCCGCGCCGCTGATCATCATCGCTCTCGGACTCTCCTTCGGATTCCGGGCGGGAATCTGGAACATCGGTGCCGAAGGGCAATTCATCATGGGCGCCATCGTCGGCGGGTCCGCGGGCCTTGCCGTCTATCCTGCGGAAGGCGTCTGGGTTTTCCCGATGATGGTTGCCGCCGGAGCCCTGGGCGGACTGCTCTGGGCGATGATCCCGGCGATCCTGAAGATCCGCTTCAATGCGAACGAAATCCTGGTTTCGCTGATGCTGGTCTATGTGGCCTTCAACATCCTGGCCGGGTTGGTCACCGGACGACTCCGGGATCCGGACGGTTTCAACTGGCCCGAGAGCCGCAACTTTCAGGCCTATCCGAGCGCTCACAACGCGGAACTCTTCGCCGGAACCGGAGTTCATGTTGGCGTCATCGTGATGGCCGTGCTGGTGCTCCTCTGCCACCTGGTTCTCCGCAACCACATCTTCGGCTTCCATGTCCGCCTCGCCGGTCAGTCGCGGCAGGCGGCGCGTTTTGCCGGAATCAACCCACACGTGCTGACAGCGCTCTGCCTGGGTCTCTCCGGCGCTTTTGCGGGACTCGCGGGGTTGTTCGAGCTCGCGGGTCCGGCCGGAAAGCTGTCGACCAATTTTCCCTTGGGCTATGGGTTTACCGCCATCATCGTCGCCTTTCTCGGCCGGTTGCATCCAATCGGCATCCTGCTGGCCGGGCTGCTGATGGCGCTGACCTATATTGGCGGAGAACTCGCCCAGTTCATGCTCAATGTTCCGGCTGCCGCCGTCCAGGTGTTCCAGGGCATGCTGCTCTTTTTCCTGCTGGCCGTCGACTTCCTGGTCAACTACCGGATTCGCGTCCGTCTCCGCCCACCTGAAGACACGGGGGCCGCGCCCGGAACCGAGACCCGGGGCGACACCGTCAACGGTCCCGGCCCGGGGAAATCCGGGGAGGAACCGGCGTGATCGATCTCGCGGGTCTGTCTCCCGCGGCTCTCGTGGCCAGCCTGATGGTTGCCGCGACACCCATCATGCTCGCCGCCATCGGCGAGCTCGTGGTGGAGAAATCCGGGGTTCTTAACCTCGGCGTCGAGGGCATGATGATCATCGGTGCCGTCTGCGGGTTCGTCGCCGCCGTCGAGACCGGGTCTCCCGTCGTCGGCCTCTGCGCCGCCATCGCCGGTGGCATGCTGCTTGCGCTGATCTTTGCCGTACTCACCCAGGTCCTGTTGTCGAACCAGGTGGCAACCGGGTTGGCCCTGACCCTGTTCGGGCTCGGTTTGGCGGCCATGATGGGCCAGAGTTACGCTGGCATCAAACCTCCGCCGACGCCGCGACTCGACGTTCCGGTCCTCTCTGACCTTCCGGGTCTCGGGCCCATACTGTTTTCCCATGACGGAGTTCTCTACCTGTCGATCGCCGTGGTGTTCGGTGTCTGGCTTTTCCTGCGGCAGAGTCGCGCCGGACTTGTGCTTCGCGCCACAGGCGAAAACCATGACGCGGCCCATGCACTGGGGTACAAAGTGGTCCGCATCCGCATTGCCGCCATTCTCTTCGGCGGCGCCATGGCCGGACTCGGGGGCGCCTATCTGTCCCTGATCCGGGTTCCACAATGGACTGAGGGCATGACCGCGGGCGCCGGCTGGATCGCGCTCGCCATCGTCGTCTTCGCCGCCTGGAAACCCTGGCGGATCCTGATCGGCGCCTATCTCTTCGGCGGCGTGACGATGCTGCAGCTCAATCTTCAGGCGATTGGCGTCGGCATCGGCGTGGCGTATCTGTCGATGGCGCCTTACATTGTAACCATTCTGGTGCTGGTCATCATGTCGGCGGACCGTCGGCGGGCCAGTCTCAATGCGCCGGCTTGCCTCGGACGGGCATTCCACGCTTCAACCTGATCTTACGAGAAGCACCGGCTCATCCCGGATTCCGCCAATTCCCACGTCCGTTCGGAAAGTCTTCGGCGAGAATCGCGGTGGTCAGAATGACGGCGGTTGGACACTCTCGAACATAGTCCCCGAATCAACGCGATGGCACTATCGCCAGACTTCATTCGTGGAACGCGTGAAATGTAAGGACAGTGTTGCGTTCAGCCGGGAGGTGGATGTGGCAATCCGAGCCAGGAACGTGGCCGAGGCGCGCAACGACTTCGCTGCGGCTCTTGCCCGGGTTTTCGAGATCGCACCCAACCAGGAAGTCTGTCGCATTCACGCTGTTCACGGCGTTCTTGAATTCCGAATACGCGGCAGCCAGCCACATCGCGATGCAAATGAAAGATCCCAACGGCACATTGACGGTTCCTGTGCCCGATCATCGGGAACTTCGTACCGCCAAAGCTGCCGTCTATCGTTCACCAGTCAGGCGTGCCGCGTTCCGCGTTCGAGGAAAGGCAATAGTCGCAGACGCCAAAAGTGACCGAGCGGAAGGCGTTCGATAGACAATCGTTCAACAAGAAATGTCCAGAGTCGTCTGACATTTCAATTGGGCGTTCCGGTTGGATGACGTGGCTGTCGGTTAGCCTCGATTGGTTCGGAGATCTGGCGAATTCTGAACATCGGTCGCGTCGCAAACCTTTCGTTTCGGGGACCCGGTTCCCAATCACAACTCGAATTCAGGAAGTCGCCAACCGGATCGCAATCTGAATTCCTCGACCCTGTGACGACACAATTCGGATGCGATCGGCAGGATGGCAACCACCGACGGCGCGAAGTCCATGCAGGTGGAAACAGCGATCGAAACCCCGTTTCGCTGGCAGGGTGATCACGGCAGAGGAGATCGGTGTCGGCATATCCGGTTGCCTATTCGTCTTTGGCTCCGTATCTCGTTACCATTCGAATGCTAGCCGTGATGTCAGTCATTGTGCCGGCGATCCGTCGGCGGGCCAGCTTCGATGGACCTGCTTGAACGGGCCGTGCGCACATTACGCCTGTCCGACAGCAGTGTTGCCGGCCGTTGCGGCCCGGCAATCGAATGAAGACCACAGGGAGGAAACACACATGAAAAATTCACGACGGATTCTGGCGGGCGTCACCGCTGCGATCCTGGGGATCGGCATCGTTGCCGGCGCGGCAATCGCCGACGACAAGCTCAAGGTCGGCTTTGTCTATGTCGGACCGGTCGGCGATTTCGGATGGACCTACGAACATGACCAGGGACGTTTGGCCGTCGAGGCCGCCCTCGGTGACAAGGTCGAGACGTCCTACGTGGAAAGCGTTCCCGAAGGTGCTGATGCCGAACGTGTCATGACTCAGATGGCGCTTTCGGGTCACGAGCTGATCTTCACCACCTCCTTCGGCTACATGGATCCGACGATCAACGTTGCCGCCAAGTTCCCGGACGTCAAATTCGAACATGCCACCGGCTACAAGCGCGCTGACAACGTCTCGACCTACTCGGCCCGCTTCTATGAAGGTCGGACGGTCATCGGTCATATCGCCGGCCACATGACCGAGTCGAATGTCATCGGGTACATTGCGTCGTTCCCGATTCCCGAAGTCGTCCGTGGCATCAACTCGGCCTATCTGGCCGCCAAGGCCGTCAATCCGGATGTCCAGTTCAAGATCATCTGGGTGTTCACCTGGTTCGATCCCGGAAAGGAAGCGGATGCGGCAACCGCGCTCATTGAGCAGGGCGCCGATGTCATCATGCAGCATACCGATTCGCCTGCGGCCATGACGATCGCCGAAGAAAAGGGTGTCTACGCCTTTGGCCAGGCCTCGGACATGATGCAATTCGGCCCGACCGCCCGGCTGTCCTCGATCATCGACGATTGGGCCCCCTATTATGTGGCACGCACCCAGGCCGTCCTTGACGGAACCTGGGAGTCCATGGACACCTGGGACGGAATTGAACCTGGAATGGTCGAGATCGGGGAATTCTCGGACCGGATACCGGAGGATGTCCGGGCCAGCGCAGCCGCCATCCGGGACGGGATCGCGGCCGGAACCCTGCACTCCTTCACCGGCCCGATCAACCGCCAGGACGGAACGCCCTGGCTCGCCGAAGGCGAAATTGCGGACGACCTGACGCTCTTGACGATGGACTTCTATGTGGAAGGCGTGGAAGGCGACATTCCGAACTGACGGACCCATCGGCCCAGAGTCACTCCGGCGGCCAACACGTCAGGCCGACCTGACACGACCCGCACGGCCCAGCGCCGTGCGGGACACCCTGTTTCCCGTCACCGTTCAGGTGGAGCGGAACCAATCCCGAACGGCCGCGATCAGGACCAGCATCGCCGCCAGTTCTATCAGCGATGACAGCAGGAAAGGAGCGCCCGGCAGATAGACCGGGGCCTCATCCCGCGTGAAAACCCTGAAGGTTAATGTCATCACCATGGGACTCAAGATGGTGGCAACCGCGGTGATCGCGGCGAGCACGCCCTGCAGTTCCCCCTGGGCATCGTCGCTGGCCGACTTCGACAGCAATCCCTGCAGTACCGGATTCGAGACCATCCCGAGCGATGACAGGGGTATGAGCACGAAGACCATCCACCCTTCCCGCGCAAAGCCGTAAGCAAGAAACACCATGCAGGTGATGCCGGTGCCGCCGATCACGGTCCGCCATTCCCCGAATCGCGGAAGGATCACCCGAATCAGCCCACCCTGGACAAGGATGATTGAAACGCCGACGGCGGCAAGGGAGATGCCGACCATGAAGGGATCCCAGCGGAACTGCTCCTGTGTGTAGAAGGACCAGACCGCCGGATAGACAAAGAAGGCCAGCGAATGCAGGAAGAAGGCAACGAGGAGCGGCGCGGCTCCGCGGACCCTGCCTACGTGGCGGAGTGCCCCGAAAGGATTGGCCCGTTCCAAGGAAAAGGGGCGCCTTGTCCGTGCAGTCACCGTTTCGGGCAAGACGAAATAACCGAAGGCGGCGTTGGCGAATGCGAGTGCGCAGGCGGCGAAAAACGGGGCCCGGGACCCGAATTCGCTGAGCACGCCACCGAGAAGCGGGCCAAGAATGAATCCCGCGCCAAACGCGGCGCCGACGAGGCCAAAGTTCTGCGATTTTCGGTCTGCCTCCGAAATGTCAGCGACATAGGCAAGCGCCGTCGCATTGGTCGCGGCCGTGATTCCCCCGATGATCCGTCCTGCCAAAAGGATCCAGATCGATGCGGTCAAGCCCATGATCAGATAGTCGATTCCCATCACGACCAGCGAGATCAGCAGTACCGGCCGCCGGCCGCGACTGTCAGAGAGGCTGCCGAGCGCCGGTCCGAAGAGAAACTGCATGGCCGCGAACGATGTTGCGAGCAAACCGCCCCAGACGGCCGCCGCACTGAGGTCGAGTCCGCGGAGATCGCGGATCAGGTCCGGCATGACAGGAACAATCAGGCCGATGCCCATGGCATCGATCACGACGGTGACCAGGATGAACGTGATGGCGAAGCGTGCGGACACCGGGTCGGGACCCCCAAGATATGGACCCGGCGCCGCGATCAGCTGCGCCCCGCCGGCCAGTGTGCCGGCAACATCGCCGAGCATGCCACGGACCGACTGTCGATCTCAAGGCCTCGATTCAGGCCCGGGGCGGTTCGGGACACTGACAGATTCGGCCAGCCCGGGAACAATGAACGGTCCGCCGGACCGATCCTCTCACAACCGCGGTGGAGCGCCGCCAACGAAGGCGTTCGGGCGATCGTACCGGCAGGGTTCCTCCTGCATTTCGAGATGCAGTGCAGTTCCGTCATACGGGTTCTGTCGGGCCAGATCCTCGTCGAAGACGATACCGAGCCCCGGCGCGGTCGGCGCTGTGATGAAGCCTTCTTCCCAGTGAATTGGGTCACCGATCAGCTTCCGGTGGAATTCACCACCGGTCTGGATCGTCTCCACCATGAGCAAATTGGGAATGCAGGCCGCCAACTGGATGTTCGCCGCCCATTCCACCGGGCCGGCATAGAGGTGCGGCGCCATTTGTGCGTTGAACACCTCCGCAATGGCCGCGATCTTCTTGGCCTCGAGAATGCCGCCAACGCGGCCAAGCGCCGGCTGAAGAATGGCGGCGCCACCGGACCTGAGAACGGCGGTGAATTCGGCCTTGGTCGTCAACCGCTCGCCCGTCGCAACCGGAATTCGCACAGCGGATGCAACCTGGGAGAGCGCGTCCGGATTGTCAGGCGGCACTGGCTCCTCGAACCACAGCAGGTCAAAGGGCTCGAGCCGCTGGCCGAGGCGGATCGCACCGGCGGTCGTGAACTGGCCGTGCGTTCCGAAAAGGAGATCAGCGCGCTGGCCGATGCGATTTCGCAGAGACCGGCAGAACGCGACCGACAATTCGATGTCGCTCATTGCCGGTTGGTGGCCACCTCGGATCGTATAGGGCCCGGCCGGGTCAAATTTGAGCGCCGTGAAGCCGAGCGCAACCATGGCTTCTGCACTCTCGGCTGCCATGTCAGGGCTTGACCAGAACCCGTTCAAGTCGTGGCAGGGCAATGGATAGAGATAGCTATAGGATCGAATCCTCGGATTGATCCGGCCGCCCAGGAGAGCGTAAATCGGCCGGTCCCGGGCTTTTCCAAGGATGTCCCAGCAAGCCATTTCCAGACCCGAGAATGCGCCCATCACGGTGGGGTCCGGACGTTGGGTGAAACCGGAGGAGTACACCCGGCGGAACATCAGTTCGATGTTCTCGGGCGACTCGCCCGCCATATGCCGTTCGAATACGTCCCGGATCACCGCGTCCATGGTCGCAGGGCCGACCGCCGCGGCGTAGACTTCACCGTAACCGACGATCCCACAGCTGGTTGTCAGTTTGACGAAGACGAAATAACGCCCGCCCCAGCCCGGCGGCGGGTTGCCGACCACGAAGACGTCGAGGTCGGCAAGCTGCATCAGCTGTGACCTTTCATGACAATGACGTTCCGCCGCGACCGACCCGCCCGAGTGTCGGCGATGGCGTCGTTGATCCGTTCAAGCGGATAGCGTCCGGTCACCAACTCATCGAGTTTGACTCGACCCTGTCGGTAGAGGTCAAGGAGCCAGGGGATGTCCCGCGACAACACTGTGTCGCCCATTGCGGACCCCCGGATACTCTGGCCGAAAAATGCGAAAACCATCGGGGACCACCTGGCCAGCGCGTCCGACGCGGGCATGCCGACCGCCACCAGTTCGCCACCAGGCGCCAGAAACCGCGGGGCTCTCTCGTAGGCGGCGGCGGCGCCGACGGTCACGAGGACGGTGTCGGCGCCGCGTCCGTCGGTCAGGCGACGGATCTGGCGATGCACGTCCTTGTCATCGCCGCGGACTCCATGGGTCGCACCGAATTCACGGGCACCGTCGAGCTTTTCGTCGAGTACATCGACAGCGATCACACGTGCTGCTCCGGCGACCCGGGCGCCCTGGATGCTGTTCAATCCGACGCCGCCGGCACCAACCACCACGACATTGCTGCCGGCCCTGATGCCGGCCGTGTTGACGGCGGCACCGACACCGGTGATGACGCCGCAGGACAGCAGGCAGGCGACATCGAGCGCAATGGCGTCCGGGATCGCCTGAATCTGACTCTGGTCGACCACCGCCCGCTCGGCAAAGGCGGCGGTGCAAAGCCCCTGTTCCAGCGGTGTCGACGCCGGGTCCCGGAGCCGGATCGGGCTTGAATTGACCTTGTCGAACGACGCTTCGCATGTGGCCGGTGAACCACACTGGCAGGACCGACAGGACCCGCAGGACCGGATCAGGGTGACCAGCACCGGGTCGCCGACGACGAATCCGGCGACACCGGGTCCCGTCGCCCGGACATGACCGGCGGCCTCGTGTCCGTAGACCGCTGGAAGGTGCCCGCCCCAGGCCCCGTCGATATAGTGAATGTCGGAATGGCAAATGGCGCAGGCGGCAATCTCGACTTCGACCTCGCCCCGTCCCGGCGGTCTGAGATCGACGTCGACGATGTCCAGGTCCTTTCCAAACTCCCGGCAGACCGCTGCTTTCATGAATTCCGCTCCTCTGAGAAATCATCATCACGACATCCGAATTCTACAGATGTCCCCTGATTGAGACGGGCAACCCGTCAGTCCGGTCACGAGTCGGCACCATCTCCGGATGTCCTGGGTCCGCTCGCCCACAGGCAGATCAAGTCGGTTGCGACATGGGCGCCGGCAACAGCAGTTGCGCCAGTCGTGTCATAGGGCGGCGAGACTTCCACCACATCCATTCCCACGAGATTGATGCCGGCGAGATCCCTGAGGATGGTCGCGGCCTGG
The DNA here is from genome assembly GCA_028874915.1 of Paracoccaceae bacterium. Taxonomy (GTDB): domain Bacteria; phylum Pseudomonadota; class Alphaproteobacteria; order Rhodobacterales; family Rhodobacteraceae; genus JAPPHA01. The sequence continues at coordinate 24,651 of JAPPHA010000054.1, forward strand.
GCCGAGGTGAGTCCACCCCAGACCGGAGTTCCGGTTCCGGGCGCATAGGCCGGGTCGAGGGCGTCGATGTCGAAGCTCAGGTAGACCGGCCGGTCGCCGAGGATCTCCCGGATACGTCGAGCCGTTCTGACAGGGCCTTCACCATGCACCTGACGGGCGTCGAGAATGTTGACGCCCAACGTGTCCGGGTTGCTGGTCCGAATACCGACCTGGACCGAGTGTTCCGGATCGATCAGCCCCTCCCGCACGGCGTGATAGAACATGGTGCCGTGATCCACCCGTTCCGGATCGGAATCGGGCCATGTGTCCGAATGGGCATCGAACTGGAGCAATGACAGCCGACCAAAGGCGGCGCTGTGGGCCTTGAGAATCGGATACGTGATGTAATGGTCGCCTCCAAAGGTCAGCACGGTCACTCCGGAATCGATGATGCGGGCCATGTAGCGGGTCAGTGCCGCCGGAAATTCGCCAAGTCGACCGTAATCGAATCCGAAATCGCCATGGTCTGAAATATCGAGATCGGTGATCGGATTGACGTCCCATCCGTACGGGGCGTCGTACCCCTGGAGAATCGAGGCTTCACGGATGGCCCGGGGACCGAACCGGGTGCCGGGACGGTTGCTTGTGGCACAGTCGAACGGAACGCCGGTGACCGTCAGGTCGATGGCGTCGAGCGACCTCGAATACGGACGCCGCAGGAAGCTGACCGCCCCGGAGTAGGTCGCCTCCGTCGAATAGCCGCGAAACCTCGCTCCCGAGGTCGCGGCATCGCTCACCGGTTCTTGTTCGGGATTGTTCACGAGGCCGGTCGTCCTCTTCTCACCCGGTCATACGTCCAGCATGATGGTGACCGGACCGTCGTTTTCGAGCGAAACCGCCATCTCCGCTCCGAAGACTCCGGTCTCGACATCGACGCCATGCTGCCGGACGCTTTCGCAAAAGGCCAGATACATTCGTTCACCGACTTCCGGCGACGCGGCTCCGGAAAATCCCGGCCGATTGCCGCGGGAAGTGTCCGCAGCCAACGTGAACTGGCTGACGATCAGTGCCTGGCCGCCAGCATCGACGAGTGACCGATTCATCCGTCCGGCATCGTCACGGAATACCCTGAGATTGACGAACTTGCGGGCGAGCAGGGGAATTCGGTCTTCCACATCTCCGGCCATGGCGCAGAAGAAACCGAGGAGACCGCCGCCAATGCTCCCGGTCACCCGACCTTCCACGCGGACGGCCGCCGATGAAACTCTTTGAACCAGCAAGCGCATCGGCAAATCCCTGTCCTGATGTCTGGTGCCACCCGGAGGGCCCCGGCGCTGCAACCGTCCATAGCCGCCCGCGGGGGCGTTGGCCAACTGAATCCTTGCTGCCCGGTTCCGGATACTTCCGAAACGCCGCCAATGTGTTCGCTACGGTATTTCACAACCTGACGCATGGCGCCAATGGCGGCGACGCCAGACGCCAACACTGGGTGGAGTTTCGTGTTGAAACTGCTGCCGGTCACATAAACCGACACGAGACGGGGATTCACAAGGCGTCCCTCGGGTCAAGACGGTCTGACCTCTTTTCTCGCTGTCCGGGATGCCGTCAGATGGGAAAAGCAACATCGACCCGAACCGCAATGCGCCAAGCCACTGGCTCCTTCCCCGACCCCGACGGCAAACTGCAACTCCACGCCTACGAGACATCGTCCTCGTCTTGACGGAACGGATCCGATTCCATAGTCACTGCCGCCGTGGCGGAGTAGCTCAGTCGGTTAGAGCAGCGGAATCATAATCCGCGTGTCGGGGGTTCAAGTCCCTCCTCCGCTACCAGGTCCTGGATCGACTTCCAGCCCGGCCGTTCTCCGCTTCTCCATATCCTTAATCCCCGGAATGTGTCGTCGATTTCCGGTCTCCGTCCTGGGAACGGAGACCCGGAAGAACGGCCAGCCCGTACACTTGTTCACCGGGTGTTCCGGATTCCTGGTTCCGTTACCGGCGACCGGAAATCCGTCGGGCGCTCGGTCCAACCCCGAACCGGGTCTCCCGGACAGCCACGAAGACACCCGATCCGAGGATCAAGAGAATCCCGAAGGCGGACAGTGTGTCCGGCAGTTCGTCCCAGATCACGTAGCCCCAGATGACGGCGAGAACCAGAACCGTGTATTCGAAGGGAGCGACCAGTCCCGCCTCGCCGAGCCGGTAGGCCTGGGAGATCAGATAGCCGCCGGCTGCGCTGAAGATCCCGGTCAAGGCGATAACCGGCCAGTCGTGTACGAGCGGCCACTGCCAGGCGCGAAACAGGAATTCGAGAGCCGGGTTTCCCGTCCCGGCGAAGCGACCGTCCCCGAAGGCCAGCCCCATTCCCGAACAGACGACAATAAATGTGAGCTGGATGTAGAGCGCCATTGTCGAGGCCCGCTCGGAGAGCCCCATGTTCCGGGTCAGGGTATGCAAGGTCGCATAGGCCACCGCGGCCACGACAGGCAACAGGACAGCCCACTGGAAACTGACAGCGCCGGGCTGGACGATCACAAGCACGCCGACGAAACCGATCGTCAGCGCCAGCCAGCGACGAATGCCCACCGGCTCTTTCAGGAACACCGCCGAAAACCCGGTGATCAAGAGCGGCGCCACGAAGAAAATTGCCGTTGCTTCTGCCAGTGAGACCACGACGATACTGCAGAAGAAGGCCATGTTCGCAATGACAACGCAGAGTCCACGAAGAACATGCATCATCGGCCGCCGGGTGCGCAGTCTCTCCCAGCCCCCCTCCAGGGGAACTGCGATGGAAAGGGTAATCACAAGTGCGATGAGCGCCCGCATGAGTACAATCTGGTGTAGCGGATAGCCGCCACTCAACCATTTGACCGAGACGTCATTGAGCGAAAACATCACTGAGGCACCAAGAACGCAGACCACGCTCAACTGCCCAAGTCTTTCGGAAGGAATCATGGCGGGTTCGCGCTGTCACCGTCGACTCATCCGCCGACAGTTCGCAGTTCCATTCCCGTTCGGCACCCCAATTTGCGACCCCGATGTCGCAATTGACACATGCTTTTGCCTCACCGGGTCGGAGCGAGCCGATCCATGGCCGGTGGCAGGAGACATTTAGAGTGACAATTCAGAAGGATCGTGGGCTGGTCCGCAGGCACCAGGGATTGATAGCCGACCGCGACATGGCCTCATCCGGGATCGGTGCGGCATCGGTCCCGTTCGACCCCGGCGTGCCGGCAATGACGCGGTCAGTTCCGCGATCGCTCCATATTGGCGAAGGCCGCTTCGAAAGCCGCCAGATCAAAGTCCTCCCGACGCGCCGGTTCGAGAAGGATCCGCTCGCTGGCCAGGCAACCCGCAATCCCGTCCGCGAGCCCATCGATGACGCCTTCGGGTATGACCACGGCACCGTGCCGATCGGCATGGATCAGTTCACCCGGGGAGACGTCGAGTCCGAAGACTCTAACCCGCGTGTTGACATCGAGAACATGGACAAAGCCATGGCTGGGAAGGACCGTTCCGGCGATCACGACGAATCCTTCAGGAAGGTCCCCGAGGTCACGCATCACCCCGTTGGTTACGGCACCCGCGAATCCGAAACCGCGATGAATTGTGGCGTTGAGTTCGCCCCACCATGCCCCCAGGACATCCGGGACATCGACATCCTCAATCACGACAATGCCGGGGCGCGGACCACCAGCCATATATCGATAGTAATCGAGCCGCCGGTTCCGGAGCGCCTCCGCGTTTTCCTCGGGCCGTCTGGCGGAGACCCTGGCCGTCCTGGCATAACCAACGATGGCTGGCGCGTCGGGCGCGCTTGAGATCATCGTGGTCCGTGTATAACGGTCGAAGTCCCGGGATCCCTGTACGCGCTCGATTGCGTTGCACACTGTCGGCGTGTCAACCTGACGCAGGCGCTCCAGAAGTGCCTCATCCATTGCAGTGTTTTCCTTCACCAATGCCCGTGCACTGCCACCCCGGCTCAGGCCGTTGCGGTCTCGAGGATTTGCCGCAGCAAGGCCGCGACGACCCGCGGGCGGTGACGGGCAAAGGAAACATGTCCGAGCCCCGGGACCTCGTGCAGGGTTCCGTTTGGTGCGATCTCTGCCACTTCTCGGACCATCGCCGGCTGGGTCTGCACGTCCTCGCTGAATGCGATCGCATGGATCGGAACCGGGCAAGAGGCGAGGGCTTCCCGGCAGTCGAAATCCAGGCAGGCCTGCCATTGGGCGATCAGCTGGACGGGGTCGCGCTCGCCGAAGCGGACTCGGTAGGCTGAACGGATTTCCCGCCATGTCGCCGGATCGCCAAGCGCCTCCGCAGGGTATGCGAAAGCCGCATAGTGGCAAGCCGCAAAGTCCGCAGGCAACCGAAGGCCCGCTTGGCGGAAGTCGATTTCCGCCTGCATCCAGTCCCGGGTGAAGCCGATGATCCGCGCGGCGGTTCCCATGGGAATCGCCATGCGCAGGAGATGCGGGTATTCGATTGCCACCTGCTGCGCAATCAGCGCCCCCATGGACAGGCCAATGAGGACTACAGGTGGACTGCAGGTCTCGCGAATGACGGCCGCACAATCATCGGCGAAATTTTCGATGGTCCAGGGCGGCACCGGAGCAATCGTCTCACCGGCCCCTCGCGGGTCATAGGCAGTACAGCGGAAGTCACCGACAAAATGGGGAAACTGGTCAAGCCAGTATTCCGCGGCTGCGTCACCGCCAGGAATCCAGACGATGTCAGGGCCGCTTCCGGCCTGGACAACACGTGTCGTGACCCCGCCGGCGGAGAGAGTCACAGTCGCTGCATCAGGCCCGAATTCAGAGATCTTTGCGTCATTTTCTGAGGATTCCATCCGACAGTCCCGTTTGGCGCCTTCGATCGCTGTCTTGGCCAGCCGTCACCTAACCCGGTGGCGGCGCACCGCCCTCGGACTTGCGCCGTTCGGCGAAGGCGATGGCCTCGCCAAGGCGAGTCGAGTCGACGTTCGGGGGTTCGAAATCCTCGAGAACCTGTTTCCAGATGCGGTTCGCTCGCTGGTTCGCGTCCAGTCCGCCCCGCTCCGCCCAGGTTCCGAAATTCGACCAGTCGGCGACGACCGGTTCGTAAAATGCAGATTCATAACGCTCGATGGTGTGGGCCGCACCAAAGAAATGACCACCGGGATCAACCTCGGTGAGTGCGTCGAGCGCCAGCGAGGCATCGTCGGAGGGCGTCTCGGTACAGAGTTCGGCGAAGGTCTGCATGACCTCCAGATCGGTGATCAGCTTTTCGTAAGAGAAGGTCAGCCCGCCCTCGATCCAGCCAGCACCATGAATGAGAATTGTGGCACCGGCAAGAACGGCGCCCCAGGCCCCCATCTGGGTCTCATTGGCTGCCTGGGCATCGTTGACGGCACCGGCCGCACCCGTCGAACATCGCCAAGGGAGACCCAGTCTCCGGGCCAGTTGTCCCGCACCGATGTTGGCCTTGACCTGTTCCGGGGTGCCGAAGGCGGGGGCGCCCGACTTCATGTCGACGTTGGAAACGAAGGCACCGTAGCACACGGGCGCCCCGGGCCGGGTGAGTTGACTGAGCGCGATCGCCGACAGGGCTTCGGCGTGGCTGAGGGTCAGGGCACCCGCGATGGTGACGGGGGCCATGGCGCCCATCAGGCAGAACGGCGTGACAATCATCAACTGGCCCCAACGGGCGAAGTCGATCAGGCCCTGGGCCATCGGTATGTCGAGTTGCCTGGGCGAGTTCGTGTTGATGATGGAATGACAACAAGGCTGCCGACGGAAGCCCGGGTCGTCGAGCCCCCGCGCGAGACGGATCATCTCGAAACAGTCCTCCACCTGCGCCGTTCCGCGACAGAACACGAAGGGGAGCTTGTCGCTCACCGTCAACTGCAACACGGTGACGTCATAGTGCCGGAGATGGGGAGGCAGATCCTGTGGTTCCACCATGGGCGTAAGCATATGGAAGACATCGAAGCTCTGGTTGAGCTTGACCAGTTCAATGAAGTCTGCGTAGGTCCCCGGCCGGCGACCGCGCGAAAGATCGGTGACGTTCGGCGAACCGGCTCCCGTCTGGATGTGCAGCGCGCCCGGTTCGATGACCTGATCGCGATGGCGGGAACCGGCGTGAGTCCGTATCGAACGAGGCGCCGTGGAGACCGCCTCCTCGACAATGTCACGGCCGATCCGGACCATCTGCGAATCGTCATCAACCCGCGCACCGGCTGCCCGAAAATGCGCCCGGGCCTCTGGTAGCAGGATTTTCATTCCCTGCGTTTCGAGAACGTCAAGAGCCGCTTGGTGGATGGCCTCAACCCTGTCGTCCGAAAACACCTTCGCGGGCGTGAACGGGTTGCGCAAGGTTCGGTAGTTGACCGTTCGTATCGTCGGGCGATGAGCCGGTTTCGTCGCGCCGCGCCGAGAATGTCGCGAACGCCGGCCGCGTTTTGTCGCGTCCGGGTGACCACCGCCTTGTGGTGCGTTCATGGTTCCCGCTTCGGGCATGGGCGGGACCGGAGGCAAATCTTCGACTTTCGGTCACCTCCAGACGAAACGCACCGAACGGAACCATTGCATTCACGTCGCGACTCGGCGGCACCGATCGCTTCCGTCGCCACAGAATTCGGGAGTTGGCACCATGACTCCGACGGGCAAAGCTGCAAGCGCGAATCTCCACGACTGTCTGCATTTCCGGTCATCCGACCGCCAAGATCTTCCGGGGATGAACCGGACCAGGGTTAGTGCGTGTCAAAAAACTCCATTTTCGCTGGCCACGCCACTGCCTTTTTCAACCCTGTCGTGACCGATTTTCAATCGCACCGTCAACAGGCAAATGGACGACCGGACCCGACGGGTTCCCCCTTCCGGAAATCATGATTGCATCGGCCGCCACCACTTCGCCCACCCGATGGATCCGTTGTCAATCCTGTCGATCAGGCAACAAAACACACACTAGACGGAGAGCGTACCGCGATCTGCGCCGTTTCCCGGACAAAAGGCACAGGTGACAGGCCAATCTCGAACAGGACACAGTTGTCACTGTCCTGGTTGGCCGACACCAGCCAGCGCCCGCACGGCGAAAATCCGAAATCCCGGGGCTTTGTTCCGCCGCTCGGAAACGCCAGACACCTTTCTGGCGGCCCGTCGCGGGAATTCACGCGAAAGATCGCAACCGTGTTGTCCCCCCGATTGGTCACGCCGAAGTGAATCCCGTCCGGGTGCAACCTGAGACCGGAAGCCGTGTTGTCCTTTCGCTTCGAAAATGCCGCAGGTTCGCGCGAGGACACCCTTCCGCATTCTCTGATGGCACCGTCATGCCATTGCAACAACGACACTTCGGATGACAACTCGCTGACCAGCATGATGTGACGATGGCATCGGCTGAACGCAAGGGTTCTCGGCCCGGACCCGGGCGGGGCTCGCCAGACCCGCGCGCGACCCAGCATGCCTGCCGAGGCGTCGAAGGGATAGGCAGCGACTTCATCGGTACCCAGATCGGGAACCAGCAGCCAGCACCCTTCGGGCGAGAAGACTGCGGCGTGCGGGTGGGACTTCGCTTGCCGGACGGGATGCGGCCCACATCCTTTGCGTATTGCCCTGTCTCCGGTTCCCGGTTCGATTCCTCCTGTCGGGGAAACTTTTCGAATGAACACGTCACCAGAGTCGTAGCAGGCCCAGGCGATCCATGCTCCCAGCGGATGAAGGTCGACGTGGCACGGGAGTCGGCCCGTCGTTCGCCCGTCTCCGGCTACGGTCAGCCGGCGACCCGGCCGAGGTGCCTGCATGGCCACGACTGTGGCGCGGCCGTCCCGGGTTTCGACCGTGGAATACAGTTTTTCGTGAGCCGGGGAATACGCCAAGTAGCTTGGATTCGGGAGATAGGCGGAATCGACAAAGTCAAGTTTCCCCACAGGGGAAAGTCCAATCACGGTTATGCCATCCCCATGAGCACGGAATGCGCCGTAGGATTCCGTGTATGACCCTATGGCAATCAGGTAATGACGGCCTGACAAAACGGCCGTCAAGTTTCGGTATTGCCGGTTTTCGTCGGCGTCATTGCGCCCACTTCGGGGGAGGGCCGGTCGAGCCGTGAACACTCAGGGTCGGCCTTAATGTCAGGTAGATCGGAGGCCCGTCGTAGACCCCGGAAATCCTGTCACTGAGCACACGAAAAGTCAGGCTGCCGAGCGTCTGGGGTTGAACATTCACGCTCGTCAGGGGAGGATCCATTGACCGGGCGATGACACTGTCATTCACGCTTACAACCGAGGCATCCCCGGGGATTTTCAGTCCGGCATTTCGCAAACCTCGGACAACGCCGATAGCCGTGACGTCGTTTCGAACGAAAATCGCCGAAAAGGGAATCTTTTCCGCCACAAGGGCCTCAACCGCCCGTTGCCCTGCCTCCTCGGAGGGTTCGTCGTGGATACGTGCCAGTGAACGCTCGCGCGCGATGCCGGCAGAAACCAGTGCGTCGCGATACGCCGGAAGCATGGAAAAGCCCTCCAGCCTCGGCGCCCCCTCTACATAGGCGATCCTGCGATGCCCCAGCCTGACGAGATGCCGAACGGCAATTCGGGCCGCTTCATCATAGTCGATCCGTACGCCGTCAGCTTCGATGTCATTTGGCCACCGGCCCAGGTACACGAGGGGTTTGCCGGTATTGACAAATTCAAGAGCACCTGCGGCGGGCTGTTCTACCGTGCTCGGAACCACGATGGCGCCCAAAATGGCCATTTCTTCGGCCATCGCGGAGAGCCGGGAATTTTCGCTTGCCACCTGGTAGTCGGACTGACTCGTGATCAGGTCGTAGCCGCTTCCCCTTGCGGCGCGTTCGATCCCGTCGATCACCTCGGCGTAGAGCGGATTGGAAAATGTCGGGATGATGAGGCAAAGAATTTTTCCGGATGACATTCTGGCAAACCGCAAATCGCTTTCCGTGTTGCGAACGTAGGTCCCGCTTCCCGCCCGCCTGACGACGACACCTTCATTCACAAGCAGCTGGATTGCCCGTCGTACGGTGGTCCGCGAAACCTCGTGCTTCTGCATAAGTTCGCGTTCTGATGGGATCGCGGACTCCGGTGCGAATACCTTCCTGACTATGTCGTCGCGAATGGCTTTGGCCAGCGATCTGGTCTTATCACGCACCCTCATCGGTATCATAGAGGTCCGTTATTGACCATTGATTGACATAGGTATCAAACCGGTTTTAAAATTCGGCCATTCATTGAGACCAGAATCTAACATGGAGGAACCCGATATGAAAGCCTTGGTGACAGCAGCGGCAGTAGCCCTGCTCGCGGGCGCCGCAGGCGCACAGGACTCCTACACATTCAAGATGCCAAGCTGGATGTGGGAAGAGGGCATCGTCGGAGAGTGGAACAAGGACCGGGTGGCGGCGTTTGAAGCCGAGAATCCCGGCATTTCCGTCGACAAGACCCTGATCCCGAACACGCACTATGAACAAACCCTGATTACGCAGATCGCGGCCGGCGATGTTCCCGACTTCATGCCAGTGTTCACCAACATGCTCGCACCGATGATCGACGCCGGCATCCTCGCTCCAATGGATGACTGCATCGAGGCATCCGGATTTGGGGACCGGATACTTCCCTCGGTCAGTTTCGCTCAAGTTGACGGCAATACGTACGGTGTTCCGCTGACGATGAGCCCGCAGTCACTGCTCGTCAACAAGCAACTGTTGGCAGCAGCAGGTGTCGAAATCCCCACAAACCTGGACGAGTTCTACGCGGCGGCAAATGCCGTAAAGGAAAAAACCGGCGAATTCGGTTACGGATTTCCGAATGATACGGCGAGTGCCATCCATGTCTACATCAACAGCATGCACTGGCTGATCGGCATGGGGTCGGACTGGTCGCAACCCGACGGAACCATTACGGCCAATGATGAAGCCGCTGTCACGGCCATCAGCTGGATCAAGCGTTTCCTGGACGAAGGTCTCAGCCCCAAGGGCCTGGGCTCCAAGACGGTTCGCCAGATGTTCGCGGACGGCAAGGTCGCAATGCTCTTTGACGGCCCATGGGTGGTCAGCACGGTCAAGACCATCAACCCCGATCTTGTCCCGCACGTCACGTTCGAGGTCATGCCGACACCGACCCACGCGGCAATTACCGGAGGCGCATTCTACGTCATCCCGAGTGATTCCCCCCATCCGGACGATGCCTGCAAAATGCTGAACGTCTTTTACGATCCGGCCGCACAGCAGAGATACCTGGAGGACCTGGTGCAGATTCCCGGTACCATCGTGGAACCCAGCGATGCGTTCCTCAAGGAGGTTCCATACGCTGGCACCATGGCCGAGATTGCGGCAAAGTATCCCGGTGGAATTGGCTATGCTCCCCCCGGTTACGAAATCCAGGCCGCCGAGTTCCGGCAGATCGTGGTCGACGGCCTGTCCAGGATCTACTCCGGGGACATGTCGGTCCAGGAGGGTCTTGACGCCCTTCAGAACCAGCTGGAGAACTGGACGAAGACCCTCTGAACACTCCTGGTGTTGTCAAGGAGAACGCCCCGGCCGGCAAGGAACCGGCCGGGGCATCCGGGACGTTGAAACGCCGATGACCAAGAGGAACCTCGCGTGAAGCGAGCATTCGCCCGGAGGTTCAATCACCCCGAGTTGCTGCCCCTCTGGCTGCTAACCCCGGCCTCTGTCGTCCTCATCGTGATTCTGATCTGGCCGATCGCACAGGGAATCCTGCTCGGGTTTTTCAACACGCGCATCCTGAACTACAAGGCCGGGCGTTTCATAGGACTCGCCAACTACGATGTCCTGTTGTCCGACCCGTTTTTCTGGAACTCGCTGAAGGTGACGGTCTACTACGGTGTCGCGTCAATGAGTTGCACGTATCTCCTGGGCCTGTCCTTCGCCCTGCTCCTGAACCGGTCATTGCCGCTCCGCGGAATCATCAGGACGATTTTCATCCTCCCCTGGGCAGTCCCGGAAGTCGTGGCAGTCCTGATCTTCATCTGGATGCTCGACGCCCAGTACGGGGTCATCAACTACTTCTTCGTACAGGCAGGCTTCCTGGATGCTCCCGTAGCCTGGTTGGCCGAGGCTGACCTTGCCATGCCGGCACTGGTGCTGATCACAAGCTGGCACCAGTTCCCGCTCGCCTTGCTGATCCTCCTGGCCGGCCTGCAGACCATTCCGCGGGAAGAATACGAAGCCGCGATGGTCGACGGGGCCGGAGCGCTCTCCAGGTTCATCCATGTCACGCTGCCGGGATTGCGTTCTGTGAACGTCATTCTGATCCTCATCCTGATCCTGAATTCGTTCCGGCGGGTTACAATGATCTATGCAATGACGGGCGGTGGACCGGCACGGGCAACCGAAACGCTTTCGATCCTGACCTACAATACGGCCTTCACATACCAAAAGATTGGCTATGCTGCCGCCATTGGCACGGTTCTCCTGTTGATCCTGCTGGCATTCAGCCTCGTCTATTTCTTCACGATTATCCAAACCCGGAGAGGCGTGTGAATCCGCGTACCAAGACAGTCTTGATCAGCGCGACGCTGTTCGTGCTGACATTGGTTTTCGCGGGGATTGTGTTCTTCCCGTACTACTGGATGATCGTGTCTTCGCTGGAGGCCGCGAGCCTGTTCGAATGGCCGCCCCGCCTGGTCCCGTCAAGCGTCACGATGGAAGCTTACGTGAAGATCTTCACCGAACGGGACGTATTCACCTGGTTCAAGAACACCGCCTTCGTCGCGAGCACGACATCCGTATTTTGCACCCTTGTTGCGATCAACGGTGGATACGCCTTGTCCAGATTCAGGACGCACGCCACGACTGCGTTTTCGATATTCATATTGTTTTCCCAGCTACTTCCGGCGACGCTGATTGTCGTTCCGCTCTACGTCATCTTTCGCCAGACAGGTCTCTACAATTCATTGATCGGCCTGGCCATCGCCGACGCGGCGTTCGTACTTCCGCTGGCGACCTGGCTCATGAAAGGGTTTTTCGATCGAATTCCGGTCGAAGTCGAGGAGCAAGCGATGGTTGACGGCTGTACGCGGGTTGGCGCGTTTTATCGGATCGTGCTTCCGTTGGCATTGCCCGGACTCGTGGTTGTTGTTGCCATGAGCTTCATTACCGGGTGGGACGAGTTCTTTCTTGCCCGGACCCTGATTTCGTCGCAAAGCAACTGGGTTTTCTCCGTCGGCCTAACGTCGTTCGAAACCCAGTATTCCATCGCCTGGGACGAGATGATGGCCGCAGCCGTGGTGTTCGCCTTGCCGGCGGTCTTCTTCTTCCTCTTCGTACAGCGATATCTCGTGTCCGGGCTGACGAGCGGAGCAGTGAAGGGCTGACCGATGGCCTTCCCTGGCAGCCATGAACCCATTGTCCTGCATTGCGACAACGTGTGGATCGACCCACCAGGGCACTTCGAACCGAAATCCGTCGAGATGGCCGGGGGCCGCATTGAGGCTGTCCGAGACCGGACGCCGGCCCCGGCCACCGGAACCTCGAATACGGGAATCGATCTCGGCGGCGCCTACCTGATGCCGGGCTTGATCAACACCCATGTACACCTGGAGTTTTCGGCCAGCCCGTACCCGCTCCGGGACTTCAACGGCGAGTCTGTTTCAGCGCGGATGGCGCGCGCCATCCGGAACGCTCGATCGATGCTCCGGAGCGGGGTGACGACGGTGCGGGATTGCGGCTCCAGCCTGGACCTGTTGTACCATGTTCGCCGCAATCGGGACCGCCATGTCCTGCCGCGGCTCTTGCTCTCCGGCCCCCCGATCACGGTGCCGGGAGGTCATCTGGGCGTTTTCGGAGGCGAGGTCCGGGGACCGGACGATGTGGCGGCGGTTGTATCACGGTTGATTTCCGCCGGCGCCATGTCGCTGAAACTGATGGGCAGCGGGGGCGTGATGACTCCCGGAACCCATCCGGAAAACGTCGCCTTTTCGCAGGACTTGTTTTGCCAGGTCGCCGATGCCGCCCGCACGCACAATGTCGCGAGCGTGGTCCACGTACTCGCCACGAAGAGCGTGAAGCGCGCCGCCCTGGCCCGGTTCGACAGCCTCGAACACTGCGCGTTTTTCTGTCGGTCCGCCAATGGCCGCCTCGAGCGGAAGTATGACGCAGTGGTTGCCGGCATCGTGGCCGATTGCGGTGTGGCGATCATGGCGAACCTCTCGACCGCCACGCGCTCGCATGGAACTCTCTTGCTGGAAGGAAAGCAGGGAAACCTGGACTCGCAGCACGCACTGGACCAGCACGACGTTATGCTGGAAAACTTTGCGAAATTCGTCGATTTGGGCATCCCGATCGTTTGCGGGACGGATGCCGGTGTCCGGGACACGCCGTTCGAGGACACCTGGGTCGAACTGGAACTGATGGCCCGATCGGGCATGTCGAATGTCGAGGTGATCCGGTCAGCTTCCCTGACGGGCGCCCACGTCCTGAAACTGGATGGAAAGGTGGGACGAATTGCCGCGGGATATTCGGCCGACTTTGTCGTCCTGAAGGAATCCCCGCTTTCGGACATCTCGTCCTACCGCTGCCCGTTGGATGTTTTCAGCGCCGGGCACCGGATCGACCTGGCATCGTCCCGCGGAACGGGGTGATCCTTGCCATTCCATCTGAAATGTCTGGAATGTGGTCACATCTCAGATTTTGCGGAACACTACTCTTGTCCCGAATGCGCCGGGGAACTGAAGCTTCTGTATGATCATGCAACGGTCCGTCTGCGTGGCGGGTTTGCACGAAAATGGCGGAAGACGGCAGACATGTTCACGCGATTCGGTGAGCTCTTGCCGCTTCGGACCGCCGCAACGGCGATAACCATGGGAGAAGGCAATACGCCCCTGATCCGGGCAAGAAATCTGGGGACTCGGTTGGGGGTCCACGAACTCCATCTCAAGCTGGAATGCTGCAATCCAACCGGTTCATTCAAGGACCGGCAGGTGAGCATTGGCATGTCCGTCGCCCGGCAATTCGGCCGCACCAGATTCGCCGCGATTACGTCGGGCAATGTCGGGAATTCGCTGGCTGCCTTTGCGGCAAGACTGGGAGCGACGGCATACATCTGGGTGTCGCGGAATACGGAGAAATCGAAGCGGCAGCAAATCGACGTATTTGGAGCCCAGGTCTTCACGATCGAGACCGGGATCGCGAACGACAACGCATTCGACAATCCATATGAGGCGGCAGTTCGCGCATTTCCGACGTTTTGCCGTGAACATGACCTCGTGCCGATGACATCCGCACGATCGGTCAACCCGTTCATGGTCGAAGGCGCCAAAACGATCGCTTACGAGATATGCGCCGATCTGGGACGCTGTCCTGACGTTGTGGCTGCACCGGTTGGCGGAGGTGGATTGGTAGGTGGCCTTAACGAGGGCTTTCGTGATCTCAAGGAGATCGGCTTGACAGACCGGATCCCGAGAATGGTTGCTGGCCAGCCGTTGGGATACTTTGCGGGAATCGACCAGGTTGATGATCCCGAGTGCGGGGGAGCCCGCCCACTCGATGCAAAGTGGGCGAATGGCGTTATTCAGGATTCCGGTGGGGTTCTTCACCGTCTGACCCGGAACGAGATCGTTGCGGCGCAGGCCGACCTCGCCGGAAAGGAAGGTATTTTCGCGGAACCCCGCGGAGCCTACGCACTTGCTGCGCTTGCGACCGAAGCGGCCATGGGACGTATTGAAAGGGACTGTATTGCGGTAGCAATCGTTTCCGGGACCGGCCTCAAGGACATGGCGACGGCGATCGAAATCAGTGCCCGGCACAGCGCTCCTTCATCGACAGTCGCTTCGATCTGGGATTCGAAACTCGATCCGGCAACTGGGAACAGGACGACACATCGGGTTGAAGGGAATTGACGGATGGCGAGCGTTGAATTCCTGCGCGTGGCGAAGTCGTTCGGGGCAGTCACTGCCGTCGCTGACATCAACTTTGAAATCAAAGACGGGGAGTTTGCTGTCCTGGTTGGCCCGTCCGGATGCGGCAAGTCCACGCTGTTGCGAATACTGGCCGGCCTTGAGACTGCTACCACGGGATCGATCAAGGTCGGTGATCGGGTCGTTGACGATCTTCAACCGAAGGACCGCGACGTGGCGATGGTCTTCCAGAATTACGCACTTTATCCCCAGAAAACAGTCGCCGCAAACATGGGATTTCCCTTGAGAATGCGCGGCGTCGGCAGAATGGAAACAGAAAAAAGGGTTCTCGAAACAGCTCGGACACTCGGGTTGGAAGACCTGTTGAAACGCTATCCGAAACAGCTGTCCGGGGGGCAACGGCAGAGGGTGGCGATGGGCCGGGCGATCATCCGGAACCCGAGCGTGTTCCTGTTTGACGAACCGCTTTCAAACCTGGATGCGAAACTCAGGGTTAGGATGCGTGCGGAAATCAAGGAACTCCAACAGCGTCTCAAGACAACGACCGTTTACGTCACGCATGATCAGATCGAGGCGATTACCATGTCGGACAAGATCGTCGTGATGCGGAATGGTCGGGTCGAACAAGTCGGCAGCCCTCTCGACGTATTTGACCGCCCCGCGAACAGATTCGTTGCCGGATTCATAGGATCACCGGCAATGAATTTCCTGGAGGGGCAGATTGTGTCGTCCGGCAATGGACAGGAGTTCGTCACCGCGAGCGGCCTGGCTTGCCAATTGCCTGACATGTGGAGCCAGCCAGTCAACCAGTGCGCGTCGATTGGAATCCGTCCCGAACACATTGACTTGGCGGAAGAGGGAACTCCCGGTGCATTCAGCCTGCGCATTTCGGTCGTTGAGCCGACGGGAGCCGACACAATGATTATCGCGAGGAGTGGCACCGACGAACTCTCGGCAATGATCAAGGGGAGGCACCGACTCGTTCCCGGGGACTCCATTTGTCTAAAGCCCATGCCGGGGATGCTTCATTTCTTTGCCTCGGATGGTACGGCGATCCGGGTTTGAGTTGCTTCGGGCGGCCCCGCGATTGCCGCGACATCTGAGACTCGTTGCGGTCAACCTGAACGGTCGGATCGACTCGGTTCGACTCGGTCGCAGCGGTTCCCGAGTATCGTGAACCTTGGCTCAAACACCTTGCGAAGAACAACGCTATTGCCCTCGCTGTCCATGACCTGTTTCCGGCGCGCCGTGAGAGCAAAGAGCGTGAAGTCGGCTCGTTTGCCGTGTGTCAAGCCATCCACTCCCGGGAGCCCCAGAATTCGCCTCGGGTTCGTCGAGACTGCGTTGACGCAGTCCTTGAATTCAAGGCCGGCGGCATGGAGCTTGGAAACCGTTGTCGCCAGGTCGTACACCGGCCCGTCCACATTGCGCACATGCAGATCTGTCGAAATCGAATAGGGTAGAAGCCCGGCCGCAATGGACCTGGCTGCCACGTCGGAGTCATATGATGCGGCACCGTGTCCCACGTCCATGAGAACCCCGGTCCTTGCAAGTTGGCGCGCGTATTCAAATACGGTCGTGTTCCTGGTGATGGCACCGCCCCTGGTCCCATTGAAACAATGCGTGACAATATCGCCCGGGGTGAGTAAGGCGAAAATCTCGTCGAGTCGGGGCGGTGGTTCTCCCACGTGCACCATCAGGGGCAAGCCAGCAGTTTCCGCAACGCGTTTGGCGATTCGGACTGGTGTAATTCCCCAGTCGCCAACGACTGCACCGCTCGCTCTTACCTTCACCCCACAGACGATTTCACGGTTCGTTTCAATTGCGGTAAGTGTTCGTTCGACATCGACAAACCGCGTGTCGAGAAGCTCCGGGACGCGGTTGCTTGCGACAAGGCCGATCGAACCGATGTTGACGAAGGCGCGGATCGTTTCCGGCCGGCGTAAGATGATGTGTTTTCGTAGGCCATGAAGCGTTGCTTCGCCGGCCGACCCCGCGTCGGCCATTGCTGTCACGCCGGTTTTGAGTCCGGCGAGGTCCGGTTTAACCGAAAAATCGGTACCGCCGTACCAGACGTGGACGTGCAAGTCGGTCCAACCCGGCGACAGGAACAACCCACGTGCGTCCAGGATCTCGTCGCCGGGTGACGGTGAGTCGCTGACTGTTCCGGCGTCAGAAATCGCAACGCTGGTACGTGTCTCCGCTTCATGGAAACCAACGGGTTTAACGTTCTTCAGCCACAGGCCCATGTTTTGAGTTTCCCATTGGAATATGAGGTTCCGGATCCACTCAAACGTGCTATCGCATTCGTATGTCCACCTGGCAACGGGTGGGCCGAGCGCACTTCCCGATGTGGTCGTGGTCATGTGCAGATCGTTCTGCAAAACGGAATGGACAATCGGTCCTGTTGTGCCGCGCCTGCGATCAACGATCACTTTCGGTGAAGGCAGGAACACACACCGAGGCCAAGAGCAAGTTCAAGACCGCCGTTGTGGAGATCACACGGTTACTAGACCCCCGTACGACAACCGCTCGTGGGTCGATTCGGCCAATTTCAGGAGGATTTGGCGACCGGGGCAACATCGGTACGGAGCCGTCAACGCGCGTACGCCCGGGTCACAGCGTGAGAGATCGTCCTGGTTCCCACAGCCGGTCGTTGAAGTCTTCCTGACGGTTTTGCCTTGACCGCGAACAGTGGACCCACGATCATTTCGCCGCCCGATCGGCGTTGAACGATCGGGCGACTTGCTCAAGGCCCTCAAGATACTTCCGTAGGGCCGGCGTCAGAGACCCGGCGAGAGATCTGAATGTGAAGTTCACCGATTGAGTTCCGGATTCTTCCGGCAATTCAGGCACGAAGAAAGGCTACTCCGAATGAGACACAGCACCGACCGAATCCTCACGACGCATGTCGGCAGTCTTCCGAGGCCGCATGACCTCCTGGACCTTCTGAAACGACGGCTTGAAGGAGGCAGCGTGGACGAGACGGTCTTCGCCAACCGGTTGAGCCAGGCCGTCGACGAGATGGTGGGAAAGCAGGTCGACGCAGGCATCGACATCGTTGCCGACGGAGAAATGTCGAAGCCCGGCCACGCCGTCTACATCAACGAACGGCTGGAGGGTTTCGAGCCCCGGCCTGACGCAGACCTCGGACTTTACAAGGAGGAAAGGGAAGCGTTTCCGGAGTTCTACGACGACTATTTCAAGCGTGCCCATCTTGGCGCCGCCATTACGGCCACCGCTCCGATGTGCTGTGTCGGGGACATTCGCTATGTCGGTCATGAAGCGCTGCAGACTGACCTGGGAAATCTCCGGGCCGCTGTCGACCGGTTCGGGTGCGCCGAAGCCTTCATGCCTTGTGCCGCGGTGACAGGCGTCGGATTCAACGAACACTACGACACCGAAGAAGCCTATCTGTACGCCGTTGCCGATGCGCTGTCGGAAGAATACCGGACCATCATCGAGTCCGGTTTTCTTCTGCAGGTCGACGACCCTTTCTTGCCGAACGTCTACATGGACAATTCCCTCGATGATGCCCAACGCATCGCCAAGGCCATCACGTATGTCGAGGCGGTGAACCACAGCCTTTCGGGAATTCCTGAAGACAAGGTCCGGTTTCACACCTGCTACGGAATCAACCAGGGGCCCCGGATTCATGAACCCGACTTGCCGCAAATGATCGAGCAGGTCCTCATGGTGAAGGCCGGAGCCTATTCCTTCGAGGCGGGGAATCCCCGCCATGAACACGAGTACCACCTGTGGGAAACCGTCAGATTGCCGAAGGGTAAGATCATCATTCCAGGCGTTATCACACACGCGACCAGCGTGATCGAGCACCCGGAATATGTGGCCGAACGTATCGTAAGGTTTGCCGAACGCGTGGGCCGCGAGAATGTCATCGCAGGCGTCGACTGCGGATTCTCGTCCCAGGCGACCTACAGGACCGAGGTCGAGCCGCGAATTGTCTGGGCCAAGCTCGAAGCCCTGTGCGAAGGGGCGAAGATCGCCAGTGACCGGTTGTGGCCTTGAGGACTAGCCGATCATCAGGCCGTGACGAGAACCCTCGATCCACCCGGAATCAGCAATCGTACCTTGGCTTCTGCCGGCAGCCCGGAAATCGAGGCCCGGGATCCCGTTTGGGCCTGTCAAGGAGACGACTCGGCTCCTGGCATCCACCATCCCTGAGGAACCATTTGAAAAACCGAGACGAGGTCCTGACGCCGGAACCGGCACGGAATGGATCCGGACGAGGCCGGATCGGGGCTTCGCCATGATGGATGCACCAGGATTGCCGTCGCCAGAAGTCCACATCGATGTCCTCAATCGGTTCGACATCGAAGGCGCGACCCTGACCGACGCCGAAATCCTGACCGCTGTCGAGACCGGTCTGGCCATGCAGGGCCAAGGTCTGACCGCGCTTGAACCCAGGACTCACATCCGTCCGCGCGCCGGTGCCGACGGGCACTTCAACGTCCTCAGGGGTTGGATTGGCGGAGACATCGACAGTGCCGGAACCAAGGTGGTCGGGGACTTTGTCGACAACTATCGGGAAGGGCGCCCGTCCGAATACGGAATTCTGACGCTCTTCGACCCAAGGACCGGTGCACCAAAGGCAATCCTTGATGCGACCGGAATCACCGAAATGCGGACCGGAGCGATGACGGCCATCGGGGCCCGCCACCTCGCGCCACCGAACCCCAGGGTCCTGGGCCATGTCGGTGCCCGCGGAACCGCGTACTGGAACGTGCGTCTGCTCGCCAGTCTCTTTGACTTCGACGAAATCCGGGTCCACTCCCGGCGCCCGGAGAGCCGCGATCGCTTCGCCGCCAGGCTCGCATCCGAGCTCGATCGCACGGTCATCGCCACCGAAGACTGGAAAAGCTGTCTCGAGGGTGCCGACATCCTGGTGGAAGCTTCCCGGCTTCGCAGACCCGAACCACACTTTCGTACGGAATGGATCAAGCCGGGATCACTGGTCGTCCACTACGGAACCATGTCGGCCGTGGAGCTTTCGATCACCGGAATCATGGACAAGATTGTCATGGATGACTGGGGACAGGCTCATGGGTCGTTCGGTGCCCTTCGCGAGCATGTCGACCAGGGTCTGCTGACCGCCGACACACTGCATGCGGAGCTTGCAGACATTGTCGTCGGTACCCGGCCAGGACGCGAGACTGATCACGAGACCATCCTTTTCTGGCACCGCGGGCTGTCGCTTTCCGACATCGCCCTTGGTCACGCCTTCCTCCGGAAAGCCCATCAACTCGGCCTCGGCCAACGAATCCGGTTTTGCTGATGATCATCCTTGGACCCGGGTTCGGCTCCCTCCGACTCCAGGACTTCCTGGCAATGGCCACCGAAGGCGCGACGATCGTCCTTGCTCCCGACACCTGGCAAAGGATTGCGCAGGATCATTCGACAGTCCTGGCGTCCGCAAGGGGAAACGAACCTGTCTACGGGTTGAACACGGGGCTCGGAGCCAATCTGAACTGCAGGATTCCGTTCGATGAAATCCCCGGCTTCCAGATTCGGATCCTCAGGGGCCGCGCGGTCGCCGTCGGCAGTCCCTTGCCGGAACCAGTCGGGCGCGGCGTTCTCCTGGCGCGGATTCTCTCGGCCAGCCGGGGCGGGAGCGGGATTTCACCCGCGCTGCTCGGCCATATTGTTGCCGTTTACAATGCCGGGCTGTCGCCGGTTATCCCGGAAACCGGATCCATCGGTGCCGGCGATCTGACCCAGAACGCACATTTTGGCCTCTCCATTCTGGGTGAAGGCGAGCTGTGGCGAAGCGGATCGCGAATCGACGCAGGCAGCGCGCTCCGCGATTCCGGACTGTGCCCACCGGACCTGGCAGCGGGAGACGCGATGGTTCTCGTCAACCATTCGGCACTGACCACGGTGGCCTCGGGGCGGGCGATCGACGACTTCGCCCTGTGTCTGGCTATGGCCCGATGTTCGATCGTCCTGTCACTGGAAGGCTTTGCAGCCAACCGAAGCGTTTTCGATCCGGACGTGAACGCGCTCTTGCCGGCTCCCGGACAGTTGCAGGCCTCCGACTGGTTTCGCCGGGCATTGGACGGCGCCGACGCGACGCCGCGACGCATTCAGGATCCTATCAGTTTCCGGGGCGTCGCGCAGGTCATTGGCGCCGGGTTTTACGGTCTGAACCACGCCGAAGACGTTCTTGCGGGAGCCTTGAACGGTGTCTCAGACAGTCCGGTCGTAACTCCCGACGGCCGCTTCTTGTCGACGCCGAATTTCCAGTCACCGGTGCTGGCCCTTGCCCTTGAATCACTGTCACTGACCCTGTCGATGATGGCCACCGGAGCCATTCAGAGAATGCAGAGACTCATGGCGCCTGCAACGTCGGGGCTCCCGCGTTTCCTGTCCCCCGATGGGGGTGCCTCCGCCGGCTTGGTGCCTCTGCAGAAGACGGCTGCTGCCCTATCCAGCCGAATTCGCCATGGTGCCGAGCCGGCCATTCACGATCCGTCGCCTGTTTCCGAAAACGTCGAGGACATGGCGCCGATGACACCGCTCGCCGCGGAAAAGCTCTCGAAGCAGGCGGAGTCCTTCAAGATTCTGGCAGGGCTTGAGGCCCTGGTCGCCGCCCAGGCCCTGGATCTCCGGCAACCCGTCGGCATGGGCCGACTCACGGGTTCGCTCCACCGCGCCCTCCGTGCCCGGATTGCCGCGCTCGGCGCAGACCGGTCTCTCGCCCGCGATTCGGGGGAGGCCGCAACCGTTATCGAGGCTGCCGCGCGCCAGGTCATGCGGAATGATCGGGCTGACGCTTCCGGTGCCGTTCGCGACCCGGTGGCGGATTCGGAATCAACTGTCGGTTCTGTCGACTTCGCACGTCACTCCAGTGTGGCGTGGACCGCCACCTGATCCAATTCGGCGTCCGATGCCTTGATGGCTCGATACTGTTCCCGGATGCCGGATTCCGTCAGTTCCCGGCTCACGACCAGAATGGCGTTCGGCGACGGATCCTCACACAGATCCTGCATGTGGTCGATTTCCGCCCGAGCCGCAGGCAGCGCGGCCTCGATCGAAGGGGCGCCGTAGACATCGACGAAATGTTCCGCCAGGCGCCGGACCAGGACATCGACTTCCGCAGGCTCGACGTGGGCGACTGCGACCAGGGAGGCGCGGCCGAAACTGTCGAGACCAAGCCAGCCGTTGGCGAAGGCCTGCCTTGCCTTGCCGGTCAGATCCGCTTCCGTCCAGTTGGAAAATTCGAATCCACCGCTCACCGCCCATTCGCCGGGCGCGGCGGGGCGGTGAAAGACGTTGTCGTCACTTTCGTCGAAACGGACGGTCCGGGCGAGTTTCACGATCGTGTTCATTCCCGCCCTACTGGAGAAGTCCCGACAGGGGCAGCAACCGGGTTTCGCCATTCTGCCTGAGGAGCAGGCCGAACCGCTCGTCGGTTCCGAGAAAGGTCCCGGACACGGTTTCTCCGTCAACCGTCAACGTGACATCCTCGCCCATCCCGTGAACCAGGGTTCGCCATTCGGCATGCAACGGCCGATTGCCATCCTCGAACCAGCGATTGACCCAAACCAGCGTATGGCGTGACCAGGACTCAAGCAATGACACCGGGTCGATGTCGCCACAACCCTCCTGATACAGTACCGTCCGGTCGGGTGACAAACCCGGCGCCTCCGAATCCATAATGAAGGGAACGTCCAGACCGATCACAAGCCAGTTCGGCACGCTTCCAGGATCCGACGTCGACGCGCTGGCCCGGAGCCGCCCGCAGAGGGCTCCGTTCACCCGGATCGGGCCGGTCCATTCCAGATGCACCGCCACCTCGGGGGGCGCCAGCGCCCCCAACGCATTCGCGAATCCGACCCCGCACGCCGGCAACATGGCCATGGCATCCTCGAGCGGCACTTCGGGCCCGAAAACGACGGCGGCCCGCAATCGGTCGACACTGACATTGTGCACAAGCGTTCCGGCGTCGCAGCCGAGCGCGGCGAGGGACATTGCCTTGTTGAAGGGATCGATGGATCCTTCGACCGAAACGCCGGAGAACAGCGGCGGCAAAAGGGGATCGATGCCCTCCGTTGTCACGCCAGCCCCTGCCCGACCAGCGACTCCGCCAGGTCCCGGAACACGCGCGCCTGTGCAGATCCAGGGCTGGACACAACCACCGGGGCTCCGCCATCGGACGCCCTGCGAATGTCTACATGCAACGGGATTTCGGCAAGGAGTGGCAAACTCAACCGCTCCGCCTCGGACCGCACGCCACCATGGCCGAATACGGGTTCCTCATGCCCGCACCGGGAACAGACGTGAGTTGACATGTTCTCAATCAGACCGGCGACCGGCGTGTTCATCTTCTGAAACATGTTGAGCGCCTTGCGCGCATCGATCAGCGCAATGTCCTGTGGAGTCGAGACCACGATGGCACCGTTGACTTCGGCCTTTTGCGTGAGTGTCATCTGCACGTCGCCCGTGCCGGGCGGCAGGTCGACAATGAGAACGTCGAGCCCGCCCCACTGGACCTGGTTCATCATTTGCTGGAGCGCACCCATGAGCATCGGGCCGCGCCAGACTACCGCCTCATCCTCCCGAACCATGAGTCCGATCGACATCAGCGTGACACCATGGTTTCGAAGGGGCAGGATGATCTTCCCGTCGGGCGAAGCCGGCCGTCCCGACACACCGAGCATTCTCGGCTGCGACGGTCCGTAGACATCGGCATCCAGGAGCCCCACCCTCCGCCCGGCAGCGGCAAGAGCCACGGCGAGATTGGCCGCAACAGTCGACTTGCCGACGCCGCCTTTGCCCGAGGCGATGGCGAGGATCCGTTCGACACCCGGAATCCGCGCCGGACCCCGAGATTCTGCCTGCCGACCGGTCTGCAAATCCGGAGGCGGCGGACGGCTGCTGTGGGCAGTCATCACGGCCGAAACCGTCTCAATGCCGGGCAGCGCGAGCACAGCCTGTTCCGCCGCCATGCGGACGGCCTCAAACGCCTTCGATCGATCCGGATCAACCTCAAGGACAAATCGTACGGAGGCGCCGTCCACGCTCAGGGCGCGGACCATTCCCAAGGTCCAGATGTCCTTGCCAACCGCGGGATCGAGGATCGTGGAAAGGGCGTCAATGACCGTTTTTCGATCGGCAGCCATGATCAGTCGGGTCCGGTAACCTGGCCCTCCACCACATGCTCAAGATTCAGATCGTCGATCGTGAGCACGACGCGGGCTGAAAACTCTTTGCCAGCCGTCGCGTCAGGTCCGGCGTCACGCATCGCGGTCTCGATGGCCTGTTGAGAGGTCACCCCGACTCGTTTCAAGAATTTCCGCATGGTCATGTTGAATTCTTCGCTCATCCCGGTTCTTTCCGTCTTGACTTGTTCATTGTCCCGAGTTTCCTTTCTTGCCGACACTGGGCCGTGACGGTTTACTCGACAATTCTCCGTTTTGAACGACCGCATCGCGAGTTACAAGGTCTTGGAGGGTCCAAAGCCATCCATGACGCCCCTGGTGCGTTGGCGACATGCAGAGCGGAGACCGCACCCGCTCGACGTGGCCCCCACCTTGATGTTCACCGACGACGAACCCAAACTTCTTTTTGCAATTGTGTCAGCGAACCCGGCCTGGAACCCGGTCCTCCGACAACGGAGCACAGCGCCCTCGGGCCAATGTGCACCGCACTCAGCCGTTTTTACCGGTCCTTACGCACGGTCCGGATGGCGATCTTCATCCGGTATCGGCTGTCCGAGGACGGGAGGCCAACGACGCAGATCGTGCGGTTCTTGGAAGCCCATTTCGGCGAAATCACCTCCTCGTTCCCGGACGCGTCGGTGGCAATTTCCCTATTGCCCGGCTCTCGGTCCGACAAAACGGCAAGGCCGGACCTTGCGATTTGGAATTCGGCAACTGCACCACAGTATCGTTACCATTGACCAAATTGCCTCACGTCCGCGCCGGTCAGGGATTTGGTCCTGGAAGAGACCCGTGCCACCAGAGTACGCCGACCGACCCCGCGAGCGGGACATTCGGCGTTCAACCTTCGGCGGGACCGGTGGAGAGCACCGGCACGAACGTCGGCGCCGCCGGGACCGCGCTGCCGAAACGCCGATTGCGGGGGTCACGTCGAGTGTCGATCGCGTTGCGCGCGGTGCGTCCTCGATCGACTGTGCGCCATGCTTTCTGATAGACCCTTTGGCGAGCAGGCCAATTCTGCACCGATGCCCAATCCGCGTCCTGCATCCGTTCGGTCGCGCCAGCCATCCAAGTCCCGGGGTCGCTCAATCCCGTCGTATGGACTCGCGCCCGTCCGCATGTGCGCAGTCCGGTGCGCCATCGCAATCGCGATCCCGCTCTGATCGCCAGAGTCGGATCCCACCTGTTCGATTCGGTCGCGTCCAGCGATGCGCTGACGCTCGGCAGTTGTGGAACACCAATGACATGCAGGAAAAGGAAACCGGATTCGGAGACAGGATGAGCCGAAGGGGGGGAACGCGTAATCCGCGCGGACTGCAAGCCGTTGCCACAATTGGACAATGAGCGCTTCACCGACGCAAGAAAAGAGTGCGATCTCCAAGTCCAACGCCACGATTCAATCAGGCACTGCGCACTGGAACGAACCAGCAAGAGTTACGCCTGATCAGGCGCCTCCAGCCGGCGGCGGGCGGCCTGACACATCCTGTCGGCCATGATCGCGATGATCGCCATACCTGCGCCTGCAACCAGCCCGATTCCGACATCGCCCTTGCTCAGGCCGATGTAGACCTGCTGCCCGAGCCCGTTCGTGCCGACCAGCGCCGCGATCACGAGCATTGCAATAGCGTACATGATCGTCTGGTTGAGACCCAGCATGATGTTCGGAAGTGCGAGGGGCAGTTTGACCCGCCACAACAACTGGTTGGGCGTGCATCCCATCGACCGAGCGGCCTCGACGACGTCATTCGGGACATTTCGAAGACCGTGCTCGGCGTACCGGAATGCAGGGACGTAGGCATAAGCGATAATTGCGAGCAATGCCGTGAATTCCCCGATCTTGAAGACCATGACGATCGGAATCAGGATGACGAAGAGCGGCATCGTTTGCAGCGTATCGTTGACGGGGCGCATGATCCGGGAGACATGGTTGGAGTGAGCCGCCCAGATTCCGAGTGCCGAGCCGGCGACGAAGGCCACGATGACCGCAATTCCGCAGAGCCATAGCGACAGCATGGTCTTTTCCCAAGCGCCGGAGACCAGAAGAAACATGAGACCGGCAAAAACACCCAGAGCCAGCGATGTTCCGCCCAGCCGATAGGCGATCATGGTGAAGACGGCGACCAGGGCCGGCCACGGCAGTTCCGTGATTCCGAAAAGGAACAGGCATCCGGCGATTGCAATCGCCGCCGCGGCGTTCACACCGAATTTGCGAAATCCGGCAAAGGCCAGCAGCGCCAGCCCCGCAACGGTGATCGCCATGTGATTTCCGGTCCACACGAAACCCCATGTGAAGGGTGAGACCGTCTGCGCCAGGCCGATCTTGAGCGGCAACATGGCATAGAACAGGCTGATTCGCTTGATTTCCTTGATGGCCGGCTGAAAATTCACGACGAACCAAGTGATGAAATCGTTCATCGGACCGGCTGGGGAAACGACCCAGGTCTCGGGATACGTCATCAAAATCGGCACGATCCGCCCGACCAGGGCGACGGCAAGCGTTGCGCCCAAGGCAATAACCCAGAAGCGGTTCCGAAGGATCCAGGTTTGTCCCCCTGCGGTTTCGTCCCTCCGCGTCGCCAGGCCATTGGTTACCCGGTCCAGAATCATGGCCATCAACGCGATGACGATACCGGCAAGCAGGCTTTCTCCGAACTGGGCCTTCCGCATTGTGCTGAGAACCTCCCAACCAATGTCGCTGGTTCCTCCGATGATCGAAGCGACAATAACCATGCTGAGCGAGGCCATCGTGGTCTGGTTCACGCCAAGGAGAAGTTGGCGAAGTCCCGTTGGCACCCGAACACGCCAGAATAGCTGACGGCGGGTTGCTCCCGACATCAGGCCCGAATCGATGATGTCAGGGGCCACGTTCCTAAGGCCGACAATCGTGTTCCGGACCATGGGTGCGAAGGAATAAAGAACGCTGGCAATCAGCCCGACAACCGGGCCGAAGCCGAACAGGATCAGGATAGGAAGCAGATAGGCAAATGCCGGAACGGTCTGCAGCACGTCGAGCGTCGGCATGATGATGCGTTCGGCCGGACGTGAAACGAAACCCCAAATCCCGATGGTGAAGCCGACCAAAACCGCCAGCGGAACGGAAATTGCCACGAGCGACAGGGAATTCATACCCTCTTCCCAGTAGCCGATGACCAGCATGTAACCGAGGCCGAGAACGGTGAAGAGCGCAAGTGTCCAGCCTCCGGCCCTGTAGGACACCGCACCGGCAAACAGCATGAGGGCCGGCCAGGGAAGCCAATGCAGGATGTCGCGGACCCAGGTCATGGGATGGTCGAGCAACCAGGCAATCGCCCGAAAAAACGGCTTCGTGGTCGCCACAATGACGTCCTCGGCCTGGTTGATCCATTCGACGATTGGAAGAATCAGAACTTCGGGATAGCTGCCGAGCCAGGCGATCCGTCCCGACAGAGCAATACATCCTGCCGTGAACAAAAAGACAGCCAACCAACCCAGCACTTTTTGGTCCTTCGCCGAGAGGAAGAACGGTCCGGCCGATCCTGCGATGGCTGGGGAGGTGGGCATCGGAATCCGGATCGACCCCCGCGGTCCTAAACCGGATCCGGCAACGATATCGGGGAGGCCGAGGCGCGGTTGACGCCGGAGAGGCTGCGTATCACGCCATCCGGCGTCACAATGCCCAGTACGTCGCCGTCGGTGCCTTTGACAAGCACGCCCGACGGATGGCGCGCCAGCTGCGGCAACAGGTCTTCCACAGGCAGGTCCATGGGAGCGACCGGCATGGCGCGGGTGTCGTCCACGATAGCATCCATGATGGGCTCGACGATCTGTCCGGCCGTGAGCACACGGATCCGTGGGACCTCGCTCGTGAACTGCGCGACATAGTCGTCGGCTGGTGCGAAAACCAGTTCTTGTGGCGTCCCGATCTGGACGATCCGGCCGTCCCGCATGATGGCCATTCGATCCGCGACCCGAAGGGCCTCGAGAAAGTCATGGGTGATGAAGACGATCGACTTGTGCAGGAGTTGCTGGATCCGCAGGAATTCATCCTGCATCTGCTTGCGGATCAGTGGGTCAAGCGCACTGAACGGTTCGTCGAGGAACCAGATTTCGGGTTCAACGGCGAGAGACCGGGCAATGCCGACCCGCTGCTGCTGGCCCCCGGAAAGCTGTCTTGGAAAACTGCTCTCCCGACCCTCAAGCCCGACCAATTCAATCACCCGTTCGACCTGAACGCGCAACTCTGAATCCTGGATCTTCTGGAGGCTCAGCGGAAATGCGATGTTCTCGAATACAGTCAGATGCGGAAGCAGGCCAAAGTTCTGAAAGACCATCCCCATCTTGTGCCGGCGAATCTCGATCAGTTCCCGATCGGAGGCTTCCAGCAGGTTCTCACCATCGAGGATAACTTCGCCGAATGTCGGTTCGACCAGTCTGGAGAGGCACCGGACAACGGTGGACTTTCCGGAGCCGGAAAGTCCCATGATGGCGAAGATCTCGCCGGAGAGCAGATCGAAATTGACATCAATTGCCGCCGGAATGAACCCCTCGTCGCGCAGCTTTCCAATGAAGGAATCTGTCGCATTGCGATGATCGTCTGACTGGAAGTATCGTCCCGGATTCGAACCGTAGACCATCCACACGTTTCGGCAACGCAACTTGACCTGGCTTTGGGATGTCATCGGGACAACCCGGAAGCCCGCAACTCAGCCAGCCGGAATTCGGCGATCATCGCCAAGGATGTCACCCCATGTCGGGCCATCCACAATCGTGGCAGGCGGCCAAGGCCGCCTGCCGTTCGGTCACCGTCACATCGATGCCGAAATCCAGGACTTCCACGTGTCCTGGTTTTTTCCCATCCACTCTTGAACGACGTCTTCGAGGGCCCGCTTGTTCTGGTCAATCTCGTTGATCATGTGGTTGTGCTCGGCATTGGTCAGCGTGAAGTGTCCAAGCAACCTGACCGCGCCCGGCCACTCTTCGGTTGCGGTGCCGGAGACGATCTTGTCGACCGTAGCCTGCTGGAATCCACAGGCCATTTCGCGCGTCTGTGTTTCCTCGACGCACTCTCCGTCAGCGTCATTCCACTGGACCCACTCCAGATCGTGAACCGCGAACAACCAGTGTGGCTGCCAGAACATGATCAGGATTGGATCGCCCGTGGCGATCGCGCTGTCGATTTCAGCAACCATTGCGCCCTCGCTGCCGCCCGGGACCGGCGTAAAGGGCAAACCGATGGCCTCCACGACATCCTTGGACCGAGTGCCCCAGTCTGCCGGGTAGGTAACGAGTCGGCCGTTCGGAAACGTTTCCGACGTCGCAAAGGCCTGCGTGCACTCGTAAAGGGCATTGAAGTCGGGAAGGCCCGGACACTTCTCGGCCATGTAGGGCGGATAGATCCACCCTTCCTGCGGCTGAAGACCGAGCAGGCCGAGATTCACGATATCACCGGATTCGATGGCCTTCGGATAGATGTCACTGACACTGTTCGTCCACACTTCCGGTTGAACATGCAGTTCACCCTGGGCGATCGCCTGGAACTGAGGCAGCGCACCGGCCGTGATGAATTCCACCGAGTAGCCCATTTCCGCAAGAACGGCGCCGGCGATGTGGGCCGAAATGTGCTGGCCGGTCCACTCATTGACTGCGATCTTGATGGGATTGTCAGACTCCGGAATATCCGCGCTGGCCGGCCCGATCACGCCGGACATTGAGGCAAATGCGACCCCCGCAGCCGTGGCCACGCACTTCCATCGACTTGGGACTGGAATACTACCCATGTCAACTCTCCTTCTGTTGTCACTGCACGGCCATACTGTCACGTTTGCGGTAAGCTGTCATTGATCAAATTTGGCCGCCGGTCTCCGATGGCGACACAATGCAGACCCGGTCGGACGGAACCACGAAAACCATTCAGGCTTGCCGAACCGGCGGGACCGGTCTGACCGGACCGGATCATCGCACTCGACCGTCCTGATCAGCGAATCGCCCCGAACCACGCACGAATCGAGGCAGGACGTTCGCCCGTTCACTGCCCAAGTTCCGCAACGTCTTCGGACGAAGAATCGGCGACGGGAACGTCATCGCGGACATTTCGTGGGAGTGGATTTGTCTGGAATCGGGACGAAGTTTTCGGTGCGGAGACAACTCGGCAGACCAGGATTGATACCGTGTCGACATGCAGCAGATGTCCCCTGCCTAACCAATCCTCGACCACGGTCATGCACAAGACTCGATTCCGACCTTCTTGGCGGGTCGACTGTCCGGGGTGACGGTTCGGCAGCCAGGTAATCGTGCGGAACCGCGGGCAGGCCCGTCCTATGGATCGTCTGTCCAAGACACCGCTGGATGACGTTCGGATTGACGGGACCGGCCGGGCAGGCATCATGCAGGCGATGAACGCGATACGCTGACCCCTTCCCCGCCGGAACAGAGGAGGCCTCCATGCTTGATTTCCGGAAAGACGACGACTGCATTTCGCGGATGATGGCGTTCGACAAGCCTCTCACCGACAAGCCCCAGGAATCCTTCACCCTTCCGTCCTGTCTCTACACCGATCCTCGGGTGTACGAAGTGGAGAAGGAGCGAATCTTCTACCGAACGTGGCAGTTTGTCGCCCATGAGAGCGTCTTTCCGAAACCCGGGGACTACGTCACCCTTCGCATCTGCGACCAGAACATCTTCGTGATCCGGGGACAGGACGGTTGTCCTAGAGCCTTCTACAACGTCTGCCAGCACCGGGCTCACGAACTCCTGCCCGATGGACGCGGGAATGTTTCCCGGGCCATCGTCTGCCCTTACCACGCCTGGGTCTTTGAAACCGACGGACGTTTGCGGGGAGCGCCCCGGTCCGATCGGAGGCCCGACTTCCGGCGGGATGACTACGCACTGAAACCGATCCGCCTTGAGATGTTTCTCGGCTGTGCATTCGTCAATCTTGATTCTGATGCCAAACCGCTTTCGGCGGTCGCCGGCGATCTGGAAGCGGACATCCGGCGTCGGCTTCCATTTCTCCCCCGACTTGCAAAGGTCCGCGTCAACGGGCTGGGAGAAACCCGTATCGAAGCCGGTTGGAAGGTCGTCGTCGACAATTACGTCGAGTGTTATCACTGCGATCATGCCCATCCGGCCTTCGCCGATATCATTTGCATGGACAGTTATCGCCACGACACGTTCGGACTCTGGTCGCGCCAACTCGGTGAAGACATACGCCTGAAGAACTCGGCCTATCGGGTCGACGCCGACTGCGAATTCAAGCAGTCTGCCTTTTGGTTCCTTTGGCCTAACACCACGTTCAACGTTCTCCCGGGCAGCGGAGAGATCAATATTTCGGCGATTCGGCCCACCGGGCTCGAAACCACCTCGTTCGAAGGCTACACCCTGTCATCCGAAGAAGAATTCGATGAAGCCCGTGCCGAGTACACGGCGAACGTCCTGGTTCCGGAAGACATCGACCTTTGCGAGAGCGTTCAGCGCGGCCTCAAGTCGCGGGGGTATTCCCAAGGACCGATGATCGTCGATCCCGAACGGTCCGGCCGGGGTGAACATGCCATTCACCATTTCCACAGGCTGGTGCAGCAAGCACTCGGTTGAGCCGCAGTCTTCTCGTCAAAGCCACGACCTGAGCAACGGAGAGTCGGGTCGCAGGGAAACGTATGGATTGATCCGGAATTCCGGAGTCCGACCGACCAGGTCCGGTCTCGACGGCGTCGGCAGTTGCCGACCGTCCGAAACCGGCACGATCGGAACCTGACATGATTGCCAGGCATCGGGCTGCTGAACGCGGAGCGCGGATCCGTAACACTTCATTCAAGCTTTGCGTCGATTTCACCGGGTTCGGGTCGGCAAACGCGCAGGGTCGACACCGGTCCGTCGCGCCTCGGGCTCAGCGTGTCGCCCAAGCGTCCCGGGAGTTCCTGTATCCGACTGCCTTTCGAGAAACCGGACGGCTCCGTTGCCGACGCTGCCCCAAGCCTCCGGGTGATCCTGAAACGGCCGGGTTGGACGTTGACGCATCGTCATGCGAGCCCTACGGTCGCACGCGGCCGTCCGATCACGGTCGCGGACGTTGACTGGCGGCGGCCTCGACAGAAATCGCGGGGCACGGTCCGTTTGCGACAGGGTCCGAGGCAACAGGAGCCCGATACTGAGACACTTCCGATCAACCCTTTCCGGGCTCGCCTGTCTGAAGGCAGCAGGAACTATCGTGGCGGTCCTGTCCGTTTTTCTTCTGTTGGCGCCCATGTCATCAAGGGTCGGACCGGCGGCGGCCGACGAGAAAGCGATCCGGCTGCTTGCGCCGGAGGCACTGGCGGCTTCGGGACTGCTCAAACACATCCTTCCCAGATTCAGTTTCAAGACCGGGATTTCCGTAACGATCGCGACGGTCCTTGATCCGTTCGGTGATCGATCGGCCCCGGCCCCCGACGAGATCTGGATCGTGGTTCGCTCAGGCGGTGCTGGTGCGCTCAGGCCGGCGCTCCGGCAGTTCAACGTCTTCACCGGGATTCAGGACGGCGAGACGACCGAATTTGCAGCCGTCGTGCTTGCCGAAAGCCCCAGGCGTCAAGTCACGGCCTTCGCCGAATGGCTGGTTTCCGATGTCGGCAGGCGGACCATCGCCGCGTTCAAGGCCGACGGAACCCACCCTTTCGAACCGGCGGCCGAACGGATCGAGGAAGAGGTCGCCGAGGTTATTCCTGGTGACGCCCGCCGCGGCGAAGAACTCTCGCTCACGCACTGCGGGCGTTGCCACGTGATCAACGAAACCAACCGTATGGCCGGCCTCGGATCGACACCTTCGTTCGCTGCCCTCAGAGCCAACGCGATCTGGCTGGAGCGGTTCCAGTCCTTCTTTGCCCGCAATCCGCATCCCGCCTTCACCCAGATCGAGGGCATAACCGAGCCCTTTGACATTTCCCGGCCGCCGCCGATCGTTCCGGTTGAAATGACGATCGAGGATCTTGAGGCGATCCTGGCCTATGTGAGTCGTATCAAGCCGGCCGATCTCGGGGCACCGGTCCGCATGCAGTAGCTGGAGCCGGGAAATCGGCGACCCGCGACCGGAGTGGTGACGGTGAACAGCGGTTGGGACGCCGCTCCGCGATTTCGGAAGATCGAGCGGATTCAGTCTCGATCTTCGCCGTTCATGTAATCGGCCGTCGTCCGGACCCGGGGCCGCTCTCCCAGCCGCATCGGATTGTCTTCGGCGTGATACTGCGCCTTCACCCGGCAGTCGTCGCACATGCGGATAAGCCGTCCCGCATTTGAAGCCGCAAACATGGAATGCTTTCCCTCGAGCTGCGCGACGATGCGTTCTACCGTCGACTTGACGCCGAAGGGCGCGCCGCACTCGATGCATTCGAAGGGTTCTTCTTCTTTCATCACCCGATGGCGAAACGCCGAATCGGAAATGTCCATCTGTGGAACCAGGCTGATGGCATTCTCGGGACAGACATTGGCGCACAGACCACATTGCAGGCAGGCATCTTCCTGAAACCGCAGTTGCGGCTTGTCCGGATTGTCGCCCAATGCTCCTGACGGACAGAGCGACGCGCAGGCGAGGCAAAGGGTGCACAATTCCGTGTCGACAACGACGGCCCCGTACGGTGCCCCGTCGGGCAAGGGGATCGGCTCCGCTGCCGTTGGGTTGAGTGCCTTGGCGGCAAGACGGGTGACCTCCCGGCGACCGCCAAGCGGAAGCACCGGCTCCGCCACCGGTTCCGTGACCTCGGCTGAATACAGGGCATCGGACAACGCTTCGGGATCGGTCAGATCCAGCAGGCGGATCCTGAGGGCGCCGACAATCGCCCCTGCCAGTGCCATTTCTCGTTCGAGAACCTCGTGTTCGGTTCTCGGTGCAAGCAGAATGTCCACTGAAGCGAAGCCGGTTGCCACGGCTGCCAGCATCTCGGCATGGCCGAAACACGATACGGATTCCAATTCTAGCGGCAGGACCGATGCGGGAAGACCGGAACCGAAACGAGCGGCAAGCGAGATCATCTCCGCGCCGGTCTCGTGATCATGGACCAGCAGACGTGGACAGTTCCCTCCAGCCGAACGAAAGACCCGCGCAAGAGTCTCCAGACGGCGAAACAGGAAGTTGACAGGCGGTTGGTCGTAGGACACGGCGCCCGAGGGACAAAGTGACGAACAGGCGCCGCAACCCGCACAGATCAGGGGATCGATAGCGACGTGGTCACCGTCGGGGGCTATGGCGCCGGTTGGGCAAATGTCGAGACAACGGGTGCAGCCGGTCTTCGCGGCCCGTGAGTGCGCACAGAGGTGCGCATCAAAGGCGACATAAAGCGGCCGTTCGAAGGTTCCCGTCAGATGTGAAATCTCGAAGATGCTCCGCTGCACGGCCAGCGGGTCACCAGGATCAGCCCGAAGATAACCGTCCCGCTTTCGGGGGGCCGGAAAAATCGGGGATCCACCCGAGAGGTCCAAGATCAGGTCACATGCCGATTCGCCACTGGCCACCGGATCCGCCAGGGCAAAGTCCCCGCGGCCTCCGGGCGCCAGTTGACGAAGATTTCCGATTGTCACACGGAATGCGCCGATGCTCCCGGACGCGTTTGCAAGCCGTCCCTGGATGACGTCAAATCTCCGGTCAAGGGGCAGTTCAGGATCTACGGCCCCATCGACCAAGACGGTGACTCCGAGAACGGTGCACAGCTGCTCGGCCGCTGCGAATGCCACCTCCGGCTCCCCGACAACAAGGCAAAGTCCTTCCGAGTGCACGTCGATCGTCTTGACTGGCGGCGGTGCGAGCTGGGCATCCGCAATGAGCGCCGCCATCTTCGGAGCCGTCGGAGATTCATCGGCAGTCCAGCCGGCGCGGTCCCGGATGTCCACGAACTGCGTGTCTCCAACGCCAAGTTCGCCCGCAATCTCTTCGAACGTGGCCTGTTCCTGACGACAGGCGATGATTGCACCGCCGTCACCGATCGCCTTTGCGGCCTCGGCGACTTCCCGGGTGCAGAGCGCCGAATGGACCCGCGTACAGGCAAGGCCACTGGCGTTTTCCAGCGATTTCGCATCGATCGCCTGCGTCCCGGCGCAGTCACAAAGAACCAACCGGCCGGTCATGGCCACGATATGTGCTGGGCCAGCCGGTCTCTCGGCAACCGTTTCATGAAGAGGAATGTCCTTCCCGCGATTCTCGCCTGTCACGATTCCATGAATCCCGTTGCCGGTAAAGGCCGATACTGCCGGAGGTCACGTCGACACGACCCAAACCGTCTCCGCCGATGGTGTTCTGAACAAGAATTTACGGCCGAAATGCCGACAGGAGTCGGAGCCAGCCAGGGAGTCGGAATGCCTCCGTCACCGACCGATGGCTGCGACCACTTTCGGCGTTGACTTCTGAAACGCGGACATGGCTCCCACAGAACCCGCGGGACGACCGCCAAGAAAAGTGATTCTGTCGGATACCTCCGCGATGGGAAACCCTGAAATCTGACTGATTCTGTTTGACTATCTTCAGGATCGAAACAGGCAACCAATTTTGTACCTCCCGGCCTAAACGGACGAATTGTCCCACGAAATTTCAGATATTGCGGTTTCCATGTTGGCTATTCCCGGGGATAGGGACTATTTTTTCTCCATGAAACCCCTCCATGATCAGCCGCCTGTTTCGGGCGAAAGGTCGGGACAGGGGCGCGTTACGGTGCGTCACGCGACCCTTCCGGTCGGCGTGGTTGTTCGGGTTACGCCCGGGCGCAGCCGCTGGGCCGGCTGGAGCCGAAAGGCAGTCGCCGTGCTTCCAGGCGCCGGCGAAGCCTGCTGGAAGGAACTTCGCCGGGACGGCCATGTCGCCGAGTATCACGCGGGAACCCTGCCGTTGGAACTGTACCGTGCCGACACCGAGGCCTACAGGCAGGCGCTCTCCGCCCGAACGCCGTCGCTCTTCGTGGTGATGCGGGACGGCGAAACGGGGCCAGGCGGGCGCCCGGACGATATGGAGCTCGTGCTGGTCACGGCTTCGCCGTTCGAGGCGCAGGACTATCTCGACAGCGGCGAGGAAATCGTGGAACCGGTGTCCATGCCTCCGGGGTTGATCGCCTGGATTCAGGCGTTCGTGGAAATCCATCACCGCGACGAGACCTTTCACAAGCGTCAGCGCGATCGGGTCCGCATTGACATCCGGGAGGACGGAAAGGGGGATCCGCGGATCGTCCAGGCGACCGACGTCTACCGGGCGCCGAGACCTCTTCACCGTCGGATGGCCAGAACCGGTCCGGTTGGGGAGACGGTCCATTGATCCGGTCGGCTGGAACCGACTTCTGGTCGCGTCGCAAGGCTGCGGTGGCTGTGGAAACCAAACGCGAAGCCGACGAGAGGGTTCGCGAGGCGGAAGCGGCGTCGACAGAGGCAGAGACAGAGGCTGCCCGTTCCCGGGATGAAGCCCGTTCCGATGCCGAAATTCTCGGCGAACTCGGCCTTCCCGATCCGGATACACTGGGAAAGGGCGACGACTTTTCGGTTTTCATGCGTTCCGTGGTACCCGACCGAATCCGCCGCCGGGCGCTGCGAAGACTGTGGGTGTCCAATCCAATTCTCGCAAATCTCGACGAACTGGTCGACTACGGCGAGGATTTCACTGACGCTGCCACGGTGGTCGACAATCTCGCCACTGCCTACCAGGTCGGAAAGGGCATGCTGCATCATGTTCTGGCGATGCCCGGCGACGACCCCGAAACCGACCCGACAAGTCATGATGCGGAAGCCGACGATCCTGGAAACTCCGGGAACCGCGACCAATCCCGGTCGGACATCATTACCACCGATTTGGCACCGGCTCTTTCTCCGGAAACGGACTCCCTCGCTGATGTGACCGAACCGGAAATTCCGGTCCAACCTTCATCGGTCCACGAGCTGGCCGAAGGATCAGATTCGTGGGACTCGCCGCCGTCCGCCGACCGGCTGGAGACGGTTAATCCGATACGACGCATGCGATTCCGGGTTTCATCGGAATCGCCGCCAGTGCCGACGTCCACCGCATGACCGAGCCCACAATGACATCTGGCGCCCAAGCAGCCGATCTCGGACATCCGGCCGGCGGTTCCGGCATCGGTTCCAAAGGGGCCACGCCCGAAGATCGGATGCGGGCGGAATTCTATGACTTTCTCGCCGCCCTTCTCGCCCGGCCGCCGGATCGCGAACTCTTGAACCGAACGGGCGCGTTGACTGGCGATGAAACCGAGCTGGGACAGGCAATCAATGTTCTCGCCCGAATCGCCCGGTCAACCACCCAATCGGCTGTGGAACGGGAATACCACCGGCTGTTCATCGGTCTCGGCCGTGGCGAACTGTTGCCGTATGCCAGTTACTACATGACAGGCTTTCTGCATGAGAAGCCGCTTGCGACACTGCGCAAGGAAATGCCCGAAATCGGCATTGCACGGGCACCGGACGTCCACGAACCGGAGGATCAGATCGCCAGTCTCTGCGAGATGATGGCGGCCCAGATCACCGGGCGGTTCAGTCCGCCCGCCCCGCTTTCCCGCCAGGGAGAGTTCTTCAACCGTCACATCGGCACCTGGGCCGAGCATTTCTTTTCGGATTTGGAGCGCGCCAAGAACGCGGTGTTCTACGCACCGGTCGGCACAGCCGGCCGGCTGTTCGTGGGCATCGAACGGGAGGCGTTCCGAATGACCGCGGGTTAGACCCGCACCCACCGGCCGACCGCAACGTCGGCCATCAACAAGAGGAGATCAGCCATGAGTCAAGAGAGCCAGGCGACTGAGACCAGTCGTCGGGATTTCCTGAAATTGGCGTCCGTGTCCGCACCGGCGGCGGTTGCTGTCGCGGTCAGCGGTCAGGAGGCCGTGGCGGAAACCCCTGATCCGGCAGGCAACCGCCTGCGCGACACGGCACATACGCGTGCCTACTTCGAGACCGCCCGCTTCTAGCGGACGGTTTCACCAGGTTTCGGATCGACTGGTTGCGTGACGCCCGACAGGTCCGGAACGAAATCCAACCAAGCCAGACCGGATTGATCCGGTCGAAGCAAGGAGAACAGGATAATGTTAAGGAAAAAGACCAAAGGGGTAGCGAGACGCCCCCAACGGACAGGCCTCCTTTCCAGTATCTCTGAGACAACGGTCGACCGTCGCACGTTCCTGCGCGGATCCGGGCTCGCCATCGGCGGCCTGGCCGCCATCGGAGCCACTGGCGGTACCGTCGCACAGGCGGCATCAGGAGCCGCAGGCGGCGCGGTGTCGACCGTCAAGTCCGTTTGCACCCACTGTTCCGTCGGCTGTTCGGTGATCGCCGAAGTCGACAACGGTGTATGGATCGGGCAGGAGCCGGGCTGGGACAGCCCGTTCAGCCTCGGGGCGCATTGCGCCAAGGGGGCTTCCGTCCGTGAACATGCGCATGGCGAACGCCGTCTCAAGTACCCGATGAAGTTGGTCGGGGGTCAATGGATGCGGATGTCCTGGGATGATGCCATCAACGAAATCGGAGATGGCATGCTCAAGATCCGGGACGAGAGCGGTCCAGACTCGGTGTACTGGCTGGGATCAGCCAAGCACAACAACGAGCAGGCCTACCTGTTCCGGAAATTCGCGGCCTACTGGGGATCCAACAACGTTGACCACCAGGCCCGGATCTGCCACTCGACCACCGTTGCCGGTGTTGCCAACACATGGGGCTACGGCGCCATGACCAACTCCTACAACGACATCCACAACTCCAGGGCGATCTTCCTGATTGGCGGCAACCCCGCCGAGGCGCACCCGGTTTCGCTTCTTCACGTCCTGCGTGCGAAGGAGCAGAACAACGCGCCGTTGATCGTCTGCGACCCGAGGTTCACCCGAACCGCGGCGCATGCGGATGAGTACGTCCGCTTCCGCCCGGGGTCGGATGTCGGTCTGATCTGGGGCATTCTGTGGCACATCTTCGACAACGGCTGGGAGGACAAGGAGTTCATCCGGACCCGCGTCTGGGGCATGGATCAGATCCGGACCGAAGTCGCCAAGTGGACGCCGGAAGAGACGGAACGGGTAACCGGCGTGCCGGGCAGCCAGCTCCGTCGCGTGGCCCGCACCATGGCCAACAACCGGCCTGGAACCGTCATCTGGTGCATGGGCGGAACCCAGCACACCAATGGCAACAACAACACCCGGGCCTATTGCGTGCTACAGCTCGCACTCGGCAACATGGGCACGTCGGGCGGCGGAACCAACATCTTCCGCGGTCATGACAACGTCCAGGGTGCCACCGACCTCGGCGTTCTCAGCCATACACTTCCCGGCTACTATGGTCTGTCGGGCGGAGCCTGGGCTCACTGGGCTCGTGTCTGGGAAGAGGACCTTGATTGGTTGAAAGGCCAGTTCGACACCACCACGGGTGCCGATGGCAAGGAAAAGGCCCTGATGAACCTGTCGGGAATCCCGGTCAGCCGCTGGATCGACGGTGTGCTCGAAGATCCGGCAAACACCGATCAACCCAACGCCGTTCGTGCCATGGTTTTCTGGGGCCACGCCCCGAACTCCCAGACCCGTCTGAAGGAAATGAAGACGGCGATGGAGAAGCTCGACATGCTGGTCGTCGTCGATCCGTATCCGACCTTCTCGGCGGTCCTCAGCGACAAGCAGGACGGTGTCTATCTGCTGCCGGCGGCTACGCAGTTCGAGACCCGCGGTTCCGTGACCGCGTCGAACCGCTCGCTGCAGTGGCGGGACAAGATCGTCGATCCGGTCTTCGAAAGCCTGCCTGACCATGTGATCATGGCCAAGTTTGCCAACAAGTTCGGATGGGCGGACCGTTTCTTCCGGAACATCGAGATGGAAGACGCGGAAACGCCGAATGTCGAAAGCATCACTCGGGAGTTCAACCGCGGGATGTGGACGGTAGGGTACACCGGCCAGAGCCCGGAGCGGATCAAGCTCCACATGAAGAACCAGCACACCTTCGACCGCACTACGCTGCTGGCTGTTGGTGGACCGGCCGACGGGGACTACTACGGAATGCCCTGGCCGTGCTGGGGAACGGCGGAGATGGGACATCCAGGCACGCCGAACCTCTACGACATGTCCAAGCCGGTATCCGAGGGAGGTCTCACCTTCCGCGCCCGGTTCGGTGTCGAAAGGGACGGCGAGAACCTCCTGGCCGAAGGCGTCTATTCGGTGGGGTCCGAACTCACCGACGGTTATCCCGAGTTCACCATGCAGATGCTGATGGATCTCGGCTGGGACGGCGAACTGACGGACGCGGAACGCGCCGCCATCGATGCTGTTGCCGGTCCGAAGACCAACTGGAAGACCGACCTTTCGGGCGGCATTCAGAGGGTTGCCATCCAGCATGAGTGCGCGCCCTTCGGCAACGCCAAGGCACGCGCCGTCGTGTGGAACTTCCCGGATCCGATCCCGCTGCATCGCGAGCCGTTGTACGCACCGGATCGTTCGCTTGTGGCCGACTACCCGACCTATGAAGACCGGAAATTCTACCGTCTCCCGACGCTCTACGCGTCCATCCAGAAGCAGGACTTCTCCAAGGACTACCCCTTGATCCTGACGTCCGGCCGGCTGGTTGAATACGAGGGCGGCGGCGACGAGACCCGGTCGAACCCGTGGCTTGCTGAACTACAGCAGGACATGTTCGTCGAAATCAATCCGCGTGACGCGAATGATCTCGGCGTTCGCAACGGTTCACAGGTCTGGGTCGAAGGTCCCGAGGGTGCACGGGTGAAGGTCATGGCCATGGTCACCGAGCGTGTCGGAGCCGGAGTGGCGTTCATGCCATTCCACTTCGGCGGACATCTGGAGGGCGTGGACCTCAGGCACAAGTACCCTGACGGTGCCGATCCTTTCGTACTCGGCGAAGCCTGCAACACGGCTCAGACCTACGGTTACGACTCGGTCACCCAGATGCAGGAGACCAAGACGACTCTCTGCAAGATCTACAACGCATAAGGAGGCTTGAGGAATGGCACGAGCTAAATTTCTCTGCGACGCCGAGCGGTGTATCGAATGCAACGCCTGCGTTACCGCGTGCAAGAACGAGCATGAGGTCCCCTGGGGCATCAATCGCCGCCGTGTCGTCACCATTGGTGACGGCTCGCCCGGCGAACGATCGATCTCGGTTGCCTGCATGCACTGTTCCGACGCGCCCTGCATGGCCGTGTGTCCGGTAGACTGCTTCTACCAGACCGAAGACGGAATCGTCCTGCACTCGAAGGATCTGTGCATCGGTTGTGGTTACTGCTTCTACGCGTGCCCGTTCGGCGCGCCGCAGTTCCCGCAGGCCGGCAATTTCGGCAGCCGCGGCAAGATGGACAAGTGCACCTTCTGCGCCGGCGGCCCCGAGGAGAATTTCTCGACAGTGGAATTCTCCAAGTACGGGAGAAACCGTATCGCCGAAGGCAAATTGCCGCTCTGCGCCGAGATGTGCGCGACCAAGGCGCTGCTCGCCGGTGACGGGGACGTCGTCTCCGACGTTTACCGCGAACGCGTCGTCGCTCGCGGATTCGGATCGGGCGCTTGGGGCTGGGGAACCGCCTACGGACAGAAGGGCGGCTGATGCCGCACTCCGGGGCCTCTTCGGAGGCCCCGGCCAATCCCGGTCTCTCCGCGGCACGGATTCCGCGGGGGCCGGTATGAAATGTTTTTTGGGCGGGCTGGTTCAGCCCGCCCTTTCTGGATTAGACTTCCGAAACCAGTCCGATCGACACGGTTGAATGGGAAGGCAGTGACATGATGAAACGACAAAACCGAAAGGGCCCGTCCATTCTGACAACCGGGCTCCTGATCGCTGTTCTTGCGACGTTCACACCGGTGGCGCTTTCAACCCCGGCCCAGGCCCAGACCAGCATGGACAGGTCGTCGACGGGCGGTGCGCAGACTCTCGAGGACATCATGGCCAGGCAGCGCGGTGAGGTCGTTCCGGACGATTTCCGCAGACAGGCCATTGGCAACCCCGATTTGGCTGCGCCAATCTCGTCCCAGCTCGGCACCCTGGGTGGTGCGTCCGATGCCGAACTCTTTCGGGCGCTTCGGTACGGCGAATCACCGATCACCGTCTCCGCACAAGGACCGGCCGCCAACGTCGTGATTCAGGATGGCGGCATGCGCTGGCTTCAGATTCGTGATGGCTCGCTTCAGGAATACGGTGGCAATCTTCTCATTCTGACGTTGATCGTGCTGGGTTGTTTTTACGCCCTTCGCGGCAAGATCCGCATTGATGGCGGTCTCTCCGGCGTCACGGTCATTCGATTCAATGCGATCGAACGGTTCGGACACTGGCTGCTCGCCGGGTCCTTCATTCTTCTCGGAATCAGCGGCCTGATAACCCTGTTCGGACGGACTGCGATCATTCCCTTGATCGGCAAGGACGCGTTTGCACCGATCGCTCTGGCCTCGAAATGGGTCCACAACAATGTGGCCTGGGCATTCATGCTGGCCCTGGTCATTGTGTTCGTGTGCTGGGTGCTGGAGAATTTTCCGAACCGGCACGACCTGAAATGGCTCGTCCAAGGCGGAGGGCTGTTTTCGAAAGGCGTGCATCCCCCGGCCCGCAAGTTCAACGCGGGTCAGAAGATCATCTTCTGGGCTGTGATCATTCTCGGAGCCTCGATCTCGGCATCCGGGCTGTCACTCCTGTTCCCATTCGAAATGCCGATGTTCGCCAAGACCTTCATCATCCTGAACGACACCGGGATCCCGGCGGCGCTCGGGCTCGGCACGCTTCCGGAGACGCTGCTGCCGCATCAGGAAATGCAGCTCGCCCATCTCTGGCATTCGATCATTGCCTTCGTCTTCATGGCGATGATCCTGGCCCATATCTACCTGGGCTCCGTCGGCATGCAGGGAGCCTTCGACGCC
This sequence comes from Paracoccaceae bacterium, assembly GCA_028874915.1. Lineage (GTDB taxonomy): Bacteria > Pseudomonadota > Alphaproteobacteria > Rhodobacterales > Rhodobacteraceae > JAPPHA01. The sequence continues at coordinate 67,484 of JAPPHA010000054.1, forward strand.
ATGTCCTCGGGCAATGTCGACAAGCAGTGGGCCAAGGAACACCACGGCATCTGGGCACGGGAACTGGAAGCCAAGGCCGCTGATGCGAAGGCAGCAGCCGCGGATGATTCCAAACCGGCGCCGGCCAAATGACGTTCACGCCCCGTTCGCCTGGGCGAGGTCCGGAGATCGGACGAGGAGGAGACCCGCAATGAGAGCCATGATCATCGCCTTCGCCGCCATCTTCGTGGTCGCTATCTGTGCCGATCTGGGCCTGGACCATATCGGTTTCTCCACTGAGGATCGCACGACCGGCACTGCCGTCCGCCTCGGTTGACCGACAGAAGGCGGGACCTCTCCGGCCTTTCCCCATTCGCCGCAAGAAATATCGGGATTCCGTCCCGGGCGGGGGCATATGGTGGCCTGGTTGTCCGGCTTCACAGTCGATTCCATTCGGTCAGGTGTCAGCGACGTTCCGCGGTTCCCGGTCTTGAGGCCGGCCGTCAGATCGGGCCGATTGACAAGACCACTACAACGCGGAGTCCCCTCGAAAGGTAAACCAACTCGTGGCGGCCCCCGGGTGACGAAGCGTGACGGCATCCGCGATTGCCCATCCGAGCCCGCCGCCGCCCGAGGGTTTGGCCCGTCGGAATCTTGATCGCGCGGGCTCGACATTCTCGGGCACAATTCCCTTGCCGGTGTCTTCAACGGCCCCTTCGATCCCGGTCTCGCGCGGGCGGACGAAACCACGACCCTGTCCGGGCCAGAACCGCCGACCACAAAGCCATCGTTGATCAAGTCGGCAACGATGTCGCGGATCATCGCGGGATCACCCGTGACCGGACGGGGCAACTCAGGAACAAAACTCTTGAGTGCAAGGGTCCCGTTTGTGCAAACGGCCAATCGTTTGTCGACGAAATCCCGAATCAGGGCAACGAGATCGAACCGTCCGGTGTCGGCCGCACGTCCCATTCCGCAAAGGTGTTCGAGTGACTTGAGCCAACGCGCAACGTCGCCCGCGCGCCGGGAAGCGATGCACCGCTTCGCTCTGGCAGGATTGCCTTCGGGCGAGATCGTTGCGATGGACGTCGTCTTCCGGCTTTCCTTCCATGTTGCGCGCACCATGGAATCCGGAAAAGCACATCCGCGCATTCGAAAGAGGTTCGAGACATGCACAGGGGTCGCGGCAGATGCACTTTATGAATACTAAGCCGACACTGTAGAGATAACTTGCGTGCGCACGGGATCCGGATCGGACTGGGCGATCTGGCACACAGCGTTGATCGCGACCGGAGGAACCCTACATCTGTCGAGATGACGCGTGAATTCTGGAGGTTCTGGCAGTGTCGTGCGGCGATCGAACCTGATCAAGTCGCGGTTACGATGGATACAGGAAACCGTTGGAAACTGGCGCCCAACAAACGGCAAGCCGTGCCGTTCCGTTGAACGAAGGTGGTGAATGCAGGCGACCCAAGACCTAAGCGGAGAATACGACTACATCATCGTCGGCGCCGGCACCGCCGGCTGCGTCCTGGCAAACCGCCTGACTGAAAACCCAAGCACCCGCGTGCTTGTCCTTGAAGCCGGCCGGAGCGACGCCTACCGATGGGTCCGAATTCCGGTGGGATACCTGTTCTGCATCGGCAATCCGCGTACGGACTGGATGATGACGACCGAACCCGAACCGGGTCTAAACGGGAGGAGCCTCGCCTACCCGCGCGGGAAAGTGCTCGGTGGATGTTCCTCGATCAACGGCATGATCTACATGCGAGGGCAGGCCGCGGACTACGACCACTGGCGCCAGCTCGGCAATGAAGGCTGGGCCTGGAACGATGTTCTTCCGTATTTCCTGAAGTCTGAAGACCACCACGAGGGCGGTGGTTCGATGCATGCGGCAGGTGGCGAGTGGAAGGTCTCCAGACAACGTCTGAGTTGGGAGATCCTTGAAGCGGTGCAGCAAGGCGCGAAGGAATTCGGAATCGAGCCCCGCCCCGACTTCAATGACGGTAACAACGAAGGCTCGGGATTCTTCGAGGTCAATCAGCACAAGGGCATTCGCTGGAACACGGCCGACGGTTTTCTGCGCCCGGCGATGAAACGACCCAACCTCCGTGTCGTCGAGCAGGCCGAGACCGAACGTTTGATTCTCGAAGATCGCGAGGCGCGGGGCGTAATTTTTCGTCAAGGGAACGTCCACCGAAGGGCACTGGCGCTGGGAGAGGTTCTGCTCACCGCGGGATCCATCAACTCTCCCAAGCTCCTCGAGCTCTCAGGTGTCGGCCAACCTGCGCGATTGACCAATCTGGGTATCCAGGTCATTCATGCCAGCCCCGGTGTCGGCGAGAATCTTCAGGATCACTTGCAGATTCGCACAGCCTTCAAGGTCCGGAATGCGACAACGCTGAACACTCTCGCCAACAGCGTGTGGGGGAGACTGCGAATCGGGCTTCAGTATGCGCTCCTTCGCAGCGGACCGATGTCTATGGCGCCGAGTCAGTTCGGAATGTTCACCAAGTCCGATTCGAACCGCGCAACTCCGGACCTCGAGTATCACGTCCAGCCGCTTTCAACGGACCGGCTTGGAGACCCGCTGCACCCGTTTCCTGCCATCACGGTTTCGGTTTGCAACCTTCGCCCCGAAAGTCGTGGAACGTGCCATGTGACCGACATCGATCCGAACCGGCAACCCGAGATCCGGCCGAATTATCTTACGACCGAAGGCGATCGCCGAGTGGCCGTCATCTGCGTCCGGCAGGCAAGACAGATCATGGGGGCCCGGGCACTTCGGGCCTACGAGCCGGAAGAGTTTCTTCCCGGTGTCGAGGTCCAGTCCGATGAGGACCTGATCGAGCAGGTCGGCAACATCGCGACGACAATCTTCCACCCTGTGGGAACGTGCAAGATGGGGCGCGGTCCCGATGCCGTTGTGGGCCCGGACCTCTGCGTTCACGGGATCAAGGGCATGCGCGTCGTGGACGCCTCGATCATGCCATGCATCGTGTCGGGCAACACTGCGTCCCCGGTTGTGATGATCGCGGAAAAAGCCGCTGACATGATTCGAGGTTATGATGTGTGTCCAGGACAGTGATCCGCCTCGCAGGCCCTGGTCCGGTTGAATCCGATCGGCTTCGAGAGCTCGAACAGGCCTGAACCCAATCGTCCGACCAAACTCAAGCCGGACGCCGGTCCGTTCGCTCGTCGGAAATGTCAGGACGGCGAGGACTCCGGCTCCCCGGTGAGAGATTCCACGACGAACTCACCTGCCCAGAGTGCGAATTGACAGATTTCCATGGCCGCCGGTTCGCGCTGGATCGTGTCGGCCTTGGCGCCGAACCAGTACGTCGTGCTTCAGCCAAATCGCCAGGGCATGAGGAGGAATCTCTCGGGGCGGGCCGGAACGACCGGGACGCACCGAGTCCGGCGCGAACCCTGCCTGGCCTCCGGGACGGAGACAATCGAGGACCGCAAGGTCGACCCTGCCAAGGCGGATTGCGAAGACGCAAACGCCGCCATTAAGACAATTGTCTCGCGCCATGGGGGGTCGCCCGTGCGGGCACGGCCGGTATCCGTACTTTCATCGATCCGGCAACCGAGCGACCGTACTTCCTGTCGCGATCTTGAATGGCAGTGGCCTTGACCGTGGCGCTCATGCCTTCTACTCAAGGGACCAAGCTGCGAGCGGGATCGAGATTCCGCCAGATTTCGTACGCCCCGAATGCAGCAATGACCGCGCCACATGTGGAGGGGCCATGCAATCCAGGACATTGAGGTGGTCGGCCGGTGGGGCTCTTGCCCTTGCCGTCGTCCTGTCGTTTGCCACGTTTGTTCCTGAACGGGGCGCAATTGCCGAACAGCACGGAATTGTGGCGGAGGAACGAAGCCAGCTCATGAGGAGCATGGGCGGCGCGATGCGTACGCTTCGGGGCTACCTGAGAGGCCGGAACTCGGTCGAGGAAGCGGCTGATGCCGCCACTGTCATCGCTACGATGGCGGCGAAGATTCCGGACGCATTCCCGACTGGCACCGGGATGGGCGCAAACCCCGAATCCGAAGCGAAGGACATCATCTGGGCCGAATGGGAGGAATTCACGGCGGCGGCGGTCCTACTCGGAAACAAGGCGGCAATCCTTGAGGCAGCCCTGACCTCCGGAGACGCAAGCGCCGCATTCAGTGACCTTGGCACCAACGGCTGCGGCGGTTGCCACAATCGGTTCCGTGAGACGCGGAATTAAACCGGGCACCGCCCGTCGTCCGTAGCGTTCTGCGACGCGACTATAGCCTGGCCGCTCATCTCGGCTCCCCCATCCGAACCGGGAATCGGACACCCAGACACGATACTGGCTCCAACCGAGAAGGAGAGTCCGGGCTAGAAGTAACGAAGTGCGATCTCGATCCCACCGAGGACCGCGGCCGCCGCAAGGACGAGCACAATGACTGCGCGCCAGTCGGAAACGAAGCGAGGCGGGGTCTGTCCGTCCGCGAGCCGCCCCCTTCCGGTCAGCATCGACCTGGTGAGGTTTTCCCGCTTGTAGACGTGATGGAACAGCACGGCGACGATGTGAAACCCGACAAGGATCACCAGGCCGTCAACCACGATGGCATGCAGTTCGGCCGCTTCCCTTGCAGCATCATAGCTGACGAGGATGCTGAGTGGACCTTCGTAAACACCGTCAATGTCGACCGCGAAGAGGCCAAGGCTCGCCTGAGCAATCAGTATGAGGAGCATCGCCACCACTGACAGTCCGCCGAGCGGGTTGTGCCCGGCAATCCCGTCGGGTTCGCGTCGGGGGAGGGTCGCAAGATAGGCCGAAATTTCCCTCAACGGTCGAACAAACGCGCGAAATCGGGACGAAGTGGCACCCGCGAAACCCCAAACAACTCGCGCGGCGACAAGCACAAGTAGCGCCTGTCCGGCCGGGAGGTGGATATCGAATCGGCCATTGCGCCCGCTCAGGTAGCAAACGACAACAAGCACCACCAAGACCCAGTGAAATATCCGGGTCGGGCGGTCCCAGACCGGCACGTCCCGGCCATTCTCCATACGTCCTCCTCCGTCATCCATGTGTCTTTGCTCGTGCCGACGACACGGGAAACCATGTTACGCGCTTTCCCGATCATTCGGAAACAGTTCGCGGTTCGTGATTATCGGATCACGCGGGTGCAGGTTCAACTCCAGCGCATCAATCAAGGGTCAGGTCCCAAATCTGCGGGTTGACTTGGAGGGGCATGCTCCCGTTTTCGAGCTTTGGACGAGCCCGTTTGCCTGTTCGTACTCTTCGTCCAGGTCCTTCCGGATCTGCTCCATCTGGCATCGCTCGAAGCCGGTCACCCCGATCGGGCGCCACTTCTCCGAAGCCCGGGTCATGGCCGCGAACATCCCCATGAGGACCGCCTTCGCTCCCCATGCGATGGGGATCACTTTGAGGCGCCTCCGCTCCTCACCGAACAAAGGCGCTCCAACAGGTTTGTGGTCCGGATCGCTGTTGTCGGTTTTTCAGAAACGCGGAATTCTGTGTGGTTTTGCGCGGTTTTTTTG
>JAPPHA010000048.1:0-25777 GCA_028874915.1 Paracoccaceae bacterium
TTGCCGCGTAGCTTGGCCGCGAAGCCGTCGTCTTCAGGCGACGGAGTGTTCACCATTTCCAGAAACTTGTCGCCGAGGCTCTCGGAGACCAGTCATAGCCCTCGTTTCACTCGCCGTTCTCCAGTCTCCGGGATCCGGACCATACTCGAGCAATCGCCCTGACGGCGCCCAACAGGACGATAACTGTCTCGTAAGCCCCCTGCGATTGTCTCCTGCATCAAGCCGGGTGCACCGAACACAGGGCCGAATGCCAACTTGACCCGGACCGTTTCTCGCGGTTGATTGCCTTCGGTTTGGCCCGCACGATGCGATCTCCAGCCCGGCGGTATTCTGGCTCAATACAGGAAACAGGGTGGAAACCGGGTCGAATCACGAAGCCTGCAAACGGAGATGTGCGATGGCGGGCGTTGGGCCGGACGGATCGAACCGTGTGGGTTGAAAACGGGTCAAGCGTGGATACGAGCCAGCAAACAGCCGCCATCGAAATCCGGAATGCCGCCAAGCATTTTGGTGACTTCGTTGCCATTCGCGATGCGTCGCTCACCATTTTCGACAATGAGTTCTTCACGCTCCTCGGACCGTCGGGCTGCGGCAAGACCACGCTCCTGCGGCTGATTGCCGGATTCGAGGATGTCACCGAGGGCGAGATATTCCTTTACGGTGAGGAGATTGAACAGCTGCCGCCCAATCGACGGCCGGTGAACACGGTCTTTCAGCATTACGCCCTGTTCCCCCACATGACCGTCGCTGAAAACGTCGGATTCGGATTGCTAATGAAAGGCGTCGGCAAGCGGGAGGCTGCGCTGCAGGTCCGGCGGATGCTCGCGTTGGTGAAGCTTGACGCCCTGGCCGACAGGAGACCATCGCAGTTGTCTGGCGGTCAACAACAGAGGGCGGCGTTGGCCCGGGCGATTGCCCCCGGCCCCAAGGTTCTCCTTCTGGATGAGCCACTCTCGGCGCTGGACCTCAAGTTACGCCAGGCCATGCGAGTCGAGCTCAAGCAATTGCAGCAGGAAACCGGCATCACCTTTGTTTTCGTCACCCATGACCAGGAAGAGGCGCTGGCCATGTCCGACCGGATCGCAGTCATGTCGGATGGGGTCATCCAGCAGATCGGGAGCGCCCGCGAGATTTATGACCGGCCGGTCAACCGTTTTGTCGCCAACTTTATCGGCGAAACCAATCTCCTCGACATCACGATCCTTGGAGAAGAGGACGGACGTTGCCGCTGTTCGTTGCCAAATGGCGTGACCGTCGAATGCAGGACCGAACGGGAGGTCACGTCGGGCGCCGTTGGCCATATTCTCATCCGGCCGGAGAGAATCGGACTCGATCCGGAATCGGACGGGTCCGGCGATCGGCAGATTTCCGGGACCATCGAACATGCCGTCTACCTCGGAACAGATACCCAGTACGCGGTCGCCGTCGACGGCGGTCTCGCGCTCCGAGTCCGGCGGCAGAACGGGCTTGGTACGGAACGCGAATTCTCGGTCGGTGACCGCGTGAATGTCCGGCTGGAGGAAGGCGCCGTGCGCCTTCTCGACGACTGATGGCGGAACCGGCGACCGGCTTGGCGATCTCGGCGTCGTTCCGCCCGCTTCGCGTCTGGTTGTTGCTGCCTTCCTGGCTCGTAATCGGTTTCTTCCTTCTGGCGCCCGTCCTGGTGATGCTGGTCTATTCCTTCCTGACCAAGGAATTCCGGGGCGGCGTAATCTGGGAGTTTTCCCTTGCCGCCTACGACCAGTTTGTCTTCGACCGGGGGCTTTTCGGAGACGAACCGCCAACGATTGAATGGACCTACATCACGATTTTCGCCCGCTCGATCACTCAGGCGGCACTGGCCACGGTGTTTTGCCTCGTGATCGGATTTCCGACGGCCTTTTTCATTGCCACCCGCAGTCCGGCCACGCGTTCGATCTGGCTGTTCCTCGTCACCGTCCCCTACTGGGTCAACTTGCTGATCCGGACAGTGTCGATGAAATTTCTCATTCGCGACAATGGTCCGCTCAACGAACTGCTTCTGGCCCTTGGCGTGATTTCCGAACCCCTGGCGATGATCAACACAAATTTTGCCGTGCAACTCGGGCTCTTCTATTCGTACCTGCCGTTTATGGTGCTGCCCGTCTACGCCTCGGTCGAACGCTACGATTTCTCCCTCTCGGAAGCCGCAGCCGATCTTTATGCAGGCCGCTGGACCATTCTCCGCCGGGTGTTGCTTCCGGTGGTTCGACCGGGGATCATCGCCGGCTGCATTCTGGTGTTTGTCCCGAGTCTCGGTGCCTTCCTGGCCCCGGACCTCCTCGGCGGCGCCAAGAACTTCATGATCGGTTCGTTGATCGAGGAACAATTCAAGGGGAATGCCGGCAACTGGCCCTTCGGGGCGGCAGCCTCGATGATTCTGCTGACCCTCGTGCTTCTGGCCCTGCTGCTTCTGGTCAGGCAGCAGCGAACAACGGAAGCGGGCTGAACCGTGGCCTCCGGCAACCCCGTCAAGCGATACCCGGAATTCGCCGCGATGGCGGTTCTGTGCCTGACCGTGCTCTATGCGCCGCTTCTGGTCGTGATGGCCTACAGTTTCAATGCCTCACAGTCGATCACCGTCTGGGGCGGGTTCAGCTGGCGTTGGTACGAGGATATCTTCTTCGGTCTGGAAGCGGCAAAATTCAAGACTGCGGCCTGGAACTCAGTAACCATCGCGACTGCGGCGGCGACGGCGGCAACGATCATCGCAACTGCCGCCGCCATCGGCATGGTTCGAGGCGGCGCTTTCCGGGGACGGCAGGTCAGCTTCGCCCTTCTGTCAATGCCGATCATGGTCCCGGAAATCGTGACGGCCGTCGCCACCCTGGTGTTTTTCAGCGCCATTGGGTTCACGCTCGGCTACAGTTCCATTCTGGTCGCCCATATCGTTTTCTGCATCCCCTTCGCCTATCTGCCGATCTCCGCGCGGCTGGAAGGGATTGAGGGGGTCTACGAAGAGGCCGCTCAGGATCTCTATGCCAATCGCTGGCAGGTGTTTGTCCATGTGCTGTTTCCGCTGATGGCGCCCGGTGTTCTTGCGGGCTTCCTGCTTGCATTCATCATTTCGCTCGACGACTTCATCATCACCAACTTCATCAAGGGCGCCGGTGTCGAGACCTTGCCGACCGCCATCTTCGGCGCGGTCAAGCAAGGTATCAAACCCAACATCATGGCGCTCTCGACGATCATGTTGCTCCTGTCGCTGTTGTTGGTTACCGTTTCGCTCATCGTCGGAAGGATCGGCCTCAAGTCGGACCGGTCGAACCACGACAGGGACGGATAGGAACCCGCGCCACGGGTGCCGAACCGACAGAAAAGGCCGGACCGCAGGCTACCGATGTGTCACCCGGGAGCCGGAAACCGGACTAGAAAAAGGAAGGAATTCAGATGATTACGAAAAACCGTTCGGTCCTCGCGGTCCTGGCGATCGCCGTTTCCGGCTTTACGGCCGGTACGGCGGCAGCTGAGGGCAAGCTCTCCATCTATCACTGGTTCGAGTACATCCCCCAGGAGCTCCTCGATGCGTTCTCGGCTGAGACGGGTATCGAGGTAACCATGGACACCTATGACTCCAACGAGGCGATGCTGGCGACCCTGAAGGCCGGCAAGCTCGGGTCCTACGATGTCGCCGTTCCAGGTGATTACATGGTCGAGATCATGATCGGCGAAGGCATGCTTGACATGATTGCCGAGGGCGAGCTGGCGAATGTCGGTAATATTGAAAAACAATGGCTTGACGTGCCGTTCGATCCGGGCCGCAAACACTCGATTCCATACCAGTGGGGCTCGACCAGTTTCTCGGTCAACCGCGACGTCTACGACGGTGACATCCGGACCACCAGCATCATCTTCGATCCGCCGGAGGAGCTGAAGGGTCGAGTCAATATACTTGACGCCCAGGGCGAGGTCATGCTGCTCGCATCCATGCACCTTGGAATCCCCCAATGTTCCACCGACCGGGATCAGCTCAAGGCCCTCGATGAACTCCTGCAAGGAGCCAAGCAGCACTGGGCCTCCTTCAACTCCGACGGTGCCAAGGACGTCCTGGTTTCAGGAGATGCGGCTGTCGGCATGATCTGGAACGGATTCTCGGCCAAGGCGAGGGCCGAGGGCGCCAACATCGAGTATTCCTATCCGCGTGAAGGGCTGATCGTCTGGATGGACAATGTCGTGTTGCTCAAGGATGCTCCGAACCGGGCCAATGCCATCCGGTTTATGGATTTTCTCCTTGAACCCGAGAACATTGCTGCGGTGACCAACTTCGCTCAGTACAGTGCTGGCGTGATGGGCGTAACAGACCTTCTTGACGATGCGCTCAAGTCGCAGCCGGAATCCATTCCGCCTGCCGATGCCCCGGCCGGAACGTTTGTTCAGGTTTGCGACCAGGCAACTCAGGAAGTCTATGACGCCATCTGGACACGTCTGAAGAAGTAGGCGTCTGCGCACGAACTGACGGCGGACGCTGCCGGCAGCGGAGGGAGCGCGACCGCCGCGCTCCCCACCGTCTCCGGTTGCGGACCTCCAGAGTCATCGCCCGACAATCCCATGCCTCGCATTCCTGCTCACGACATCCTGTTCGAGCCCGTCGACATCGGTCCGGTCCGGGCTCGGAACCGGTTTTACCAGACGCCGCATTGCAACGGCATGGGATACCGGGACCCGACGGCACTCGCCCACATGCGGGGAGTCAAGGCGGAAGGAGGCTGGGCAGTCGTCTGCACGGAACAGGTCGAGATCCACCACACGTCCGACATCAATCCCTTTATCGAACTGCGGCTCTGGGATGATCGCGACATTCCGATGCTCGCGAAAATGGCGGACCGGATCCACGAGCACGGGGCCCTCGCCGGGATCGAGCTTGCCTACAACGGGTTAAACGGTCCCAATCTCTATGGTCGGGAAATCCCGCTGGCACCGACCGGTCTGCCGGTGGCGAGTTTCACTTATGATCCGGTCCAGGCCCGCACGATGGACAAGGAGGATATCCGGAACTTTCGGCGCTGGCACCGTGCGGCGGCACGGCGGGGACGGGAAGCCGGCTTCGACCTCGTCTATGTCTATGCCGGCCATGCGCTTGGCTGTTTCTATCACTTCCTCTCGCGGCGCTATAATCACCGGACCGATGAATACGGGGGTTCGCTTGAGAATCGGGTCCGTTTGTTGAAGGAAGTGCTTCTCGACACGCGGGAGGAAGTTGGAGACAGCTGCGCCGTTCCCTGCCGGTTCTCGATCGACGAACCCGCCGGTCCGGACGATATCAGCCGGGCCGAGGCCGAGGACATGATCGGCCTGGTCGCCGAAATCCCCGACCTTTGGGACCTTTGCCTTGCCGGGTGGGAACGCGACTCGAAGACCTCCAGGTTCGGTCCCGAGGGCGACCAGGAATACCTTTACGAAAACATCAAGACGCTGACCACCAAGCCGGTCGTCGGCGTCGGGCGTTACACGTCCCCGGATCGCATGGCGTCGCTGATCCGCAAGGGCCTCATCGACATGATCGGCTGCGCCCGCCCGTCGATTGCCGACCCCTTTCTTCCGAAAAAGGTGGAAGAGGGCCGACTGGACGACATCCGGGAATGCATCGGTTGCAACATCTGCGTCTCGGGTGATTTCACCATGTCGCCCATACGCTGTACTCAGAATCCGTCGATGGGCGAGGAATGGCGCCGGGGCTGGCACCCGGAATACCTGCCGCCAGCCAAGAGTGAAAAACCGGTTCTGATCGTCGGTTCCGGCCCGGCCGGTCTCGAAGCGGCACAGGCGCTCGGCAAGCGCGGCTACCCGGTCACCCTTGCCGAGAAGACGACCCGAATTGGCGGTCGGGTCACTCGGGAATCCGGACTTCCAGGGCTCGCCGCCTGGAGCCGGGTGCGGGATTACCGCGAGTTGCAGATTCGGAAACTCGCCAATGTTGAGGTCTATCTCGACTCGGAGATCACCGCCGATCATGTGCTTGAATTCGGCTATCCGCGGGTTGCGATCGCAACCGGGGCCCGGTGGCGGGCCGATGGCGTCGCCCACCACTGGACGCGACCGATTCCAATTGCCGAGAGTGCGGAGGTTCTGACCCCCGACACGATCATGGACGGGACCCTGCCGACCGGACGGGAGGTCATCATCTGGGACGATGATCACTACTACATGGGCGGTGTCATCGCTGAAAGGCTGGCCGATAGCGGATACAATGTGACGTTGATGACACCAGCTGCCGAGGTTTCGACCTGGACCCGGAACACGATGGAACAGACTTTCGTCCAGGCAAGGCTCATCGAGAAGGACGTCACGATTCTTCCGCATCTGGCCCTTGAGTCCATCGGGGTTGGCCGCGTCCAGGTGGCCTGTGTCTTCACCGGCAGGACCCGCGACATCCCGGCCGAGGCCGTGGTCCTGGTCACCGCCCGGATCTCCGAAGATTATCTCCATGATGAACTTGTGGCCCGCCGTGGCGAATGGGAGCAGGCGGGGATCGAAACGGTGTCCCGGATCGGTGATGCCGAGGCCCCGGCGACAATTGCGCATGCCGTTTTTTCCGGCCGCCGGTACGCCGAAGCCACGGATGAACCGCCTGCGACCGGAGACCAGGTATCCTTCCGGAGGGAAATCACCGAACTTCTGGAGTAACGCTTCGGCAGGAACACGTCTGATCGCCGGACTGAACGGCGGGACGCGGACCCACCGGTTTGCTTGGGTATTGAGGGCGGATGGTCCGTCGCATTCTCGTACTGTCAGCGGCGTTCCTTGCCGTGCCGGGAGACGTGGCGGCAGCCCTGCCGGGAGAACTGGCCTTCGCTCTCGGTACGCTCTCTTTTCTCTTCTGGGGTGCGCTCGTCATGTGGATGTGCGCAGGCTTTACCATGCTGGAAGCCGGCTCCGTCGCGACACGGAACGCCTCAACCGTCTGCCTGAAGAACATAGGACTCTACTCGATCGCAGGGCTGACCTTTTACCTCTACGGCTATGGGCTGATGTTCGGTACTGGCCAGATGTCCGGTGCGCTCCCTCTCGGGATTCTTCACCAATTGACCACCGCAGAGCAGGCCGTGGTCGCCGGCGCCGCAGACGGGACGATTGAAGTCGTCACCACCGGCCACGCAGCCATGTCCGGCTGGTTCTTCCAGATGGTCTTTGTCGCTTCCGCATGCTCGATCGTCTCGGGAACACTGGCCGAACGGGTCAAACTTCTGCCATTCTTCATCTTCATCACGATCATGACGACCATCATCTACCCCGTCGTCGGGTCATGGACTTGGGGTGGTGGATGGCTGTTCCAGCTTGGGTTCAAGGACTTTGCCGGGGCGACGGTCGTCCACTCCACCGGTGGCTGGTGCGCACTGGCGGGTGCGATCGTTGTCGGCGCCCGCCGGGGCAAGTTCCGCAACGATGGAACGGTCAAGGTGACGCCGCCCAACAATGTGCCGATCGTGACTCTGGGCATCTTCATCATCTGGTTTGGCTTTATCGGCTTCAATGGAGGGTCGCGGTTGGCGATGGGGGCGGACGCCGATGCGGTCGCTGTCGGACTGGTCGTCGTCAATACGAACTTGGCGGCGGCTGCGGGAACGGTGACGGCGCTTCTTCTCTCGCGGCCCGTTTTCGGGCGAATTGATCTGTTGGTGACCCTGAACGGGGCTGTCGCCGGGCTCGTGGCCATAACGGCCGCCCCCGACATCACCGAACACAACTGGGCGATCGCGATCGGTGCTGCTGGCGCCTGTTGCTGTCTCGCAGCCCGAAAACTCCTCGAATGGCTGAAAGTCGACGACGAGGTCGGGGCCATAGCGACCCACATGGGAGCAGGAATCTGGGGTACGCTGGCTGTCTGCATTGCGGCCGGAGGTTCGGTCCTCGTGCAATGGCTTGGCGTTGTTGCTGTCGGGATTTTTGCCTTTGGCGTCTCCATCAGCCTCTGGCGCATGATCGACGTCATTCTGGGTGCCCGTATCGCACCAGACGTTGAAACGATCGGTCAGGATCGGGCGACCCTTGGGATCGAGACCTACCCGGAATTCGTCAGCGTTGACGGCGATTCGGATGGTTCGGAACGGTCCGGCGAAAACACGGCATGAATTCAGGTCAGGGACATCAGACACGTTCAGTCGCTCAAGATGCCGTCACTGGACCTGGGGATTTCCACCATGGATGCGCGTTCCTGAACCGCATCGAACGCCTGTACTGTGGCCGTGCGCGCGTGCCTCCCGGTTGATCCCGGACGCCCGGGCGGAGGCCTGAATGCCAGACCGTCCGGATTCGGCGTTGACCCGGCATCGGGATTTCGGAATGACATGGTGGGTTTTCGGGACCATCGGGCGGCGGTCCCGGAATTGCATGCCAGACGGAACGCGGGCCCGTCGACGGCAGGGACGGAAAGGAAACAGCGCGATGGAGCGACGCTACCTGAAGCGGGCGACACGAACGTCAAGATCGGATGCCGGTTCGGTTCATGCCACGGTCAAGTCCATTCTCGAAGAGATCGAGACCGGGCGGGACGTGGCGGCGCAATCCTTTGCAAAGAAATTCGACGGAACGAGCGGGCCCTTCGAACTGACGGCCGTGGAAATCGCGGGAGCCACCGCATCAGTGCCACCGAGGCTCCAGGATGATCTGGCTTTTGCTCACGATAACATTCGGAGATTTGCGGAAGCGCAGCGGGATTCCCTCGGTGAGTTCGAGATTGAGGTCCGGCCCGGATTCGTCGCCGGGCAACGCTGCATTCCGGTCGAAACGGTCGGCTGTTATGCCCCCGGCGGGCGTTACAGCCATGTGGCCTCGGCGATGATGACCGTGACAACGGCAAGAGCCGCCGGATGCGGGACCGTCGTCCTCTGTTCACCCCCCGGCGAGAACGGCCGGATCGACCCGGCCATCGTCCATGTCGCAAGTCTCTGTGGAGCGGATCGTGTGTTGGCCATTGGTGGTGTTCAGGCCGTGGCCGCAATGGCTTTCGGCCTGTTTGGCCTGCCGGCGTCGGACGTGATTGCAGGACCCGGCAACCAGTTCGTCGCCGAGGCCAAGCGGATCCTCTTTGGGCGGGTCGGGATCGACATGCTCGCAGGCCCCACCGATAGCTTGGTGATTGCGGATTCTTCCGCCGACCCGGACATCGTTGCTGCCGATCTGGTGGGACAGGCAGAGCACGGCTACAACTCGCCGGTCTGGCTGGTCACCAATGATCCGGAACTCGCTGAGACTGTGCTCAAGCGCGTGCCGCATCGGATCGCGGCTCTGCCGGATCGGAACCGGGAAAGCGCAGAGGCGGCTTGGCGAGACTTCGCCGAAGTCATTCTCTGCGACAGCCGGGAGGATATGGCGGCGACGGCTGACGAATACGCGCCCGAACATCTGACTGTTCTTGCGGACGACCTCGATTGGTGGCTGGGCCGGCTGAAGTCCTATGGGTCGCTGTTTCTCGGCGAAGAGACGACGGTCGCCTTTGGTGACAAGGCATCGGGGCCCAATCATGTCCTGCCGACCTCCGGCGCCGCCCGCTACACAGGTGGGCTGTCAGTCCACAAGTTCTTGAAGGTCGTGACGTGGCAGCGGTCGACGGTCGATGGTTCGCGGCCCATCGCTGAGGCTACGGCGAGGATCTCCCGCCTGGAAGGCATGGAAGGCCATGCCCGAACAGCGGACATTCGGTTGCAGAAGTTCTTTCCGAACCAGTCGTTTGATCTTGTAGGTGACGCATCGTGAAAGCATCTTCCGCCACCCGAGATCCGTTTTCTGTCAGGAACCGTGTGGCGTGTGTCACAGGGGCCAGCAGCGGCCTCGGCCGGGCCTCGGCAAGTTTTCTGGTGCGGGCGGGGGCTCGGGTCGTTGGCGTCGCCCGGGACGAAGACCGGCTCAAGGACTGGCGGCGAGAGGCCGGCCACGGGCGCACCGCGGCGGTCGTCGCCGATCTCGCGGAATTGGTCCGGGTTGCATCCAAAGACAGCGATGCCGACGATGACATCGACATTGATGCCCTGACCACTGATGTTAGGGACCGGGTTTCCGCTCCGTTCGGACCCCCGGAGATCCTGGTCAATGCGGCCGGAATCAATCCGAGACGGCCCGCGGACTCGGTTTCCCGGTCCGACTGGCACCGGACCCTCGATCTCAATCTCTCGGTGCCGTTCTTTCTGACAAGAGCGTTGGTCCCTGCCATGAGGCAAGCCGGTTGGGGGCGGGTCGTCAATTTCGCGTCGCTCCAGTCCAGGCGGGCCTTTCCGAACGGTATCGCCTACGGTGCGTCTAAGGGAGGTGTCGAACAGTTGACGCGCGCCATGGCGGAGGCCTGGTCTCGCGACGGCGTTCTTGTCAATGCTCTCGCGCCCGGTTTTTTTCCGACCCCGCTGACGGCGCCGTTGTTCGCGGAACCGACTGCGGTTGGGAGGTTGGCAGCGGCGACCTGTCTGGGCCGCAACGGCGAACCGGCTGACCTGGAAGGTCCTTTGATATTTTTCTGTTCAGACGCCTGCCGTTATGTCACGGGGCAGCTGCTGTTTGTTGATGGAGGGTTCATGGTCCAATGAAGGCACTTGTTTACACGGGCCCCAAAGCGATGCGGTTCACGGACGTTCCGGACCCCCGGCCGGGACCTGGCCACAGCGTCGTCCAGGTCGACTCCGTCGGAATATGCGGATCGGACATGCATGGGTACCTTGGCCACGACCCACGCCGAACGCCACCGCTCGTTCTCGGCCATGAAGCGGCAGGTGTCGTGGTTGCCGGAGCCCAGGAGGGCCGGCGCGTGACCGTCAATCCACTGATTACCTGCGGGGAATGCAGGGACTGCCGGTCGGGACGGACAAACATTTGCCAACGGCGCGAGCTGCTGTCCATTCCTCCGAGAGAAGGCGCCTTCGCCGAGCTGGTGGCGGTGCCGGACGGCAATCTCATCGATGTGCCGGAAGGGATCTCTTCAGAACGTGCGGCGATGGTCGAGCCCATGGCGGTGTGCTGGCACGCCGCCAGACTGGCCGGAGGCCTGATGTCCGAGACTTTGGGGGATTGCAGGATCCTGGTCGTCGGAGGTGGCGCCATTGGATTCGGTACGGCGATCTGCCTGCAGGCGCTGGGCGCCATTGACATTCTGATCCTGGAACCGAACTCCGTTCGCCGCCGATACCTGGCGAGCGCCACCGGATTCACTGTCATCGATCCTGCGGACGGCGTTCCGGACAGGGGTGAGTACGATCTCGTGGCGGACGCAGTCGGTTCCGACGGGACTCGGGCCGAGTCCAGCCGGTCCGTGCGCCAGGGCGGACTGATTCTCCACCTCGGCCTGCACAGTGCGACCGGAGGGCTGGACGCCCGCCGGATGACACTTCAGGAAATCCGATTCCAGGGGACCTATGCCTACACGGCCAGCGCTTTCCGGGAGGCCGCGGCCGCAGTGTTCGACAACCGCCTTGGGGCGCTTGACTGGACCGAAATCCGCCCGCTTCGGGACGGCGGGCGCGCATTCAAGGACATCCTCTCAGGAAACGTTCCCGCTCCCAAGATCATATTGCAACCCTGATTTGTCGCGGCATGGCCGGCGTCAGGAGAAGAGGGCGTTTCGCAACGCCACTGCACCGGCCCGAATGATATCGACCCGAGCGATGGCTGATTCCGTCGAAAGCCGCGGTTTCGGCCCGTGGATGGCGAGCGATGCAACGTAACGGCCCTGACCGTCCGTGACCGGGACGGCGACGGCGTTCATGCCCATGATGAATTCTTCTTCGTCAAGTGCGTAACCGCGATCAGCGGATCGTATCGCATCGTCAAGCAGAGCTTTCCGGTCGGTATGAGAATTCGGCGTGTACTTCGCGAGAGTCAGCGAGCCAACCAGGGTCTTTCGTGCTTGATCCGGCAGGCTGCCGAGAAAGGCCTTTCCGCTTGCAGTGCAGTGAATCGGCACCTCCGTCCCGATCGGAAGCTGGACCCGGATCGGCCAGTCGGTCTCGACCCGGTCGACGTAACGCATTCCGGAAACGCTGGGAGCGACGAGATTGACGGTTTCCCCAACCTCGGCCGCGATCCCTTTCAGGATTTGCCGTCTGGCCATGTGCGACCATGACGCATGCAGGACGCTGGAACCGACAGACCGCAGTCTTCGGCCGGGCCTAAGCCGCTTGCCATCGGGCTCGCGCGTCAGAAATCCCTCGCGAATCAGGACGTTGCATAGTCGATGGGCAGTCTGTTTCGGCAAACCGACGTGACGGCCTAGCTCGGCCGCAGTCATTGGTCCGCCGCTCTCGACAAGGGTCTCGATAATCAGGAGGTTCCGGAGATTTGTCGGAATTCGTTGCTCGCCCTCCATCCCGCAAGTCCTCCACGTCCCGTTTTCATCCTCTCTATGCCCATCGACGCGGCATCGTCGATTCGCTCTTGCCGCCGTTCCCGACAATCTCTATACAGATTTTCAAAATTGGGACAATAAGTCTCATTTTTTTCGGTGTGGGGTGGAATTCGACTTCATAATCATCGGTGCCGGCTCTGCCGGATGCGTGCTTGCAAACCGGCTCTCCGCCGTCCCCGGGCACCGGGTTGCGTTGGTCGAGGCGGGCGGTCGGGATCGGAGTCCCTGGATTCATGTTCCCGTAGGATACTTCAAGACGATGGGGAACCCGTCGACCGACTGGTGCTTTGAGACCGAATTTGATCCCGGGTTGAACGGGCGATCGATACCGTGGCCGCGAGGAAAGGTGCTTGGCGGATCCAGCTCCATCAATGGTCTGCTCTATGTCCGCGGTCAGCCACAGGACTATGATTACTGGAGACAACTGGGAAATCCGGGCTGGTCCTGGGAGGACGTGCTCCCACACTTCCAGCGCGCGGAGAGCTGGCAGGGTGCGGCTTCCGGCAATGGCATGAACCTACGCGGGACTGACGGTCCACTCATCGTCTCGCCCATGCGACTTCGTCGCCAGATTGTCGATCTGTGGATCGAGGCGGCAGTCAACGCCGGATATCGGCGGAATCCAGACTACAATGCCGAAAACCAGGAGGGTGTCGGGCATTTCCAGCAGACCGAATTCCGCGGACGTCGCTGCAGTTCCGCGGTCGCCTATCTTCGGCCCGCCGAGAAACGAAAAAACCTTACGGTTTTCACGGGCACGACAGCCGTCAGGCTATGCATGGCAGACGGACGGATGACCGGTCTGCGGATTCGACGGGACCGGAGCGGCGAAGAAACCGAGTTGAAGGCTGACCGCGAAGTCGTACTTTCTGCCGGGTCGATCGGCTCACCCCAGATCCTGATGCTGTCCGGAATCGGAGATGGCGCGGAACTCGGCCGCCACGGCATTGCCGTTCGAAAGGAACTTCCGGGTGTCGGACGAAATCTCCAGGACCACCTGCAGGCCCGGCCCGTGTTCTGCACCAGCCTGCCGACGATCAATATCGAGATTAACAACTGGTTAAAACAGGCCGCCATTGCTGTGCGATACCTGCTCACCCGGACCGGCCCGATGACCATGGCGGCAAGCCTCGGCACTGGATTCCTCAAGACCCGGTCCGAACTGGACAGTCCGGACATCCAGTTTCATATCCAGCCTTTCAGTGCCGATTCACCGGGCCAGGGCACGCATGGCTTTTCGGCGTTCACGGCATCGGTGCTGCAGCTGCGGCCGGAGAGTACAGGCCGTATCCGGCTTCGTTCCGCTGACCCTGGAGACCCGCCGGAAATCCATCCCAACTATCTGGCCACCCCCACCGACTGCCGAACGCTTGTGGATGGAATTCGTATCGCAAGGCGCATCGCACGCCACGAGCCGCTTGCATCACATGTGACGGCCGAGCATTCGCCGGGTCCGGATGTAGCGGACGACGACGACAATGCGATTCTCGACTGGGCGCGGTCGACGGCCACGACCATCTATCATCCAACCGGAACCTGCCGGATGGGCCCCGAGAGCGATCCGGGCGCCGTTGTTGACGAACGTTTGCGGATTCGGGGCATCTCCGGGCTTCGGGTTGCCGATGCCTCGATCATGCCGACGATCGTTTCGGGCAACACCAACGCACCGGCCATAATGATTGGCGAAAAAGCGGCCGAGATGATCCTTGAAGATGCGAGGACCGGCCCATGATCGCCACGGCCATCGATGTCCTGCAGATCGTCTTCGCTGACATCATTCTCTCCGGCGACAATGCGCTGGTCATCGGCATGGCGGCAGCCGGCCTGGCCCCGTCCCTGCGACGCAAGGCCATCTTCATCGGTATGGCTCTTGCCGCCGGTCTTCGGATCCTGTTTGCCGCGATTGCCAGTTTCCTGATCGCGATTCCCGGAATTCTGTTCTTTGGCGGATTGCTCCTCGCATTCGTCTGTTGGCGGTTCTTTCGGGACCTCAGGACGCATCACCGTCGGTCAGCCGCCAATGCCGCGGTCGCGGAAACGGGTGCGCTTGTCGATGGAGACAGCGACGACGGCAGCCGGAGTTTCTGGCGGGCACTCGTCACGATTGCTGTCGCCGACGTTTCGATGTCCATCGACAATGTGGTCGCAGTTGCCGCCATTGCCAGGGAGAACACGGCGTTGCTGGTGTTCGGCTTGGCGTTGGCCATCCTTTTCATGGCGGTCTTTGCAACACTGATCATGCGCGTGATGACCCGTTACCCATGGCTGTCATGGGCGGGGCTGGTGTTTCTAATTTATTTGACGGCCAAAATGCTGCTGGATGGCTGGCCGGATGTTGCCGTCCTCCTCGGACTTCCGGGTTGGACGGCGGTGTAGCCGTGCGACGGGCAGGTCAAGTTTCTGCAATGATATCGGGGACCGGTCTGCGCGGCCGTGAAAACGGCTGGCGGACGCCCGTCGATTCCTGCCACCGCTCCCTTGCCTTCTGGGGCGGAACGAGTGGCTTCGGACAGAAGGCGACAATCCAACTGGAGGTGTAGAGACATGTTCAAACACAGGAAACTCGCTGTAGGGGCGGTCGCTGCGGTTTTTGGTACCGCAATGTTGGCGACCGCTGCCATCGCGGAAGTGACAATCAAGGTTCAGTCGGCCACTCCGACCAAGGCTGACGAGATGGTCATGCTCAAAGAGTTTGCCGCCGATGTGACCGCCCTGACGAACGGTGAGGTCAAGTTCGAGTTGTTACCCGCTGGTGCCATCGTCGGCGTCCCCGAGATCATTGACGCGGTCGATGCAGGACTGGTTGATGGTGGTTTCGCTTGGACCCACTACTGGTCGGGTAAGCATCCGGCGGCCATGCTGTTCGGTTCTCCGGTCGCTGGTGCTGGTGTCGGAATCGACAACATCGCCTTCCTGAGCTGGTTCCAATTCGGCGGAGGCAAGGAGCTCTACGACCGTCTCTGGGACGAGATGGGCGTCAACGTGAAGGGATTCATGCTACAGCCGGTCGGGCCCGAGGCACTCGGATGGTTCAAGGAACCGATCGAGTCGATGGATGATTTCCGAAAGTATCGGTTCCGCACGCCTCCAGGCATTCCGGGTCAGACTTACAAGGACATTGGTATTGCGTCGGTCGCTATGGGCGGCGGTGACATTCTGCCAGCCCTTGAAAAAGGAACCATCGACGCCGCCGAATGGTGTTGCCCCAAACCGGACTCCGTTTTTGGTTTCCAGAAGGTTCTGAAGCACTACTATCTGCAGGGCTTGCATCAGGTCGTGGTAAACGCCGACCTCTACATCAACGGTGACGTTTACGAATCGCTAACGGACCATCAGAAAAAGGCGATCGAAGTTGCCGCAAATGCGTCGCTTTCGAGGGCAATTTCTTATCGCATCATTGAAAACGGCAAGGCGCTCAAGGACCTGACCGAGAACCACGGTGTGATTCTTCATGACACTCCGGCGGACTACTTTCCGGCCTACATGAATGCTGCCAAGGCCAGCCTGGAAGCCAATGCTGCCGAGAACGAATTCTTCGCCGAGGTCTGGCAGAGCCAGAAAGACTTCGCGGCAATTGCCGTCCCGTTCTGGGCCGGTGCCCAAGCTTCCAATGCGGGTCTCGGGAAGGCATTCGCTGATAGCGTAAAGTAGCGGTGGAGTCCGATGAGCGAGTGTCTAAAAAGACGATATTCCGAACCGGAATAACGATGTAACGTTGCCAACAGGTATCGTTGCCATGCAGACTGGCTGCCGGCCGTGGATGACAACTTTCCCGGCCGGCCGCTTGCCGCCTGCTTGAGACGGCTAGACAGTGGCCGGTGTAAGGCAGGGAGAGAATCAATGTCGGACCCGGTAGACCCCAATGAACTGGACGCGACTGACGAGTTGATCGCCGAGAGACGCTCGGGGTCCGTCGGCGACACGCCGGAAGACATGCGGCCTTGGATGAGGACGCTTGTCTGGGCCATCGATATTACCAATCTTAGGGTAGGTCAGGTCGCCTGCCTATTCCTAATTCCTGTTGTCTTCACAATGGTCTTTGAAGTGGTCGCGCGAAAGTTGTTCGTAGCGCCTACGCTCTGGGCATATGACGTCAGCCGCATGTTTGCGGGTGCGCTGTTCATGCTTGGCGCGGGTTACGCGTTGATGCGCGGCGTCCATATCCGGGCGGACTTTCTCTATCGAAATTGGTCACGGCGGACCCAAGCCACGGTCGATGCCGGGTTATTTCTTGCCCTCTATTTTCCCGCGATGCTGTTCTTCTTCTGGATCTCCTCGGAATACACGCTCAAGGCGTGGGTGAACTGGGAACGGTCCATGGATACGACGATGATGGCACCGCTGGCTCCGGCGCGTACGGCCATGCCGTTGGGAGCCTTCTTGCTGATCCTTCAGGGGATTTCGGAGATCCTCAAGTGTTTCCACGCCATGGGGCGGAAACGGGGACGCCGGTTCCTCATGTTCATGCCGGTCTATCTGGTGGTCCTCGCGGTGATTTTCGCGAGTGCATTCTTTCCGTCACTCATTCCCATGGGCGGGACGGGCGCACTTTTCTCGGCCCTCGCCGATGCGTTAGGTATCGATGCTCTCGCACCAGAATGGATCGGAATCCTGATGATCGCGGTCATGCTGTTCGCGATTTTTGTCGGGTTTCCGATTTCCTTCACGCTGATTTTTCTCGGCTTCGCCTTCGGCAGCTGGGGGTTCGGAGCCAAGCTTGTCTTCTACCTGCAGACGCTGCAATTCAACAACGTCATGCTGGAGCAGACACTGGCGGCCGTACCCCTGTTCGTCTTCATGGGTATTCTCATGGAGCAGGCGGGATTGATGGAACGGCTGTTCGCGGCTGTTCAACTGATGCTCTCGCGCACCCGGGGCGCACTCTACTTGGCCGTTCTCTTTGTTTCCACGATCTTCGCCGCCGCGACCGGAATCGTCGGCGCCTCAGTGACCATTCTTGGCATCATGGCCGCCCGCACGATGAACAAATCCGGCTACAATGTGCAACTGGCGGCCGGCACAATCACGGCTGGCGGAACCCTTGGAATCCTGATCCCGCCTTCGATCATGCTGGTGGTTATGGGGCCCGTGCTCGAGGTTCCGGTCACCGACCTGTTCGCCGCGGCGATTGTCCCCGGAATCATGCTTGCGACTCTCTATGCCGGTTACGCGATGGTCCGATGTTGGCTGAACCCGGAACTGGGCCCGATCCTTCCTGTCGAGGAGCAACCGAAGACCTCGCCCTACTACTGGCTCGAGGCGGTCACCGTCATTGGATCCATTCTCGTCTTCTTCGCCCTCGTGGTCTTGGCCCTTGCCGGCAGCCTGACCGGGCTGTTCCCTTTATCCTGGGCCGTACTGCCACTTGGCTGGATGGCCGTGATGTATCTCGGCGCCCGCTGGATCCGGAGTGCCCAGCCGGCCGGGTTCTACTTTTCCGATCTCTGGTACGAGTTCTTCATGGGCTTGGTGCCGCCGTCGGCTCTGGTCGCCTTCGCGCTAGGGTCGATACTCTTCGGTTGGGCGACGCCCACCGAAGGCGCCGGCTGCGGTGCCTTTGGCGCCCTGCTGCTGAGCCTCGCCTATCGCAAGTTGACCCTGAAGTTCTTCTACAGTGCCCTGATCAAGACGCTGGAAATCACCGTCCTCATCCTGTTTCTCGTTGCCGCGTCCAATTTCTTTGGTGCCGTCTTTTCCCGACTCGGGACGCCGACGATGCTGACCGAAGCGCTGCTGGTGTGGGACCTCTCGGAGACGCTGGTCCTGATCATCATCATGGCCTTGATCTTCCTGCTCGGCTGGCCGCTCGAATGGGTGCCGATCGTTCTGATCATTATCCCGATCCTGATTCCGGCGCTTGACAAGCTCGGCGTCAACCTGACCTGGTTCGGTATCCTGGTCGCCGTGAATCTCCAGACCGCATGGCTCAGTCCGCCGGTGGCGCTTTCGGCGTATTTCCTCAAGGGGGTCGTGCCGGAGTGGGATTTGAAGGACATCTACTACGGCATGATGCAGTTCATGGTGATCCAGCTAATCGGGCTGGCACTGGTGTTCACTTTCCCGCAAATCGCCCTCTGGCTGCCGACATTGGTTTATGGACCCTGACCATTCGTCGTCGTCACGGCGTCGGCATTGATGATTCTTCCTTTGGTGGCCGCGTGCCATCGAAAGAAAGGACTTCAAAACGTGTTGTTCGCCGTTGTGCCTTCCGTGCGTCCGACCGGCCGACGGCTTGTCACCCGACGCGGCGAAAGGGGTCCTCCGCGCTGGTGGATCGCCCACTGGCACGCAGCCGCCATTCGACGTCGGTATCTCATTCCAATATGCGCCGTTTAAGATGGCGCAAGGCAATCCTTGAACGCAGCCGCCATCTTGTTCAACAGCGTGAAGTAAAGTTCCGGCCCGGCGTCAATGAGCGCACCCATGGCATCAACGGAACCGGCCCGCGCTGACGTTCCCTCAATGACTGTGTTCACCATACGTCCGTCGAACGCGGGTTCAGAGATGACGCAAACCACGTCGAGTTCGCGGATCTTTCCCTGGATCTCCCGGATTCGTTTTATGCTGGGGGTTTGCTCGGGACTGACCACTGTGGAGCCGACTGCGTTCAGGCCGAAGCGTTTCTCGAAATACTGATAGCCGTCGTGGAAGACGATGAATGGCTGGCCTTCAAGTTCGTTCAAGTCGGCAGCGATTTCCTCCGTGAGTTCCCGGAGCCGTTCGATGAAGTTCCGCGCATTTTCCTCATGTCGCTCGAAATTTTCGGGGGTTGCAGCGGACAGGGTGTCCGCGATCAGGTGGGCCATCCCTTCTGCGTTCACGGGATCGAGCCAAATGTGCAGGTCCCATGGTCCCGTCCCCTCTTCTTCGTCGATGATGACACGGCTGTCTTCCGCGTGTCCGTGTCCGTGACCATCGTCATCTTGGATGTTGGCGAGTTCGTGGCCATGCCCATGGTCGTGGTCACCATCATGAGAGTGATGCGGGTCGGTCTCGAAACCACCCCCTTCCCGAAACCGCCTCCGGACTCGGCCTTCCCGGGCGGTGGACAACTCGACGATCTGTGCGCCCGGCGCGAGGTTGTTGATCGCGGCGGCCAGCCCTGTTTCCAACGCGTCGTCGATCAGAAATATGACGTCGGCTTCCTGGAGTACGGCGGCATCGGACGGGCGCATGTTGAAACCATGATGAGACAGGGAGTTCCGCATGACCGGATACGGCCGGCCGACGCCCGCCATCACGGCACTGACGATGGAGTGTACTGGCTTAATCGACGCCACGACCGCGACGTCCTGGCTGAATGCCATCGATCCATGGACTCCTCCAGTGAGGAACATTGCTGTCAAGACAGCGCCGCGCCGAAGTGTCAACGAAAAGTCAGCCATGAATTCGCCCCCCGATTTCCCAGCGAGTCTGATATTGCCAGAGTGTTTCCCGAATGTATTCTTCAATTCCGGAATGCAACCGAGGTGATGTTGTCGAGTTCACAGCCTTTCTGCGCCTCCCCACTTGTCAAGGGCAGCGGTCTCGGGGTGCGGCGCGCGGGTCGTTGGATCTTTCGCCATGTCGACCTCGAAGTGGCCCGAGGCGAACTCGTGTTCTTGATCGGCGCCAATGGCGCAGGCAAGACGACCTGTGCGAAGGCTGTCCTCGGACTGGTTGAGATTGACGAGGGGATTCTGGAGCGGGCGCCTTCACTGGAGGTGGGCTACGTTCCGCAAAGGCTGGCAGTCAGCCCGACACTTCCGCTTTCCGTGCGTCGCCTGATGCAACTCACGGGCCGATTCCTGGACTCGGACATCGATGCCGCGCTCGACGCTGTCGGACTGGAACGGCTCGGCGACCCGCCTGTCACGACCTTGTCGGGAGGAGAACTCCAGCGCCTGTTGCTGGCGAGGGCACTGATTCACAGACCGGATCTGCTGGTCCTGGACGAACCGGGCCAAGGGGTCGATGTCGCGGGAGTGGATATGTTGTACGCCCTGATTGACGGAATTCGCCGCGACCTCGGCTGTGGCGCCCTGTGGATATCGCACAATCTTGATCTGGCAATGAAGGCCGGTGACGACTTTGTGGTTCTGGTACCATATGAGCATGACGAAAGGCCTCACGGCCGGTCGGACTGGCGCTGAGCCATGCTGGACGACTTCGTCACCCGTGCGCTGCTTGCGGGTATCGGTGTCGCGCTGGTCACCGGCCCGGCGGGCTGTTTCGTCGTCTGGCGACGGCTCGCTTATTTCGGCGAGACGATTGCCCACTCCGCTCTGCTGGGCGTCGCACTCGCTCTCTTGGCTGATGTCCACATTGTGGGTGGCATCTTCGTTTGCGCCTCCGCGATCGTTCTAATGATGTTCTTCCTCGAAGGGCGTGACGCGCTGCCTAGCGACACCTTGCTCGGAATGTTTGCCTACGGCGGGCTTGCAGTCGGATTGGTTGTTTTGGCGTTCTTCCCTGCTGTGCGTTTCAATCTCAACGGGCTGCTCTTCGGCGACATACTGGCCGTTTCCAAATTGGACCTTGCGATAGTGTGGGGCGGGGGCGCGGTTGCTCTGGTGGTGCTTTGGTGGCTCTGGCGACCGCTGCTGGCAGCCACCGTCAGCTCCGATTTGGCATCCGTGGCGGGCTTGCGGCCGGAACGGGCCCGCTTGGCATTCGGGCTCCTGATGGCGGCAATCATCGCGGTCGCCATCAAGATCGTTGGGGTTCTGCTGATCGTCGCTCTGCTCGTGATCCCGGCTGCGGCGGTGCGTCGCTTGACCAGAAGCCCAGAGGCGATGGCGGTCGGCGCGGCGGTTGCGGGTGTGGCTGCAGTGGTTGGGGGCCTGCTGGCGTCGGCGGAGTTCGATACGCCGTCGGGTCCATCGATAGTAGTAACCGCGTTGGTGCTGTTTGCGATTACCCGAATTCGCTGGCTTGGAGCCTTGGGATGACGCGGTTGACGTGGTCGGATTGCCATGACCCAAGTGGACTTGGCCTGCTTGACACGTCGGATGGCAGACGGCACACAAAATACATGCAGCCCGTTGAGAGAATGTTGTGAACAGGCGGCTGTTGACAGCCGCACTGACGTTGGCGTTGGCGGCGTAGTACGCGGGATCCCACACGGAAGCAGTACAAAATCCCGGAAGCGGCGAAATCGGCGGGTGGTTGGCGCGCGTCCTTCATGTGGCCGTCGACTTCCAAAGTCGGGAAAATTTGGAAATCGCGTTGCAAATGAACGCCCTGGAACGCGGCGATGATCTTGGGGCGCTACTTCTGGGGCTGGCGATTGCGTTCGTGTATGGTTGCATCCATGCATTCGGACCAGGACACGAAAAATTCGTCATCATTTCCTATTTCCTGGGCCGTGAATCGCTGGTCATTCGCGAGGTTGTCGTTTCAGCGCAAGTCGCGGTGGTCCATGTCATTGCTGCGGTCGTCTTCGTTTGGCTGGCAGACGCCGTGCTAAAGGCCGGATTCTGAATCGGGCTCTCCGACGTGCCGGGCCTGTGCGCAGCGAGTTTCCTGATTATCGTGGGTATCAGTTCGTACATGCTTTATTCAGCCATCCGGACATCGCATGATCTTGGGGCCGGATCTCATGCCCACGGCCATCACCATGCCCACGGCCACCACCATGGCCACCATCACGGGCATGACGCACAGGCGGGAGGAGGCCTGTTGGCACTCGCTGCAGGTATGGCACCCTGCCCAGGTGCCGTGCACATCATGCTTTACGCAGTGGCCAACGAAATGATCGTACCGGGATTCTTGCTCGCGGCAGCGATGTCGCTCGGGATCGGGCTCAGTATCTGCATCCTTGGTGTCGGTGCGATTCTCGCCGGGCAGACCGCGACGCGATTCATGGAGAGGGCTGGCGGTAGCCGGGGCCTGAGCGTGTTTCGGCAAACGATGAACTGTACCGGAGCGGCCTTTGTCACGACGGTTGGGCTGGCGTCTTTCATAGCGCTGATGGACGTCCCTCAGAGCTGACGGCCAGGCACCCTGTCGAACTGACCTACTGTTCGCAGTTCGGGACGGCCATCGACTTGCGTCATTCCCGTATGCCAAGGCAGTTGTCCTGCTGCTTGATCGCAGACAGAGTACAAAAACATGCGCAAGAAATCGTCGAGTCCAGCTTGTCAGAGCGAATCGGAACTGGACTCTGCGATCTTGCCGTGACGCGAGTTATGTCCAGAGTTTTCTGCAATTTCGATTGGGCACTCCGGTTGGTTTCGGGGGCCTGGTCGCTCCGGCGCGCCCGCGGGCGCGCCGGAGCGATCGGGAATTCGCTCGAGCGGCTTGGCGAACAGTCTGATGGCGCCCCCGGGTTCGGACCCGAATGTGATCGAGTCCGACACCGACTTGCAGCGAAACACTTGAGGTACTAAGCGGGTGCCCCATGATGGGGCCCCTTAGCTCAACTGGATAGAGCAGCTGACTTCTAATCAGCAGGTTCGGGGTTCGAGTCCTCGAGGGGTCACCAGACTCCCTTGCTCCAGAACAATAACGACGTTGGCCGCGGTGCGTTGGGAGGAGTAGGGGCGGAACCCGCCGACATCCGCGGCTGAGAGATCGGGTCAATTGGCTGAGTTGACGAAATCGACCAGCCGCCCGTCAACTCCGGCCACGCCGGGGATGACCCTTTCGTTGAAATGGGACCGAACGCGTCTATTGGCGGCTGCCATCATGATCGCGGAATGGGCGGCGGCGTTGGCGGACATAATCCGAAACGATCACGTGACCTGAACGGAAACTGTCGCGGGAAGGGGGGTTGTGGATCAGATTTCTCCGCCGCTCAGGACAATCGCTTGACCGTTGACTTCCGAGGCGGCGTCACTCGCCAGCCACAGGGCTGTTTCCGAAACCTGCCGGGGCGGGATCAGCCGACCGTCAGGTTTGCGCCCGACAAGAGCCCGGATGGCGTCCTCCCGGGACATTCCGGTTTTTTGCCGAATGTTGGCAAGGGTCTGGTCAGTCATCTCGGTCTCAAGATAGCCCGGACAGATGGCATTTACCGTGACGCCGCTGTCGCCGACTTCCTTGGCGACAGATCGCACCAGACCGAGTACGCCATGTTTCGAGGCCGAATAGGCGGCGGTGTAGGCTGACCCGGAAACGGCGAGAATGGACGCGACAGCGATCAAGCGGCCGTTATTCGGCAACTGTCGGAACCCAGCGCGGAGCGTCAGAAAGGTCCCGGTGAGATTGGTTGCGATGATGGCATTCCAGTCTTCGAGCGAGGTTGACCGGAATGGCGAACTGGAGGCGATGCCGGCGTTGGCGATGACAATGTCATGACGGATTTCGGAAAAGAGGGAGTCTACGGAGTTGGGTTTGGTGACATCGGCGACTTTGGCATGGATGTTCGGATGCGATCCAGCGACTGCGGTCAACCTGTCGTGCCGCCGGGATGCCAGCGTGACCCGCGCGCCGGCCTCGGCGAACACCACGGCCATGTCGGCACCGACTCCTCCACTGCCTCCGGTAATGAGAACGGATTTTCCCGAAAAGCCCAAGGGCCTGCCCTTCCGATTGCGGCGTTGCCTTAGCATTTGGGAATTACCGCATGGGCGGCGGTCGAAAAACCCCTCGGTCGCGGTGCCGGGTCCGTGTTGCCGGATCAGGTCCGGACGCGAGATATCTGTTGCTTCGACAAAGACCGTCGCCGACTGCGTGATCGCGGTCGAGGCATTCGTTGCGAAAACGGAATCCGGAATTGGTGAAGGGACGGAAGCATCGGTCCAAGGAGCTTCAACAGTCGCTGGTCAGTGACGGTTCGATCGCCGGACGAATCGTGGGTGCCGTGTCCCTGTTTTCAATCCGCCGTGCCTCGGATTTCGCGACCGCACGAGTCGGGACCTGGCGCTGACGGTCGTCTGCCGGTTCCATGAAGAGGTCTTTGGCACTGCCGAAGTTATGCATGGCTTCACGGCTCTCGCAGGCAGGCAACTCGATGTCCCGGGTATCATGCTGGCCAACCTGCGCCGGAACAGTGTTCTTGCGACGGTGCATGGACTGGCCGTTGGCGCCGCGACAGCATTCCAAGCCGGAACTGGTACTGACGGCCGGAACAACCCGCCCGCGGTGACTTCGACCGAGGCAACGTTGGCCCCGGTTTGTCAGGTGACGACCTTTGGCCGGTTCATTCAGAAAATCGCGCAGCCTATGAGCGACGACGCGGGTAGTTCGTTCGAATCCACCAAGTCACCCGAATGCTCCAACCCGCCGTCCACACTTATCGTCTTCTGACGGATTCACCGGTAGAGGCGTCAAAGACATGGATACTGGCCGTGTCCGCGCCGAGCGCAAGGCGCTGGCCCAGTTCCGGAGGAGTTCGCCCCCCGGCCTTGGCCGTCAACTCGCCGGCCGGCGTTTCCAGATAGACCAGAGTCTCATGTCCCAGGGGCTCCCGGACAACCACTGTGCCCTCGATAAATGGGTCCGGCCCGTCAAGAATGAAGTCATCGGGACGGACTCCAACCTCTACCGGACGGCCTTCACGCGCGTCGATCCGCACGTCGACGGTGGAACCATTCCGAAGTCGCACGCCATCGGGCGCAACCAGCCCTGGCAGCATGTTCATGGACGGGGCGCCGATGAATTGTGCCACGAAGCGGTTGGCCGGATTATAATAGACGTCCGACGGCGTGCCGGCCTGAAGGATGTTGCCGTCGTTCATGATCACGATTCTGTCAGCCATCGTCATGGCTTCGACCTGGTCATGGGTCACAAAGATGATCGTATTGCCCACGCGCTGATGCAGTTTCTTGATCTCCAGACGCATCAGGGTTCTGAGTTGGGCATCGAGATTTGACAACGGCTCGTCGAACAGGAACACGTCGGGATCCCTGACCATGGCCCGGCCGATGGCGACCCTTTGGCGCTGCCCGCCCGACAGTTGCGCGGGTTTGCGCTCGAGGAGATCGGTCATTTCGAGGATGGCCGCCACTTCTTCGAGTCGTTTCTCCTTTTCACGCTTGGGTAGACGCGAGGTCCGCAGACCGAAACCGATGTTCTTGCGAACGGTCATGTGGGGATAGATCGCGTAATTCTGGAACACCATTGCGACATTCCGGTCCTTGGGTTCCAGTCGATTGACGTTTCGGTCGGCGATCTCGATGTCACCGGACGTTGGTTCGTCCAGCCCCGCGATGAGGCGGAGCGTCGTGGACTTCCCGCAACCTGACGGTCCGACGAGAACGACGAACTCTCCGTCATCAACATGAAGAGAGATGCCGTGCAGGACTTCGGTCCGGCCGTAGGCCTTGACCAGATTACGAAGATCGAGTCCGGCCATGATCAGGATTCCGCGAGTGAACAGAAAACCACGTCAAGTCGTTTCGCCGCCCCCGCGCGGCGGCCGGGGGGGGGGGGGCGGGGTGGTTTTAAAAAAAACCCAAGAGTTTTGGTTAATTTAAATGGGGGGTTCCAAACCGCGGGGGGCCCCCCCCC
>JAPPHA010000048.1:25787-72700 GCA_028874915.1 Paracoccaceae bacterium
CCCGGCGGTTGGCTTTGACATTATTACTATTATCTTGGCCGGCCTTGATCAGTATCCCGCGTGTCAACACAAACCCACTTCATGTCGTTTCGCCGCGGGGTGGGGGGGGCGTGTCCGGGCTGTCCGGTTGGTCTGCAAGACGTCCAGTTCCTTGCTGTAGATGTCCATGGCGGCTTCCACTGCGGCTGGAGCCGGCCCCCCGGGCCGGTCGCGCCTCGCCACGAATGTATCGGGGGAGACCACCTCGAGGAACTGGGTTTCCGTCAATCCGGACGGCCGACCCTCTATGGTGGCAAAAGCCTCTGAGAACTCCGCAAAGGCCTGTGCGATCGTCTTCCCCTGCTCCAGTGCCGCTCGCGAGGTCTGTCCGGCAATCCTGTGTGCCGTCCGGAAGGCGATGGCTTCCTTGCGGACCAGAGTGTCGGCAAGCTCGGTTACGGTGATATAGGCGGCATCAATCCGGGACCGGGACCGGTCACTGTCCACCCGGCAGGAGGGCAGCAGCGCAGCGAACAGGGCGAGCGCTCGGTTGCCGCTGTCAAAGGCGCCGAATCCGGCCTGTTGCACATCAGCCTCGCTGTCATTCATGTCCGCGAACGGCGTGTTGTGCATCACGGTCTGTATCATGTCGCACCGGCCGACGGTGCTGCTGCACAAATGGCGAAGATGCTCGACTGGAACGGGATTGCGTTTCTGGGGCATGATCGACGAAATCTGGACAAGGCTGTCGGGGACAAGCAACTGTCCGGCTTCAAACGACGTCCACTGAACCATGTCCTGGGTGACGCGTCCGAGATGGAGAAACACCAGCTTCAGGGCGGAATACAGGCCTGTGAGATAGTCGACTGCTGCGATGCAGGCGTAGGCGTTCAGGGATATGGCGGAAAACCCCAACAACCCGGCGACGCGTTCCCGATCTATCGGAAACCCGGTAGTGGTAATGGCCGCGGCACCGAGCGGACACTGGTCGACGACGGCCAGCGCCGATTCGAGGCGCCGGGTATCACGGAGAAGAACTTCGATCACGGCCAGGAGATAATGACAGAAGGTTGTTGGCTGGGCTGGCTGCCCGTGCGTATAGGCAACGATCAGGGTCTGAGTCTCGGACCGGGCCCGGTCCAGCAGTTTCTCGGCGAGGTGGAGGGCCAGACCAATTGACTCTTCGGTCCGTTGCCTCAGTTCCATTCGGAAACAGGTTTGGTCCATGTCGTTCCGGGAGCGGCCGATGTGAAGCATGCTCCCGATGTCGCCGACCCGTGCGATCAGTTCCGCCTCCAGCAGGAAAAAGAAGTCTTCATGCTGTTCCGAATACTTGGGCGGCACGGTGCGCAGTTCGTCCTCGATCCGGGCGAGTGCAGACGCGATCCGCCCGGCCGGCCGCCGGTCGAGAATGCCTGTCTCCGAGAGCATGATGAGATGGGCCCGATTGATCGCGTGAATATGAGGCGCAAAATGCTGTCGAACGGTTTCGAACGCTGGCTCCAGAACGGTTTCCCGGTAGACCGGATCCGGAAATTCTGATTGCGAAATCACCCTTTCAACCCCGCCATGACCACGCCCCGGATTATGAACCGCTGGAATATCAGGAAAACGACCAGCGTCGGCAGGGTCGAAATGGCGGCGCCGGTCATGATCAGTTCCCACTGCACGTCGGCTTCGTCGCCGAAGCTCGATAACCCGACGGGCAAGGTATACATCTCGACCGAATTGGTGACGATCAATGGCCAGATGAAGGCGGTCCAGTTCCCCAGGAAAACGAAAATCGCCAGCGCCGCCAGAGCCGGGCGAACGAGGGGCATGGCAATGCGCCACCAGATTTCGAGTTCGTTCAGCCCGTCGATTCGGGCCGCCTCGATGAAGTCATCCGGCACCGTTTCAAAAAACTGTTTCATCAGAAACGTGCCAAACGCGGTCATCAGTCCCGGAAACATGATTCCCCAATGGGTGTCGAGCCAACCGAATGACTGTGACATCAGGTACCATGGTATCACGAGCATTTCCGTGGGGATCATCAGCGTGGACAGGATGGCGATGAAGACCAGATACCGGCCGGGAAACCGGAACTTGCACAGCGTGTAACCGACCAGGCTGTCGAACAGGACATTGGAGAGAGTGGTGGCGGCCGCGATGACGATCGAATTGACGAACCACCGGAAGAAACGGCCGTCTTCCAAGACGAACCAGTAATTCTCAAGATGCGGTTCGTTCGGGATGAGGGCCAGGTCGTAGATTTCATGCGGCCATTTCAGGGATGTCGAAATCATGTACATGATTGGCATGATCATGAGAATCCCGCCGATAAGCAGAAGAAGCCACCGAACTGTCTGTCCGAGGTTGGCCGCATCGAAGACGGACCTTTGCCGGTACCCGGGCCCGCGGTGGCGGTGGTCCTCTCCCGGATAGGTCGCGGTGGTGCCCATTCATCGATCCTGTAGAATGCGCAGCTGGAGAAGGCTCACGCCGAGAAGGACCAGGAACAATACGACCGTCTGCGCTGCCGCATACCCCATGTTGAAATCGGCGAATGCCGTCTGGTAGATCATCAGAACGAGGGGTTTGGTGGAATTGAGCGGACCGCCCGGATCACCAGTCGTCATGTTGAAGACGTGATCAAAGATTCGCAGAAATCCGATCGAAGAAAACACCACGATAAAGACGATGGTCGGGCGCAGCAGCGGCAGCGTGATTTCCCAGAGAACAGTCCAGTCCGAGACTCCGTCGATGCGGGCGGCTTCGTAGTAGCTGCGGGGAATGGCCCGAAGCCCCGCCATGAAAATGATCACCTGAAAACCCAGTCCCGCCCAGACCGCCGGTGCCAGGATCGCTGGCAGCGCCAGGGTCGTGGACCGCAGGAACTCGATTTGTGGCAAGCCAAAGGACCCGAGCGTGTTGTTGAAAAAGCCGATCGGTATCGGCTGGTAGAACCAGCGCCAAACCCAAGCCATCGCCACGGCGGTCGTCATGAAGGGGAGGAAATACAATACTCTCAGGAAACCGTGCATGAAGGCGAGTTTGTCGAGATGATAGGCAATGACGAATGCAAGGACCAGGCTGACCGGAGTTCCGATTATCAGATAGACAAAGGTGTTTCGAAAAACCTGCCAGAATACGGGATCATTCCAGAGTCGCGCGTAGTTCTCAATTCCGGCCCAGGTCCGGTCGCCGAGCAGGTTCCAGGACTGGAACGAGATCAGCATGGCGTTGGCCGTCGGATAAAACCGGATTACCAGATAGAAGATCACGGGGAGCGCGAGGAACGCCCAGGCCCAGACAATCTTTTTTTGCTGAATCGTGAGATTGCGGTACATCATCCGTTCCGGATGTGTTCCGGGCCCACCGATGCCAACTGGCACGGTGAGCCCGGGAATTCGTGGCCGCTAGTTGTAGTATTCGTCCAGTAACTTTTGCTCGGCTTCAGCGGCCACGGCAACGCTTTCTGCTGCCGGCTGACCCTCGAGGTCGATTCTCTGGACCATGTCGATCAGAATCTGGCGCTGGGCGCTTTCATTGGCGAATTTCGTGGTATTGGCGTAGGCAAGACCGCGAATGAACGGCCCGAAGACCGCATCATTGGCATTCGCTTCGGTGAGGCCAACCGACGGCTTCGCCGGAAGCTCACCCACGACATCCAGCCAGACCTGCATGGCGTTGTCCGAGGTCACGAACTGCATGAACTTCACGGCTGCATCGTATTTTTCGCCTTCGGCCTTGGTGGTGATGGCATTGACCCAATACGACGAATAGTTCGACTGCGTTCCGTTCGGTCCTGCGGGGAGCTCCGCGACGCCCCATTTCAGTCCTCGGGTCTTGTTGAGGGAGCCGATCCTGAACGAGCCATCAATGTGCATCCCGGCGCGTCCGGCCTTGAACGCCGCCTGTGGTTCATCCATGAATCCGAAGGCCGTGACTTTGTGATCGTTTGCCAACCCCACATAGAATTCGGCGGCAGCGACACCTGCTTCACTGTTGTAGTTGACCGTAGTGTAATCGTCGAGGTACGGCTCGCCTCCGAACTGTCGCACGAGAACTTCGCGGAACCAGTGATGGTCCTGGGCGTTCATGCCAGCGGTGATTCCAACTTGCGTCAGGTTGCCTGCCGCATCGGTTTTCGTCAGCGCTCTTGCCGTTTCGATCAGTTCATCCAGGGTTTGCGGCGGCGCGTCGATGCCCGCTTCCGCGAACAGCGCCGTATTGTAGAACAACGCGAGAGACCGGACAGCCGTCGGCAGTGCCCAATAGTTGTCGCCTTCCCTCATGGCCGATACCATTGGAAAGAATTCTGCCTCGATCTGGCCAGGCGGGAAGGCGTCATTTGGAAGCGGCTGAATCAGATCAGCCGCGACATAGTCGTTAAGCCAGCCGTAAAAAAGCTGAACAACATCCGGGCCCTCGCCGGCAGGAATCGCGGCCGCGACCTTCGTCCGATAGTCGGCATACGGGAAATGGGTCATCGAAACCTTGATTCCGGGGTTCTCGGCTTCGAATTCGCCGATCAGCTGTTCCATCGCGGTCACGCGGGCGTCGAAGAAGTACTGCCAGTATTCGATTTCAACCTCGGATCGTGCAGATCCGCCAACCAGCAATCCGCCACTGAGGACCACCGATAGCACTTTGAATTTCCAAGCAGACATTGTCGTTCTCCTGTCTTTTGTGCACCCCCACTCGGGAACGATTGGATCCAGTGCGTTCGAAGCCTGTCCGCAATCCAGTTGCCTGTCAATAGATCGGATGCGGAAAGGGGCCCGCGCTTCGGGAATCGGCAAGTGTCGCGAAAATTCAGGGTGTTGACCTCGCGTGCTGCTTAGGGTTCGGATTGGCCATTCGACCCGTCCGCGTGGATGCTCTCCAGTGCGTCGGCGGCGTTCGCTCCTGAACACGATCATTTGGAAGAGGATCGAAATGTTACCGGAAGCCGAACGGTTCCATTCCCGTGCCTCCGCGCTGTGGCGAAGTCTTCAGCGGTTGCGAACGGTCATCCGATTCATGAATTCCGGTGCGCATCCCGACGACGAGTCTTCCGGCATGCTAGCGGCGCTGGGGCTGAATGCGGGTTTCAGCCTTTCAATTGCTTGCGCAACCCGAGGCGAGGGCGGGCAAAACGACATTGGCCGAGAATCCGGCGTTTTGCTCGGGTCCCTGCGCACCGCCGAAATGGAGGCCGCCTGTACGGTTCTCGGTGCGCGGCTGTACTGGCTTTCGGAACACCCCGAAGACACGATTGTCGATTTCGGGTTCTCGAAGAGCGGCCGGGAGACATTGGACAAGTGGTCCGAGTCCAGAGTTCTTTCGCGTCTGGTCGACGTTGTCAGAACGGAGCGGCCGGATGTCCTTTGTCCGACGTTTCTCGACGTACCGGGACAGCATGGTCACCACCGCGCCATGACGGAGGCCGCCGTCCG
This sequence comes from Paracoccaceae bacterium, assembly GCA_028874915.1. Taxonomy (GTDB): domain Bacteria; phylum Pseudomonadota; class Alphaproteobacteria; order Rhodobacterales; family Rhodobacteraceae; genus JAPPHA01. Next base: position 31,187 of record JAPPHA010000048.1, read on the forward strand.
GATCATGGCGGCAGCGTCCGACCCCGGATTTCCGAGTGGCCGGAAACCCTGGCAGGTCGGAAAACTCTTCCTGCCCGCTTGGTCAGGCGCGGGAACAGCCTATGATGACGAAGTCCCGCCACCTCCGGAGACAGTTCGGGTCGATCATGCCGGGGCCGACCCGGTCAGCGGTCTCGGTTGGGCGGAGATTGGCCAGATATCGCGGAGCCGACACCGGAGTCAGGGCATGGACCGGCGGACCGTAAGGGCGCCGGCAGGAGGGTGGCCGTTGCATTTGCTCGAGTGTCATGTCGAAGGCGGCGAGGCCTCGATTGACTCCGGTCTGGTCCGTACGCTCTCGGATCTTGCAGAGTCCGGGCCCGAGGGGAAGTTCTCGACGATCCTGAAACGGGTGGACCGGCTGATCGTCGCGGCAATCGATGCGTTTCCGGAGTTTTCCGACGTAGGACGGGCCGCCGCGGAGGCCCTGACGGAACTGCGCAAGGCGCTGGTCCTGTGCCCGGAGGCCGCCCGACATCGCCTGGTCGAAAAACGGGACCAGCTTGCCGATGTTCTTCGCCTTGCGTCCGGAGTCGGGGTTGACGTGGAGTTCGAGCGAACCCGGATCCGCCCCGGTGAGTCAACCGGGTACCGGTTGTCGGTCGGGACAGGTGCGGCGCACCACTGCTCCTCCCGGCTGGCCATGCCGGATGGCATCACGGTGAGGGACGATTCCCTTCTGGTTGAAACCTGGGTTCGGCCAACCGATCCTTACCCCGGGAACTTTGATCCCCTCGTCCCCCCGGCTCCGGCAGTGATTCTGGACATGGAAGCATTCGGAGTCCGGTTTGATGCGAGATTGAGAATAGACGATCCACCGGTGGTCCTACCTTGGGCCGCCGCCCGCGTTGAGCCTGCGAAGTCGGTCTACAACGCGCCCATTCAGCCCTGCGGACTCACGGTTCGAATTTTGGACATGGAACACGCAGGCATGAAACCCGAGTTCGACACCCCACCGGGCTGGGAGTGCGAGTGGACGGGAGCGGAGGCCGCCGTCAAATGCAATGGCAAGGCCGGGGATGGTGATCTTGAATTCCCACTTCGGCTGGACGGACATCCGGCCATGACGGCATGCGAGGTTCGCTATCCACATATCCGACCGGTAACCTGCACCGGTGAAGCTTCATTTCGACTGAGGGTTGCGTCCATCGCGATTCCGGACAGTCGCGTCGGTTACATCGGTGGCGGTCACGACCGGATCGACGATTGGCTCCGTTTGATCGGGCTGGACACGGTTGCCATGTCCGATGACGACTTGGCGGGATCCGGATGGCTCGACGGGCTTGATGCCGTTGTTGTCGGAATCTTTGCGTTCAGGACGCGACCGCGCCTGATCCTTGCGATGCCGCAGGTTCGAGAGTGGATCCAAAGTGGCGGCACTTTGGTGACCCTTTATCACCGGCCCTCCGACCGTTTTGACACAACCGGAGTCTTGCCTGGCGGGATCGAAATCGGCCAGCCTTCCATTCGCTGGCGGGTCACGGATCCGACGTCAAAGGTTACGCCACTCGTGTCCGATCATCCTGTCCTTACTTGTCCGAATGCGATTGTCCCCGGGGACTGGGGGGACTGGCGGAAAGAGCGAGGCCTGTATTTTGCCCGACACTGGGATCCGGCTTATGTGCCGATCCTGGAAATGGCGGACGCCGGAGAAAAACCGCTCCGCGGCGGGCTCCTGAGTGCTGATATCGGCAAGGGTCGGCACGTCCACACGTCACTGAACCTGCATTTCCAGGCGGATCATTTGGTCGTCGGTGCCTTTCGTCTGCTTGCGAATTTGGTTGCTCGAAGGGTCAATGTAACGGAACCATCCAGTGAGCCCGAAAGGAAGGTGCATGACGCCGGATCATGAAACGCAATCCCGGTGCCGTGCGGCCGGCAGGTGAGGTCGTCGGCCATTGATGACATGTCGTTGCCTTCAAGTTCGAGACTCGGATTCCGGGGTCTGACGAGTCGCCCGGGTCGACCGTGGGAGGGGGCGGGACCGCGACCGCGAACAGGATCGCACGCATCTTTCGCCGAGAACCGGCGGCGTCGACCGTGCCACGGCCGGCGAAACCGACTGTTTCTCAGGCGCCTCGATAGCCCGCCATTCCGGGGTTGCAGCGTTGACCTGTTCGGAGGCGGACGATAAACGACCCTTCGGTGGTCCGGTTGATGGCCGTCGACCGCCCCTCGCGCGTGGGAGAATCCGTTGGAAGATCTTCTCCGAGAGTACCTTCCGATCCTGGTGTTTCTCGCCGTGGCGGCAGGCCTGGGGCTGGTGCTGATCTTGGCGGCCGTCGTTATTGCAGTTCGCAATCCCGACCCGGAGAAGATCTCGGCCTATGAATGCGGTTTCAATGCCTTTGATGACGCCCGAATGAAGTTCGATGTGCGGTTCTACCTGGTAGCCATTTTGTTCATCATCTTCGACCTCGAGGTCGCGTTTCTGTTTCCCTGGGCTGCGTCTTTCAAGGATCAGGGCCTGCTCGGATTCTGGTCGATGATGGTCTTTCTCGCCATTCTGACCGTCGGTTTCGCCTACGAGTGGAAGAAAGGGGCCCTGGAATGGCAGTGACCGATTCAGGCCGCGCCGAAACCCCTGAACCTGCAATGGCTGCCGCCGCCGCCCGGACTCCTGCGGTAACCGAATTCAGAGATGCCTTGCAGGATCAGGGATTCCTGGTCACGTCAAGTGCCGACGTGATCAACTGGGCCCGGACTGGATCCCTGCACTGGATGACCTTCGGACTTGCCTGTTGTGCCGTCGAGATGATGCACACGGCGATGCCGCGTTATGACATGGAAAGATTTGGAACGGCGCCCCGCGCCTCGCCCCGGCAATCCGATCTCATGATCGTGGCCGGGACGCTGACCAACAAGATGGCACCGGCCCTGAGGAAGGTCTATGACCAGATGCCGGAGCCCCGCTACGTGATCTCCATGGGATCCTGCGCCAACGGCGGCGGATACTATCACTACTCCTATTCCGTAGTTCGGGGCTGCGACCGGATCATTCCGGTCGACGTCTATGTCCCGGGGTGTCCGCCGACGGCGGAAGCCCTTCTTTATGGCATCCTGCAGCTTCAGCGAAAGATTCGCAGGACCGGCACAATCGTCAGGTAGTTCTGTTCCCGTGAACGACCTGGAATCCTTGCGGGGGCTGGCGTCCCATGTCGCTGAAACCCAGCGGGAGTCTGTCCTCAGTTCCGGCGTCAACGCCATGGGCGAACTGGTCGTCGCCGTCTCGCACCAAAAGGTCGCCGAGTTTGCCCTGTGGCTGAAGACGGACAGCCCCTGCCGTTTCACGACCCTCGTCGACATCACGGCCGTGGACTATCCCTCCCGAGACCGGCGATTCGACGTGGTTTACCATCTGCTTTCGATGCAGCGGAACCAGCGTATCCGGTTCCGGACTTCGATCCGGGAAAGCGGCGAACTGGTTCCGACACTGGTGCCGGTATTTCCCGCAGCCAACTGGTTTGAACGCGAAGTCTTCGACATGTACGGGGTGATGTTCTCCGGCCATCCGGACCTTCGCAGGATTCTTACCGACTACGGGTTTCAGGGATATCCACTGCGCAAGGACTTCCCGACGACAGGGTTTACCGAAGTTCGTTATGATGAAGTCGAGAAAAGAGTGGTCCAGGAGCCGGTTTCGCTGGTTCAGGAATACCGGCAGTTCGATTTCATGTCGCCCTGGGAGGGGAGCCAGTCGATCATCGGCGAGACTGCCGGCGCTGTCGGGCCCGAGGGATCGGGCCAACCGAACGACCGTCCGGACTCGGGCGGCAACAACGGAAGCGCGACATGACCGAACGCGCATTCGACGACGCGGCCACCGACGAACAGCGGATTCGCAATTTCAACATCAACTTCGGGCCTCAACACCCGGCGGCGCACGGTGTTCTGCGGCTTGTTCTCGAGCTCGATGGCGAGATCGTCGAAAGGTGCGACCCGCACATTGGCTTGCTTCATCGGGGAACCGAGAAGCTGATGGAAAGCCGTACCTATCTGCAGAACCTGCCGTATTTTGACCGGCTGGACTATGTGGCGCCGATGAACCAGGAGCACGCCTGGTGCCTGGCGATCGAGAAGCTCACGGGAACGGTTGTCCCGAGGCGAGGCCAGCTGATCCGGGTCCTCTACTGCGAAATCGGCCGGGTTCTCAATCACCTGCTCAATGTCACAACGCAGGCAATGGATGTCGGAGCCCTGACGCCACCGCTCTGGGGTTTCGAGGAGCGCGAGAAACTGATGGTCTTCTACGAGCGCGCTTGCGGAGCCAGACTTCACGCCGCCTATTTCCGGCCTGGTGGCGTTCATCAGGACCTTCCGTCGAAGTTGCTCGCCGACATTTCTGCCTGGACAGAGAGTTTTCCCGCCGTTCTCGACGATATCGAGGAACTGCTCACGGAAAACCGCATCTTCAAGCAGAGGAATGTGGATATCGGAGTTGTCAGCCAGCAGGATGCGCTGGACTGGGGGTTTTCCGGCGTCATGGTCCGGGGGTCAGGACTGGCCTGGGACCTTCGCCGATCGCAGCCTTATGAATGCTACAACGAATTCGACTTCAGGATCCCGATCGGGCGCAACGGCGACTGTTACGATCGCTATCTCTGTCGAATGGAGGAAATGCGCGAAAGCAACGGAATCATCCGGGCGGCCGTTGACAAACTCGGTTCCGCCGAAGCTGCGGGCGATGTCATAGCGCGGGGAAAGCTGTCTCCTCCGCGGCGCGATGACATGAAGACCTCGATGGAAGCCTTGATCCATCACTTCAAGCTTTACACAGAGGGCTTTCGCGTTCCTGAGGGCGAGGTATATGCGGCTGTCGAAGCGCCGAAAGGGGAATTCGGCGTGTATTTGGTGGCCGATGGCAGCAACATGCCCTACAAGGCCAAGATTCGGGCGCCCGGATTCCTGCATTTGCAGGCCATGGAGGCGCTGTCCAAAGGCCACCAGCTCGCCGATGTCTCGGCGATCATCGGCACGCTCGATGTCGTGTTCGGGGAGATCGACCGATGACCCGGGACGCGTCGACACGGGAACGGCAGAGGCTAGCCTCCGAATTCGCTGGCACCCTGCGCCGGTGGAGCAACAGCTGGCCCCTGACACGTCAATTGTGGGCACGGATGGTTCATGCTTAGGCGGCTTCACTCCACGCAACCGGAGGAATTTGCCTTTTCCCCCGAGAACGCGGCCTGGGCCCGGGACGTGATCGCCACATTTCCTCCGGGACGCCAGGCCTCGGCCATTATTCCTTTGCTTTGGCGCGCGCAGGAACAGGAAGGCTGGCTGAGCCGACCCGCCATCGAAGCCGTTGCGGCCATGCTGGACCTGCCCCCGGTCCGGGCACTTGAGGTGGCGACGTTCTATTTCATGTTCCAGTTGAAACCGGTCGGTCGAACGGCGCATGTGCAACTCTGCACCACAACGTCCTGCATGATCTGCGGCTCCGATGCACTGGTCGAATTGTGTCGCAAGCGGATTGCTCCGCAGCCACATCAGCTGAGTGCCGACGGACGGTTCAGTTGGGAAGAGGTGGAATGCCTGGGGGCATGCGCCAATGCACCCATGATCCAGATCGGAAAGGACTACTACGAGGACCTGGACCCCGAAAATCTTTCGGCAATTCTGGACGTTCTCGAACAGGGCGGCATGCCGAGGCCCGGTCCGCAGAACGGACGGTTTTCTGTGGAACCACAGACTGGTCTCACCTCACTCACCGAATCTGATGTTCCGGGTGAAGACGGACCCGAAGAGACGGTCAATGCGTCTGTCGCACTGTCGCTGGCTCAGGTGCCGGCAGCGGAGAGGGAGACTCGGTACCCGGATCGGGGAACGGGGTCTCCACCGTGAATGCCGATCGGAAACGGAACCGGGTCAAGCGTGGGAACGCGCCTACCGGAAGCAGGCTGTCCGGAAAACGCGGTCCTGTCAGGCCTCGAGTGTTCGGGACTCGCTCGACGAAGCATTCGGGAGCCGGTGCCAAGGCGCCGTCACCCATCCAGCCGGTGCCATCAGGGAGTAGGGCGGGAGCGGGCCAGATCCGGATCGCCGCACTGGTGATCCCGGCCGCAATGCTTTTCTGGATGGGCGGATCCTGGATCGGCGGGCAGCTCGGATGGCCGTCCCGTTATGCCTTTCTCATCGATTTTGTGGCGCTCGCCGCATTCGCCTGGTCACTCATCGTGCTGGTCGGCGTTTGGCGGCAGCGGCGGTCGGACGAGGTCTGACATATGCTTGCGGACAGTGATCGCATTTTCACGAATATCTACGGGATGAAGGACCGATCCCTGGCGGGTGCACAACGTCGCGGGCACTGGGACCGGACCGGCGATCTCCTCAAACTCGGTCGGGACCGGATCATCGACGAGGTCAAGGCGTCCGGTTTGCGGGGCCGAGGTGGTGCCGGGTTCCCGACGGGCCTCAAATGGTCGTTCATGCCCCGGGAGTGCGATGGTCGTCCAGCCTATCTCGTGGTGAATGCCGACGAGTCGGAACCGGGGACCTGCAAGGATCGTGAAATCATGCGTCACGATCCTCACTCTCTGGTGGAAGGCAGTCTGATCGCGGGTTTGGCGATGGGTGCCCAGACGGGATATATCTACATCCGCGGCGAATTCGTCCGTGAACGCGAAGCTCTGCAGATCGCCATCGACGAGGCTCGCGACGCCGGTTTCATCGGACCGAATGCCTGCGGTTCGGGGTGGGACTTCGACCTCCACATGACCCATGGCGCAGGTGCCTATATCTGCGGAGAAGAGACTGCGCTTCTTGAGAGTCTCGAGGGCAAAAAGGGCATGCCGCGGATGAAGCCACCCTTTCCGGCTGCCGCCGGACTCTGGGGATGCCCGACCACTGTCAACAATGTCGAGACCATAGCCGTGGTTCCGACGATACTCAGGCGGGGGGCCAATTGGTTCACCTCCTTTGGCCGCGAGGACAATTCGGGCACCAAGCTGTTCGCCTTCTCGGGCCACGTGAACCACCCGTGTGTCGTCGAAGATGCCATGTCGACTCCGCTTCGCGAACTCATCGACCGGCATTGTGGTGGCGTCCGGGGGGGATGGGACAATCTCAAGGCGGTCATTCCCGGCGGTGCGTCCGTGCCCCTGATACCCAAGTCACTCTGTGACGAGGCCCTGATGGATTTCAGTTGGCTGAGCGACCACAAGTCTGGGCTGGGGACCGCCGCTGTGATTGTCATGGACAAGTCCACAGATGTCATAAAGGCGATCTGGCGCCTGTCGGCCTTTTTCAAGCACGAGAGTTGCGGCCAGTGCACGCCATGCCGTGAAGGAACGGGCTGGATGATGCGGGTCATGGACCGTCTGGTTCGGGGTACAGCCGGTGTCGAGGAAATCGACATGCTGCTTGATGTGTCCTACCAGGTCGAAGGGCACACGATCTGTGCGCTCGGAGACGCCGCGGCCTGGCCGATCCAGGGGCTGATCCGGCATTTCCGGGACGAAATCGAGGATCGCATCCGCAGCCGACAGGCGGCCAACCGACAACCGGCCGCGATACGTCGCCGGGCCGCCGTTTCCGCGGGGTACGGACTCACCGCCCATGCCGCCGATCCACGGGTAGAGGTTCATGCGAATTCGGGAGTCGAGGGATCATGACGGGGCTGATGCGGCTGAAGATCGATGGGGCCGAGATCGAGGTCGATCCGGCAATGACCTTGTTGCAGGCCTGCGAGTCCGCCGGAGTCGAGATTCCCCGGTTTTGCTATCACGAACGGCTGTCGATTGCCGGCAACTGCCGCATGTGTCTGGTTGAGGTCGTGGGCGGTCCGCCCAAACCGGCGGCTTCCTGTGCCATGCAGGTCCGGGACCTGCGGCCCGGACGGGACGGCAGTCCTCCGGAGATACGAACCCGGTCGGCGATGGTCCGAAAAGCCCGGGAAGGGGTGATGGAGTTCCTGCTGATCAACCATCCCCTGGACTGCCCGATCTGCGACCAGGGTGGCGAGTGCGATCTTCAGGACCAGGCGATGGCTTACGGGGTGGACTTCTCGCGGTTCCGGGAGCCGAAACGGGCGGTCGATGACCTTGACCTGGGTCCTCTGGTGGACACCGCCATGACCCGCTGCATCTCCTGTACCCGATGCGTTCGCTTCACAACGGAAGTGGCCGGCATTTCGCAGATGGGCCAGACCGGCCGTGGCGAGGACATCGAGATTACATCGTATCTCAACCAGACTCTGGACAGCGAGTTACAGGGAAACATCATCGACCTCTGCCCGGTGGGTGCGTTGACGTCGAAACCCTATGCCTTCACGGCTCGTCCGTGGGAACTTCGCAAGACCGAGACCATCGATGTCATGGATGCGCTCGGCGCCAACATTCGCGTCGACTGCCGTGGCCGTGAGGTCTTGCGCATTCTTCCACGCAATCACGACGGAGTGAACGAGGAATGGATCTCCGACAAGACCCGTTTTGTCTGGGACGGGTTGCGAACGCAGCGCTTGGACCGACCCTATGTCCGGTCCGGTGGCGTTCTGAGGCCGGTCGGCTGGCCCGAAGCACTGGAGGCAGCGGCCGCGGCAATGAAAGGCGGGAAACTGGCTGCGCTTGCCGGTGATCTGGTTCCCGTTGAAGCTGTCTTTGCGCTCAGGGATCTGGCAGTGTCCCTGGGGGGGGCCGTTGAGTGCCGGACCGATGGTGCCCGGCTGCCGGCTGGCAACCGGTCCGGCTATGTGGGGACTGCACGGATCGAGGACATCGACTCGGCAGGAAGCATCATTCTCGTGGGAACCAACCCAAGACGGGAATCACCGGTCCTGAACGCGCGCATCCGCAAGGCATGGCTGGCCGGAGCCACGGTGAGTGTCATCGGAGAGGCGGCCGATCTCACCTATGGCTACGCGCATCTTGGAACCGGCCGGGCCACCCTGGCAGGGCTTCAATCAAAGGTGCCGGCCCTGTCCGGGAATACCGGAGGGACGCTGGTTATCGTCGGGCAGGGGGCTCTCTCCGGTTCGGACGGTGACGCGGTTCTCGGCCACGTGATGCGGCTCGTGGAGAAGATGCAGGCCGGGTTCCTTGTCTTGCACACGGCCGCTTCCCGGGTCGGCGCCATGGATGTTGGATTCACGACCGAGGGCGGGCTGGATGCCGCCCTTGACGGTGCCCGAACGGTTTTCAGTCTCGGCGTCGACGAGATCGACCTCCCGGAGTCGGCATTCGTCATTTACCAGGGCAGTCACGGCGACCGCGGAGCCAGCCGTGCCGACGTTGTCTTTCCGGCAGCTGCCTATACGGAGGAAAGCGGAACATTCGTTAACACCGAGGGCCGGCCGCAACGGGCCGCACGGGCCGGCTTCCCGGTCGGCGAAGCCCGGGAGAACTGGTCAGTGCTGCGGGCACTTTCAGCGCAGGTTGGCGAGCCCTTGCCCTATGACTCCCTTGTTGCGCTTCGCCAAGTTCTGGGCCGCGAACACGGGCATCTTCTGGAGATAGACCGGGTTCCGGAGAACGAATGGCAACCGGTGGAAGCCGGCAAACTGGGCAAGGGCGATTTCGCTTCGCCTGTCGAGGATTTCTTTCTGACAAACCCGATTGCCCGTGCCTCGGCGGTCATGGCCGATCTGAGCCGTCGCGCGAGCCTCCGGCGTGCCGACCAAGGCAGGGCCGGAGCCTGGGCTGCATGAATGGTTTGCGTGGCTTGGTCACAGGGAAGGAACGGACGGCAGTGACGGCATGACCGGTTTCTTCGAAACCCATCTCGGCATCTTCCTGATTGTCATCCTGCAGTGCCTGTTGATGACGGCCTTCGTGATGATCAGCCTTCTGTTCCTGGTCTATGGCGACCGGAAGATCTGGGGGGCGGTGCAGATGCGCCGCGGGCCGAATGTTGTCGGTCCCTGGGGGTTGCTGCAGTCAGTTGCCGACGCTCTCAAGTATGTCGTCAAGGAAGTGGTGGTCCCGGCCGGCGCCGACAAGACGGTGTTCCTGATGGCGCCACTTGTCTCCTTCGTCCTGGCCCTGATGGCCTGGGCTGTGGTGCCCCTGTCCGAGACCTTGGTGATTTCCAGCCTAAATGTCGGAATCCTCTATATCTTCGCCATCTCCTCTCTTGAGGTCTATGGTGTAATCATGGGGGGCTGGGCGTCGAATTCCAAGTACCCGTTCCTGGGATCGCTGCGTTCGGCCGCTCAAATGATCTCTTACGAGGTTTCGATCGGATTCATCATCATCGGTGTTCTGATCACCACGGGTTCGCTGAACCTGGTTGACATCGTTCTCGCCCAAAAAGGCGACTACGGGCTGTTCAACTGGTACTGGCTGCCCCACCTGCCGATGGTCGTCCTGTTCTTTGTTTCGGCCCTGGCCGAGACCAACCGTCCGCCCTTCGACCTGCCCGAGGCGGAGTCGGAACTGGTCGCCGGTTACCAGGTCGAGTATTCGTCGGCGCCCTTCCTGCTGTTCATGGCCGGTGAGTACATCACCATCTGGCTGATGTGTGCGCTCACGTCGATTCTCTTCTTCGGTGGCTGGCTGTCGCCCGTTCCCTGGCTTCCCGACGGGTTGGTCTGGATGTTGTTGAAAATGGGGTTCTTCTTTTTCCTGTTCTCACTGATCAAGGCCGTGGTCCCGAGATACCGCTATGACCAGTTGATGCGGCTGGGGTGGAAGGTCTTCCTGCCGTTGTCGCTGGCGTGGGTTGCCCTTGTGGCGGCCTTCGCCCAGTTCGGGGTGCTTGGCGGGACCTATGCCCGGTGGGCAATCGGCGGTTAGAGTCAGGGACGGCAAGGGAGGGATAGGTCATGGCGTTCAATCAGACCGGCTGGCTGCGGACGGGAATTCGAACAGCAAAGTACCTGTTGCTGGTTGACATGCTCACTGGCCTTCGGCTGGGAATGAAGTATTTCTTTCGGCCGAAGGCGACCGTGAACTATCCGCACGAAAAGGGACCTCTCAGCCCCAGGTTTCGCGGTGAACATGCTCTCAGGCGTTATCCGAATGGTGAGGAACGCTGCATAGCCTGCAAGCTGTGCGAGGCCATTTGCCCGGCCCAGGCAATCACCATCGAGGCGGAACCCCGCGACGACGGATCGCGCCGGACCACGCGCTATGACATTGACATGACCAAGTGCATCTATTGCGGCTTCTGCCAGGAAGCCTGCCCTGTGGATGCAATTGTCGAGGGCCCGAATTTCGAGTTCGCCACCGAGACCCGGGAAGAACTGTTTTACGACAAGGAACGGCTCCTCGCGAATGGCGACCGCTGGGAGGCAGAAATCGCCCGCAACCTCGAGATGGATGCACAGTTCCGATGATGCGGGACATGCCGACGAAACGGCCGTCCGAAACGCGCGGCCACGGTGGCTTTCGAACTCTCGGGATCCGTGTTGGTTCCGTTGAATCTAGCCGAACTGGGCTCCGCTTCGAAAAGTCGCGAAGGAGTGCGGAATGGCGGTGACCGTCTGGGCGTTCTACGTGTTCGCCGTCACCGCCATCGGTGCCGGTCTTCTCGTCGTGCTCTCGCGCAATCCGGTTCATTCGGTGCTTTGGCTCATTCTCGCCTTCTTCTCATCGGCCGGGCTGTTCGTGCTGATGGGCGCCGAATTCATCGCCATGCTCATGGCAATCGTCTACGTCGGCGCGGTCGCCGTTCTGTTTCTCTTCGTGGTCATGATGCTCGACGTGGACTTCGCCGAACTCAGGGGAGGTATGGCTCGGTACCTGCCGCTCGGCCTGCTCATCGGGCTCGTTCTTCTCGTTGAACTTGGGCTTGTCTTCGGACATTGGACCGTTTCCGAAAACGCCGATGCGCTGCGAGTCGCGGTGACGCCGGATCGGGCGGAGGCCCACAATACGGCCGCACTCGGCGAACTGATCTACACTCGATTCATTTATCTGTTCCAGGCAGCTGGAATGATCCTCCTGGTTGCCATGATCGGCGCCATCGTTCTCACGTTGCGCCACCGGACCCATATTCGGCGGCAGGACATACCGAGCCAGGTCTTGAGAAGCCGGTCGGAAGCGGTCGAACTCGTGGATTTGCGGCCGGGTCAGGGACTCGGCGAATGATCGTTCTCGAACACTACATCACCGTTGCCGCCGTGCTGTTTGTCATCGGTGTCTTCGGCATCTTTCTCAACCGAAAGAACGTCATCGTCATCCTGATGTCGATCGAACTGATGCTGCTCGGTGTCAACATCAACCTGGTGGCGTTCTCGACCCACCTCGGCGACCTGGTCGGCCAGGTCTTTGCTCTCTTCGTCCTGACCGTGGCGGCCGCCGAGGCGGCCATCGGGCTGGCCATTCTTGTGTGCTTCTTTCGCAACCGCGGAACGATCGCGGTCGATGACGTCAACATGATGAAGGGCTGAGTCGGCGTCATGGAAATCATCCTGGTCTTTGCACCGCTTGCCGGCTGCCTGTTCGCCGGATTTGCGCATCGCTTCGTCGGTGAACGCGCGGCGCTGGCCACGTCGACGGGACTCCTGTTCCTGTCGGCGATCCTCGCCTGGTTCCTGTTCCAGACTTTTGACGGTGAGACCCGGGTCGTTCCACTCGCCCGCTGGGTCGAGAGCGGATCGCTCTCCACGGATTGGGCATTGCGCATCGACCGCCTGACCGTCGTCATGCTGGTGGTGATCACGACAGTGTCGTCGCTGGTCCATCTTTATAGCTGGGGATACATGGATGGCGACAGCAACTGGCAGCCGGGCGAGAGTTACCGGCCGCGCTTTTTTGCCTTCCTGTCGTTCTTCACCTTTGCGATGCTGATGCTGGTCACGGCTGACAACCTGCTGCAGTTGTTTTTCGGCTGGGAGGGGGTCGGCGTTGCGTCCTATTTGCTGATCGGCTTCTACTACCGAAAACCCTCGGCCAATGCGGCGGCCATCAAGGCTTTCATCGTCAACCGGGTTGGCGATTTTGGATTCGCGTTGGGTATTTTCGGCCTGTTCCTGCTGACCGACAGCATCAACTTCTCCGTCATCCTGGATCCGGAAACCGCGAAGACACTGTCAGAGTCACGGTTCGAATTCCTGGGCCGCGACGTGCCCGCGCTGGAGGTGCTGGCGTTGCTCCTGTTCATTGGCGCAATGGGTAAGTCGGCGCAGTTCCTTCTGCACACCTGGCTGCCCGACGCCATGGAAGGCCCAACCCCGGTTTCGGCACTGATCCACGCAGCCACAATGGTGACGGCTGGAGTGTTCATGGTTTGCCGGCTGTCTCCGGTGATGGAATTCGCCCCTTGGACGGCGGACTTCGTAGTGCTTGTCGGTGCAGTGACAGCGGTCTTTGCCGCCAGTGTCGGGCTCGTTCAGAATGACATCAAGCGGGTCATTGCCTATTCGACCTGTTCGCAACTCGGCTACATGTTCGTCGCCGCCGGTGTCGGTGCCTACCCGGTGGCAATGTTCCATCTGTTCACCCACGCCTTTTTCAAGGCCATGCTGTTCCTCGGCGCCGGATCCGTGATCCACGCGATGCATCACGAGCAGGACATGCGGAACTACGGCGGCCTTCGCCAAAAACTGCCTTGGACGTTCTGGGCCATGCTCGTTGGTACGTTGTCGATCACCGGCGTCGGAATCCCGCTCACCATTTTTGGATTCGCTGGCTTCCAGTCGAAGGATGCGATCATCGAGAGCACCTATGCGGCAACCGGTGCCATGGCCGGATTCGCTTTCTGGACACTGGTTGTCACGGCGCTGATGACCAGTTTTTACAGCTGGCGTCTCATCTTCATGACCTTCTGCGGACGGGCGCGGGGCAACACGCTCCTCCATGATCAGGCTCATGAGAGCCCGCTTTCCATGTTGATCCCTCTCGCGGTTCTCGCCGTTGGCGCCATTGCTGCGGGAATGGTATGGTATGAACCCTTCTTCGGCTATCACGCGGAAGAGTATTTCGCGCCGTCTGTCTACATCGACCACACCACGAACACCGTCATGCACGATGCCCATGACGTGCCTGCAGCCGTCAAGGTGTTGCCGTTTGCTGCCATGGCAATCGGATTCGCGGTCGCATGGCTGTTCTACATCAGGAGGCCGGATCTGCCGGTGCGTCTGGCCGAGAGCCAGTACGGGATCCATGCCTTTTTGCTCAACAAATGGTATGTTGACGAATTGTATGAACTGGCCTTTGTCCGTCCCGCCAAGGGCCTCGGCCGTTTCTTCTGGAAACTGGGAGACGGGCGGATCATTGATGGTACGATCAACGGGTTGGCCATGGGAATCATCCCCTGGTTCACTCGACTGGCTGGCCGCGCCCAGTCCGGCTTTCTGTTCCACTATGCCTTCGCGATGATCATCGGCCTCGCCGCCATCATCAGCTGGTTCTCGATCACTGGAGCCGGATGATGGACAATGTCCTGACGGTGATCATCTTTCTGCCGCTGCTGGCGGCGATTATCCTGATGGTCTTCCTGAGGGGCGATGACGCGGCCGCGCGCATGAACGCGAGGCGGCTGTCACTGGTGGCGACGGTGACAACGTTTCTCGTATCGGTTGCTGTTTATAACCGGTTCGACCCCGCCGACACAGGCTTCCAGTTCGTCGAGGAATACCGATGGATCGGAGGACTGAGCTATCGGGTGGGTGTCGATGGGATCAGCGTGCTTCTCCTGATGCTGACGACATTTCTGATGCCGGTGGTGATCGGCGCCTGCTGGAATGTCGAACATCGGGTCAAGGAATACATGATCACCTTCCTGGTGCTCGAGTCGACGATGACGGCGGTTTTCTGCGCTCTCGACCTCGTGCTCTTCTACGTCGTATTCGAGGCCGGGCTGATACCGATGTTTCTTATCGTCGGCATCTGGGGCGGAAGGGACCGCATCTATGCGGCCTTCAAGTTTTTCCTGTACACGCTCTTGGGTTCTGTTCTGATGCTCGTGGCCATGATTGCCATGTGGCGACTGGCCGGAACCACCGACATCCGTGTTCTTCTCGATCATACATTCCCTTCGGATCCGATGGTCATTCTCGGCGTGAGTGTCATTGGCGGAGTCCAGACCTTGCTGTTCCTTGCCTTCCTGGCGAGTTTTGCTGTCAAGCTCCCAATGTGGCCAGTGCATACCTGGCTGCCGGACGCTCATGTGCAGGCTCCGACGGCCGGCTCCGTGGTTCTCGCGGCCGTTCTTCTGAAGATGGGCGGTTACGGCTTTCTCCGGTTCAGCCTGCCGATGTTTCCGGTTGCATCGGATATTCTTGCCGATTTCGTGATGGCCCTCTCGGTCATCGCCATCGTCTACACGTCGCTCGTGGCGATGATGCAGGACGACATGAAGAAGCTGATCGCCTATTCGTCAGTCGCCCACATGGGATTCGTGACCATCGGCATCTTTTCCGCCAATCAACAGGGTGTCGACGGCGCGATCTTCCAGATGCTCAGCCACGGATTCATCTCCGCGGCGCTGTTTATTGCAGTTGGCGTCATCTACGACCGAATGCACACCCGGGAAATCGATGCATACGGCGGCCTGGTCATTCGCATGCCGGCCTACGCTGCCGTGTTCATGTTGTTCACGCTGGCCAATGTCGGGCTTCCTGGGACATCGGGTTTTGTCGGCGAGTTCCTCGCTCTCGTCGGTGCCTTCGCCTACAGCACTTGGGTTGCTTTCGGTGCCGCCACGGGTGTCATCCTGTCGGCAGGATATGCGCTGTGGCTCTACCGGCGGGTCATCTTTGGCGATCTTGTCCGGGACAGTCTCAAGTCAATTGCCGATCTCGACCGGCGCGAACGGCTGGTGATCGCGCCGCTCGTCGTCATGACCGTATTGCTCGGCGTGTTCCCGAATCTGGTCCTCGACATGATCGGACCCTCGGTCAGTGCTATGCTCGATCACGTTGAATCCGCGAGAACCGCGTCCGTCGTGCCGGCGGAATCGCCGATTCTGGCGGGATCGGTCCACGGGGTCCAGACCGGAACCGGAGGGCCAGGTCCAATGTCGCCGGATGTCCTTGCCCGACTGGTGGACTGACAGGTTTGAATGGACAGATGATTCTCTCGGACATCGATGTTGCCCTTCCCGAGGTGATCCTGGCAGTTTTCGCCATGGTCGTCCTGCTGGTTGCGGCGTTCGGGCGCAAGGACACGTGGGCCAGCGCCATCCTGTGGGTTTCGGCAGTGGTCATGGCCGGTCTCGGCGTCTGGATCGGGTTGTCGCCGGAACCGTCGCGACTGGCTTTCGGGGGCGCCTTCGTCGACGATGGTTTTTCCCGCTTTGCGAAGGTCCTGGTGCTGATGGGCAGTGCCGCGATGCTCATCCTCGCCAAGCCTTATCTCAAGCGGTTTCGTTTGTTGAAATTCGAGTATCCGGTGCTCATCGTCCTGGCGACATTGGGCATGATGATGATGGTCAGTGCCGGCGACCTGATGGCGCTCTACATGGGGCTCGAACTCCAGTCGCTGTCACTTTACGTCGTGGCGGCTTTCCATCGAGATAGCCTCCGCTCGACCGAAGCCGGCCTCAAGTATTTCGTTCTCGGAGCCCTGTCATCCGGGCTTCTCCTCTACGGAGCTTCGCTGGTTTACGGCTATGCGGGAACCACCGCGTTCTCCGGGATCGCCTCTACAATTGGGGCAGACGGACTCGGACTTGGCATGCTGTTCGGCCTGGTCTTTCTTTGCGCAGGAATGGCGTTCAAGGTCTCGGCAGCGCCTTTCCACATGTGGACCCCGGATGTCTACGAGGGATCACCGACACCGGTCACCGCTTTTTTTGCCACGGCGCCCAAGGTGGCCGCATTGGCGCTCTTTGCCCGATTGCTCCATGACGGGTTCGGCAATGGGTCCGATGACTGGCGTCAGATCGTTGCCTTCCTGGCCGTGGTCTCGATGTTCCTGGGCTCGGTTGCCGCAATCGGGCAGACCGACATCAAGCGTCTTATGGCCTATTCTTCCATCGCCCACATGGGATTCGCGCTTCTCGGACTGGCGGCGGGCGGGGAAGGGGGCGTGCATGCGATGCTGGTGTACATGGTGATTTACCTGGCCATGAACATCGGTGTCTTTGCCTTTATCCTGAACATGGAGAGGGACGGGCAGCCAGTCACGGAGATTGGCGCCCTCGGGCTCTACTCCCGGATCGAACCCGGACGGGCCGTCGCCTTTGCCGCCCTCCTGTTCTCACTGGCCGGGATTCCGCCGCTTGCCGGTTTTTTCGGCAAATTCTACGTGCTGAAAGCTGCCGTCGACGCCGGTATGATCTGGCTGGCGGTCGCCGGCGTCATCGCTTCGGTCATCGGCGCCTTCTACTACATCCGTATCGTCTACCTCATGTATTTCGGGGAAGCCGGGGACTCCCTCGACGGTCACATGCCCGCCACCCATTACGCACTGCTGATGGCGTCGGCGGCCTGTATGGTGTTCGGTGTGGTCAACCTTTTTGGGATAGACGCTATCGCCGCCGCCGCCGCCAGCGCGTTGCTCCTGTGACGGACACCACCGGAACCTTGTCCGTTGTTCCGGACCCGGTTTCCGCCGGAGTCCGGGAGACAGAGCCCGGATCCGGAACGCATGTGGCTCTCGGGATGGTAGCCAGCACGAATGCGGAAGCCCGGCGCCTCGCCGGGTCGGTGACCGTCCCGACCTGGGTGACGGCCGTGGAACAGACCGCTGGCCGTGGTCGCCTGGGACGACACTGGCATTCACCGGCCGGAAACTTCCACGCGACGTTGATCCTGCCGGCGGTTGGCGGGCCGGAATCCGCGGTTCTCAGGTCCTTTACTGCGGCTCTTGCTGTCCGGGAGGCCCTTTCGGACCTCGTTGGTTGTGGTGACCGCTTCAAGCTCAAGTGGCCAAACGATGTCATGGCCGATGGCCGAAAGATCGCGGGGATCCTCCTGGAAACCGTTGAAACGACCCTTCTGGTCGGGATTGGCGTCAATTTGGTTGCAGCTCCTGAACTGCACCGTGGATTGGCGAGCGAAGCGCACGGAACGACGGATCGTCGTGCCGGGAGGGACCACGGTGACGGAATGGTCCCGGCGGGCATGGCAGTCGCCGTTTCGGGCATGAAACGGCAATGTCCCCAGCCCGTCCACCTTCGTGCGATCAGCGGAAGAACCGTTTCGAGCAGCCGGTTCCTCGCAATTCTGGCCTCGGCATTCGAGGTCTGGGAGAACCGGCTGGTTACGGTCGGGTTCCGGAAGGTCCGCGAAGAATGGCTTCGTCACGCGACCGGTCTTGGCGGTGTCGTGACGGCGCGAATGGGCGCATGCACCATTACCGGCGTGTTCGAGACTGTAGACGCCTGCGGGGCGATCGTTCTACATTCTCGTGATGGTCGCCAAGTGATTGCGGCGGCCGACATCCACTTCCCGCAGGTGGGCTGACGATGCTGCTGGCGATCGATGTCGGAAACACCAACATCGGATTTTCGATCCATGACGGCGAAGGATTTGTGGCGAACTGGCGATGCGCCACTGTTCCCGATCAAACTGCCGACGAGTATTTTGTCTGGTTGAGGACGCTCCTCGGTTCCATGGATTCACCGGTCCGGACGGATTCCATCGACCGTGTCATCGTGTCTTCCGTGGTTCCGCAGGTCCTCTTCAATATCTGTATCTTTTGCGACCGCTATCTCGGCTTTCCGCCGTTGGTCGTCGGCCAGCCGGATTGCCGTCTCGGAATCGAGGTTCGGGTTGACATCGGAACCGAGGTTGGCGCCGACCGCATCGTCAACACCGTCGGTGCTTACGACCGTTATGGTGGCGATCTGGTGGTCGTGGACTTTGGGACAGCCACGACATTCGACGTCGTTGACCATGATGGGGCCTATATCGGCGGCGTCATCGCGCCTGGCGTCAACCTGTCGGTGGAAGCGCTGCACCGGGCTGCCGCCGCCTTGCCCCGCATCGATGTATCGGTTCCAGACCGGGTGATCGGAACCAACACCCGGATGTGCATGCGATCCGGTGTGTTCTGGGGTTACATTGGTTTGATCGAAGGAGTCACCACCCGGATCCGCGAGGAACGCGGCCGTCCAATGAAGGTCGTCGGTACCGGTGGGCTGGCGGCGCTGTTCCGACGCGGAACCGGGGTTTTCGACGTCGTCGACAGTGACCTGACGATGTACGGCCTCATCCTCATTGATGAATTCAACAGGACGGCGGAATGAATCCGAGCCATCGGCTCATCTATTTGCCGCTAGGCGGCTGCGGCATGTTCGGGGCCAATGCCTATGTCTACGGATGGGGATCCGAGGGAGAGGAACGCTTTATCCTGGTGGACTGTGGAATTGCCTTTCCTGCGGCCGATTCCGAACCGGGCGTCGATGCCATGATCCCGGACCTCCGCTGGGTTAACGACCGAATCGACCGACTCGAAGCCATCTTCATTACTCACGCCCACGAAGACCATGTCGGGGCCATTGGGCACCTCTATCCGGAAATGCCAGGGGCGGGCCGGGCAGCGGTTCCGGTTTATGCCCGACCGTTCACGGCCACCCTGGCCCGGATGAAGCTCGAACAGATGGACCGGCCGGTCAAGGTCGTGAAAGAGGCTGGTGTCTGGCCGGAGACCGTGCGGGCCGGGCCCTTCCAGGTCGGTTTCCTTCCGGTTGCGCACTCGATTCCCGAAGCGTCTGCACTGGTCATCGAGACGCCGGCCGGCCGGATCGTTCACAGCGGTGACTTCAATCTCGACCGGACGCCGGTTGTGGGCGAACCTCATGATCCGGAAAGGCTGAGACAGGCTGCCGAAGGTGGGGTCCTGGGGCTGGTCTGCGACAGCACGAATGTCTTCAACTCTCGGCCGGGACGGTCAGAAGCGACAGTGGCCGAACCCGTTGCCGATCTCCTCCGCGAATGCCAGGGTCTGTTCGTTGCAACCACATTCGCGTCCAACCTCGGCCGCTTGCAGTCTCTCGCGGCTGCCGGGATTTCGGCAGGCCGTTCGGTGGCCATCGTCGGTCGGGCCATGCAGAGGATGCTGGATGTCGGGCACCGGTCCGGAATGCTGGAAGACTTTCCGCCCGTCATTCCCTTCGGGGATGCGTCTCGCCTTCCCCGCAACGAACTGTTGCTTGTCGTGACGGGCAGCCAGGGGGAACGGCAAGCCGTATCGACTCAGCTGTCCTGGGGGAATTACCGGGGAATTGAACTCGAAACCGGGGATGGTTTCCTGTTTTCATCCCGGACGATTCCAGGCAATGAGGCGCCGGTCAATGGCATCAAGAACCGGCTGGCTGCGCGTGGCGTGCGGATCTTCGATGCGACTAACAGTGACGGCTTGCACGCGTCCGGCCATGCCTGCCGCCCCGACATCGAAGACTTCTGTCGTATTTTCGATCCCGATCTGGTCATTCCCATGCATGGTGAAAACCAGCACCTGCGCGAACACGCCCGGCTGGCCGAGTCCGCCGGGTACCGGTCGTTGTTCGTGACCACGGGAATGCTGGCCGAATTGGCTCCCGGGCCGCCGGGGGTCGTCGGTCATGCCTCGACCGGTTTGATTTGCGTCGACGGTGCGAGCCGTTATGCCCAGTTGGACAATGTACTCCGTGATCGCAGGAGAATGGCGGACCAGGGCGTCATTGCAGCGGCCGTCGAGTTTGAGACCGACGGAACGGCGTGGTGTTCCGGATTGTCGCTCAAGGGCCTGCCGAATCAGGCACCAGGCGACTCTCGGCCACTGGCAGATCTTCTGCATGCACAGATCTCGGATTCGCTATCCAGACACCGGCCACTGGAATCCGAAAGTGACGCGGTCATTGAGCGAACCGTAAGCCGCATGGCCCGAAATATCGCCATGCGCCATGTCGGAAAAAAACCGGAAGTTATTGTGCTGTTTCCCAGCGACGACTGAATCGGAACAGGTGGCCATGCATTCCTGATGGGGTCCGGCCGGCCGTTCGGGTTTACGGCGATGAACTGGGTCGTTTTGTAAAGGATGTCTTCAGGAAATCGGGAACGTGAGAGCCCATTCCTTGGACGGGTCCGTCCGGGGCCTTGGGTGGGGCCGGCCTCGCGTCCCGTATCTGCCGGGACCTCTGTCCGCGTTTCTTCCGGCCTTCGTCGGCGGTCGAACACGGTTTGTCCGCGACGGATTTGGACGGTCTGTTTGCCCTTGCGGCGGACCGTGGCCGTCCACGCCCCCCGCTACCGAGCGTGCGGATCTCCTCCTCCGCCGATTGCGGCAGCGCCAAACGGGGGACGGCCTGCTTGATCAGTCTCTCGACGTCAGAAAGGTCTCGGTCGTCGCGGGGCGACAGGCAAATGGTGAAGGCCGATCCCGACCGGCCGGCGCGACCCGTTCTTCCGATCCGGTGGACGTAGTTCTCGGCATGGTTGGGAACGTCGAAGTTGAAGATGTGACTGACGTTTGGGATGTCGAGACCCCGCGCCGCCACGTCCGACGCGATGAGAAGGACGATGTCACCGTTCCTGAACGAATCGAGGACGCGCATGCGCTGTTTCTGGTCAAGGTCGCCATGAATTGCCTGGGCACTGAAACCGTGCACCTGCAACGACCGGGCAACGATATCCACGTCCGACTTGCGGTTGCAGAAAACAATTCCGTTCGTGAGACGGTCTCCCTGTTCCCGAATCAGGCTGCGGAGAACGATCCGTTTTTCTTTTGCTTCCCGTGACCTGTGGCCCGCTCTGAACACGCAGACGTGCTGGGCAGTGTTTTCCGACATCGACGCCTGGGGAGCGACCTCGACCCGAGCCGGATTCTGCAGGAACTCCTTGGTGATTCGCGTGATTTCCGGTGCCATTGTGGCAGAAAAGAAAAGCGTCTGGCGGGTGAACGGAGTCAGCCGAAAGATCCTTTCGATGTCGGGAATGAACCCCATATCGAGCATTCGATCAGCCTCATCCACGACCATGATCTGGACACCGGTCAACAACAATCGACCGCGTTCGAAGTGATCGAGCAGGCGACCCGGAGTCGCGATCAGCACGTCAACCCCTTTGGTAATCAGTTGATCCTGTTCGGCAAAGCTGACGCCGCCGATAAGGAGCGCCCTCGACAGGCGGACGTGCCGGGAATAGACGGCCAGGCTGTCGGCAATCTGGGATGCGAGTTCACGCGTCGGACACAGGATCAGCGAACGCGGCATTCGGGCCCGGGCACGGCCTTTGAGCAGGGCCGTGATGATCGGAAGCGTGAAGCTCGCCGTCTTGCCGGTTCCGGTCTGGGCGATGCCAAGAACATCCCGACCTTCAAGGGCATACGGAATGGCGTCGGCCTGGATTGGCGTCGGCTGCCGGTATCCGGCGTCGGCGACGGCCTTGAGGACCCGTGGGTCCAGATCAAGGTCTGCAAATGATGTCATGAACGCATTCAGTTTTCATGCCGACGGCGACGCGCCGGCTGTTGCATCTCCGAACTAGAACATCCGTGCGCCGATCGCAGTCGACAATGCAGCGGACCCCTCAAGATATTGGGGCACCGGATAAAAGTCTGCGCCACATCTGTCAATGGACGCCAGCTCGCTTCGGCCGGTCCGGACCCGTCACCGGCCGCAGAGACTCTTTCGTGGCCGCAAGCGCGAGTTCCGGATAATCACGTTCGACTCGCTGGATGTCCCACGCAAGGCGGGTCAAGTAGACGGTGTCACCGTCGTGATCGACCGCCATGTGTTGTTTGTTTGCAAGAGCGAAGGTGTCGATCAGCGGCTCGGGACCCGTCATCCATCGCGCCGAAGTGAACGGTGTCGACTCGAAACGGACCGGAATTCGATACTCTTCTGCGAGTCGGAAGGCGAGGACGTCGAGTTGCAGGTCTCCAATGACGCCGACAATCCATTGGGTGCCGAACCGGGGCCTGAACAATTTTGCCAGACCCTCTTCAGCGAACTGGTTCAACGCCTTTTCGAGATGCTTGGTCATCAACGGAGACTCGACGTGAACTCTCCGAAGGATTTCCGGCGCAAATGTCGGAACTCCGGTAAAGGTCAGGTGTTCTCCTTCTGTCAGTGAGTCTCCGATGCGGAGTTGACCGTGATTGGGAATGCCGATGATGTCACCAGCCCAGGCCTCCTCAGCCAGCGATCTGTCGGCAGCGAGGAACAGCTTGGGTGAAGCCATTGTCAACGTCTTGCCGGATCGGACCTGGTGAAGTTTCATGCCCCGCCGGAACTGACCCGAGCACAGGCGCAGAAAGGCGATTCGGTCGCGATGCCGAGGGTCCATGTTGGCCTGCACCTTGAAGACAAAGCCGGAGACCTGCGGGTCGTCTGGGGACACCTGGCGTTCGTTGGTCGTACGCGCAGCCGGTGCCGGTGCCAGTGAACAGATTCCATCCATCAGTTCCGTGACGCCGAATGAATGGAGCGCCGAACCGAACCAGATCGGCGTCAGATTGCCTGCAAGGAATGCGTCCCTGTCATGGCCGGGGAGCAGTTCACGGACCATTTCGACATCCTCCCGCAGGGCATCCAGGCGCCCGGCCGGCAAAAGCTCGTCGAGCCTGGAATCGTCCAGCCGATATCTCCGGGCGGGACGGTCGCCGGAGCGATTGCCGGTGCGGTCAAAGACGACGGCTTGGCCATCCTTGACGTCGTAACATCCGAAAAAATCGGCTCCGGACCCGATGGGCCAGTTCACGGGAGTGACGTCGATGGCAAGGAGATCCTGGATTTCCTCGATGATGTCGAGGGTGTCGCGGGCATCCTGGTCCATCTTGTTGCAAAAGGTCAGGATCGGCATGTCCCGAAGCCGGCAGATCTCGAACAGCTTTCGCGTCTGGCTCTCGACGCCCTTGGCACCGTCGATGACCATAATGGCGGCATCGACGGCTGTGAGTGTGCGATAGGTGTCCTCGGAAAAGTCGGCATGCCCGGGCGTGTCGACCAGATTGAACCGGAAGTGCCGGAAGTCGAAGGACATCGCAGAAGCAGTGACCGATATGCCCCGGTCGCGTTCAATTGTCATGAAGTCGGAACGGGTTCTTCGGGCGTCGCCCTTGGCGCGGACATGTCCGGCCATCCGGATCGCACCGCTGTGAAGAAGGAACCGCTCCGTCAGGGTCGTCTTGCCGGCATCCGGATGGGAAATGATGGCAAAGGTCCGGCGACGGGCGATCTCCGGTGACAGCTCGGCTTGATCGGGGGGCGGTTTCGGCATCGCCGCGATATAGGGATCGCAAGGGCGAAGGGCAAGGAACGCGGTGCATGTCGACGCAGGGTCTTGCGAGCTGCGTTCAAGGCCTCAGGGTTGCCGTTGCTCCCGCACTGCGTACGGCTTGCCCTTCCCGCTGCTTGTGGCTACTTGCCCGGTGCAGTCCGAAACCACGAGCGCAATCTTCAGGAGGCGATATGGACTTGGGAATCAGCAACAGGCAGGCGATCGTCTGTGCGGCGTCACGAGGTTTGGGTCGGGGATGCGCACAGGCCCTTGCGGCTGCCGGCGTCAATCTGGTGATCAACGCCAGGAACCGGGAGGTGCTGGAAGAGACGGCGACCGCCATCCGTTCTGATCATGGCGTAGATGTGATCGCCGTGGATTCGGACATCACGACGGACGCCGGTCGGGATGCGGTTCTGGCTGCGGCGGGCGTTCCGGATATCCTGGTCAACAATGCCGGCGGACCGCCGCCTGGACATTGGAGCGACTGGAACCGGGATGACTTCGTCGCGGCGCTTGATGCCAACATGCTTTCGGCGATTGACATGATGAAAAGGTGTCTTCCGGAAATGATCGACAGGCGTTGGGGCCGGGTCGTCAACATCACATCCATGTCCGTAAAGGCGCCGATCCCGGTTCTCGGCCTGTCCAACGCTGCCCGAGCCGGGCTGACCGGATACGTCGCCGGCACTGCACGGCAGGTCGCCGGATTCGGTGTCAATATCAACAATCTACTCCCTGGAATTCACGCCACCGATCGGGCAGTCGCGCTTGATTCCGATCTTGCGGCCGCAAAGGGGATTTCGCTTGAGGACGCAAAGGCGGAACGCTGTGCAATGATTCCCGCCGGACGCTATGGAACGTCGGACGAGTTCGGCGCCACCTGTGCCTTCCTGTGCTCGAAGCACGCCGGTTTCATGGTGGGCCAGAATATTCTCGTCGACGGAGGCGCGGTTGTTGCAACACTGTAGCGGCCGGCCCCTGCCGCGTCCCGGGTAGCCGGAAGTCCGGATCTGTCCGTCCTCTCCTCAGAGAGGGACCTGGCGTCAGGATAGGGCAGGGGTGGGAGCCTGTCTCCAGATGTTGCCATTCGGTTCGATTGGCGTTCGGACGCGGGGCGCCGACACAACTGTCGCCGGACTGATCGCAAACCCGGCGCTATCAGGCTCTGGGGCCGACTTTGCGGCGCAGCAGATGCAGGCATCGTCAATGTCGTCAAGTCCTGGACGACATCGAACGCCGAAACCCACGGCCGTGCGGTTCGCGTTCGGGCCGGTGCCGAACCCTCTCGGACGGTTTCCGTGCGTTGGGCCGATCCTGGCGGCGATCGGATCGATCTCTGTTTGAGGTTTCCTGAAAGGGCGAGTTTGCGGAATTGCGTTTCTCTTGGTGCGCGTATTCGCACATCGGTCGGACGGGAACGAGTCGCCGCCGCAAATCGGGTAGTCGATGTGCGCCGTTGGCTCGGATTTCACGGTCGTCGAGGCCGCTCGGTGTCTGTCGCCGTTCCCTTCTTGGCGACCGGCGATGGAGCCGGGACCGGATGCCCCGAGGGTCAGACGTTTTCCCGATAAAGCGCCTGAGACAGGCAGTGGACGCCGCCGCCGCCCAGCGTGAACATCGACATATCGGGATCAAAGACCTCAAATCCCATCGCGCGCATGCGAGAGTTCAGATTCTGCGCGCCGCGCATCGACAGCACGCGGTCGTTGCCAAGCGCAACGAGATTCACGCCGAGATTCCGGGCTTCCGCGTAACCGACTTCCACGAACTCGAACCCGCGACCGCGAAGCAGTGCCACCAGCCAGTCCTCCAACGCATCGACGCAGGCGACAAGCAGTTTCGGAGCCAGCGGCACCACCAATCCGTCCATGTGCACGAATTCCCTCGAGATGGGTGCCACTACGGCCTCCCATCCCTGCTCCTGCACCCAGGCGGCGACCTGCTCCGAACCTTCGCGTTCGGAACGCTCGCCGCAGTAACCGATCAGGACAAATCCCGGCTCGAGAATGTTGAAATCGCCGCCTTCAAAATGACCGGCGGTGGCATAATGCCAGATCGGGATGTTGTGGCTCTGGTAGAAGCGGATGGCGGTTACATAGTCGGCACGGCGGCACTTGAGCTGCATATGGCAGATCAGAGCCCCCCAGGGAGTCATGGCGCTGGAATCACGGGCAAAGAAATTGCGATGCAGGACCTCGTCGGAATCGAGATAGTGACAGTTGACACCATTCGATTCGTAGATCGAGACCATTTCTGCGTGTTGTGACATGGCCGTCTGCAGGTTGAACTTGACGCCGGTGCGGTTCTGATTGTTGAGCGTCCGCATCGTGATCGGCCCGGCATCGACCCAGCGGAAGAACTCAGGCTTTCCCAGAAGAACGTCCTTCAGTGGACCATAGTCGTTATGAAGACCGCAATGGCGCAAGTCTCTCGTCATGAGCGTTCCTTCCTGGCTTTCGATAACATCGTGCGTAAACCACAGTGCGAGCGAATTCGGCAAGCGACAAACACGGTTACGTGGATGCCGCCAAGTTGTCGTTTCGACCCCTGGCCTGACTCGCCCCGGAGTTCAGAGGGTCCGGCGAGCCACCGGGAACGACTGCCGTACCGGTCGACCGTCGCTTCCTCCCGCACGCACCCGTCTTCGCCGTCATCAGCATCGACCTGTACATGACAGTCGGACGCGGGCCGGATTCGCGTAGTTCGAATTGTGGATGCGGACACACTTGCAATCACGGCGCGGCTCACCGTCGCCCGTCCGGGCCAGGATGAAGTCGGTCGCCGCCGGCGCGACGTCGATGCACCCGCGAGGAATCAAGATCGGAGATGACAACAGGCAATTTGCCGAAAGCCTGGAGCGCAGGAAAGTCCTGCCTCAGGTTGAAGGGTTGTGCGCCTCCGCTTGCGACCGACGGGAATCGGTGCTACCCGCAGCGCAAAATCTGACTTTTTAAGTCAAATAAAGAGACATCTGGTTGCATCGGTGACAGAGTCCGACGTCAGGCTTGAGCTCAGGGACATTGTCCGGACCTTTGGTAGCACTCGGGCTGTCGACAATGTCAGTCTACAGTTGCGGGCAGGTCAGGTGACTTGCCTTCTGGGCCCGTCTGGATGCGGCAAGTCTACGACACTCCGGGTCGCGGCCGGTGTCGACCGGCAGACCAGTGGCGAGGTCCGGTTGGGCGGTACCGCCGTTTCCGATGACCGGGTCCACTTGGCCCCCGAGCGTCGCAATATCGGGTTGATGTTTCAGGACTTCGCCCTGTTTCCTCATCTCGACGTCGCATCCAATATCGCGTTCGGTCTCCGGGGGCCGCGGCGACGGCGGGCGGCCCGGGTCGCCGAATTGCTCCAGCGGGTTGATCTTGAAGGACACTCCCGAAAATACCCGGACCAGCTGTCCGGCGGTGAGCAGCAACGCGTGGCCTTAGCCCGGGCCTTGGCGCCGGCGCCTGATGTCATGCTGATGGATGAGCCCTTCTCCGGACTAGACGATCGGCTACGGGACGAAGTCCGCGACGCGACTCTGGATCTGCTCAAGGCGACCGGCGCCGCGGTTCTCATGGTGACCCATGAACCGGAAGAGGCCATGCGGATGGCCGATCAAATTGCTCTCATGCGCGCTGGCAGAATCGCCCAGTCGGGTTCGCCCTACAACATTTACAACGCACCGGCGGATCCGGCAGTGGCCGCATTCTTCTCTGACATCAACATGATTTCCGGCAAGTCCAACGGTGCGCTAGTCGAAACTCCCTTTGGACCTTTCTTGGCGCCCGGGACAGAACCCGGCCACGATGTCGACATCCTGATCCGGCCGCAGCATTTGCGGCTTGACTTCGACCGCAACGGACGCGGACCACATCCGACCGTCGAAGAAGGGGTGCCGGCCCGTGGCCAGGTAGAACGGGCTCGTTTCATGGGTGGCCACAGCCTCGTCGAACTTAGAATGGAATTCCGGGGTTTCATGCTCAAGGCGGTTGTCCCCGGCGTCTTCATGCCGCCAAAAGGGACTCCCCTCTGGCTGTCCTTGCGGCGAGACCGGTGTTTCGTCTTTGCGCGGCGCGGGGCGAAACCCGTCGACCCATGAAACCGTATGTTGATCGGTCCCGCAAATCCGGCTCTACAGTGTGTTCGGCCGGACATTTCGCCACTTGCGGGCGTAGGCGGTCAGCGTAAGGATATCCCCCGGCGTCCCGCGAGATCGCAGATGAATTGCCAGGCAACCCGCCCGGACCGGCTCCCCCGGGTTTGTTGCCACTCGATGGCTTCGGCCCGAAGTTCGGAATCGGAGATGTCAATCCTGTACGCGTCGCAGTAGCCGCGGATCATGGCAAAATACTGGTCCTGATCGCATGGATGAATGCCGAGCCACAGTCCGAACCGGTCCGAAAGCGACACCTTTTCATCCACCGCCTCCGACGGAGAGATGGCTGTCGACCGCTCATTCTCGATCATGTCTCTCGGCATGAGATGTCGCCGGTTCGACGTGGCATAAAACAGGACATTCTCGGGCCGGCCTTCGATTCCACCATCGAGAATCGCCTTCAATGACTTGTAATGGCTGTCCTCATAACTGAAACTGAGATCGTCGCAGAACAGCAGGAACCGTCGGTCCGACCGTCGCAGCAGCGCCATCAACCGGCTGATCGACGGCAGATCCTCTCTCTGGATCTCGATCAGACAAAGCGGCAGTTCCCGCGAGACCACCGCGTGCACGGCCTTGACCAGTGACGACTTGCCCATCCCGCGAGCTCCCCACACGAGGGCGTTGTTTGCAGCCGACCCGGCGGCAAAACGCCGGGTGTTGCCGAGGAGAGTGTCCCGGGGGCGGTCGATTCCGACAAGCAAGTCCAGGTCGATTCGGTTGACCCGTGTCACAGGATCCAGACGATCTGGATCAATGTGCCAGACAAAGGCGTCGGCGTCGGCAAAATCAGGTGGCGCAGGATCGGTGGGAGCCAGTCGATCCAAGGCGTCGGCGATGCGGGAAAGTGCGTCGTCTCTCAAGAAACCCTCTCGTCGCCGAAATCATCATCATCGTAGAGACCCATCGCCTTTAGGCGGGCGATCCGGCGGCGTTCGACCAGGCTCACGAGCTGGATGGACACTTCGTAGAGTGCGTAAACGGCGACGAACAGGATAACCTGAGTGATGACATCAGGGGGCGTAATGACTGCCGCGAGGCAGAGGATTCCGACGACCGCGTATTTGCGCATCCGTTTCATTCCGACTGCCGTGACCAGTTCCGCCATGCCCAGGAGTGTCATCAGGACCGGCAACTGAAAGCAGACTCCGAACGCGAAGATGAACATCAGTGTAATGTCGAGAGATTCCCTAACCGAACCCAGAAAAACCGTCGACAGTTCCCCGTCGGATCCTTCCGTGACGGTCGTGACCGTGCCGCCGCTACTGTTCGACAGGATTTCAGTGATGGTCGGGATGACGTCGGAGAAGCCGATAAAGAAATTCATCGCGAGTGGTGTCACGATATAGTGGGTAAAGGCAGCACCGGCCAGGAACAGTGCCGGCGAAGCGATGATGAACGGCAGGAATGCACGCTTTTCGTTCCGGTAGAGCCCGGGTGCGACGAAGCGCCAAAGCTGATGTGCGATCACCGGAAAAGACAGGCCTAGCCCCATGACCACCGAAATCCGGAACAGGACGAAGAATTTCTCCTGGGGCGCCGTAAATATGAGCTGTGGATCCTGTCCCCGTGTGCGCAGGATCTCGGCGATCGGATCGACCAGAAAGTCGAGCAGGGTTTCCGAAAAGGAAAAGCAGATCAACATCCCGACGACAAAGGCGAGAACAGATCGGATCAGCCGCGTTCGCAACTCTGCAAGATGTTCGACGAGAGGTGCGGCGGATGCGTTGACTTCCTCTTCGCTCATGCCGTGTTCTTCCGGCCGTCCTCCGGGGCCGCCGCCGCAATTCCCGTTGCACCTGTCACGTTTCCAACGTCTTCCGCACCTTCGCCGGTGCCATTGGATTTCGAATCCTCGACTTCCTCCGGCCCCCCGTTGGACGCAGTGGACCTTGCGGATCCCGCTAGTGCGGTCCCGGTTTCATCGCTGGAAATCTCGCCCGTGCTGGACGTTTCCGAGTCGGCGGAAACGGAATCATCCGTCGACTTGGACCCCGCCGCGGCTTTTACATTGTCCGCATGCTCCTTGGCGGCATCAACGCTTCGTGTTGTCGGCTTCCGATCCGGAAGGGTTGATGAGTTCATGGTCTTGCGGATGTCGTCGAAGCCGAAACTGGTTGCCTTCGACGCCTGTTGGAGCGACTGCTTGACCTCATCAACCCCGGCCTCGTCCGCCGCCCTGTTCATTGCGCGCTGGAATTCACGAGCCATTCCCCGCGCTTTGCCGACAAACTGCCCCACGGTCCGGAACAGACGGGGCAGTTCCTTAGGGCCGACGACGATCAGGGCGACGACGCCGACGATGAGCAGTTCTGACCATCCGATGTCGAACACGGCCGGACAACCCTGTGCCTCTGAATCAGCCCTTGCCGGTCGTCTGGTCGCGCCTCTTTTCCGGAGTCACGTCGATGGCGTCCCCGGTGGCATCCTCGATGGCGCCATCCATTTCGTCCTTGCCTTCCTTCACGCCTCGCTTGAAGGCGGTGATGCCCTTGCCGACCTCACCCATGAGCGAGGAAATCTTGCCGCGCCCGAACAGGATCAGCACCACGACTGTAATCAGCAGCAAGCCGGGAAGCCCCACGTTCTGAATGAAGCCCGGCACAATCGGAATCATTGTCGTCTCCTGTCGTTTGGCGGGACGCCGAACGTCCCGCACCCTCTAGTTCAATGGATATCTATGTGTTTTCGTCCCCTGTTCAAAGCCCCAATCCTCCGGGAATCCTGGGGAGGATGCTGGCGGTACGCAATCGGAAGGCAAAATCGAGGCATCGACACGCGAAAAACGGATTGGGCCACGTCTAGGTTCCACCGTCGGCCTGAAGGTAGGCTTCCGGGTCGACACTTTCCGTTCCACGCCGGACCTGAAAGTGCAGATAGGCCGGATCGCCACTGGCCACTTGTGCAAACGGGTGGCCGCGGGCGACCGTATCACCCTTTTCAAGCGTGACCCCGTCGATCCGGCCATAGACAGTGTAGAGGTTATCGGCGTGACGGATGAGGACGATGGTCATGTGGGTGTCGGAGGGTGCGACGAGGGCGATCTCGCCGTCATCGGCAGCCCGGACACCGGTCCCTGCCGGTGCACGAATGTCTATACCCTGACCCCCGCCTGTATGACCCGCGTAGTGCCGAATGATCTCACCTTCGACCGGCATGAGCAGTTTGCCGCTTGCGCCGGGAGGTGTCCGATAGCTCCCAAGGTCCGGGCTCGGCGGAATTCTGGCTTCTTCGGGACGGGCCGGCAAAGGTTGGTCGAGACTCGGAGGCGCCGGGGCTCGGCTTTGCTCACCGGGGGCGGAAGTGGCGGCCGGTGCGGCCGGTGCGGGCGGTGTTGCGTCGGTGATGTTCCCGGACTCGCCGTCGTCTGCACTGGTCATTGGGATCAACAGGAGTTGGCCCTCGGAGATTGACCGGTCCGATCCAAGTCCGTTGGTCTCCACGATCGTCCCAGGCGAGACCGAATAAACGTTCGCGATTGATGCGAGCGTGTCGTCCGGTTCGACGATGTGTTGAATGAAGCCGGCATCCGCGGGTCCCTGGTGCCTTTCGGATTGATGCATCTCGGCCCTGTCAATGGCAGCGCGGGCAATCGCTTGCAGGCTGTCGGCCGAAGAGACAGGCGGTGATTGCCGTGGAAGCGCGAACACTTCGCCCGATCGCGGTCTGTAATTCCTGTCGAGACCATTGTGGCTCGCCAGTTGATCCGCGCTCAGACCGGCCCGGGCGGCGACATCGTCCAGGCTTTCTCCAGGACGTGCAGCGATCGATCGTCGCTCGATCGCGCCGACAATGCTGTTGGCACCACCTTCGACGTTCGCGGCCGATTCAGCAATCTGGCGCCGCTCGTCCAAGCCCACGCCGTTCACACAGCCGGACATGGCCAGGGACAACACCAGGACAGGGAACAACACGATGCCGCGCCCTGTGGTCGGTTCGGGTCGGCCGGTACAGCCGGTCCTCGTTCCCACGGGTAGCATTTTGCCGATTGCCAAGAGCGCGTTCACGTCTTGTGAGCCTGTACTTCGGCGTTCGTGTTTTGTCATCGTCAACAGCCCACCGGGCGGCGATTTTTTGTCGAATTCATGAGTCGAACCGGTCAGCCGTTCCTCGCTTCCGAGACACCGCTCAAGAGCGGTACAAACCGGACGTATTCGAGTTCCTGGTAGTCAGGGCCCTGTTCGGTCATGACAACCTTGATAAGTCTCTGAATGTCATCGGTCTGACCAACAGGAACCACCATGACACCGCCCGTAACCAGTTGCGCCAACAGGGTTGCCGGAGTGTCTTCGGCAGCCGCCGTCACAATGATCCGGTCGAAGGGAGCTTGTTCCGCGATGCCGAGCGATCCGTCGCCAACAACGGCCGTTATGTTGCTGAGTCGGAGTTCGTCGAAAACCAGACAGGCGTCCCGCATCAGGTCTGGATGACGTTCGATCGTATAGACACGCCGCGCCAGCCGCGAGAGAATCGCAGTCTGGTAACCCGACCCGGTCCCGACTTCCAAGACCTTGTGACGAGGACCGACCTCGAGGGCCTGGGTCATGATTCCGACGATTGTCGGCTGGCTGATCGTTTGGCCGCAGGCAATCGGCAAGGGGCGATTCTCGTAGGCGCGGCTTCGGAAGTGGCCTTGGACGAAACGATGGCGCGGGGTCGAACGAATGGCTGACAGAACGTCTTCGTTGTTGATACCATCCCGCCTCAAGGTCTGCATGAATTCCGGTGGTACGGATGACGGTGCTGTCATGTCGGAGACGCGCCAAAGGCGCCGTCGAGTGCCCGCATCCCGTCAGTCGACGTCAGATCCGCCCGCATCGGAGTCACCGAAACATACCCTGCGAGATTGGCATGCACGTCGGTCCCCGGCTGTGTCGGGCCGTCCTGTGGCGGACCTTGGACGTAAAGGAACTGCCGTCTGGAGGGCGACTGATATGGCACCACACGGAATGTGCCGTTCGATCTGAGACCCTGCGACACCAGGCGGGTTCCCAAGACCTCCGCGGCCGGTCGCGGCGGAAAGTTGACATTGTAGAAGAGGCTGTAATCGTTCGAACTCTTCCAGACATCCAGCTCGAGCAGTTTGCGGATCAGCGACACCGAATGAGTCCGTGCCGCATCAAATGCATCGCCGCCGCGGTTGCGGACACCGATGGACTGTGAGAGCGCAATGCTCCTGCACCCATGAAGCGCGGCTTCCATGCTGGCTCCGACAGTGCCCGAATAGACTGCGTTTTCGCCAGAATTGTTGCCTCGGTTGACACCCGACAATACCAACTCGGGCGGATGGTCGACCATGACGTGAAACAGTCCGGCGAGTACACAGTCCGCGGGCGTGCCTTCAACCGCAAACTGTCGCGGGCCGCGTTTCTCGATCTGCATCGGATGCGTGTAGGAAACGCAATGTCCGACACCCGACTGCTCGATCAGTGGGGCGACAGTCCAGACTTCACCGGTCTCGTCAACCAGTTGGTTGGCGATTTCGTGAAGGACGGCAAGACCGGGTGCATCGATACCGTCGTCGTTGGTGATCAGGATTCGCAATGTTCAGATTTCCCCGGGTGTTCGGTCAGACACAGGAGTGCTTCCAGATTACCGCGCAGTGTGACGACGTTCACAAGGATTTGCCAATAGCCGCCCCTGCGGGCGAAGCCGAGTTCCGAATTCCGGGCGGCAACGCAATCCGTCATCCGCCAAATTCGCCTTCGGCCGTCAGCTTCGAGAAACCGCCGAGCCAGGGCCGCAGGGCCGCCGGCAACAAGACGCTTCCATCGGAGCGTTGTCCATTCTCAAGAACCGCAATCAGGCACCGCCCGATCGCA
Organism: Paracoccaceae bacterium; assembly: GCA_028874915.1. Taxonomy (GTDB): domain Bacteria; phylum Pseudomonadota; class Alphaproteobacteria; order Rhodobacterales; family Rhodobacteraceae; genus JAPPHA01. Next base: position 65,223 of record JAPPHA010000048.1, read on the forward strand.
AGGCCCGATCCATTCAGCGTATGCACGTACTCCGGCTTGCCGCCGCCGGTTCGGCGGAACCGGGCGTTCATCCGCCGGGCCTGGAATTCATCGCAGACCGAACAGCTTGAGATCTCCCGGTAGGCGTCCTGACCGGGCAGCCAAACCTCGATGTCATGGGTTCGGCAAGCGCCGAATCCCATGTCACCCGTGCAGAGGACCACTGTCCGAAAGGGCAGTTCGAGGGCCTTGAGAATTCCTTCGGCACAGCCCGTCATCCGGTCAAGTTCCGCCCTGCTGTCCTCGGGACGGGTGACGGAAACCATCTCGACTTTTTCAAACTGATGTTGGCGTAGCATTCCGGCCGTATCGCGACCGGCGGCACCGGCTTCCGAACGAAAACAGAGCGTGTGAGCCGTGTAACGCTGCGGGAGTTCGTCCTCGGGAAGGATAGTGTCGGCAACGAAGTTGGTCAGTGAAACCTCAGACGTCGGAATCAGCCAGTGGCCGTCAGTGGTTCGGTAGCTTTCCCCGGCGAACTTGGGCAGTTGTCCGGTCCCGATCATTGTTTCGTCCCGGACAAGGACCGGCGGATTGGCTTCAAGGTATCCGTTTCGGGTGGTGTTCCAGTCCAACATGAACTGGCCAAGCGCCCGGTGGAGACGGGCGATGGCACCGGTCAGCACCACGAAGCGCGAACCGGCAATCCTGGCTGCCAATTCGAAGTCCATGCTCCCATGACTGGCGTCGATTTCGAAATGTTCCTTCGGAGAGAATTCGAACTCCGGCGGTACGCCCCAGCGGCGGATCTCGACATTGTCATTTTCGTCGCAGCCGTCAGGAACATCGTCGTGAGGCAGATTCGGAATCTCGAGCAGAATCTCCCGGAGGTGACGATCGCAATCGCGGATTTTCCCTTCTAGATCCATGATCCTTGCCCGCAGTGCGGACGCGTCGTCCCGATGGCGTTCGAATGCCGCGTCGTCGCCGGCGACCTGGGCTTGCCCGGCGGAACGGGAGGTCGCCTTGCGTTCTGCGCGGAGTCGCTCCGCTTCGGTGATGGCTCGGCGGCGTTCGCCATCGACGTCGAGAATGTGGGCAGCGGCCTGTTCGATTCCCCGGCGTGCCAGAGATCTGTCAAATCCATCCGGATCTTGGGCAATCTTTCGAATGTCATGCATGATGCTGCCCGACAGGGACCGTTTCCCGATTGAACCGCCGGCAGGGCGTGTTGCATGAATTGCCTGGTAGGTCAAACCCGGAGACCGGGAATGACTCCCGCCCGGCGTCCGACCGCGATGCAAGCCTGGATCGAGCGTTTGAAGACGGCACCAGGGTGTTTTCGCCCTCACTTCGAGAAAACAGGCCGCGCCAATTCGTGACACTGCGGGCAAATGCATACGTTGGCCGCGGGCAGTTGCAGCGCGTTCCGCAGGCCCGGGCAGTCGCTGTAATCGCGGGCGATGCCAACGTATCCTGGGCCTGGCGGTCGGACGTCGCTTTCTTCGAACTGATACGAACTCCGTGCCGAGGACATTCCGCGACTCCACCTTCACCATTGACGAATTCCATTCCGAATGGCCGAACACGAATGCGCAGCGCCATCTTACCAGACTGAATTTGACCAGGACGACAATCCCCGGCTGCCCAAGTCAACGACGACCTTCCGGTATCGCCAGCCGATGAAGACTCCTGTCGGCAGTCATCAGGTGGCCTCTGTTTCGACGCATTGACGTGACGTGGCTGCGTTCGTCACAGCTGCGAATCGCGAACGAGAGGGACCGCTTGCCGTCCGCGTAGCCGAGCGAACAGACACTGGGGCAGGGGCCGGCGAATCCCGCTGTGGCACTTGTCGAGTGACCCAGGTTCAGTGGACAGTTCGGAATTGCCGAACCGGCGCAGGGGTGAACGGTATCCGATGGAAGGATTTCCATGTGAGGCCATTGCCGCGGGTGTTCCCAATAGAGGCGGCGTCATTCTTCTGCCGGTTGACTTGGGAGAACTCGAGGGCTTGTTCGCGGTCGGGGGCGTGGTCCTCGACCTCCCCGCCTGTCGGCACCGAGCAACCCGGCCGAGGAACCGAATTGAGAATCGGTAACTCGACATTCCGGTCCGGACAGAGAAGTCGACGAAACCGGGTTTGCAATCGCATTGTCGGAACCGGAACCGGCGACCAGCCTGGCGATCCGGGCAGGAGGATAAACGGGGTGGGGATGGGATTCCGGCACGTGTTCCATGACGTGTCCACAGCTTGCCAAGCACAGGCACCGGGAGTAGTTTCGCGCCGGTTTTGCCGCGGTTCTGCCGAATTCGTTGCGACTCTGCAACGATGATGGCGGCTTCGGTCGTTGCGGCTTTTTTGTCATGGGGACATCAAAATGATTGCTTCACCGGCCTACGCCCAGTCAGCGGGAAGCGGACTGGGGCTTTCCAATTTTGCCCTGTTGCTCGTGATCTTCGCGATCATGTATTTCCTGCTCATTCGTCCGCAGCAAAAAAAGGTCAAGCAGCACAAGGCCATGGTCGAGGCACTTCGCAAAGGCGATTCGGTCGTTACGCAAGGTGGGCTGATCGGCAAGGTGACCAAGGTCAAGTCCGACAACGAAATCGAGGTGGAGATCGCCTCTGGCGTCAAGGTTCGGGTCGTGCAGTCGACGGTCCAGTCGGTCCTGAGCAAGACGGAACCCGCGGGCTGAGCTTTCCGGACTCCATTACACAACGGTTTGGCGATGTTGCGTTTCTCGATTGCCCGGCAGTTGCTGATCCTTGGGCTGTGTATCGCCGGGGTGGTCGTGGCGTTGCCGAACGCGTTTTACACTCGGGTCGAGCAGGCCAATGATGCCAGGATCGCAATGGCATCCGGCGAAGGCGCGACGCCCGAACTGGTCGAAGCCGCCGGGCGGTGGCCGTCCGTGCTCCCTTCGGCGCTGGTCAATCTTGGTCTAGATCTCAGGGGCGGCGCCCATCTTCTCGCGGAAGTCCAGGTGGCCGATGTCTATGCAGAACGGCTGGACGGGATGTGGCCCGGGGTTCGCGATGCTCTTCGGGCTGAACGGTCAACCGTTGGCACAATTCGACGTCGGGATGATGACGGCCGGGAACTCCGCGTCAGGATTTCGGAACCCGGCGCGATTGACCGAGCGGTGGCCGCCGTGGAAGCGTTGGCGCGACCGGTATCGGGGCTCGCGGGGACGACCGCAAACGACATTGAGGTTCGGGGCGACGGCGCAGATGTCGTGGTCACGCTGTCTGATGCCGAAAAGGCCCGGACGGACAGAAACACAATGGCCCAGTCGCTTGAAATCATTCGGCGCCGCGTCGATGAAGCCGGAACCCGCGAACCATCGATCCAGCGCCAGGGTGATCACCGAATCCTGATTCAAGTTCCCGGTATCGGCTCTGCCGAGGATCTCAAGGATCTGATCGGCAAGACGGCAAAGCTGACATTCCATCCTGTGATTGGGCGGACATCGGATCCCGACGCGCGGGTTCGGTCCAGGGAATTGCTGCTTCCCGCCGACGACGAGGACGGGATCTACTACGTCCTCGAGAAGTCGCCGACGATTTCGGGTGACCACCTGGTGGATGCCCAGCCCAGCTTTGACCAGAACAACCAGCCGGCGGTGAGCTTCAGGCTCAACCCGGCCGGAGGGCGAATCTTTGGCGAATACACGGCCCGGAATGTCGGCAATCCCTTTGCGATCGTGCTGGACAACCGGGTGATCTCGGCGCCGACGATCCAGAGCCACATTCCCGGCGGGTCCGGAATCATTACCGGTCGGTTTTCCGTGGAGGAGAGCACCAAGCTGGCCATTCAGTTGCGGGCGGGTGCACTCCCCGCACGGGTTGTTTACCTCGAAGAACGCACCGTCGGGCCGGAGCTTGGGCAAGACAGCATCGACGCCGGACGAATCGCCTGCGTGGTAGCCTTTGCGGCGATATTGGTCTTCATGGTGCTCTGTTATGGCCTCTTCGGCCTCTTCGCCAATGTCGCGCTCGTAGTCAATGTTGCGTTGATTTTCGGTTTGCTGTCGGTGATCGGGGCCACCCTCACACTTCCGGGAATCGCCGGAATCGTGCTGACGATCGGGATGGCAGTCGATGCGAACGTACTTGTTTTCGAACGCATTCGTGAGGAACTGAGGAATTCGAGGGGGCCGGCACGGGCCATTGAAGTCGGCTACGAACGTGCTCTCTCTGCCATCATCGATGCCAACATCACCACTCTGATCGCGGCCGCAATCCTGTTTGCCATGGGGTCCGGCCCTGTTCGCGGGTTTGCGGTAACGCTCGGACTGGGGATCATGACGTCGGTCTTTACGGCGATCTGGCTGACGCGTCTGATGATCGCGGCCTGGATGGAACGGCGGCGGCCGAAGACCATTGAAGTCTGAATAGAGGGCGGGATGTGATGATGCGTCTCAGACTGGTTCCGGCCAATACAGCGATAGACTTCTTCGGCTGGATACGTCTCACGTTTGGCATTTCGGTGGGCGCCATGATCGCCTCCGTTGTTTTGTTTCTGGTGATCGGACTGAACTACGGGATCGACTTCAGGGGCGGAACGGCCATCCGGACCGAGAGCAGCCTGGAACTTGATGTCGGTACCTATCGGAGCGTTTTGGCGCGACTCGATCTTGGCGATGTTTCGATCACCGAAGTCCGCGATCCGGCGGCGGAGCTGGCTGGCGGTAGTGAGAATGTTGCCATGATCCGGATCGAACAACAGTCCGGAGAACAGGCGATCAGCAACGAGACCATCACCGCCGTCAAGGATGCGCTCCGCACGATCGATCCCGACATGGTGTTTCCGCTCGTTGACAGCGTCGGTCCCAAGGTCTCCGGCGAACTGGTCAAGGCCGCCGTGATCGCCGTGCTCCTGGCTATGGCCGCTGTGCTCTTTTACATCTGGCTGAGGTTCGAGTGGCAGTTTTCGGTCGGTGCGGTCGCCGCCCTCGTGCATGATGTGGTGGTCACCATCGGCGTCTTCTGCATTCTGCAGATCAAGTTCGATCTGGCAATCATTGCTGCCCTCCTGACGATCGTAGGATATTCGCTCAACGACACGGTTGTCGTCTACGACCGGGTTCGCGAGAATCTCAGAAAGTACAAGAAGGAACCGCTCAGGGCTGTGCTGAATCGCTCGATCAACGAGACACTCGGCCGGACGGTGATGACCTCGGTCACCACGTTGATTGCTCTTGGTTCTCTCTTTGTCCTGGGAGGCGATGTCATACGCGGTTTCGTCTTTGCCATGATCTGGGGCGTCATTGTCGGCACCTATTCGTCGGTGTTCGTGGCTTCAGGCGTGCTGTTGAGACTGGGGGTCAAGCGCGACTGGTCCAAAAAGGAAGCCGCACCGGGCACACAATTCGCGAATATCGACGCGTGACAGGATTCATTGCCCCGGCCTTGGCCCTGGAGGGCCTGCCTCTCCTCTTGATTGCCGTCACAGCCGCCGGATTGGTCCGGGGATTTGCCGGATTCGGAACGGCTCTCGTCTATGTTCCGCTCGCGTCTTTGGTCATGCCACCCGTCTGGGTCCTGACCACGGTCATGATCTTCGATGTCCTTGGCATTCTGCCCCTGGCACCCAGGTCGGTTAAGGACGGGAGGATGAGCGAGGTCGCTGTCCTGATGGCCGGGGCCCTGGTCGGGCTGCCCGCTGGCGTCTTCCTGCTGACTCGATTCGACACTGAGACTTTTCGGACCCTGATTTGTGGCCTCGCCCTTTTGATGCTGGTCGTACTTGCCAGCGGGTGGCGATTGCGAAAGGCGTTGGGAACGTCAGCGAAGGCCGGAGTCGGCGTGGTGGCCGGTGCGCTCGGTGGTGTGACGGGTGCGCCCGGGCCGCCCGTGATCCTGTTTTACCTGAGCGGGCCCGAACGACCGGCAATGATTCGCGCCAACAACATGATTTTCCTTTTGCTGTTCGAATTCTCGTTTCTTCTGTTCATGGCTGCCATTGGATACCTCCAAGCCGTTCCGGTGGCCGTTGGTCTGGTGCTCACCGTGCCCTATGCGATTGCCGGCTGGATCGGCCAGGCGATTTTCGATCCGGATAGGGAACGCCTGTATCGATTCGTCGCCTACCTGGTCATTGCCGTCTCCGCGATCGTCGGCCTCCCGCTACTGGACTGACGCTGCGAAGACCGGTGCCAGAAAAAATTACAGAACCGAGAGTCGCTGAGGTGGCGGACGGCGTGTCTTTGCTTCCCTCGAACGTCAACTGTGCTAAACTCCCGCACGTCGGACCCCGGACACCGGGCGAGCGTGTTCGGACATGATCCGAAATCTGTCAGAGTTCCCGGAGGTTCGCCGTTTCGCCCGAGACACGGGCTCATGGCAATCCACAGGTGACGGAGTCGCCGCAGGAGAAACCAGGGATACGAAACCAGCAGGACAAGCAGGACTAGGAGGTAACGAAATATGGCGTTTGAACTTCCCGATCTTCCCTATGCACATGACGCGCTCGCAGGCGGCGGAATGTCCAGGGAAACGCTCGAGTTTCACCATGATCTTCACCACAAGGCCTATGTGGACAATGGCAACAAGCTGATCTCGGGCGGCGAATGGGCCGACGCGTCGCTTGAGGACATCATCACCGGCACCTATGCCTCCGGTGCCGTCGCCCAGAGTGGCGTATTCAACAATGCCTCTCAGCACTGGAACCACATTCAGTTCTGGGAGATGATGGGGCCAGCCGGTCGCAATATGCCTGGTGACCTGGAGCGGAGGATCGTTGATGCTTTCGGTTCCGTGGACGGGTTCAAGTCCGAATTTTGTGCGGCCGGTGTCGGGCAGTTCGGTTCCGGCTGGTGCTGGCTTGTTGCGGAATCCGACGGGTCCCTGAAGGTGACCAAGACCGAAAACGGCGTCAATCCGCTCTGCTTCGGCCAGACTGCGCTTCTTGGCTGCGATGTCTGGGAGCATTCCTACTATATCGATTTCCGGAACCGACGGCCTGCTTACCTGGAGAATTTCCTCGACAATCTCGTCAATTGGGAGAACGTGGCCGAACGTCTGTCTGACGGCTGAAACCGGATCGTCGCAGGGTTGCTGCGACGCACAAATCAACCGACTCAGCGGCCGAGGCCGCTGAGTCTTTCGAACAAGCCGGATTCGGTATCGAAGTCCTCGAGAAATGTTCGGAAACTTCGATCGGCAAAACCCGATCGGATTTGGTGGTTGATCAGGGTGAGAAGTGGATCCCAGAACCCGTTGACGTTGAGCAGCAGAACCGGCTTCCGATGGAGGCCAAGTTGACGCCACGTCAAAACCTCAAAGAGTTCGTCAAGCGTACCCGGTCCGCCGGGCAGCGCGACGGCTGCATCGGAGTTCATGAACATCACTTTCTTCCGTTCGTGCATGTCCTCGGTAACGATGCAATCCGGCAGACACGGGCCGACGATTTCCCGTTTCGCCAAATGAATCGGAATGACTCCAGATGTCCTGACCTCGGGGGGTGACCTCGGGCGTGCCTTCGGTCCGTTTTTTCC